>JAWLCV010000007.1:0-37179 GCA_041686955.1 Pseudomonadales bacterium
CGCACGCCTCCCGATAGAGCCTCAGGCTTTCGGCGGCCTGACCGTGGGTGAGCGCCGGCGCCGCCAGCCAGCCGTCCGCCAGCCGCGCGGCCCGGCGTATGGCCGGCGGAGCCGTGGCACCCACCCAGACCTCCACGGGCTCCGGCGGCTGAGGCGAGATTCTCGCTCCCGCCACCGGCCAGAACCGGTCGAGGGAGATCTCCTCGCCCCGCCACAAGGCCCGCAGGGCGGTGAGCGACGCCTCGAACATGGCCGCCCGGTCCTGCATCGCAACGCCCATGCCGGCACTCTGACGACGGTCGCCGCCGAGGCCGCACTGCAGGATGAAGCGCCCCTCTGCGATGCTCGCGAGCGTAGCCACCTGCTCGGCCAGGAGCACCGGGTGCCACAGCGGCAACAGGAACAGGGCGCCCGCGGGCCGGCTGCCCCACTCCGCCAGCATGCGTGCCAGGATGGGCGTGTTCTGGAAATAAGGCGCTGGCGTGACGTGATGATCGCCGACGAACAGGCTGTCCAGGTCCGCCTGGCGCGCGGCCCGGGCACGCGCCACCATCCAGCCCGCAGCCACCCTCGGGTCGTCCACCCGATAGCTCGACGAGACCGAGATGCCGATGCGCATGTCCACTCCTCTGGCTGTCTCGACCCGCCGCCATCATACTCCACGTATGAGACTGATCACCCGTGAGCGCCCAGGGCGGTTCGTCGACCCCGACACCACGGCCGACGGCAGCCCCCGCGCCCGCGTGGCGCTCGGCCGACTCGAGACCCTGTGGCTCAACACCGGCACCTTGTGCAACCTCACCTGCGAGCACTGCTACATCGAGTCGAGCCCGAGCAACGACCGCCTCGAATACCTCACCCGGGAAGAAGCCCGCCGGTACCTGGACGAGCTCGCGCTGCTGGGGCACGGCACCCACACCATCGGCTTCACCGGCGGGGAACCGTTCATGAATCCCCACTTCATGGGCATGCTGGAGGACGCCCTGAGGGCCGGCCATCGCGCCCTGGTGCTGACCAACGCCATGAAGCCCATGCGGAAGTGCGGGGAGGATCTGCTGGCGCTCTTGCCGCGCTTCGGCGAACGCCTGACCATCCGCGTTTCCGTGGACCACCACGACCCGGCGCTGCATCGCCAGGAGCGCGGGCGTCGCACCTGGGAGCCCATGCTCGAAGGGCTGCGCTGGCTGAGCGGCGCGGGGTTTCATCTGGCGGTGGCGGCGCGCACCCGCTGGGGCGACGACGAGCCGGTCCTGAGGTCCGGTTTCGCCGAGCTCTTCGCGGCCGAAGGCATTGCCGTGGATGCACACGATCCTGAGCGCCTGGTGCTGTTCCCGGAAATGGATGCGCAGGCGCCGGTGCCGGAGATCACCGAGGCCTGCTGGGGCATCCTCGGCGTGGACCCGGCCCAGGTGATGTGCGCCAGCTCGCGGATGGTGGTGAAGCGCAAGGGCGCTCGGGAGCCGGCGGTGGTGGCCTGCACGCTGCTCCCCTACGAACCGCGGTTCGAGCTGGGAAGCCGCCTGGCGGACGCGCTCGGCACGGTGCCTCTGAACCATCCGCACTGCGCCGAGTTCTGCGTGTTGGGGGGGAGTAGTTGTGGATAGACTGGCTGTCAGCCGTCAGTGGTCGGCTTTCGCGGGAGGGTTATCAGCCGGTGCGCGACCAGGCGGCCGCCACGAAACAGAAACTCTCCTTCGAGGGTCTCACCGGCGAGAAGACGCGGCAGCCAGATCCGGTCGTCGTCCCACATCTGCTCGAACGGCAGGGCGTCCTCAGGGAACCAGTGCGGGATCGCCTCGGCAGTGACGCGCGGTGTGCCGGTGTGGGCGTCGGCCACGAACACGTAGCCCAGCCAGTCCTCGTCATCGCTATCGAGGAAGCGGAACACGCCGGCGAGGCGCGGCATCAGCGGCCGCACCCCTACCTCCTCCTCCGTCTCCCTCAGAACGCACGCCAGCGGGGTCTCGCCGGGCTCCACCTTGCCGCCGGGGCCGTTCAGCTTGCCCATGCCGTGCCCGCGGCGCTTGCGGATGAGCAGCACCCGGCCGGCGTCGCGCACGAACATCAGCGTTCCCACCTGGTCCGGACGCCAACCCTCGAGCCGACGCTCGAGCTCACCGAGCTCGGCTGCCGGACCGGCGCTTTCCGTGGGGGCGTTTTCGGGTCGGGTGGACACGCCGTGAGCATACAGGCTGGGGCGCTGTCCGCCATGGGCTAATCCGCTGTCCGCGGTCAGCTGTCCGCGAGGCCCTCGATCAGGCGGCCCGGCTGCAGGCGGGCTCCTCTTCGAGGCAAGCTGCCAACCGCTCGGCCACCCGGCGCCAGTCCGCCGCCAACGCCCGGGCCCGGCAGCCGGCACGGTCGATGGTCAGCGCCTGTCGCACGGCAGCTCCGAGATCGTCGCACAGGCTGCCAGTCACCCCCGGGACCACCACGTCCCGAGGCCCCATCACCGGATAGGCGGCAACGGGGGTGCCGCAGGCCATGGCTTCCAGCATCACCAGCCCGAAGGTGTCGGTGCGGGAAGGGAACACCAGCACATCGGCCTCGGCATACTCCGCTGCCAGTTCCTCGCCGTGGCGGAACCCCAGCCAACGGACGTCCGGGTAGCGCCGCTCCAGCGACGGTCGCGCCGGGCCGTCCCCCACGACCACCTTCTCGGCGTCGATCTCGAGGTCCAGAAACGCCTCGAGGTTCTTCTCCACCGCCACGCGGCCGGCGTACAGCAGGCGCGGACGGGCGCGGGGGGTTCGCTGCCTCGGCCGGAACCGCTCTGCGTCCACGCCTCGCCCCCACACTACCAGGTTGTCGAATCCCCATCGTTCCAGCTCTTGCCGGTGGGACTCGGTGGTGCAAAGGACACGCCTCGCCGGGCGGTGGAACCAGCGCAGATAGCCGTAGCCTAACGCCAGCGGCATCGCCAGCCGCTGCTGGGCGTACTCCGGGAACTTGGTGTGCACGGACGTGGTGAAGGGCATGGAGCGCCGCGCGAGCTCGCGGCGCGCCCACAACCCCAGGGGACCCTCGGTGGCGATGTGCACCACGTGGGGCGAAAAGCGCTCGATCATGCTCGCCAGCTTCCAGGGGTCCCGGGCCACCCGAATCTCCGGATAGCCGGGCATCGGCAGCGTGGCGAAGAGCCCGGGGTGCACGAGCCGGACGCGGAAGCCCAGCGCCGGCAGATGCGCCGAGAC
Organism: Pseudomonadales bacterium; assembly: GCA_041686955.1. GTDB lineage: Bacteria > Pseudomonadota > Gammaproteobacteria > Pseudomonadales > Azotimanducaceae > UBA7803. The sequence continues at coordinate 3,195 of JAWLCV010000007.1, forward strand.
GGCTTTCAGGGTGGTGACCACTCCGTTGGTCTGGGGCTCCCAGGCGTCGCTGACGATGAGCAACCGTTTCATGCGCGAAGACGCTCCGGCTGGGCCGCCGGCTCGACCGCCGGCTGCAGCGGCACCACGTCGGCAGCGGGCCGTCCAGCCCACCGAACGATCGTGAACCGGCCTTCCTCGTCCTCCACCAGCGCCGTGCAACTCTCCACCCAGTCGCCGCAATTCATGTAGACGGTGCCGTCGAGGTCACGGATCTCCGCGTGGTGTATGTGGCCGCAGATCACCCCCTGGAACCCCTGCTTGCGGCACTGATGTGCCAGCGCCTGCTCGAACTCGCAGATGAAGCTGACGGCCCGTTTCACCCGCCCCTTGATCCAGGCGGACAAGGACCAGTAGCCGTAGCCGAGCCGGCTGCGCAACGCGTTGAGATGCCGGTTCAACTCGAGCAGCAGGGTGTAGCCCACATCACCGAGGAAGGCGACCCAGCGGTGGTAGCGGGTCACCACGTCGTACTCGTCACCGTGCACCACCAGGAAGCGCTCTCCGCTGGCAGTGACGTGCACCGCTTCGTCCACCAGCGCCACGCCGCCGATGGCCAGTCCCGTGTACTTGCGCAGGAACTCGTCGTGATTGCCAGTCACGTAGACGATGCGCGTGCCCGCCTCGCACATCGCCAGCAACCGGCGCAGCACGCTGCTGTGATCCGCCGGCCAGTACAAGGACGACTTCATGCGCCAGCCGTCGACGATGTCACCCACCAGGTACAACCGCTCACAGCTATGGTGATCGAGGAAATGCAGCAGTCGCGAGGCCTGACACCCCTTCGTCCCCAGATGGACGTCGGAGACGAAGATACTGCGATAGTGAATCCGTGCCGGCTCGGGCGGGAGGTCGCGCTTCATCGGAATCTCGAGTTCGACTCGGCGCCATCCTCACCGGCTTCCATGATGCCCAGGTGACGGCCTGATGAACGTTCGATGACGGAACCGGGGCCGGCGGCCCCGGCGGGGCTCAGGCGGGCTGCCCCTCGTACCTGCGGGCGAGCTCGCGGTACAGCCGGTCCGGCACGGCGTCGGGCGGGCAGTCCAGGCGCTCCAGGATCTCCACCAGATGAGCGTTGTCTTCCCGGCCCTGCCAGGTCTTCCTGTAGTGACCGGTCTTGTAGCCGTGGTCCTGACGGAAGTGGTTCAGCACGTTCTTGCCCACGTAGAGCCGGAACAGTTCCGGGAGCGGTAGCGGCAGGACCTCCAGCACGGCGATGAAGGGCGCCAGGGCGAACACTCTCTGCGCCAGGGTCTGCTCGGCCAGAGTTTCCACCGCCAGGCGGAACGCCTCGGCGTCACCGCCCGTGCCCGAGACGCCCCCCAGGGCGTCTGCCACGTCGGGGGTCAGGGCCTCGGCCCGCATCAGGTCGGATAGCCCGAAGTGCCAGATGTCCACCACTTCCAGCTTGACCTGCTCCGGGTCCGGCTGCTGGTGCTTCCACCATTTCCAGCCGAAGTGGTCGAGAAGCTCCGCGCACTCGACCCACACGGCCCGGTAGTAGGGGTAGCCCTGGGTGCGCCATTCGGCATGCACCTGACGATTGTGGGCCTCCTGCATGCGGGCCATGGTCTCGACCATGGCATCGGCAGCGGAATCGCTCATGGACGCTCCTCGGCACGTAAACTGGCGTCGGGATTATGGGGTATTCTCTGGACCATGGCCAAAAAGCTGCGGACGGCGCTCGTCATGCATCCGGTGGTTCGCGACGAGCTGATGCGCGACGAGCACATCGAGCGCCTGGATCAAGCCGTGTCGCTGGTGAGCCGCGAGCCGATGCGGAACCTGGACGCTCTGGGATGGGAGCTTTCCAAGGTCGAGGTGCTGGTGACGAGCTGGGGGTGCCCGCCCATCGACGCCGCGGTGGTGGAACGGATGCCCAAGCTGCGCCTCATCGCCCATCTGGCCGGCAGCGTCAAAGGATTTCTCGACGACGCCGTATGGCGCCGCGGCATCCTGGTGACGAACGCCGTGGCCGCCAACGCCGTGCCCGTGGCGGAGTACACGCTGGCCGCCATTCTGTTCGCCAACAAGCGCGTCTTTCAGCTCCAGCGCGCCTACGCCCAGGCGCGGGAGAACCGCGCGCCCTGGACCCGGGAAGCGGCGGACGTGGGCAACTACCGCAAGACCGTGGGCATCGTCGGCGCCTCCCACGTGGGCAGGCTGGTGATCAAGCTGCTGCGCCCCTTCGACTTCGACGTGCTGCTCTACGACCCGTACGTGCCCCCCCTGGCCGCCCGGGACATGCGGGTCTCCAAGGTCACCCTGGCCGAGCTGCTCGGCCGCTCCGACGTGGTCTCCCTGCACGCCCCCCTGCTGCCGGAGACCCGGCACATGCTGCGGGGGAGGGAGCTGGCCCTGATGAAGGACGGCGCCACCCTCGTCAACACCGCCCGCGGGGCCCTGGTCGAGCCCAACGCCCTGGAGGCGGAGCTGCGCCGCGCCCGGCTGTTCGCCGTGCTGGACACCACCGAGCCCGAGGTGCTGCCCGAGGACTCGCCGCTCTACGAGCTGCCCAACGTGTTTCTCACGCCCCACATCGCCGGCTCCCTCGGCCGGGAGACCGAGCGGCTCACGGACTACATCGTCGCGGAGGTGGAACGGTTCAGCCGCGGCGTGAGCCTGAAGTATCTGGTGCGGAGGGAGCAGTTGCCGAGGCTGGCGTAGCAGTCGCTGGCCGCTATTTCGCTATCCGCTATCCGCCTTCCGCTTTCCGCAGGAGGGGCATGATGCAAGAACCCGGCGACGGCGCTCCAGCGGATAGCGGATAGCGAAGAGCGGACAGCGGTCCGCTGATCGCTGATTCCTGTGCTACTCTCGGCGGCTCGCATTTCCGGAGACGTCCATGGATTTGTCCTACGGGCCACGGTACGAGGCTTTCCGCGAGCAGGTCAGGGAATTCCTTGAGCAGCACGAGGACGCCGCGCCCCAGGGCGCCGGTCTGCGCTCGGAGAAGACGCTCGCCTGGCAACGGCTGCTGATCGAGCACGGCTACGCCGCGCGCACCATTCCGAAGGAGTACGGCGGATACGGGGCCGAGCCGGACATTCTCGAGTCGCGCATCATCGCCGAGGAGTTCGCCCGGGCGCAGGTGAGCCAGGGCCTCGGCGGTCAGGGCATCTCCATGCTGGTGCCCACCCTGCTGGAGATGGGCACCGAGGAGCAGAAGCGGGAGTTCATACCCCCCACCCTGCGCGGCGAGACGGTCTGGTGCCAGGGCTACTCCGAGCCGGGCGCCGGCAGCGACCTGGCCAGCCTCTCCACCCGGGCGGAGCTGGACGGCGACGAGTGGGTCGTGAACGGCCAGAAAATCTGGACCAGCACGGCTCAGCTCGCCGACTGGATCTTCTGCCTGGTGCGCACCGAACCGGACGCCCCGAAGCACAAGGGCATCTCCTTCCTGCTGTTCCGCATGGACACCCCCGGCATCGAGGTCCGCCCCCTGGTGGACATGACGGGAGCCGCCAACTTCAACGAGGTCTTCTTCACCGACGTGCGGGTGCCGAAGCACCAGATCGTCGGCAACCGCGGCGACGGCTGGATGGTCGCCAACGCCATCCTGCGTCACGAGCGCGACTCCCTGGGCAACCCCGACGCCACCCTGTCGCGGCTGAACGCCCTCATCGAGCTGATGAAGGCGGAGACCGTGGACGGCCGGCCGCTCATCGAGAACCCCGTCTTCCGCGATCGCCTGATGAAGCTGCAGGGCCGCGTCATGGCCATGCGCTGCAACGACTTGCGAATCCTGTCGGCGCGGGTGAACCGCCAGGACGCCGGCCTCGCGCGCATGGTGGTGAAGCTCCAGGGCACGGAGCTGCGCCACGAGCTCGAAGGCCTGGCCATCGACGTGATGGGCGAAATCGGCCTCGCCTACGGGGACAATCCCTACCTGCGCGACCGCGGGAGCTGGCAGACCCAGTACATGTACTTCCTGGGGCTCATCATCGGCGGCGGCACCTCCCAGATTCAGAAGAACATCATCAGCGAGCGGGGCCTCGGCATGCCCCGGGAACCGAAGCTCGGGCGCGAGAGGTAGAGCATGGAATTCGGATTGTCGCAGGAGCAGATCCTGCTGCAGGACAGCGTCGAGCGATTTCTGGCCGACCAGGTACCGCTGGAACGGGTGCGCCGCTTCGCCGAGGAGCCGGACGATACGGACATCTGGCGCGGCCTCTGCGAGCTCGGCATCGCCGGGCTGCTGGTGCCGGAGGCGGCGGGCGGCGTGGGGCTCACGTGTCTGGAGGCGGCCCTGGTTGCGGAAGCCCTGGGTCATCACGTCGCACCGGCGCCGTTTCTCGGCACCGCGGTGGCGGCGCCCCTGGCCCTCGTCCACGCCGGCGCCGCGGACCACCCGCTGCTCCCGCTCGTCGCCGCCGGGGAGGCCCGGGTGGGGCTGGCCGTGTCCGAGGCGACGGGTGCCCGGGCGGATACCGGCGTCCGCTGGGAAGGCGGCGTGCTGAACGGCAAGGCTCTGTTCGTGGCCGGCTATCCCGCAACCCACTATCTGGTGGCCGACCAGGCGCGCGGGCTGAATCTGCTGGAAGCCGGGGCGGCAGGGGTCGGCGGCCGCAACCTCACGACCGTGGACCGGACCCGCCCCACCGGGGAGCTCACCTTGGACCAGACGCCCGCCGAACGGCTGACCGACGACCCCGAGGTGCTGGCGCGCGTGCTCGACGCCGCCCGCGTCATGCTGGCGGCGGATACCCTCGGGGCCGCCCAGAGCATGCTGAATCAGGCGGTGGCGTACGCCGGGGAGCGGCAGCAGTTCGGCCGGCCCATCGGTTCGTTTCAGGCGGTGAAGCACATGTGCGCGGAGATGGCGGCGGAGCTCGAACCCTGCCGGGCCCTGGTCTGGTACGCGGCCCACGCCCTGGACCATCTGCCCGAGGAGGCGCGGCTCACCGCCTGCCACACCAAGGCGCACCTGGCGGAAGTGGGCAAGTTCGTGGCCAAGACCGCCACCGAGGTGCACGGCGGCATGGGGTTTACCGACTTGCTGGGGCTCCACTACTGGTTCAAGCGGATCGGTTACAATCGGCAGATGTTGGGCTCGCCCGAGCTGCTCCGCGAAGAGGCGGCCAGGGCGCAGCAGTTGACGGCCTGATCCACACGAGGCATCGCCGTGCCCTCGAAACGATCACATATTCCGGTGCTCCCCCTGAAGAACACGGTGGTCTACCCCCAGATCATCGTGCCCCTGGCGGTGGGCCGCACCATGTCGCTCGCGGCCCTCAACACCGCCATGGACTCGGGGCGCGAGCTGCTGACGGTGGCCCAGCGCGATCCGGAAAACGAGCGGCCCGAGCGCGACGGCCTCTACGACGTGGGCACGGTGTGCACAATCACCCGGGTGGAGAAGCGCGACCGCGGCGCCCAGATCATCGTCCAGGGCACGCGCCGCGTGCGGCTGGGCGACGCCGACTGGGACGGCGACCGGCTGATGGCCGAGGCGGAACCGCTGCCCGAGCTCTCCATGGACGAGCTCGGCGAAGACGCGGCCGCGGTGGAAGCCCTGGTGCGCGAGAACCTGGAGCTCGCGCAGAGCATCGCCCAGATGTTCGACCAGGAGAACGGCGCCCAGATCTACCACCAGCTGGTGGGGTCGTTGAGCGATCCCCTCACCCAGATGTACCGCATCGCGTCGCTGGCGAACCTCGAGCTCGAGCAGGAGCAGGAGATCCTGGAGTGCGATACCACCCGCGCGCTGATGGAAGAGATGCACAAGGTCCTGCGCCACGAGCAGAAGGTCACCGAGCTGCGCCGCCAGATCGCGGAGCAGGCCCGGCAGGACATGGAGTCCCAGCAGCGCGAGCACATGCTGCGCCAGCAGAAGCGGGCCATCGAGCAGGCCCTGGGCGAAGGCGAGGACGAGGAAGACGTTCGCGAGCTCAAGGAGCAGCTCGATCAGGCGGAGCTTCCCGAGGCGGTGCAGAAGGAAGTGGACCGGGAGCTCCGGCGGCTGTCCCGCATGTCGGTGAACGCGGCGGACTATCAGGTGGCTCGGGCCTACCTGGAGCTGGTGGCGGAGCTGCCCTGGCATCAGCGCACCGATGACCAGCTCGACCTGGAGCACGCCCAGCAGGTGCTGGACGAGGACCACTACGGCCTGGAGGAAGTGAAGTCACGGATCCTCGAGTCCCTCGCGGTACTGAAGCTGAACCCGGGGTCCCACGCGCCCATCCTCTGCCTGGTGGGGCCACCGGGGGTGGGCAAGACGTCTCTCGGCCAGTCCATCGCCCGGGCCATGGGCCGCAAGTTCGAGCGCCTCTCCCTGGGCGGGCTGCACGACGAGGGGGAGCTACGGGGTCACCGGCGCACCTACATCGGCGCCATGCCCGGACGCATCATCCAGGGGATCCGCCGGGCGGGGGTGGTGAACCCGGTGCTCATGCTCGACGAGATCGACAAGCTCGGCCGCGATTTCCGCGGCGATCCCTCCGCCGCCCTGATGGAGATTCTCGACCCCGCCCAGAACAAGGACTTCCGCGACAACTACCTGAACCTGCCCTACGACCTGTCCGGGGTGTTCTTCATCACCACCGCCAACACCCTCGAGGGCATCGCCCGGCCACTGCTCGACCGCATGGAAGTGCTCGAACTGTCCGGCTACAGCGATATGGAGAAGCGCGCCATCGCGCGCCGCTACCTGATTCCCCGGCAGCGCCGGGAGGCGGGCTTGAGCGAACGGCAGCTCGACATCAGCGACCTGGCCCTCGACGTCATGATCCGCCGGTACACCCGCGAAGCCGGTGTGCGGGAGCTGGAACGGGTCATCGGCCGGCTGGCGCGCAAGCGCGCCCGCCAGGTCGTGGAGCGCCGCGATCTGGAGTCGGTCATCGAGCCCGAGGATCTGGTGGCGCTCCTCGGCCCGGAGAAGTTCAAGCGCGACCGTTACCGGGCGACCCTGACCCCGGGAGTCGCCGCCGGCCTCGCCTGGACGGAAACCGGCGGCGACGTGCTCTACGTGGAAGCGGCGCTGACCCAGAAGGAAGACAAGATCACCCTCACCGGGCACCTGGGCCAGGTGATGCAGGAGTCCGCCCGGGCGGCGCGCAGCTACATCTGGACCATCGCCGAGCAGATCGACATCGACCGGGAGACCGTGGAGAAGCACGGCGTTCACGTTCACGTGCCGGAGGGCGCGGTGCCCAAGGACGGTCCCTCGGCCGGGGTCACCATCGCCACCGCTCTGGTGTCCGCCTACCGCTACCGTCCGGCCCGGGCCGACGTGGCCATGACCGGGGAGCTCACCCTGTCGGGGCTGGTGCTTCCGGTGGGCGGCGTCAAGGAGAAGGTGCTGGCGGCGCATCGCACGGGATTCCGGCACGTGGTGCTGCCCAGGGACAACGAGGCGGATCTGGCCAAGCTCCCCGACGAGGTCCGCTCGGAGATGACCTTCACCCTGGCCGAGCACCTGGACCAGGTACTGAGCGTCGCGTTTGACCACTGATACGGATACCCCGCCCGCCCACCGCGCGCGCTCGAGCCTGGCGCCCCCGGTGGTGGCCGCCATCGCCGCGGGACTGCTCGGCGCCGTGCTGGCCGGCCACGGTCCCGCGATTTCCGCGGACGCGGGGCTCTTCTTCGGGGCCCTGCTGGGCTTCGGGGCGGCGCTCGTGTGGCAGCAGCGCGGTGAGCTGGCGGCGCTCGAGGCCCGGGTGGAGGCGCTGGCCGAGATGGCGGCCGGCCACGGCGCCGCGCCGGCAGCAGCGTCGCCACCGGCGGCCACGGAGGTGCCGGGGCCCGGCGAGGCGCCGGGGCCCAGCCATGTCGAGGTGCCGGTGACCGAGCCCAGCCCGGAACCGGTGCCGCATCCGCCCCCCTCCCAAACCCCGCCTGTGCTGGGAGCGCTGACCGCTGCCGCCGTCCGTTTCTTCACCACCGGCAACCTGGTGGTCCGGCTCGGCGTGGTGGTGCTGTTCTTCGGCGTGGCGTTCCTGCTCCGCTACGCTTACGAGAACGCCCTGCTGCCCGTCGAGCTGAGACTGGCGGGCAGCGCGCTGGGCGGCATGGTCCTCACCGCCGCGGGCTGGCGCCTGCGCGGCCGGACGGACGCCTACGGCCTGATCCTGCAGGGGGCCGGGGTGGGGATCCTCTACCTGGTCGTCTTCGCCGCCGCCAGGCTCTACGACCTGCTGCCCATGGGCGCGGCATTCGCGGCGCTGGTGGTGCTGGTGGCCGCATCCTCCCTGCTGGCGGTGCTGCAGCGTTCGCAGGCGCTGGCGTTGTTCGCCACCAGCGGGGGCTTCCTGGCCCCGGTCCTCATGTCCACGGGCTCGGGCAGCCATGTGACCCTGTTCTCCTATTACGCATTGCTCAACGCCGGCATTCTGGCCATGGCGTGGTTCCGCGCCTGGCGCTGGCTCAACTGGGCGGGCTTCGTCTTCACCTTCGTCATCGGTGCCGCCTGGGGCCGCCAGTACTACACCAGCGAGCTCTTTGCCTCCACGGAGCCGTTCCTGATCCTGTTCTTCCTCTACTACGTGGGGGTGGCCGTGCTGTTCGCGCGCCGGCAGGGTCCGGACCTCAGGGGGCTGGTGGACGGCACGCTGGTGTTCGGCACGCCCATGGCGGCGTTCGCGCTGCAGTGGGGACTGGTCGAGGACGTTCCCTTCGGCATGGCGTTCTCGGCACTGGGGGCGGCAACGGTGTACGTGTTGCTCGCGCTCTGGCTGAAGCGCCAGGGCGCCTTCAGCCACCTGCTCGGGCAATCGTTCCTGGCGCTGGCCGTGGTGTTCGCCACCCTGGCCGTGCCGTTCGCCTTCGACGACCAGCGCTGGACCGGCGCCATCTGGGCCCTGGAAGGCGCCGGCCTCCTGTGGGTGGGCCAGCAGCAGCGACAGCTTCTGCCGCGACTGGCCGGACTGGCGCTTCAGGTGGCCGCCGGAGTGGCGTTCGGCAACGAATGGCAACCCAGTGACGATGCGGTGCTGCTGGTGAACGGCAACTTCCTCGGCGCGGCCGTGCTGGCCGCAGCCGGGGTGTTCAGCGCGCATCGCTTGTCGGCGGGCCACCGGGCGTCGCATCCGTTGGAGCACGCGCTGCGCTGGCCGTTCCTCTATTGGGGGGTGGCGTGGTGGTGCTTCGGCGGCCTGATGGAGATCGGCCGGTTCCGCGCGCCCTGGTCGGTGGCCCCGGACAACGTGAACGAGCACCTGGCGGTGCTGTTCGCGGCGCTTTCCACCACGGTGCTGGTCGCCCTGGCCAGGCGGCTTCGCTGGCGTGAAGCGCTGGCGCCGGGTCTGCTTCTGCTGCCCGCTCTGGCGGTGGCCCTGCCCACCCTGGACCTCGGTTGGCGCCGCGCCACGCCCTTCGGCGATCTGGGCTGGCTGGCCTGGCCGGGGGCGCTGACCGCCCTCTACTGGCATCTGGCAAGCCGCGACGTCCTGCTGCCGGACTCTCCGGAGCGCCGGCTTTCGCGGATCTGGCACACCGGCGCCTGGTGGCTGATGGCGGCGATCGCCGGCTGGACCGCGGCCGCCCTTCTGGTCCGGCTCGACGCCGGCCGTGGATGGTTGCTCGCAGCGTGGGCCGCGGCGCCATTGGCAGCGGTGGCTGCGCTGCTGGCCCTGGCCCCGCGATCCCAGGTGCGCTGGCCCGCCGCCGCCCATCCCGAAAGCTATTTCGGCCGCGGCCTCGACGTCACGCTGGTGCTCCTGCTCGGCTGGCTGCTGATCTCCGGCCTCTCACCCGCGAATCCGCGGCCTCTCCCCTACCTGGTGCTGCTGAATCCCCTGGAGCTGATGCAGCTCGGCGTGCTCCTGGCTGCGGGGGTTCAGGCGCGGCGCGGCCCGTGGGGCTCGCGCGGCAGGACCGTGCTCGCCCTGACGGCGTTCGCCTGGCTGAATCTCACGGCAGCTCGGGCGGTGCACTTCTACGCCGGCGCCCCTTATCCCTTCACCGCCATCATTTCGACGGACGAGTTCCTGGCCACGGCCTCCATTCTCTGGACCACGGCGGCACTGCTGCTCATGGGCCTCGGCACCCGTCGCGGCAGTCGCCCGGGCTGGATAGCAGGCGCCGTCCTGCTCGGCCTGGTGATGGTGAAGCTCTTCAGCGTGGATCTGCCACGGCTCGCGGTGCTGCCCCGCATCGTCTCGTTCATCAGCGTCGGCGTGCTGATGCTGGCCATCGGCTACTTCGCCCCCCTGCCTCCGTCGAGAGCGGCGCAGACCGCCCCGGAGCGGCCGCCACAACGGCCGGCCCCGGCATGAACCGGCGTCTGCTGCTCGGGTCGCTGCTGGCCGCGGCGTGCGCGGCCCACGGCATGGCCGCCGGCATGGCCGCCGGCACGGCCGCCGGCGCGGCCGCGGGCGAAGCCCCCGGCGACTTCGCCCGCGGCCGGACGGTGACCGCCGCGGACGACGGCGCGATCCTGCGCCTGGAGGTTCCCGCCGACGTCTACGAGTGGACGACGCGGGAGGATCTCGGCGACCTGCGCCTGTTCGACGCCACCGGCACCGAGCTGCCCCACGCACTGCGCCGTGTGTCGCGGCCAGAGACGCCGACACCGTGGCAGCAATTGCCGCTGTTTCCCTTGCCGGCCCCGGCGGAGCCTCGGGGCGACGACACCGCGGTCGACATCCAGCTCGGCAGCGACGGGACCGTCGTGGCGGTCCGGGGCGGCAAGCCGGGGCCGCACCCGGCCAGCTATCTGCTGGACGCAAGCGCCCTCGCCCAGCCCGTCACCGAGCTCGTCCTGCACTGGCCGGAGGCTGCGACGAGCTTCGTGTCCCGGCTGCGACTGGAGGCCAGCGACGACCTGGATCGCTGGCGCACCCTCACGGAATCCGCCACCGTCGCCAGCCTCACCGCCGGCGACCAACGGGTGCTGGTGAATCGGCTGGCCGTGCCGGCGACCCGAGCCGGCTACCTGCGCCTTTCCCAACTCGATCCGGGAAGGCTTCCGGCACTGTCCTCGGCGGAGGCCCGCGGTCACTCGCCGGGTCCGCTGGAGCGGCACTGGAAGACGTTGTCGCCCAAGCCCGCAGACGGTGGCTACGAATTCGACACGGGCGGGCACTTTCCCACCGACCGCGTGCGCGCCACCCAGGCCGGGGCGAGCTATCTGCTGGACGTGCGGCTGCTGTCCCGTGCCCACCCCTCTCATCGGTGGCAGGATCACGGCCGCTACCGATTCTATCGGGTACCCCTGCCGGAGACCGGCGCGGCGGAGGCCGAGGTCACTTCCGATCCCGCAGTGCTGCCGCGAACCACGCATCGCTACTGGCGGCTGGAGATTCTCGACGGCGGCACCGGGGCTCCCGCCCTGGAGATCGGCTGGCTTCCCAATGAGCTCTTGTTCGTGAGCGGCCAACCCCCGTACCTGCTGGCCTACGGCCGGGCCGGAGCCGAGGCCCGCATCTGGCCCCTGGAGGATCTGGCGGCGCGCCTGGGCGAGGACCTGTCCTCGACCATCCCAGCCGCTTCCGTGGAACCTCCGCGCATGCTGGGCGGGCCGCGGCGGCTGGAGCCTCCGCCTCGTGCCGTGAACTGGAAGACGGTGCTGCTCTGGTCGTTGCTGCTCGCCGGGGTGACGCTGGTGGGGCTGCTGGCCCTTCGTCTGGTCCGAAGCGCGGGCCGCGCGCCGGGCACCGGCCGCGGCGCGGTCCGGAACAGCGAGTAGGGTCGATGCGCTAGGGCAGGAGCTGGTCGATCAGCGCCAGGATCTCCCGCGGGCGGAAGGGCTTGCGCAGCATGGGCGCGCGCCAGGCGCCGGGATCGGCGTCCGGATCCGCGGGCGCGAATCCGGACATGGTTACCACGGGCAGACCCGGCGTACGACTCTCGAGGCGTTCCGCCAGGGTCCACCCGTCCATTCCGGCACCGAGCTGAATGTCGGTGATGACCAGGGCGATCTCCTCTCCGCCCGCGATCAGGTCCAGGGCCGGCTCCGCCGCCTCGCACACCGTCACCCGATAGCCGGCTCCCTGCAGGATGCGGCCCAGCATGGACGACAGCAGCTCGTTGTCCTCCACCACCAGCAGGTGTCTTGCGGCCGCGGTCCGCGGCGGCTCCGCCGGAACGGGCGCGGGAGGCTCCTCGGCCTGCGGCTCCGGCACCGCCGCGGCCTCCGGCGGTTGCGCCAGCGGCAGATAGATCTCCGCCTGGGTGCCCCGGCCGCGCTCGGAGCGCAGGTGCAGGCCCCCTCCGGATTGCCGGGCCAGGCCGTACACCATGCTGAGGCCCAAGCCCGTGCCCTTGCCGGCAGGCTTGGTGGTGAAGAAGGGCTCCACCACGCGGGCCAGGTGCTGCTCGTCGATGCCCACGCCCGTATCCGCGACCACGATCCGGGCGTACTCGCCGGCGGGGAGGGACAACGTCTCGGCCAATCCCGCCTCCAGCCGGACCTGAGCGGCGGTGACGGTCAGGCTGCCGCCGCGGGGCATGGCGTCGCGGGCATTGATGCACAGATTGAGGATGGCGCTCTGCAGCAGCGCGCCGTCGGTCCGCGCGTACAGATGCGGGGCCAGGTCCAGGCTCACCGTTATGGCCGGGCCGACGGCTCGGTGCAGAATCTGATCGAGCTCCGTCACCAGCCCGGCCAGCTCCACCGCGCCCAGCTCCATGGGCTGCTGCCGGCTGAACGCCAGCAGTTGCCGGGTCAGGTGGGACGCCTTCAAGGACGCGTCCAGCACCAGGTCCGCGGAACGCCGCGCCGGATCCGACTCCGGCAACCGGGCCCGCAGATCCTCGGCGCCGCTGATGATCACGCTCAACAGGTTGTTGAAATCGTGAGAGATCCCCCCGGTGAGCTGGCCGATCGCCTCGAGCCGCGCAGCGGAAGCGACGTGGCGCTCCGCCATCAGCCGCGGCCCCGCGTCCCGGAGCAGGTTGACGGCCCGCGCGCCGCCGCTCGCCTCGTCGTGGAACATCACCGACGAAATGTCCACGGCAGCCTCGCTGCCGTCCTTGCGCCGCACCTTCACCTCACCGAGAAAGCTGCCCGTCTTCCGCCGCTCGGACAAAGCCTGGGTGAGGCGGCCGCCCTCGTTGACGATGATCTCGCTGGCGGTCACCCCGACGATCTCGTCCTCGGAGTAACCGAGCATCTCGCAGGCCGCGGGGTTCGCTGCGATCACCCCCACCTCCGGAGTGGCGATGATGATGGCGTCCCGGCTGTACTCGAACAGCAGCCGGTACATCCGCTCCCGCTCGTCACGCTGGCGCGTCACGTCCAGATAGTCGCGCCGTTCCTCCAGGATGTGCAGGCAGATGTCGCCCACCGCGCTCAGCACGTTGTGCAGCAGCCGGCGGTAGCTGTCGCCGAGCCGCACCAGGTGATGGGCTTCCACCACGAGCACGTACGCCGCTGCTTCCGCGAAAAGCTCCGGGTCGGCCACGATCAGGGCGTGCCGGCGCTCGCCGAGCCGGATCATCCCCTGATATTTCGCGGCCCCCGGGATCTCCTCCCGCAGGCGGCTGGAAAGGGTTTCGTCGCGTGTCACCTCGCCGGCGAAATCCGCCGGCTCCGACCACTGCAGCTTGAGCTCGCCGTCGGCGCGGAAGCCGAACAATGCCGCCCGGTGGAAATCCCGGCCGGCACCGCACAGCGCCCGGTGAATGGAGGGAGCCGTTGGAGCCATGACCGGGTGCGTCGCCAGCTCCTCGGACAGCCGGGCCATCAGCTGGCTGCGGCGCGCCCCGAGCACGGTGGAGGTGGTCTCCTCGGCGATGGCGAGCACGCCCTGGGTCTGCCCGTGCTCGTCCTTCACCGGGCTGAAGCTGAGGGTGAAGTAGGCTTCCTCGAGTCCGTGACCGCGCTCGAGCGGGATGGGCTCGTCGGCCCGGCACGACGGCACGCCGTCTTCCAGCACCGAATCCACGACCCGGGCCAGCCCGCCGCTCAGCATGGGACCCGAGCCCAGCTCCGGCGCCTGTGCCGCGAGCAGCGGCAGGAACCCGTCGTTGTAGATCGCCAGACGGTCACGGCCCCAGAACAGGGCCATGGGATGATAAGCGTTCAGGGCGAGCTGAGCGGCGGTCTTCAACGCCGGCGACCAGGTGGCCGGGGAATCGAGGCCGGTCGAGGACCAGTCCACTTCGATCAGGCGGTGGGCGGTCCTCGACTCGCGCAACGCCATGCCGTGGAAACTGATCATGCCCCCCCTGTGAACAGAGCTCGCGACGCGTCGCTCAGAACTCTATCACCAAACGTGCGCCCCCGAGCGTGTCCACGTCACACACCGATTCCCGGCTTTCCTCGTCGTGGCGGCCATCGTCCGCCGCCCGCGCATGCACGGGCTCGCGGCCGCCCTGCGGGGGCGGCTCGCCACCCGGGGGCGGATTCCGTTGCTCCAGGGCGAAGCTGCGCCGTCCCGCGCTACGCAGGTCGACGAAACGCCGGATGGCGCGGGTCAGATGGCGAGGGGGGGTGGGCATCGCCGCCGGGTCTCCTGACTGCAGGCTGCCACCATACTCCGCGACTACTGACATCGGTGTGTCAGTACGGCCTTAGACGATTTACTTATTTGCACATGACTGCTGACACTTTCATGTCAGGAGCAACCACCCGGAGACGACACGGACTGTTACGATTGGCAACATGCGTCCCGCCGATCGCCTGTTCCAGATCGTACTCCAGCTCGGCCGCGGCCGTGTGGTGACGGCCCGCGCCCTGGCGGAGCAGCTCGGCGTCTCCGAGCGAACCATCTATCGCGACGTTCAGGACCTGATCGCCTCCGGCGTGCCGGTGCAGGGGGAAGCCGGGGTAGGCTACCGGCTGGCGCGTGGGTACCTGGTTCCACCCCTCATGTTCGACGGCGCGGAGGTCCAGGCGCTGGTTTTCGGGGTCCGCGTCGCCCAGGCTTACGGCGACCCGGAGATGGCGAAGGCCGCCGATCGGGTACTGGCCAAGGTCGACGCCGTGCTGCCCGAGCGCCTGCGGGGGGAGCTGAACTCCCATCGGCTGATCGTTCCTCCCGTGGCGGTGCCCGACGGTACCCTGGAGCTTCTCGGCGAGGTGCGCGAGGCCATCAACCGACGCATGCGGCTGTTCCTCGACTACCAGGACGCCGACGGCCGCACCACCGAACGCATCGTCTGGCCGCTCACCCTGGCGTACTGGGGCCAGCGTTGGACCCTGGGGGCCTACTGCGAGCTGCGGCAGGGCTTCCGCAGCTTCCGCGTGGACCGCATCGCGGCGTCGCGCACTCTGGGATCGCAATTTCCCGACCAGCCGGGCCGGCGCCTGGAGGACTACTTCCGCGCCGCCCACCTGGCGGACTAGTGTACTGCGCCGCCTCATGCCCGCCGGTAGCACAGGGCGTTGCCCTGCTTGCCGCAGACGGCCACTTCCCCCGCCTCGCGCAGGCAGTACGCCAGCTTCTGAGCCAGCCAGCGGGGCTCGTCCATGGCCACGGCAAGCTCGGCGGTGGTGAACGTCTCCGGCAGCGGCGCGCGCACCAGGCGCCACAGATCGGCGGCCGAGGTGAAGCGATGCTGCTCGAGCACTGCGGCCAGCCGGCGCTGCACCACCAGCCAGCCGTTACGCCGGCGCGCGCGCCCCGGCGCGTGACGGCGCAGCTCTTCCTCCTCCACCAGCACCACCTCGAGCTCGAAGTTGGGATGGTTCAGCAATTGCGGAATGCTCACCAGCTCGCCGAGCACGTGGGCCACCGAGCCGCGCTTGGGCGAGCGCCGCCGGCTGACCGGCGCATCCGGCTCCTCCGGGAGCTTCACGATGTAACGGATGTGGGCCACCGGATGCACCAGCACCACCCGGTGACTGGCGAGAACCGTCTCCAGCTTGCGCCGCAGACTGCCGAACCCGGACGTCTGAATTTCGTACAGACGGTCGTCGGCGTGCTGAACGTCGGCGACGAAGCCTGCCACGTTCACCTCCAGCCGCGCCCCATCGCCCGCGTAGTGCGCCTTCAACGCCTGGTGCAGCGGGCTCTCGTTCAGGACACCGATGCTCACGCCGCACCGATCACGTTTGCCAGCGGCGGCGGCTGTGACATACTCCGCCCCATCCTGACAGATGCCCGGACGGGCCAACCATAGATGGGAGATTCGGCATGAGCGCTGACGGTACCTGGAACTCCACCATGAACACCCCCATGGGCACCCAGCAGGGCACCCTGGTTCTGCACTCCGAGGGCAACGCGCTCACCGGCAAACTGACCGGGTCTCAGGGCGAGCTCGACATCGTCGATGGCCGGGTGGACGGCGACCACCTCACCTGGAAGGCCAACGTCACCAGCCCCATGGCCATCACCCTGGAGTTCGACGCCACGGTGGATGGGGACAACATGAGCGGCAACGTCAAGCTGGGCGCCTTCGGCAACGCCACGTTCTCCGCCACCCGGGCCTGATCCGGATCGGCCTCAGAGCCGGTAGTCCAGAGGCGGCTGCCGGTCCCCGAGCAGGGCGCGATACTCGAAATCCGCCCCCCGGCGGGCTTCGAACTCGTCGCGCGCCGCCGCCCGCAGCTCCGGATTGCCGAACAGGTCCGCGGCGGTAACCGCCAGCAGGCGCGCCGCCAGCAGCATGCCCTTGTGGCCGATGGAGGTACCGCCGGCCGCTACCGCCTGCCAGCTATGGGCCGGGGTGCCGGGCACCCAGGTGGCCGTGCTGAACCCCACCGTGGGCACGTTCCAGCTCACGTCTCCCACGTCGGTGGAGCCCATGTTCTGACGCACCACGAACGGCTGGACCTCGGCCGCGGACTCGATGGGCGGCAGATGGCCGTCCAGCGTCTTCTGGATCTCCTCGGCGAACGCCCGCTCTTCGTCATCGTAACGGAGCCCGCCGAGCTGCTGCAGATTCTCGTGGACGAGGCGTGCCAGCACGTCGTTGGGGAGCACCGGGTAGTTGCCGTGCATCACCTCGTACTCCATCCGTGTGCCGGTACCGCGAGCCGCGCCCTCCGCGGCGGCCACCACCCGCTCGAACAGCGCCAACACCTGCTCGGCCTCGGGATGGCGCACGTAGTAGTAAACCTGCGCCTGCTCCGGGACGATGTTGGGCGCGTCGCCCCCGTCGGTGATGACGTAATGCAGACGAGCCTCCTGGGGCACGTGCTCGCGCATCAGGTTCACCATGTAGTTCATGGCTTCCACGCCGTCCAGAGCCGACCGCCCCCGCTCCGGCGCCGCCGCGGCGTGAGCCGCGATGCCGTGAAAGGTGAACCGGCCCGACTTGTTGGCGGTGCTGCTCGACGGCGAGGCGTCGTTGCGATCCCCCGGATGCCAGTGGAGCACCACGTCCACGTCGTCGAAGAGCCCCGCCCGGGTCATGTAGACCTTGCCCGAGCCTCCCTCCTCCGCGGGCGTGCCGTACACCCGCACCGTGCCGGAGCGCCCGGATTCCCGCAGCCAGTCCGCCACCGCGACCCCCGCCGTGGCCGACGCCGCGCCGAACAGATGGTGTCCGCAGGCATGACCGGGAGCATCCGGCTCCAGGGGCTGGCGCCGCGGCACCGCCGCCTGGGACAGGCCGGGAAGCGCATCGAACTCCGCCAGAATTCCGATGACCGGCTCGCCGCGCCCGTAGCTCGCGACGAACGCGGTGGGAATGTCGGCCACCCCGGCCTGCACGCTGAAGCCCCGCTCGGCCAGGTACTCCTGCAGCCGTTCGCTGCTCTGCTCCTCGAGGTAACCCAGCTCCGCCAGCTCCCAGATATCCTGGGCCAGATCCCGTGCCGCCTCGGCCCGCGACTCCACTTGCGCGAGAACCCCCGCGGCCGGCTGCCCATCGACCTGCTCGTCCGGCTGCGCCCATCCCGCACCTGCCAGCAGCCACAGGCTGCCGGCCAGCACCGCGGCCCGTTTCGTACCGTTCATCGATTCCCCTCGAGAAGTTTTCCGCAACTGTGCCGGGGATCACGACGGATCGCAATCGAGTCGATTGTCAGACACGTTCAGGTTGCGTTAAGTTTGAGACGCCTACCCTCGAACCGAAGCAACGGTGGGAGCTGTGCCATGCCGAGGTTATCGCGCGTCGCCCTGTGTGCCCTGGCGCTCTCGACCAGCGTGGTGCCGAGCGCCATGGCGTTGCCTCCGGCGAGTCCGGACGCCGCGGATCTCCTGCGTTCCGGCCGGCCGGTGGTCAACATTCCGGCGGCGAACCGGGTGGAGGACGTCCTGCTGCTCGACGACGAGCACGTGGTGCTTTCCATGGGCGGCGATCACCGCTATCTGCTGACCCTCAATCGCGCATGCCTGGGGCTGCGGTGGGCGCGGCACGTGGGGGTAACCGTCTCGGACAACACCATCTGGGCCGGTTTCGACCGATTGACGGCGGATGGACAGGCGTGCTCCATCCGCGAGATCCACCTGGTGACCGCGCCGCCCACCGAGCCCTGATCCGCCGCTCAGCTCGGCAGGAAATGCACCGGATAGCTGATGGTGGTCACGCCGACGTCGCGCCTGCCGAAATCGAACAGGCGGACGCGATTGAGGATCTTGGCCACCAACGCCTCGTCCGCCAGCTCCGAGGCGACCACGCGAACGTCGGTGACCCGACCCGAGGGCGCAATGACCAGCTCCAGCACCACCTTGCCCTGCAACGTGGGGTCCGCGCGCAGCGCACGGTTGTAGATTGCGAAGATGGCGCCCTTGTTGGCGTCGAAAATGCGCCGGATCTCCTCGATGCTGCGGCTCCTGGTGTCCGCTTCGCGCCGCGCGCGGACGCCGCCCTCACCGCGGCTGGCTTCCGGCGCGTCCACCCGGGTGGTCTCCCGCCCCGACAATGCCACTCCGCCGGTCTCCCGGGACAGGTCGGCCACGTTCACCCCGGCGCTGCGGGTGGCGTGCCGCGACGTGAGCAGCGAGCGGTCGATGGTCGCCGCCTCTCCCGCGCCCCGGCGTAGCGCCGCCGTGTCTTCGAGCTTGGAGGTGTCTACGGCTTCGCGCATGTCGGCAAAGGCATCCTTGAACGCCAGAAGTCCGGCGTTGGCTGCCTTCTCCCGGGCGTCCGCCACCCGCGCCTGGGGCGGCGGCTCCACCTCACGCCGCTCCGGCTCGGGCGCCCTCTCCGGCTCCTCGGGGCGTTCCTGGGCCGGTTCCGGCGCCGGCGGAGGCGGAGGCACCACCGGCTTCGGCTTCTCCAGGACGATCCGCGCGAGCTGAGGCGGCAGCGCCTCCTGGGCCTCTCGCGGCACCTCGGGCAGGCTGAGAAAGGGCATCACCGCACCGGTTCCGGCCACCAGCAGCAGGCAGAGGCCGAGCCACCGCTTGAAGCGCCGCTGGTCCTCGCGGCCGAGGTCCCAGGGCAAGGCGAAGCTTCCCGGATTCTCCACCCAGACGGTGCTCACGCGCCGGCCTCCGGCGTGATTCGGTTCACCGCCAGGGAGATCTGCGAGAAGTCCTCACTCTGGCAGGTCACCATGATCTTCTTCAGCAGCCAGTAGGGCAGCTCGTGATCGCCCATGATGGTGATCTCGTGGCCGCCCTCCGGCACGGCGCCGCGGCGGCCTGCCTGGTGGGCCAGCTCGTCGCGCAGGCCCGGAATGAGGGCACTGCCGTCCACGGCCAGGTCCGCCACCCGGGCCACCGCGCGGCCCTGCACCACCACGTCCTCGTGGGAGACCGCGATCACCAGCCGGTTCTCGGGCTGCTGCTCCGCGGTGGAGTCCGGCAGGTGAATCTTCGAGCTGGTCTGCAGCACCTCGACCTCGGAGGAGTTCACCATCAGGAAGAACACCAGGATGGTGAAGATGTCCATCAGCGAGACCAGGTTAAGGGTCGCGGGACGGGTGCGCCGCTGCTGGCCGCCCCGGCGCTGCTGGTGACGCAGCCGGCTCACGACGACCTGCCTGCCGGCAACCCGGCGGGCGCGACTCCGGCGACGCCGCCACCGGCGCTGTCACCGAGGGAGATCACCGGAAACAGCTCCGCCTGCACCACCTCCATGTGCTGCACCGTGGGGTAGGAGCGCACCGTGTCCATCACCGAAACCAGGGTCTGGTAGGAGGTATCCCGTTCCAGCAGCACCAGGATGTCCCGTTTGTCGGGCATGCGCCGCTTCAGCTCCTGCATGACCTGGGACAGGGTCGCGTAGTCGTAGCCCGTTTCCAGCCGCGGCACGCGCTTGATGACGCCCCCCCGGCCGTCGGCGACCACGAAGCCGTCGGGGGTCACGGTGACTTCCAGGTGAACGGCCTCCGGGTCCACGGCCGCAGCCGCGGCCTCGCCCGCCGGGAAGTTCAGGTCGATGACGGTGGTGTGGGTGAACACCATGGAGAGCAGGAGCACCGGCACGAGCACGATCATGAGGTTCATGAACGGCGTGACGTCCAGCTCCTCGGCCTCGCGGTGGGCGCGAGCGCGCTTCCTGACCCGATCCACGGCCGGCCCTTCAGCGTGCGGAGGAGCCGGAGCCGGTGTCCGCCCGCTCGTCGCCGTCCATGAGGTTGAGGAACTTGACCACCGCGATCTCCAGGCTCTCGACGATGGCAGAGGTCTTGCTCTGCAGCAGCGAGTGAACGAGCAGCAGCGGTATGGCCACCATCAGGCCGAAGGCCGTGGTGTTCATGGCGATGGAGATGCTCTCCGACAGCAGGCTGGCCTTTTCCGCCGGATCGGCGTTGGCCACCGCGGTGAACGCGGCGATGAGGCCGATGATGGTGCCGAGCAGCCCGAGCAGGGTCGCGATGTTGGCGAAGGTGGCGAGGTAAGGCGTGCGCCGCTCGATGCTCGGCAGCACTTCCAGCAGACCTTCCTCCATGGCGTACTCGATGTCGTCCCGGCGCCGCGACGAGGTGCGGCGGCTGAGGCCGTCGGCGATGATGCGGCTCACCGCGGAGCGGGACTTGCGCACCAGGTTGACCAGCTCCTGTTGCTTGCGCTGTTTGAGCAGCGGCAGGATCCGCTCGAAGTCGCGCCGGTTGATGCGCGTCTGGTTGGCCAGGTAGAAGTAGCGCTCGAGCGCGATGGCCACGCCGATGGCGAGCACCACCGCGATGGGATACATGAAGGGGCCGCCCTCCTGGAAGAAGCCCACCACCGTCTGGTACATGTCCATTGTCACTCCTAGTCCGTTGCTTCGGCCGCCGTCCGATACTGCAGCTCCCGCCGGTGCGCCGGCGGGTACAGCGGACGAAACAGCGCCTCTTCCGCGAGATCCGCCGACAGCTCGATCTCCGGCAGGCCCTCGGGCTGCCGCCAGGGAACGATATACAGAACTTTCGGCAGCTCTTGGTTGCCCGAGATCACGGTTTCGTCCAGCTCGATCACCCCCCCGGGGGACTCGGCGGCTTCCGCTGGGACGGGCATCACAACCCGCAGCGAAGCCGCGATCATGGCCACGGCCGCAGCCGCGGAGCGAGCGGTGATCCGCCGGCGGGCGGTCATGAATCCACCCTGCGCCGGAGGTCGACGAGCCAGGCGCCGACCCGTTGGTCCGGATCGGCGGCCAGCGCCTGGTAGCGCTCGTAGGCCGCCAGCGCCTCGTCGAGCCGGCCGAGATAGAGCTCGTAGAGAATGCCCAGGTTCAGAAGCGCCGGAGTGTAGTCCGGACGGTGCTCCAGGCACGCCAGGTAGTGCGCTTCCGCCGCCGCGAACTCGCCGCGGCGGCGCAGCAGCACGCCGAGCTCGCTGTGGGCGGCGCAATGATCGGGACTGGCCGCCACCGCCCGCTGCAGGGCGGTGACCGCATCCTCCTCCCGGCCCTGGCCGATCAGCGCCCGGGCCAGGTTGTACCAGGGCCCCGCCAGCTCCGGCTGATCGGCCGTGATCTCCAGCAGCAGCGTCTGTGCCTCGACCCAACGGGCGTCCTGCAGCGCGCCGTTGGCGCGTTCGAACAGGGCGGCGCTGCGCTCGCTGACGGGAGGCGCCTCGGGCGCCGGTCCGCCGCCGGGCGACCCAGCGGAGCTCGCGCAGCCCTGCAGGACGAGCGCCAGGAGCGCGCTAGCGAATGCTTTCCACATAGGCGATCTCCATTTCCTGCCGCTGGAATCTGGCGGGCATCAGCCGGCCGAGCTCGGCGAAGCTCTGCTCGATCCACGAATCCCAGAGCCCGTCCCAGCTCCGCCGCATGTTGATCTCGTGCAAGGCGATGGCCTTCTCCTCGAAGGGGAACGCCTGCTCCTCGAGCAGGATCTCGTACTGGGCCTGCTCCAGCTCCGAGAGACCTTCCGGCCGGTCGGAGCCGAGGATGGCGCTCGACAAGTCGGTGAACAGGGTAGCGATCCGGAAGGTGCTCGCGGTGGTGAACTCCGCCACCCGATAGCCGGCCGCCTGCTCGAAGGCCGTCACCGCAGCCTGCAGGGCCTCTTGCTTGCGCTGCAGGCTCGCCTTCAGCGGATGCACGAGGCGCACGGCGTCGAACACGGCCCTGGCCTCCTCCGCGAGCCGAAACTGTGCTTCGGCGGCCAGGTAGGTGGCGCGCGGGCTCGCGTTCGTACCCATGTCGCGGTGGATCTCGATCTTCTGCTCGAGCCAGTGGCGGCGTCGGTCGGGTTCTCCCAGCTCCTGATAGAGGGCGTCCAGATGGTGAACGGCCTCCAGGCGCTCCTCCGCGGGCTCCGGGAAACGCTGCGCGTACTCGCGGAAGCCGTCAGCGGCGGCCTGCAGCTCGCACTCCGCCAGGTACAGCTCCGCGGCCCGGTACAGCGACAGCCGGCGCACTTCCCCATCCGGGTCCTCGGCAGCCACCGTCAGGTATTCCCGCGCCGCGGCGGTGGCGTCGCCCGTCTGCTCGTGCATGGCCGCAAGGCGCTTGGCGGCGTCGCGGGCCAGCGCATGATCGGGATGGGCGTCACGGAACGCCGCCAGCAACGTCGCCGCCCGCGCGGTTTCACCCGCGGCCTCGGTCACCGCCACCGCGTCGTAGTGACCGCGAATGGCGAGCTCCGCGCCGGGCGCGATCTCCGCCAGGCGCAGGTAGTGAGCCACCGCCGCCTCTGCGTCGCCGGCCTCGTCAGCAGCCTCGCCCTGCTTGTACACCGCCGCCAACAGCCGCTCTTCCACGTCGGGCCGCTCGTCGGCCGTCAGCGGACCGCTCAGCAACGCCCGGTAAGCGGCCTCGGCCGCCGGGTACCGCCCCAGCTCGAATTGGCCGTGCCCCTGGATCGAGAGGGCCGTGCGGCGCAGGTTCCAGGCCAGATCCGGCCAGGCCGACAGCAGATTGCCGGCCAGCTCCACGGCGTGCTCGTACTCCCCCAGGGCGAAGAGGGCGTCCGCGGCGTCGGCCTGAGCTTCCGGCGCCCGGGGATCGCCGGCGAACAAGAAGGCGAACTCGATCTGCGCGTCGATCTTCACCCGCCGCCACAGCTCGCGCTCGTCGGGGGCGGCCTGCTGCACCATCCGGTCGAGGCCGAGGATGGCGGCGTAGCCCGCCTCGTGGGCGTCCGGGTAATCCGGGAATTCCCGCATCACCCGCTGATAGGCGGCCACCGCCCGCGCCGGCTCTCCCGCCTCGGTGTAGGCCTCCCCCAGAAGGAACAGGTACTCGGCGGTGGCGGGCAGGTCCGGAAACGTCTGCACCAGCTCCTCGTACCAGCGGGCGGCGTCGAGAAAGGCCGCGGGCTCACCACTGGCCTGGGCCTCGGCGTGCCCGGCTTTCGCGAGCTCGACGAGAAAACCCTGCAGAGGCTCGAGATACGCCGCACGCACGTCCGGCCCGTGCACCTGCCAGAACTCGCTCTGAATGCCGTAGCCCTCCACGAACGCCCGCTTCTTCGCCGGCACCTCGGTGGGAAAATCCGCTGCCACCAGGGTATCGATCATGCCCAGGTGCGCGCTGGGCGCGCGGGGGTCCAGGGGGTTCTGGTCGATGTAGCTCTGCCAGGTGGCGACGCTGTCCAGGTAGCGCTCCCGCGCCAGGTAATCGTCCGCCAGCGCCCGGTACACCAGATACTGCCAGGCCGGCCGCTCGAGGGCGGCCATGCGCCGCGCCAGGGTGTCGGGCCCGTCGAGGTACCCCAGTGCCAGGGTCACCACCCGCAGCGCGTCGTTCACGAGCTCCCGCTCGCTCGGCGCGAGCTGCTCCACGTCGTGCCGGCCCACGGTGGCGTCCATGACGGTGAAGAAGCTGGTCAGCGCACGGTCCAGCTCGGCCAGCTTGAACTCCGCCCAGCCATTCATGTAGCTGGCGTTCAGCCAGTACGGCGTCTCCCCACCCTGTGCCACGACGAATTCGTAGTCGGCTTGTGCTTCACGGTAGCGGCCCGCGGCGAAGTGGATCTCCGCCCGGCGAAACCTTGCCTCGGGGAGATAGGCGCTGTGCGGATGCTCGGCGATGAGGCGGTCGAGGTAGCCGAGGCTCGCCGCCGTGTGGCCGCTGAGATCGTGGGCGCGGGCCAGCTGATAGAGAATGTGGTCCTGGTCCTCCCCCGGGCGATCCAGCAGGGACTCGTACAGCGCGATCGCACCTTCGAATGCCGCGTCGCCTCCCGCGATGGCGCGATCCTCGCCGACGCTCATCTCCAGGTCCGCCAGCCGCTTGCCCACGGCGCGGTCGTCCCGTGGATCGGGCAATCTGCCGTATACCCGCTGGTACGCCGCCATCACCTCCTCACGGCTGGGAGCGTGGCCCGGCGGCGGCGGCAGCTCCAGGGCCGGCAGCGCCGCGATGGTCTCCGCCAGGTCGGGTCCATCCGGCCCCATGGCGCTCTCCGGGCCGCGCCAGGCGCACCCGCCCGCCACCGGCAGGACCAATGCGGCCAGGATCGCCAGGCGGGCCCGCATCACGGCGCGGTCTCCGGCGACGCGGCGGCGAGCCGATCCGTGGCCCGGGCGATGGCGATGCGGGCCGTGAGCAGATGCTCCCGGGTGCGGGCCATCTCTTCCTCGAGATGGCGCGCGAGCGCGAGACGCAGCTCCCGCTCCCGGGCGTCGAGGGCAGCCGCCACCTGACCGGTCACGGCCCCGGCCCGCGACCCCAGGGCCGTGAAGTCGGCCTCCACCCCCGCCCGGAAGCGCGACTCCGCACGGGTCAGGCGATCGATGCGGCCATCCACGTCCGCCAGCAGACGGCGCGTCTCCTGGACACGCCGGGTCAACTCGCGAAGCCGCGCGCTGCGGTCGTCGGCGATGCGCCAGAACACCATGCCGGTCAGACGGCGAATCCGCGCGGCGAGACGCGCGCGTTCTGCCCCGCTGGTGTTCGTGTCCACCCCGGCCGCCATGGACTGGAGCCGCTCGAGCAACTCGGCCTCGCCGGCGTCTGCCAGGCGCTGCATCCACGCCGCGTCCATGCGCGCCGGCTGGCGCTCCAGGCTCTCGAGCTCGGCCTCCCGAGCCGCGAGCTCGGCGGCCAGCGCGTCCCGCCGGCGCGCCAGCGCCTCGTCGTCCAGCGCTCCCCGGGCCCTGGCGGCGCGCCGGCGACGCTCGACGGTGATCTCCTGGAAGGTCGCGAGGGTGTCGGGCAGGGTCCGCAGCCAGCGGGCCATGTCGTCCAGCTCGCGCCACTCCATTACGACCCGGTGCACGTCCTCACGGGCCAGCCACTCGAGCCAGGTCTCCGGACCCACCCCCGCATCCAGCGCCACGAGCCGCTCTCTGCGCCTGTCGCCGTCGCTCCCGGCGGACGCCGTGGCGGACGCCTCCAGCAGCCCTTCCACCCAGACCGGATCGGCAACTCGATCCGCGGCCTCCTCGAGGGATGCCAGCCGCCTTTCGAACACTCGCTCGGCTTCGCGGTAGCGGTCGAGAGCGTGGGCCGGCGCCGCCAGCCGTTCCAGGCTCATGGGCAGCCCCAGATGGGCCGCGGCGCGGCTCGGGCTCCAACCGTCGCCTTCCAGCAAGGTCAGCCAGATGCGGGCGGCGAGCTCGTGATCCCGTCGTTCCATGGCCGACCGGGCGAAGCCGGCGAGCGCCATGTCCCGATAACGGCCTCGTGCCGGCAGCGAGCCCAGCACCGTCTCGGCACTCGAGGGATCGCCGGTGCTGCGGGCGGTGACCGCCAGGGCGAGCCGTCCGCGCTGCACTACGTCCCAGGCCGGCTCGCTGTGCACCCGCAGATCGCCGAGACGCGCGAACGCGCCCCGGGCCGCGACGAGGTCGCCGGCTTCACGGTAAGCGACGCCCAGGTTGAAGAGCCCGTAGGCGAGGTGGTCGTCGTTTCCAGCCACGGCGGCCAGGGTGCGCTCCGCCGCGGCGAAATCCCGGCGCGCCAGCGCCATCTCCGCCTGCATGAACGCCACCTCCGGATGCCGGCCGGCCCCGGAGGCGGGGTCGAGGACGGCGAGTTCGGCATCCAGGGCGTTCCAGTCACGCCGGCGGTAGTGCTCCCGGGCCAGGTGGAACGCCAGACGCTTGCGGTCGAGCGCGTCGAGCTCGGATGCATCCACCGCGGCGAAGCTCTCCGCCGCCATCCGGTACAGCCGCTCCTTGAAGGCGAAGCTGCCGCGCGCGAGCTGAAAGCGCACCGGATCGTCCCCCAGCCGCTGCCGCTCTCCGGCCACCATCACCTCGAGGAGCGCCTGGCTGAAATCCTGCTGGTAGTAGGCGTACAGGGCGGTGCCGTAGGTCAGGTCGTCCACCGGCCGGGCGCCGGGAACCGCCATCAGGCAGCTCAGGATGAGCTCGCAGAGGAAGGTCTTCATCGTCCGCCGCTCGAACGGTCAGTTGCCGATCGCCGCGCTGAACTCAGGCTGATACTTGCTCTCCGAGTCACGGATGGCCAGCTCGATGAACGCGGGCTCGAAGGTTTTCTCGAACTCCACCGTGGCGGCACGGCGATAATCCCGCTCGCTGGGGCCCCGGCCGGTGAAGAACGCGGTGAGCCGGTGCCGGCCCTGATTCACGTTGCCCAGGTACAAGCGCTGCACCCCGCCTCGAAGCAACGCGTCCACCTGCCGGTCGGTGTAGAGGTGATGGGTCACCTCGTCGCCGTCGAGCTCCACCGTCACCGAGTCGAGCTGGAAGAACTCGCCCACGTCCATGGAAAGATAGACCGCCACCTGGGAGCTCGCCGGAAACAGCAGATCTTCCTCGAGGATGACCAGGTCGCGCTTCAATGCCAGCAGATCACTCTTGACGGCCTCCAGGTCGCCGCCAGCGGATGCCTCGGCGAATGCCTCGGCGGCCGCGCCAGCCGCGGCGAGTGGCGCGGTCGCGGCCAGTGTGATTAGGGCGGCCAGCAGGCGCGCGTGCATTGTCCTGTGCATGATCACCATCAGTCCCTGTTTCGCCGGCCGGTGTTACTCGCGGATGAGCTCCTTCACCACTTCCACGTACTTCGCCTCGTCACCGGGCTTGTAGCCGCGATGGATGTAGCGGACGACGCCGTCCCGGTCCACCACCACCGTGCTCGGCATGGCCTCCAGCCGGTAGAGCTCGCTCACCCGCTGACCTTCGTCCACGAGCACCGGAAAGCTCACCGGAATCTGCTCTACCAGTGCCCGGGCCGGCGCGGCGTCGCCTTCCACGTTCACACCGAGCACGGCGAAGCCGGTATCCACGTAGCGCTGGTGAAGGCGGTCGAGCAGCGGCATCTCCTGGCGGCAGGGGCCGCACCAGCTCGCCCAGAAGTTGATGAGCACCACCTGACCGCGATATTCCTCCAGGCGCAGATTGGTCCCGTCCAGGCTCTTCAGGGTGAAATCCGGCGCCGGTTCCTGCACCGTCACGGCTCCGGCGGGCACCGCGATCAGCAATGCGAGAAAGACGGCAGCCACTCGCAGCGAGCGTCGGCGCCGAGCAGAACGGCTGTCGTGCCTCATCCGGTCATCTCCGCTGAATGGAACGATTTCGCCGTCGAAAGGCCCGGCGAGGCGGGCTCCCGCACCCTTCGAACCGCCTGCGGCCATCGGGCGATCCGCCGACTGCTCGTCATCCGATGCTGCTGGGCGACGACGGCGGCAGGGGGAACGTTACGCCAGGGTTCGCCGGCGGTGTGTGGTGGGGGTCACGTTTCCGGCGCAGCCGGCGGCCGAAGGTCGGGCGAAGGGTCGAGAACTGAGACCCGAGTCAATCCGACCCGTCCCCGGCAAGGGGTGCCAGGTCCCGGGAATAATGCAGCCGTCTTTGCGCATCCACGATGACGGCATCGATGCCCGGCAGGTCGTCGACGAGCGCCAACCCCCGCTCCGGGCCGAGCACGAACACGCTGGTGGACAGCGCGTCCGTCAGGGTGGTGTCCGGGCCGATGATGGTGACGCTCCAGGAACCGCGGGCGGAACGCCCGGTGGCCGGGTCGAGGATGTGGTGGTATCGCACGCCGCCTTCCTCGAAGAATCGCTCGTAATCCCCCGAGGTGGACACCGCCACGTCCATCAGCGGCAGCACCACGGTGACGGCGTCGGCGTTACGGGGGTCCCGCACCCCCACGGTCCAGGGCTGACCCCGGCGGTCGCCGAGGATGTACGAATCGCCTCCGGCGGCGACGCTCGCGTGAGTGACCCCGGCGCTTCGCAGAAGCGCGATGGAGCGGTCCACGGCGTAACCCTTGGCGATGCCGCCCAGATCCACGTACACCTCCGGATGTCGGTAGCGCACGCGAGGCCCCTGGGGATCGAGCTCCACGTAGCGGTAGTCGATGGCTTCGAGGGCCTCGCGGATGCGCGCGTCGCTCGGCCGTGCGCCGGCTCGATAGTCGTAGTAGCGGCCCACGGAGGCGTAGGTGACGTCGAAGGCGCCGCCGGTGAGCTCCGACACCTTCCGGCTCCGGGCCAGGAGATCGAACAGCTCCGCCGACACCGTCACCCAGCCCCGCGGCGCCTCGCGGTTGAGTCGGGACAGCTCGCTGGTCTCGCGGTAGGGGCTGTAGGCGAGGTCGATGCGGCGCATCTCGTCCATCACCGCCGCGAGCAGCCGCTCCGCCTCGGCCGCGTCCTCGTGCCAGAGCTCCGCGTGCACCCGGGTGCCCATGATGGGCCGGGCCTCCTGGTGCCAGGCGGACCACGCATTTCCGCCCGTGAGCAGCACCGCTGTCAGGGCCCACCCGCACAGCACGCGCACCGCGCGCACGGCGTCAGCTACCCAGGCACAGCTCGGCGGCCAGGCTGGAGATGGCCACTCCCCGCCGGCTCTGACGCACCGGGTTGCGGTCGTGGCCGCTGGTGACGTAGGCCAGAGACAGCCCGGTGGCCGGATCCGCCCAGGCGAGCTGGCCCCCGGCCCCGTTGTGACCGAAGGCCTCCGGCGAGTTGCCGTGGCCGAAGCCCCGGTAGTTGCGCTCGTCGTCCCCGGCAATGACGATACCGAGGCCCCGGTTGGCTCGCTTGCGATAGACCGGATCCACCAGCTCGCCGCTGCGCACCCGGCGGACGTTCGCCAGAGTCTGCGGCGACCACAGCGACCGCCCCCCGAGGCCACCGTGCAGCAGGCCCTGATAGAACAGCGCGAGGGCGGTGGCGCTCATGACCCCGCCGCCGCCAGGCACGCCCACCGCCCGGACGGCGGCGTCGTTGAACTTCAGGATGGCCTCTTCCGTCACCTCGGTGGCCGGAGGCTCCGGCAGGCCGAGCCTGGCGTAATCGGAGGACAGCAGCGGCTCGCCCACGTAGACGCACGGCGCCACCCGCGGGTTCTGCGCCTCCGGCAGGCCCACGTAGAAGTCCTCGAGGCCGAGGGGCTCAACCACCCGCTGGCGGACGAAATCGCGGAACTCCATGCCGGAGCGGCGTTCGATGATCTCGGCGATCACCCACATGGAGGCCGTCGGGTGGTACTCGAACCGGCTGCCCGGCTGCCAGTCGAGACGCCACTGGGCGAAGCGCGCGAGACGCCGCTCGCGATCGAGCCATTCCAGAGGCCGGAACGGGGCGTGAGGAAACCCTGCGGTATGGGTGAAGAGGTGCTGAACCAGCACCGCGTCCTTGCCGTTGCTGGCGAACTCCGGAACGATGTCCGCCACCCGCTCCGCCTCGTCCAGCGCGCCTTCCTGAACCAGCAGCCAGGCAGCGGCGGAGGTGACGGCCTTGGTGGCGGAGAAGACGCAGAACAGCGTGTCCGGGCCCGCATCGCCGAAAGTCTCCTGCAGCACCACCGCGCCGTCCCGAGCCACGGCCACCTGAGCTGCCGGGAGCAGCCCTTCCTCCACCTCGCGCCGTGCCCGCTCGAGCAATCGCATCACCCGATCCGGGTTCAGCCCCGCCGCCGCTACGTTGGCCACCTTGTCGTCGCCGGTCGCGAGCTGCTCGCTCATAACTTTCCCCCATATCGTTAGATCAGGATCATTGCAGAGAGCGGCTTGGTTAGGCAAATGCCGGAGCATAGAATGCCGCCTTCCATCGGCCGCAGGACGCGACATGGACGTCAGGCAAGGTTTTGCCGGCACCATCGGCAACACGCCCCTCATCCGCCTGGAGACGCTCTCCGAGCGCACCGGATGCGAGATACTCGGCAAGGCGGAGTTTCTGAACCCCGGCGGCTCGGTGAAAGACCGGGCCGCCTTGTGGATGGTCCTGGATCACGAACGAGCCGGCCGGCTGCGCCCCGGGGGCACGGTGGTGGAGGGTACGGCGGGCAACACCGGCATCGGGCTGGCCCACGTCTGCAACGCCCGCGGCTACCGCTGCATCATCTACATGCCGGACAACCAGTCCCAGGAGAAAGTGACACTGCTCGAGACCCTGGGGGCCGAGGTCCGCCAGGTACCCGCGGTGCCCTACCGCGACCCCATGAACTACCAGAAGCAGGCGGGGCGTTTCGCCGAGTCCCTGCCGGGGGCCGTCTGGGCGAACCAATTCGACAACGTGGCCAACCGTCAGGCGCACTACGAGTCCACGGGTCCCGAGATCTGGGCGCAGACCGAAGGACGGGTGGACGCCTTCGTGGCCGCCACCGGCACGGGCGGCACCCTCGCCGGGGTCGCCCGCTATCTCAAGGAGCAGCGCGCGGACGTCCGGGTGGTGCTCGCCGACCCCATGGGCAGCGCCCTGTACAACTGGGTGACCACGGGAAAGGCCGACATGAGCCCCGGTCCCTCCATCACCGAAGGCATCGGCAACTCCCGGGTGACGGAGAATCTGGCGGGGACGCCCATCGACGACGCAGTGCAGGTGACCGACCGGGCCATGGTGGACATGGTGTACGGGCTGCTTCGCGACGAGGGCTGGTTCTTCGGCTCCAGCACCGGCATCAACCTGTGCGCGGCCATGGACGTGGCGGCTCGGCTGGGACCGGGTCACACCATCGTCACCGTGTTGTGCGACGGCGGCGGGCGCTACCAGTCCCGGCTGTTCAACCCGGAGTTCCTGGCGGCGAAGGGGCTGGCGGTCAACGCCCCCTGAACACGGGCTGGCGCTTCTCCACGAACGCCCGGGCCGCCTCCTTGTGGTCTTCGGTGAGGCCGGTGTGGACGTGGTGGGTGGCTTCCAGGTCCAGACATTCCAGCACGTCCGCGCCCATGGCGGCGCGGTTCAGGTTCTCCTTCATGTACCGGTAGGCGGCCGGCGGTCCGTCGGCCAGCCGGCGCGCCAGGGCGAGGGTGGCGGATTCCAGCTCCGCCGCCGGCACCACCTGGTTGGCGATGCCGAGACGCAGACACTCGTCGGCGCCGATCCGATCGGAGAGGTAATAGATCTCCCGCGCCTTGGCCGAGCCCACCAGATGGGTCAGGAAGAACGTGCCGCCGTAGTCGCCGCTGAAGCCCACCCGGGCGAACGCCGAAGTGATGAACGCGCTGTCGGCCATGATGCGCAGGTCCGCGGCCAGCGCCAGCGACATCCCCGCCCCCGCCGCCGCCCCCGGCAGGCTCGCGAGCACCGGCTTCGGCATGAGGAACATCCGCCCCGCGGTCTCGCGCTGATTGAGCCGCTGCAGGTGTATGCGCTCGTCGAGGGAAGCTCCGCCTCGCGCGCCTGCACCCGCGTCGGCGCCGCTCGCCATCCCCTTGACGTCCCCCCCGGCGCAGAATGCGCCCCCGGCGCCGGTGAGCACCACGCAGCGAACGCTGGCGGTGCGCTCCGCGTACGCCAGCGCCCGGGCCAGCCCCGCATTCATGTCGCCGGACATGGCGTTGCGCGCCTGCGGCCGATTCAAGGTGATGAAGACGATGCCGTCGTCCTCGTGAGCCAGCACGTGGTCGGACTGGATTCCGGTGTCGATTTCGGCTCGGGTCATGGTGCCTTCTTCCGCTTTGGTCAGGGGGATGGGCGGCGGGGCCGACGATCGAGATCGAGCCCCTCCACCCGGTCGAAGAACAGGACCTCGTCCACGGGTCTGCGCGGCGGCCGGCCGTATTTGCCGAGGGGCCAGCCGATGGGCATCAGGGCGCAGCTCGGGGTGTCCTCGGAGAGCCCGAGGAACTCGTCGATCTCCCGCTGATGGGCGCGGTGGGTGGTGGTGAGGCTGGCGCCGAGCCCCACAGCCCGGCACGCCAGCAGAATGTTCTGCACCGCCGGATACAACGCCTGGAGCTGGGGCTCGCCGCGGCGGGTCCAGCCGGCCACGAACAGGTGCACGGGCGCTTCGTGCAGGTGCTCCGCCAGATGAATGGCAGCGCGCATGTTGCGGCGCTTGCTCTCCGGATAGTCCGGCGCCTCGGCGGCCCGCACGGCCGGCGCGATGTAGCTCTGAAACGCCGACCGGTAGCGCTCGGCGATGAAGGCGCGGCGCTCGGCATCGGTGACCGCCACGAAGATCCACGGCTGACGATTGCCGCCGCTGGGGGCGAAGGTGCCCGCTTCGCACACCTTGCGGATCAACGCCTCCGGCACGGGGTCCGGCTTCAGCCGGCGGATGGCGCGGCAGGTGCGGATGGCCTCGAACAGGCCCACGTCCTCCCCCATGCGGTCGATGTCCATCCAGCGTCCCCGTGCAGCGTGATCGGGTAATCTATCAAAAACCGAGGAGGGAACGGCATGCTCATCCAACACGACCGGCTCACCGGGCTGGTCACCCGCATCTTCGTCGCCGCCGGCAGCACCGAAGCCGTCGCCCGGGAAGTGGCCGCCCACCTGGTCACCGCGAACCTCAAGGGGCACGACAGCCACGGCGTGGGCATGATCCCGGCCTACGTCAACAACATCCGCAACGGCACGCTGGCGACCGGCGCCCACGCCCGGGTGATCCGCGACAACGGCGCGGTGATGCTGGTGGACGGCGGCATGGGATTCGGTCAGGTGGTGGGCCGGGAAGCGACCGAGCTGGCCCTGCAGCGGGTACGGCAGACGGGTGTGGTCGCGATGGGCGTGCGCAACTGCCACCACCTCGGCCGCATCGGCACCTACGGCGAGATCTGCGGCGAAGCCGGGTTCGTCTCCATCCACTTCGTCAACGTGGTGGGGCACCCGCCCCAGGTCTCGCCCTTCGGCGGCCGGGAGCGGCGCATGACCACCAATCCCTTCTGTTGCGTGGTCCCGCGACCGGGCGAGGAGCCCCTGGTGCTGGACATGGCCACCAGCGCCGTGGCTCTCGGCAAGGTACGGGTGGCGTACATGAAGGGGGAGCCGGTGGCCGAGGGAGCTCTGGTGGATCACGAGGGCGTCCCCACTACCGACCCGGCGGTGATGTTCGAGGAGCCGTTCGGCGCCCTGGGACCGTTCGGGGGCCACAAAGGCTACGGCCTGGCGGTGATGTGCGAGCTGCTCGGCGGCGCCCTGGCCGGCGAGTGGACGGCGCAGCCGGACAACCCCCGGGAGAACACCATCGTCAACCACATGCTCATGCTGGTGATCGACCCCGCAGCGTTCGGCGGCGTGGAGCGTTTCCACCACGAGGTGCGCGCCATGGCGGAGTATCTGACCAGCACCACCCCGGCGCGGGGCTTCGACCGGGTGCGCCTGCCGGGCGAGCCCGAGCAGGAGTCCCGGGCGGAACGCCTGGCCGAAGGCCTGCCCATCGACGACAACACCTGGGCAGGGATCGTGAAGGCGGCGGACGTGGTGGGGATCGAGTTGGAGATGTGAGATTTCGCTGTCCGCTTTCCGCTGCCCGCGATCCGCAAGAGGCGCTATGCAAGAACCAGCGTTCACGCATGACCCTCCAGCGGATAGCGGATAGCGGATAGCGGATAGCGGATAGCGGATAGCGGATAGCGATCATCCAATCTCACTGAACCTGTACTCCCCAGCCAGCTCCGCCACCCCGAACGCGCCGCCGGTCTT
>JAWLCV010000007.1:37279-83821 GCA_041686955.1 Pseudomonadales bacterium
AGCGGATAGCGGATAGCGGATAGCGGATAGCGATCATCCAATCTCACTGAACCTGTACTCCCCAGCCAGCTCCGCCACCCCGAACGCGCCGCCGGTCTTCTCCATCACGTCCGGGTCCATGGCCAGGGCGGCCACGCAGCGGCCCACGAAGCGCGGCGACTGGGCCTGGCGGAGGTCCACGTCGAGCAGACCGCGGGACGCCGCCTCGAGCACCAGCTCGGTCTTCACCACGCCTGGGCGCAGGGCCAGGGCGGTGACCCCGTGGGGTTCCAGCTCCAGGGCCATGTCCCGGGCCATGCGTTCCACGGCGGCCTTGCCCGTGCCGTAGGCGGTGCCGACGGCGTAGCGGCCACCGGCCATGGAGGACACGTTGACGATGAGGCCGCGGCCCTCGGCCACCATGAGGGGCGCCGCGAACGCGGCGGTGACGTAGTAGCCTCTGAGACCGACCCCGCAGACCTCGTCCCACAGGGAGACGGGCAGCTCCCAGAAGGGCCGGCCGAAGGTGGCCAGGTCCGGGACGTGATAAGCATTGTTCACCAGCACGTCCAGGCGCCCCTGCTCGTGCCGGACGCGACGCAGCAGGGCCCGCACCTCCGCGTCGCGCCGGTGATCCACCCGCACCGGGATTCCCCGCCCCCCGAGCTGCTCCAGGGCTCGGGCGGTGGCCTGGATGGTGCGCTCCGCGGGCGGATCGTCGAAGCTTTCGCTGCGGCCGGTGACGTAGACCGTGGCGCCGGCCTCGGCCAGTCCTTCGGCGATGCCGCGGCCGACACCGCGGCTGGCGCCGGTCACCACGGCCACCTTTCCGGACAGATCCGCCATCTCGCCTCCAGGGTGTCATCGTGCCCACGGACGATTGTACATACCGCGGTGGACCTCACCGCCGGCTTGGGGTTAACTTCGCCTCCATCACACGGCCCGACCATCGCTCGACCGCCCACGCGGGGACCTGCTCTTGACCGCCACCGACATCAAACGCGCCGGCCTCAAAGTCACGCTGCCCAGGCTGAAGGTTCTGGAGGTGCTCGAGAGCGCGGACCCGCACCACCTGAGCGCCGAGGAGGTCTACAAGGCCCTGCTCGACACCGAGGACTCGGTGGGTCTGGCCACGGTCTACCGGGTACTGACCCAGTTCGAGTCGGCGGGCATCGTGCAGCGCCACAACTTCGCCGACGGTCACGCGGTCTACGAGCTGGCGCCGGACGAGCACCACGACCACATGGTGGACGTGGAAACCGGCCAGGTGCTCGAGTTCGTCAACGAGCGCATCGAGAAGCTGCAGAAGGAAATCGCCGCCGAGCACGGGTTCGAGCTGGTGGACCACGAGCTGGTGCTGTACGTGCGCCGCCGCGGCAAAAAATGACGGCCGCTCGACGAGCGGACCCCACCGCTCGACGAGCGGACCGCCGCCGCAGTTGAAAATGAGAATTACTTCTATTTAAATGGGCGCCCAGCAGTAATGTTTTCGGGTGCTTCATGCCCGTGCTCCTATCACAGCTTCGCGTGGGTGACCGCGCCCGGGTAGCCGGGTACGCAGAGGATTCCCCCTACGCCGCCCAGCTCATGCGTCTGGGGCTCATTCCCGGCACCGGCTTGCAGATCCGCCGCGTGGCGCCGCTCGGCGATCCCGTGGAGATTCGCTTCCGGGGCTTCTCTCTCGCGCTGCGTCCCCGGGAAGCGGGCTGCCTGCTGCTGGAGCGGGAATGAACGCGCCGGACTCCGCGAGCACGGCTGCAGCAGGGCACCTGCGAGCCCGCGCCACCGTGGCCCTGGTGGGCAACCCCAACTGCGGCAAGACCACCCTGTTCAACGCCCTCACCGGGGCCCGTCAGCGGGTGGGCAACTGGCCGGGGGTGACCGTGGAGCGCAAGACCGGTCACTTCGCTCATGGCGACGAGCAGGTGGAGCTGGTGGACCTCCCCGGCACCTACAGCCTCACACCGGTGAGCGGCGCGTTGGACGAGCAGCTCGCGCGGGACTATCTGAGCGGCCGGCTCGCCGTCGACGTGGCGCCGCCGGACGTGATCGTCAACGTCATCGACGCCTCGAGCCTCGCCCGGGGGCTGTACCTCACCACCGAGCTGCTGGAGCAGGGACGCCCCGTGGTGGTGGCGCTGAACATGGTGGACGTGGCGGACCGCCACGGGATGCACATCGACACCTATCGCCTCGGCAACGAGCTGGGCTGTCCGGTGGTGCCGGTGGTGGCGAGCCGGGGCGAGGGCATCGGGGCGCTGAAGGACGCCATCGAGAGCGTTCGCTTCAACCCGCCCGTGGCGGCCCGCAAACCCTTTCACGATCCCGCGGCGAGGTACGGCTACATCGACCGGCTGCTCGCGGACTGCGTCCACGCGACTCCGGTACGGCGCACGGTGACCGACCGCATCGATGCCGTGGTTCTCAACCGGTACCTGGCGTTCCCCGTGTTCCTCGGGGTCATGTACCTGATGTTCCTGTTCGCCATCAACGTGGGTTCCGCCTTCATCGATTTCTTCGACCTGCTCGGCGCCGTCGTCTTCGTGGAAGGGCCGCGGATGCTGCTCACGGGGCTCGGGCTGCCGGCGTGGCTCGTCGCGCTGCTGGCCGACGGCGTCGGCGGCGGCGTGCAACTCGTAGGCACCTTCGTGCCCGTGATCGGCGCCCTGTTCCTGGCGCTGTCGTTCCTGGAGGATACCGGCTACATGGGCCGGGTGGCGTTCATCGTCGACCGCCTGCTGCGCAGGCTCGGACTGCCGGGCAAATCCTTCGTGCCGCTGGTGGTGGGCTTCGGCTGCAACGTCCCGGCGGTCATGGCCACCCGCACTCTGGACAACCAGCCCGACCGCATTCTCACCACCATCATGGCTCCGTACATGTCCTGCGGCGCGCGGCTCACGGTTTACGCCCTGTTCGCCGCCGCCTTCTTCCCGAGCAACGGGCAGAACGTGGTGTTCGCCCTCTACGTCATCGGCATCGTGGTGGCGGTGCTCTCGGCGCTGGTGGTGAAGCGTTACCTCATCCGCTCCCCGGCCAGCTCGTTCCTGCTGGAGCTCCCCGCCTATCACCTGCCCACCCTGAAGGGCCTGTTGCTCCAGACCTGGCAGCGTCTGAAGGGGTTCGTGCTGCGGGCGGGCAAGGCCATCGTGGCCGTGGTGGTGATCCTCAACACCGTCAACAGCGTGGGCGTGGACGGCAGCCTGGGGAACCAGGACACGGAGAAGTCCGTGCTCTCCGCCATCGGCCGCACCATCACGCCGGTGTTCGGCCCCATGGGGATTCGCGAGGAGAACTGGCCCGCCACCGTCGGAATCTTCACCGGCGTGTTCGCGAAGGAGGTGGTGGTGGGCACCCTCGATGCGCTGTACGCCCCCGAAGGCGGCGCCGAGGAGACGGACCTGCTCGCCACCGTTCAGGCGGCGTTCCGCAGCGTGCCGGAGAACCTGGCCGCCCTGGGCGGGGCCGTAGCGGACCCGCTGGGCCTGGACCTGGGGGACCTGTCCGACGCCGAGCAGGTGGCGGCGACCCAGCAGATCGCCACGGGCACCTTGACGGCCATGCAGACCCTGTTCGGCAGCGGCCTGGCGGCATTCAGCTACCTGCTGTTCGTGCTGCTGTACATGCCCTGCGTCGCCACCCTCGGCGTCATCTATAAGGAACAGGGCGCGTTCTGGGCCGCCTTCAGCGCCGGCTGGTCCCTCACCGTGGCGTACACCCTGGCGGTGGTCGTCTATCAGCTCGGCCACGTGACGGAATCGCCCCTCGGCGCGCTGATCTGGTGCGCGCTGGTGGCTGGCCTTGCGGCGCTCATGTTCACGGCGCTGATCCGCCACGGCCGCCGCAGAGAGCAACGCCTGATACCCCTGGTCTCCGTGGATTGACGCCACCGCAGAACTTTTTGCCGGCGAACTCCGACCCTGTAGCAGACGAACACGAGGAATGACGGCGCATGCCTGGCGCAGCGTCCGATGACAAGCTGGTTGCCCGGGCGCTCGCCGGTTCCGAGGCGGCCTGGCTGGATCTCGTGAACCGCTACCAGCGGCGGATCTACAACTACGCGCTGCGCATGGTAGGCCACCAGGACGATGCGTTCGACCTGATGCAGGAGATCTTCATGGGCGTGTACCGCAACCTCCCCGGCTACCGCGCCGATGGCGCCTTTCCGGCCTGGCTGTTCCGCATCGCCAGCTATCGCTGCACCGACCATCTGCGCCGGCGGCGGGTCCACGACGCCTACCTCGACGACGCCGGCGTCGTGCTCTCCCGCCACGAACCGGACGTGGCCGTGCTGGCGACCCACGCCAACCGCGACATCGCGCGCGCCCTGGCCACACTGCCCGTCGAGCAGCGTCACGTGGTGGAGCTGAAGTTCTTTCAGGGATTCACCTTCGACGACGTGGCGGCGCAACTCGGCATTTCCCCCAACACGGCGAAGACGCGGCTCTACGCCGCGCTGCGAAAGCTGAGAGACCACCAGGAGCTTCGAGATGCGTTGTGATGAAGCCCGGGACGTGCTGCTGCGGCAGCTCGACGAGGCGGCGGCCCCGGAAATCCGGCGGGACCTGGACAGCCACCTGGACGCCTGCCGCGAATGCCGGACCACGGCGGACGACATCGCCGTCATGCGCGCGCGGGCGCGGGTCTGGCACGAGGTGGTGCCGCCGCCCTGGAATCCGGCCCCGGGCCTCGCGGAAACGCCGCGGCACGCTGGCCGTCCGTCGGCCGCGGGCTGGAGAGCAGCACTGCTGCGCTGGCTGCCACCGCTGGCGAGCGGCGCGGCGCTGCTGCTCGCCCTGGCCGCCTGGTTGAACCCTGCCGCTGCCCCCGAAGCCGGAGCCGGTCCCCTGCCGGGCGCCGATGCAGCGGCCGGAAACGCCAGCGTGGCGGAGCTGCTGCAAGCGGCCCGCGAGGAACGCCGGCAGGAGCTGGAGGCGCTGAGCACGCTGCTGAAGGCGGAGATGGACCGCCGCGACCTGGCGACTCAGCAGAGCCTGAAGTACGTCATCGTCCACCAGATCGAGAGCCAGCGCGAGCTCGACCGGCTGCGCGGGCGGCTCCAGCCGGCAGCAGCCGCCGGGCCTGCGGGCCGGGAGTCCCTGTGAACGCCGCCTCGACCCGCCGGCAGTTGTGCGCCGTGCTCGGCGCCGCGCTCCTGCTTCTGCCG
The DNA here is from genome assembly GCA_041686955.1 of Pseudomonadales bacterium. Taxonomy (GTDB): domain Bacteria; phylum Pseudomonadota; class Gammaproteobacteria; order Pseudomonadales; family Azotimanducaceae; genus UBA7803. The sequence continues at coordinate 42,423 of JAWLCV010000007.1, forward strand.
CCGGTCACTTCGGGCGCGCCGGCGCCCGCCGCCTCCCGGGACCCGGAAGGCTACCCGGCCATGCGCCGGGAGCTTCGGATCGGCGCCGACGTGATGCGCGCAGCGCTGGCCGAGAGCCTGCCGGAGAGCCTGCGCGTGGACCGGGTGGAAGCCGGCTATCTGGTCGAACAGGGGGTTCTGGTGCTCGTCGAGCTGACCCGCCCCTGGCTCCGCCTGCAGGACGGCCGCGTGCGCATCGACCCGGAGACCGCCCGGCTGGAAGACATTCCCGACATGATCCACGACATTCTGGCGGAGCTCGACCTGGGCCTCACCCCCCATCAGCAGGAAGAGCTCGAGGAGCTTCGGGCGATCCGCGAGTCGGCGCGGGCGGTCCGTGCCGAGCAGCGTGCGCTGCGCGCCGAGCTCCGGGAACGGCGTCGCGCCCTGCTGCGCGTGGAGGACGCCGAGACCGCCGCCGCAGTGGGAGCCGACATCGAGCGCCTGCGGGCGGAGCTGGAAGCGCTGAACCAGGAGGAGCTGGAGCTCGAGCGGGAGGCGGATGCCCTGCGGCGGGAGATGATCGAAGGCCTGCCGGCGGAGGAACCGGAGGCAGGCGTCGAGCCCACGACGGTGGACGACGCCGTGGCCCGGGCCGTCTGCGGCTACGGCGCCACCTTCCGGTCCGTTCCCGCGGATCAGCGTCTCGACGTGGTGGTGCGGGAACCGGAGGTGACCCGCTACTACGTCTTCCGCATGGATCGGGTCCGCGCCTGCCAGGCGGGCGACATCGACGCCCAGGCGCTGTTGCGGCAGGGATACCGCTACGAATCCTGACGCGGGATCACTCGACCTCGACGAGCTGCCGGTAGCTGCGCATGTGGCGGCGTGCCGCCAGCTCGTCGCCGAGGATCTCGAAGATGCGCGACAGATTGTAGTGAGCGTCGGGCACCGACGGCGCCCGCAGGTAATAGTCGGCTGCGGAATCCAGCTCGTTCAGCTCGTCGAATACGGTACCCAGGTTGTACAGCGCGAGCTGGTGCGTCGGCACCAGATCCACGGCCCGCTCGTAATGCCGCTTGGCGCGCCTGAGGTCGCCGCGCAACTGCAGCAGGCGGCCGAGATTGACATGGGCGTCCGCATTGCGCGGGTTCAGCTCGAGGGCCTTGACGTAGGCGTCCATGGCCCGGGGCGAGTTGGCCTCCTCCAGATCCAGGCCCAGGTTGTACCACTCGTCGCTGTCCAGGGTATCCGGTTCCCGCGCCACGATGAGGCTGCGATCCGACAGCCGCGCCACCGGCGGAGCCGTGGCCGCGCCACGAGCCCCGAAATCGAAATGGGTCTGCCCGGTTTCCGCCTCCCAGAGCAGATTGTCCTCGCGCACCATCACGTTGTTGCCGTCAACGTAGATGCGCACTCCGGTGAGCGCCCTTCTCGCACCCAGCCCGGCCCGCACCTGCAACAGGGCGCGCAGCGCCCGGCGGCTGGAAACCCGGGACTCCATCAGGCTCTTGGCGGTGCGCAGCAGCACCACGTCCTGAAAGCCGAACACGTACTCGCCGCGGTCGTTGCGCCGGGGGGCCAGCAACGAGCGCCGGACGAAGTGTCGTACCTGGGAGGGTGAGAGGCCGATGAGCTCTGAGACTTCGCTCGTGGTGTATCCGGTCATGGATGTGTCGTGGAGCCCCGTCTTTTCTGCTGCTTTGACGACGATCAATCCGACTATAACGTAGGGTCGGGAGCCGCTCAACTCGCGCGGGCGATCGGGCGCCGGAATAGACGCTAGAGCGACCGCTTGGCGGTGAGAGTGACCTCCACGCCGCTGGTTTTCGGGCCGTCCACCAGGGGAAAGGCCACGTCCAGGTGCACGATGCGGTCGCGCCGCGTCCGGGTGGATTCCAGCCGCAGCCCTATGCCTACGTTGCTGAGCACGCCGAAGTAGGATTCGTCACGTCCCCCGGGCACCCACGGCGGCGCCTCGTGCTCGTACCAGGCCCGGCCCACGTCGAGGAACGCAGCGGCCCCCAGCCGGAACATGCGGAACGGGTAGACGTCGGCGTAGTAGCGCTCCTCGATGGTCAGCAGGAACCGCCGGTCGCCGGTCTGATACCGGTTCGGGTAGCCGCGCAGGCCCTCCTCGCCCCCCAGGAGCAGCTGCCGATCCAGGGTCTGATTCCAGGCGAAGGTGGCGGAGCCGCGCACCAGGAGACTCCAGTCCTCGTCGTGGCTGTGGCGATACTCGGCCAGGAGATCGGCCACCACGTTCTCCCGGGCGTGATCCTCCAGGTCGTAGTAGCCGGACAGCGCCGCGGCGAAGGTGAAGAGCTGCCGCTCCCCCAGCCAGGCCGCGTCGGCGAAGGTGATCCTCCCCACCAGATGGTCGCCCGCCGGCGCCGACGCGCCGGCGAAGCCCAGCTCCAGGTACAGCCGGGTGCCCAACGCCACGTCCTCCGTGAGCTGCACCCGGTCCAGATTCGTCCGGGTCTGATATTCGTCCTCGATGCGCTCGTAGGCCACGAAGGGATAGGCGTACTCCCGGTCCGGAGGGGCGGCGCCGGGGAACGCCGCGACGAACTCCGCCGGAAAATCGAACTCGTAATCCTCGTAGCCGTACCCGAACAGGAAGCGGTGCACGAACCGGTCCTGGCGCCCGGTGGAGAACCCGGCGGCGATCCGGGTCATCCGCGTTTCGGCGTCGTACTCCCAGACCTCGTCGCTCAGGAAATAGAGCCCCTCGTCGCGGCTGAAGTGGTCGGCGGAGGTCAGGAAAGCGCGGCGGGTGTCCAGCGAAAAGAACGGCCGGTTCAGGCTGCCCGCCAGCCGCTCGCCGTCGTCGTTGTCCACCACCAGAACGTCGCCGGACCAGCGGCTGCCGCCGATGTTGGGGTCGGCGTAGAACAGGTTCAGCCCGCGCCGGTCCTCGTCCTTCTCGAAGCCGATGGCCAGTTCCTTGCCCGAGCCCGCGAGATTGGTGTCGCCGAGCCCGAAGCCCACGTCGTTCTCGCCGCCCGAGCGCTGCAACGACACTCTCGGCTCCAGCGTCCAGACGTCCCGGGTGACCACGAACAGGTCCAGCACGTCGCCGCACAGCCGGCGGGGAATCACCCGGGCATCGTAAAGATACACCTTGGAGCGGAGGATCCGCTCCGCTTCCTCGAGGACCAGCTCGCTCACCGGTTCGCCGGGCACCACCGGCAGGACGCTTCGCACCACCGCCTCCCGGGTGCGCACGTGATAGCGGTTGGCGGCCCGGTGGAGCCAGTTCTCCTCGCGTTCGAACACGTTCTGGCGCACCACGGCGATCTCGCCGAGACGGTAGGTCTCCCCCGCCGGCAGGTCGTGCCAGGCGTCGGACGGCGCTTCGAAATCGAAGGTCTCCAGATCCTCCCGCCCGAGGTCGGTGAGATCGCGACAACCCGGCGCCGCTGCCAGCGCAGCGGGAAACAGCAGCCATCCCAGCAGCAGAAATCTCAGCATGGACGACCCCGGGGGCGGCTCAGTCTCCGGCGCCACCGGTCACGGGCGCCCCCAGCGCCGCCGCCAGCGACGGCAGCAATTCGGCGCAGTCCGCGTCGGCCTTGCAGGCGAGCCAGGGGTCCGCGCGGGTGACGCCCTGGTTGACCGCCACCAGCGGAATGCCGAGCTCGTGGGCCCGGCGGCAGAACCGGAAGCTGGAATAGACCATGAGGGACGACCCGGCGATGAGCACCACATCCGCCGACTCTACCAGCGCGTAAGCCCGGGCGACACGATCCCGCGGGACCGAATCGCCGTAGAAGACCACATCGGGCTTCACGAGGCCTCCGCAGGTCCGGCACGAGGGTGTCCGGAACGCCGAGAGGTCGAGCTCGGCGCCCACGTCCGCATCGCCGTCCGGCGCCGCGGCGGCGGGAGCGCCCAGCACGAAGGCGTTCTCCGCCTCGAGCCACCGCTGCAATTCGGCGCGGGGGCTGCGGGCGCCGCAAGCGAGGCAGACCACCTCCGCCAGGGCTCCGTGCAGCTCGAGCACCCGGCGGTGGCCCGCCCGCTGATGCAGCCCGTCCACGTTCTGGGTGACGACGCCGGCGACGACGCCGATTCGCTCGAGTGCCGCCAGGGCGCGGTGCGCGGGATTCGGCCGGGCCCGCGCCATCACCGGCCAGCCCAGCATGCTGCGTGCCCAGTAACGGCGGCGGGCCGCCTCCTGGGTCAGGAACTCCTGCATCTGCACCGGCGGCGGGCGCTTCCAGCCGCCGGCTTCGTCCCTGTAGTCGGAGATCCCGGAGCGCGTGCTGCACCCGGCCCCGCTGATCACCAGCACCCGGCGGCCGCCCGCCAGGCGCTCGAGGAGCTCGGGCGACGGCAGGCTCATCGCCGCAGCCGATCCACGGCGCGCAGCGCGGCGCGGGCGATCAGCGGCATGTTGCTGTTGCCCATGGGCGTGCCGGCGCCGTGGTTCTGGATCAGCGCCACCGCCAGATTCCGCGCCGGGTCGCAGAACCCGCCGCTGCCGCCGTAGCCGTAGTGCCCGAAGGCGGCGGGCGCACTGGCGCCCACGGTGAACACCCGGTGGTAGCCCATGCGCCAGTGCATGGGAACGAACAGCACCCGGTCGCGGCTGCGGCTGCGCACCTCGGCGATCTCGCGCACCCGCGCCTCGGACAGCAGGCGCACGCCGTCCAATTCGCCGCCGCCGGCGAGCATGGCGTACATCCGCGCCAGCGAGCGGGCCGTGAACTGGCCGTTGGCGGCGGGGATCACGGCGCGCACCGCCGCTTCCGTGTTCCAGTCGAAATCCTCGTCGAAGGGGTTGAGCGCGGCGCGGAATTCGCCGAGCTCCACGCCCATCCACCCCAGGGCCACTTCCGCGGCGTCGGCGAGGTACTGCTGCCATTCGGGACGGCTGCGGTTCGGCAGCGCCACTCCCCGGACCAGATCCGCGTGCCGGTACAGCTCGTTGTGCGGCATGCCGATGAACATGCCGTCCAGGCCGAGGGGATCCACCAGCTCTTCCTGCAGCACCCGCTGCAGCGGCCGCCCGGCGATCTCCTCGATGAGGCCGCCCACCAGCCAGCCGTAGGTGAGCGCGTGATAACCGTGGGCCGCACCGGGCGGGTGCACGGGATCGGCCTCGGCGATGCGCGACTTCATGTGCTCCCAGTCGAGCATCTCCCGCGGATGGGAGATGAGGCCCTCGATGCGGTACAGACCGGCTTCGTGGCACAGGGCCTGGCGGATGGTGATGCGCTCCTTGCCACGAGCCGCGAAGGCGGGCCAGTAGCGGGCAACGGGATCGTCGTAGCGGGCCCGGCCCTGATCCACCAGGATGTGCAGCAGAGTGGAGACCACGCCCTTGGTGGTGGAGAAGGAGCAGGCCGTGGTTTCCTCCACCCAGGGGTTGCCCGCGGAATCGCGGTGGCCCCCCCAGACGTCCACTACCCTGCGGCCCCCGTGGTAGACGCAGACGGCGGAACCGGAGCGATGGTCCTTGGGGATCTGGCGAATCAGCGCGGACGCGACGTCCGCGTAATCGGGATGCACGTAACCGTCGAGCATGATCGGGAATGAAATGGCGATGGCCGCAGTATCGCCCGCGGCCGCCATCTTCGCGACCCCGGGTTCGGTCCCGGGCGCCCGGGCCGCGGCGGCCGCGGCCGTGTTGCCGGCGGCGAGACGATGCCGGTATGCTCGGCAGCGACCAGGGAGGCCGTATGCGATACCTCGTCCAGTTTCTGGTTCCCGCCCTGATCTTCGTGGGCGTGGTTCTGCTGCTGACCCGCCAGCGTCAGCCCGGCGGCTCCGCCGACCCCGACCGCTCTGCACGATCCGGGTCCGACGTGGCGGCGTTCGTGATCATTCTGGCACTCGGCGCAGTCGTGGCCCTGGGCACCGGCTATCTGCTGACCTCGATTTGGGATTGACCGCGTGAAGGTTGTACCTCGACCCTCCGGCTTCGGCGCCGCCATCACCGGCGTCGATCTCCGGAAACCGCTGACGCCGGCCGAGATTTCCGGGATCCGCCGGGCCTGGCTCGCCCATCAGGTGGTGTACTTCCCCGACCAGCCCATGGGCCACGAAGACCTCGAGCGCTTCACCCGCTATCTGGGTGACTGGGGACACGACCCCTACGTGGCTCCCATCGACGGCCATCCCCACATCCTGGAGATTCGCCGCAACCCGGACGAACCGGTGGCGCCGTTCGGCGGGAGCTGGCACTCCGACTGGTCGTTTCAGGAATGCCCGCCGTCGGCGACGATCCTGCACGGCAAAGTGATCCCGCCGGTCGGAGGCGATACCTGGTACGCCGACGGCTACGCCGCCTACGACGCGCTCGACCCGGACGAGCGGGCGGCGCTCGACGGTCTGACGGCCCTTCACAGCGCGCGCCGGCCGTACAGCCCCGAAGGTTATCGGGCCGGGCGCGGCGACGAGCGCAGCATGAGGATTCTGCCGAGCGACGACGCCTATCGGGTGCAGGAACATCCGCTGGTCCGCACGCACCCGGAAACCGGACGCAAGGCCCTGTGGGTGAACGCGGTCTACACGGTGGGCATCAAGGGGATGTCCGACGAGGAGGGCGGCGCGCTGGTGAAGCGCCTGTGCCGCCACGCCACCGAAGAGCGCTTCGTCTACAAGCACAAGTGGGCCGCCGACATGCTCACCATGTGGGACAACCGCTCGGTGCAGCACTGCGCCCAGGGCGGCTACGACGGTCATCTGCGGGTGATGCACCGGACGACGGTGGCCGGCGACCGGCCGTTCTGAGACCGCCCACCCACGAGTGACCCAGCGCCGGCCGGGGTCCGCTCGGGGGACGACCAACAGCCTGCCGGCCGTCGGGAGACTTCATGAGGCGAAACACCATCCAGCGCGTGCTGCTGGCAACCCTTCTGGCCTGCCCGTCGGCCTGGGCGCAAACCGGCACCCAGGTGGAGCTGTTCTCACCCCAGGGCACGGTGAAGGACGTGCGTCAGGTGACGGCGCGCTTCTCCTCCACCATGACCGCCCTCGGCGATCCCGCCCTGGAGGACCCCTTCGCGGTTGACTGCCCCGTCGCAGGGTCGGGCCGGTGGGCGGACGGCCGCAACTGGGTCTACGACTTCGACGAAGATCTGCCGGGAGGCGTGGTCTGTACCTTCACGCTCGAGGACGGTCTCACGGATCACGACGGCCGACCCGTCGCGGGTCAGCGGGACTTCCGCTTCGATACCGGCGGCCCGGCCATTCGCGCATCGCTGCCCCGCGAGGGCTCCAGCGTGGACGAGAACCAGATCTTCATCCTCGCGCTGGACGCCGAGGCCTCCGCGGATTCGGTGCGGGCGCACGCCTACTGCGCCGTGGAGGGGCTCGCCGAGCGGATTCCGGTGCGGGTACTGGAAGGCGAACCGCGGGAGGCGGTGCTGGCCCAGCGGCGGGAGCTGGGCTACGCCTACTATTCGATCCTGTGGAAGAACGGCGCCGAAACCTTCCATCGGGTCCGGGACCGCAGCCTGGAGGCGGCCGAGCGCGCCGTCATGGTGGTGGCCTGCGCCAGGCCCCTGCCCCCGGGCGCCCGGCTTCGGCTGGTCTGGGGCACCGGGATCGCCGCCGCCAGCGGATTGAGCACCGGCAGCGATCAGGCGCTGGCTTTCCGCACCCGGCCCCCGTTCACCGCCCGGCTGCAATGCCGGCGCGCCAACGCACAGGCACCGTGTCTGCCCATCGAGCCGGTGACGCTGGTCTTCTCGGCGCCGGTCCCCCGGGAAGCCGCGCTGCAGGCGCGGATCCATGGCCCCGATGGCAGCACCGCGCCGCTGATGGAGGAAGCCGGAGCGAGTCCCGTGGTGGAGTCTCTCCGTTTCCCGGCGTCGTACCTGGCCCGCGCCGAATTCGAGCTGCATCTGCCGGCGGACCTGCGCGACGACGCAGAGCGGCCGCTGGAGAACGCCGCCAGCTTTCCCCTCGCCTTCGCCACCGACGAATTTCCGCCCCTGGCCAAGTTCAGCGGCAGCCTGGGCATCCTGGAGGCCGGCGAAGGCGGAGTGCTGCCGGTGACGGTGCGCAATCTCCGCGTGGGCACCGCCCCGAACGCGCTGGTGGGCCGGAAGCTGCGGGTGGACCAGGCCGCGGAAGTCGCCGGCTGGCTGCGCCGCCAGGAGGGCCTCCCGGTTCGCGAATCCATATTCGCCGGCGCGGATGCCGCGGAGACCTTCGATCTGCCCCTGAGCGGCGACGGATCGGCCACCGAGGTGGTGGGTATACCCCTCGGCGGCCCGGGCTTCTACGTGGTGGAACTGGCCAGCCCGAAGCTCGGCGAAGCGCTCTTGGAGGAATCGGCCGTGTACCACGTCCGCACCGCGGCCCTGGTCACCAATCTGGCCGTGCATCTCAAGTGGGGACGCGAGCGCTCGCTGCTCTGGGTGACTCGCCTGGACGACGGCGAGCCCGTTCCAGGAGCGGACGTGGAGCTCACGAACCTCTGCACCGGCGCGCGTCTCTGGGCCGGCCGCAGCGGCGCCGACGGCACCGCCTGGATCGACGGCGCGGTGATCGGCCCGCCCCGCGGCCACGGCTCGTGCCGCAACTCCGGGCAGCCCGTCTACATGGCCAGCGCCCGGGCCGAGGGCGATTTCACCTTCACCCTCACGAACTGGACGGACGGGATCGAGCCGTATGCGTTCGGGCTGCCCACCGGCAGCCGCTACGCGGCCGACGTGGTGCACACCGTGTTCGACCGGACCCTGCTGCGCGCCGGGGAGACCGTCTCCATGAAGCACTTCTTCCGCAGGCGCACCATGTCCGGCCTGGAGCAGCACCCGGCCGGCACCACCCTCGCCGTGGAGATCCTCCACCACGGCAGCGGTGAGCGATACGCATCCGAGATCGACGTGGGGAACGATGCCGTGGCCGAGCAGCGCTGGGAGATCCCGGCCGAGGCCAAACTCGGCGATTACTCCGTTCGCGTGCGCCTCGCCGACGGCATCTGGCGTCAAGGCGGGCAATTCCGGGTGGAGGAGTTTCGCGTGCCCACCATGAAGGCGGTGGTGCAGGGGCCGCCGGGCCCCCAGGTACGTCCCGAGGGGGTGACCCTGGATCTGCACCTGCGCTACCAGTCCGGCGGCAGCGCCGCGGGCGCCGCGGTGAAGCTGCGGACCGCCACCGAGCCCCTCAGCGTGAGCTTCGCCGACTACCGGGACTTCCAGTTCGGCGGCCAGCCGGTATCCCCCGGACGGGAAAGCGCCGCGGGGGGCTACTTCGACCCGGAAGCCATGACCGGCGCGCCGCCTCTGGCGGCAGAGTTGATGCCGCTCACGCTGGACGCAGACGGAGCCGCCCGGGTCGAGCTGCCGGTGCCGGACGTGGACGCGCCTCGACGGCTGACCGCGGAGCTCGAGTACGCGGATCCGAACGGCGAGATCCTCACCACGGCCGGACGGGTGGATCTGTGGCCTGCCGCGGTGGTGGTCGGTATCCGCCGCGAAGGCTGGGTGGCGAGCCAGCAGCAACTGCGGTTCCGGGTCCTGGTCCTGGATCCCGACGGAAGCCCCGTGGCCGGCCGGCGGGCCGTGGCGCGGCTCTATTCCCGCAATACCTACAGTTACCGCAAGCGCCTGATCGGCGGTTTCTACGCCTACGAGAGCGTCACCGAAACCGAGGCGCTGGACACCCGCTGCGAGGGCGACACCGACCCGCAGGGTCTCTTGTTGTGCGAAGTGGCGCCCGGCGTGGCCGGGGAAGTGGTGGTGCGGGCGGAAGCCCAGGATTCGGCGGGCAACGCGGCCGGCGCCACCGCCTCCATCTGGGTGGTGGGCGACGACGACTGGTGGTTCGGCTCTACGGCGGGCGATCGCATGGACGTCCTTCCCGAGCAGAACGACTACCAGCCGGGCGACGTGGCACGCTTCCAGGTTCGCATGCCGTTTCGCGAAGCGACGGCGCTCGTCACGGTGGAACGCGAAGGCGTTCTGCACCGCTTCGTGACGGTGCTCCGCGGCCAGGCGCCCGTGGTGGAGCTGCCCATCCAGCCGGAATACGCCCCCAACGTCTTCGTCTCGGTGCTGGCGGTGCGCGGGCGGGTCGGCGGCTTCCGCAGCTGGCTCGCAGACCAGGCTCGCGATTTCGGCGTGGCCGAGGCGCTCCTCGGCGACGGGGGCCGGCCCACGGCGCTGGTCGATCTGTCGAAGCCCAGCTTCCGGCTCGGCACCGCGGGGATCCGGGTGGGCTGGGCGCCCTACCGCCTCGACGTCGCCGTGGAGCCCGAGCGCGCGGTGTACCGGGTCCGGGACCCGGTGAAGCTGCGGGTGAAAGCGAGTCGCGCCGACGGCACGCCGCCGCCTCCCGGCGCCGAGGTGGCGGTGGCGGTGGTGGACGAAGGCCTGCTCAACCTCGCGCCCAACGAGAGCTGGCAGTTGCTCGACGCCATGATGGGCCACCGCGGCCTCGAGGTGTGGACGGCCACTGCGCAGATGCAGGTGGTGGGCAAGCGGCACTACGGCCGCAAGGCGGTTCCCCAGGGCGGCGGAGGCGGCCGCGAGCAGGCCCGGGAGCTGTTCGACACCCTGGTGGCCTGGCACGGCCGGGTCGTCCTGAACGACGCCGGCGAAGCCGAGCTCGAGGTGCCGCTGAACGACTCGCTGACCCGCTTCCGCATCGTCGCCGTGGCTCACGCCGGCGCCGAGCTGTTCGGCACCGGCAGCGCCACCGTGACCACCACCCAGGATCTGATGCTGCTCTCCGGCCTGCCGCCCCTGGTGCGCGAGGGCGATGTGTTCGCCGCCACCTTCACCGTGCGCAATGCCTCGGACCGCGATGTCGAGGCGGAGGTCGCCGCCACGACCACGGCGGCCGCCGCCGGCGAGGCACTGGCGCCCCAGCGAATCGCCCTGGAGGCCGGCGAAGCGCGGGACGTGGTCTGGCAGGTGCGGGCCCCCACCGGCGCCTCCGCCATCGACTGGTCCGTGAGCGCCGCCGAGGTCGGCGGCACGGCGAAGGATCGCCTCGCAGTGGCCCAGCGGCTGATTCCCGCTCACCCCGAGCGGGTCTATCAGGCGACCATCGCCCGGCTCGACTCGCCCATGACCCTGCCGCTGGAACGTCCCGAGCAGGCCCTGCCCGGCCGGGGCGGGATCAACGTCGCCCTGCGTTCCAAGCTCGGCGACGGGCTGGACGGCGTGCGCCGGTACATGACCGCCTACGACTACACCTGCCTCGAGCAGAATCTGTCCCGCGCGGTGGCGCTCCGCGACCCGGATCTCTGGGAGGCGTGGACGGCGCGTCTGCCCGCCTACCTGGACGAGGACGGCCTGCTCAAGTACTTCCCCAGCGAGGCGCTCCCGGGAGAGGACATTCTCACCAGCTACGTCCTGGCCATCGCCCACGAATCCGGCTGGACCATCCCGGAGGCGGTGCGCGGGCGGCTCGTCGACGGCCTGCGCGGCTTCGTCGAGGGACGCATCCTGCGCCGGTCCGCCCTCCCCACGGCGGACCTGGCGATTCGCAAGCTGGCCGCCCTGGAGGCACTGTCCCGCTACGGCGCCGCCCACCCCGCGATGCTCTCGAGCATCGACATCGAGCCCGATCTGTGGCCCACCTCGGCGGTGATCGACTGGCTGAACCTGCTGGAGCGCCTGCCCGGGATTCCGGACGCGCCGCACCGCGCGGCCCAGGCGGAAGGCATCATCCGCGCCCGGCTGAATTTCCAGGGCACCACCCTGGGATTCTCCACGGAGCGAACCGATGCGTTGTGGTGGCTCATGGTCTCCACCGACGTCAACGCCGTGCGCGCCCTGGCGAGCCTGCTGGACCGCCCGGCTTGGCGGGATGACGTGCCGCGCCTGGTGCGCGGGGCGCTGGGCCGGCAGCAGAACGGGCACTGGAACACCACCGTGGCCAATGCGTGGGGGGTGCTGGCCATGGAACGCTTCAGCGCCGCCTTCGAGAACGAGCCCGTCACCGGCACCACCACGCTGCGCTACGCAGGCGCGGAATCCGAGCTCACCTGGGCCGGCGCCGGCCGCGAGCTGGGCGCGGAGTTCGACTGGCGGGACGGCCCGGCCAGCCTCGCGGTGCGCCACGCCGGCAGCGGCAAACCGTGGGTGACGGTGCAGGCCCTGGCCGCCATGCCGCTGCGAGAGCCGCTCTCCAGCGGATACCGCATCGATCGCACGCTGACCGCCGTCGAGCAGAAGAACCCCGGTCGCTGGACCCGCGGCGATCTGGTACGGGTCCGGCTCGAGCTGGAAGCCCAGTCGGACATGACCTGGGTGGTGGTGGATGATCCGGTTCCCGCCGGCTCCACCATCCTCGGCAGCGGGCTCGGCGGCCAGTCTCGGCTCGCAGTGAGCGGTGAGCGCCGGGAGGGCTGGGTTTGGCCGGCGTTCGAGGAGCGGCGATTCGACGCCTTCCGCGCCTACTACCGCTGGGTGCCCAAGGGGCGCTGGACCGTGGAGTACACGGTGCGGCTGAACAATCCAGGGGAATTCCAGCTTCCAGCAACCCGGGTCGAGGCCCTGTACGCGCCGGAAATGTTCGGCGCCCGCCCGAATCCGCCGATCACGGTGGAGGCCGTCCCGTGAACCGGCGCCGGGCAGTGGCCGTGGGCGGGCTGGCCGCGGCGCTGACCGCCGCCGCCCTGCTCGGCGCCCAGTGGCTGTGGCGGCCGGTGGATGTGCCCGGGTTCGAGGCGGTCCGGGGGGCGTGGTCGTCCTCCGATGCGCTGCTGCTCGACCGCCACGGACGGATTCTCGACCGGCGCCGCATCGATCTCGGGGCGCGGCGCCTGGACTGGGTCCCCCTGGACGCGGTGTCGCCGGCGCTGGCTCGAGCCGTGGTGCACAGCGAGGACCGGCGCTTTCACAGGCACCACGGCGTGGACTGGCGAAGCCTCGCGGGCGCCGTGATCCAGCGCCTGACCTCCGGCACGCGGCGCGGCGCCAGCACCATCTCCATGCAGCTCGCGGCGCTGATCGAGCCCGACCTGCGGGCGGACGGCCGCACCGCGGCCTACAAGCTGCGGCAGATGCGCATGGCGCTGGCGATGGAGCGAACCTGGACCAAGGCGCAGATTCTCGAAGCCTACCTCAACCTGACCGGCTACCGCGGCGAGCTGGTGGGCATCGATGCCGCGGCGCGCCTGCTGCTCGGCAAGGCGCCTTCGGGCCTCGACCGGCGGGAAAGCCTGCTGCTCGCCGCGCTGCTGCCCGCACCCGCCGCGGCGCCGGCGCGGGTGGCCGCCCGCGCGTGCGCCATGGATCCCTCGATGGCTTGCGGCGCCATGGAGACGCTGGCGGAGCAGACCCTGGCCCGGCCCTCGGGCACGGCTCCGGACGAGGCCCTCGCGCCGCACCTAGCGCGCCGGCTCCTGACCCGCCCGGGCGCCCGGCAACGGACCACCCTGGACGCCGACGTCCAGCGCCTGGCCATCCGCGCGCTGGCCCGTCACGTGGGCAACGCGAGGACCCGCAACGTGCGGGACGGCGCCGTGCTGGTGGCCGACCGGGAGAGCGGCGACGTGCTGGCCTACGTGGCGGCCAACGCGGCCACCTCCACCGCGCCGCACGTGGACGGCATTCGCGCGTTGCGCCAGGCCGGCTCCACGCTCAAGCCGTTTCTCTACGCGCTGGCGCTGGAGCGCGGTTACCTGACGGCGGCGAGCCTGCTGGAGGACACGCCCGTGAACCTGGAAACCGGGTCGGGCCTGTACATCCCGCAGAACTACGACCGCGACTTCAAGGGCCTGGTGAGCATGCGCACCGCGCTCGCAAGCTCCCTGAACGTGCCCGCCGTGCGCACGCTGGTGCTGACGGGGATCGAGCCGTTCCGCCAGCGCCTGGTGGCGGCCGGGTACGCGGACATCGACCGGGACGCCGACTACTACGGCTACGCCCTCGCCCTCGGCTCGGCGGAGGTCTCCCTGTGGCAGCAGGTGACCGCCTACCGGACCCTGGCCCGGGGCGGCGTGCGGTCGCCGCTGCGGTTGCTCCCCGACGACGCGGGGCCCGAGCTGCGGGCGATGAACGCCGGCGCCGCCGCCATCGTCACCGACGTGCTGAGCGATCGTGCGGCTCGCCTCGCCACCTTCGGGCTGGACAACCATCTGGCGACCCCCATCTGGAGCGCCGTCAAGACCGGCACCAGCAAGGACATGCGCGACAACTGGTGCATCGGCTTCTCCAGCCGCTACGTGGTGGGGGTGTGGGTGGGGAACTTCGAGGGCGACTCCATGCACGACGTTTCCGGCGTCACCGGCGCAGCGCCCGTCTGGCAGGAGGTGATCAGCGCCCTGGAAGGCGCTCCCGCGGCGCCGCCTCCACCTCCCGGCGTGGTGGCTGTCCGGATGCGCTTCGAGCCGCCGGTGGAGCCGGAGCGTCTCGAGCTCTTCCTCGCGGGCACCGAGAGCGGCGTCAGCCGGGCCCTTCCCGCCAGCGGGCTGGCGGTGAAGATCACCAGCCCCGCGAACGGCATGATCGCGGCCCTGGATCCCGACATTCCCGCCCACCGCCAACGGATTCCCTTTTCCGCCCGCGGCGCCACCGACGGATTGCGGTTCGTGCTCGACGGCGAGCCCCTGGGGCCGGCCCGGCAGACCTTCTACTGGCAGCCCACTCCGGGCCCGCACCGGCTCGCGGTGGCGGCCACCGACGGCGCCGTGATGGATCAGGTGCTGATCACCGTGCGCTGAGGGGCACGGTCACCGTGCCGGTATCCCCGCCCGAGCCAGCCCCTCCAGGTACAGCTCGATCTGGTCGCGCCGTTTCAGGTAGAACAGCTTGCGCCGCGCGAAGGCCAGGGTGAACTCCGGCCTGGCGGCACGCAGGGCAGCCGCGGCCCTGGGCAGCTCGTCCCGGCGGTCCAGGTAAGCCAGCGCCACGGCCCGGTGCGCCAGCGCCCAGTACTGGCAGTTCGGAATCTCCAGCGCCTGCTCCACCCAGTGCAGGGCTTGCTGAAACTCGCCCTTGAACAGGAGCGCCAGGGCTCCGTAGGAGAAGAACGCCCAGCGTTGCGGGTCGTTGGGGCTCAAGGTGAGCGCGGCCTGAAAATGCCCGACGGCATCGTCGTAGCGCCCCTCGTAGGCCAGGGAATCGCCCAGACTGCAGTGGGCCAGAGCCAGGGTCGGGTTCAACCGGATGGCGATGTCGTTCTCGGCGATGGCGCTCTCGTACTCGCCGCGAGCGAGCTGAACCCTGGCCTTCAGCGCGTAGAACAGCGCGTTGCGATCATCCAGGTGCAGGGCCTGCTGCGTGGCCTCCAGGGCGTCGTCGAGCAGGCGCCGATCGGGCGCTTCGTTCCAGTAGACCATGCCGAGCACCGTGGCGTAGGCCCACCAGGCGTGAGCTTCGCCGAAGGCGGGGTCGAGCTCCCGGCTTCGCTGAAGCAACCGCCGGGCCTCGGAGTTGTCCTCGGCCGTGAACCGGTAGAAGTGCAGCAGCGCCAGGTGATAGCACTCCCAGGCGCGAAGATCCGGGTGCCGGCCGCGCGCCACCTTGTGGCGCTCGGCCTGACCGATCTCCGGCTCGAGCCGGCCCACCACGGTGCGGGTGATCTCGTCCTGGACGTCGAACAGGTCCGCCACCCGGCGATCGTAGATGTCCCCCCAGACGTGGCGCCCGGACCGCCCGTCGATCAGCTCCGCCGTCACCCGCAGGCGGTTACCCATGCGGTGCACGGTCCCGGACACCAGGTAATCCGCCGGCGGCGCGTCGGGCGCAGGCCGCGCGGATTGCCGCCTCAGCACCTCGAGCCAGCGGTGCTTGGCGAGCAGGGTGGTGACGTCGGCGGCCACCGCATCGGCGAAAAACGTCTGGTCATGGTCCTCCGCCGGGCTCGCGAACGGCATGACGGCGATGGTGGGACGGCGGAGGGAGCCGTCCCGCTCCTCGGTGTCCCGGGTCCGCGGGGCCACGGGCGAAGCAACCGCCGTGAACCGGTACCCGCGGCCGTGGACGGTCTTGATCGGCGCCATCGGCGCGGCTTCGTCCTCCCCATGCTGCAGTGCGATGCGCGCCTTGCGGACGGCACTGGTGAGGACGGCATCGGTGACCACGGTGCCGGACCACACCGCATCGATCAGCTCCTCCTTGCCCACCACCCGGTCCTGGTGCCGGATCAGGTAGGCGATGAGGTCGAAGACCCGTGCCTGGAGCTCCACCACCTCCCCGTGCCTGCGGAGCTCGCGCCGCGGCAGGTCCAGGACGAATGGACCGAACTCGTATCGTTCCCCCATGGTACCCGTACTCAACTGTCTCGCCGGCCGCTCCCGGTCACGAACGGATCAGAAACGGGTCAGCGGCGGATCAAGCCCCCGGTCGAGTGTAAGCCCACAATGCCGGCCGAACCAGACGACCGGCCGGCGCTTTCGGCGCCCGCTGGCAACGAACCATTGGGAGACCGTGCAAATGAATCGAAACGTGCCACCGGCAACCGGCGCTCTGGGGCGCTGGAGCGTGCTGATCTACGGGATCGTCAGCTACCTCGTGTTCTTCGCGACCTTTCTCTACGCCATCGGCTTCATCGGCGACTTCCTGGTACCGACGAGCCTGGACGGGCCGCGCACCGTCCCCCTCGCCACCGCCGTCGCCGTGGACCTGGGTCTGCTGGCGCTGTTCGCGGTTCAGCACAGCGTCATGGCGCGCCCGGCGTTCAAACGCTGGTGGACCCGCATCGTGCCGCCGGCGGCGGAACGCAGCACCTACGTGCTGCTCTCGAGCCTGGCGCTGGTGGCGCTGTTCGTCTTCTGGCAGCCCCTGGGCGGCGTGGTCTGGCGGGTGGAGAACTCCCTGGCCCAGGCGCTGCTCCATTCCGGCTACGCCTTCGGCTGGGTTCTCGTGCTGGTGTCGACCTTTCTCACCAGTCACTGGGATCTGTTCGGGCTCCGCCAGGTGTGGCTGCACTTCCGCCGTCGGCCGTACACGCCGCTGGCGTTCGTGACCCCGCTGCCTTACCGCATCGTGCGCCATCCGTTGTACGTCGGCTGGCTGTTCGTGTTCTGGTGCACGCCGGAGATGACCGTGTCCCACCTGCTGTTCGCGCTCATGACCAGCGCCTACACGGTCATCGGCGCCATGCTGGAGGAACGCGACCTGACAGCCCATCACGGCGAGGTTTACGAGCGCTACCGCCGCCAGGTCCCCATGCTGATCCCGCGGCTGGGAAGACCCGTCTGGGCGCGCCGCACCTCTTCCGCTAACCTGGGCTCATGAGTGACGCCGAGTTCCGCCTGCACGAGCGCCTGGCCGCCGATTGCCGGGTGCTCGGCGATCTGCCGGTGAGCCGGGTCCTCTTGATGAACGACCGCAGGTTTCCCTGGCTCGTCCTGGTGCCGCGCCGGGGCGGGCTGCGGGAGCTTCACGAGCTGCCGGAGCCCGCGCGCCTGCCCCTGTTCGAAGAGCTGGAGGCGGCCTCCCGGGCGCTCGTCGACGTCTGCGGTGCGGAGAAGATCAACGTGGGCGCCCTGGGCAACCTGGTCCCTCAGCTCCACGTCCACGTGGTGGGCCGGCGGCGAAACGACGCCGCCTGGCCGGGGCCGGTGTGGGGGTTCGGCAGCGCCGAGCTCTATGCCCCCGGCGAATCCGACGCCCTGGCGGGCCGTCTCCAGCAGGCGCTGGGACTCACCCGCTCCCTCTGAGGGCGGAGGGCGGGAGCCCTCCGCGGCTCGAGCTCAGATCCGCTCGAGGATGGTCGCGGTGGCCATGCCCCCGCCGGTGCACATCGCCACCAGCGCGGTCTCCTTGTCCAGCCGCTCCAGGGTATCGATGGCGGTGCCGATGAGCATGCCGCCCGTGGCCCCGATGGGATGGCCGAGGGCGATGGCGCCGCCGTCCACGTTCACCACGTCGGGGGAAACGTCCAGGTCCTTCATGAACTTCAGCACCACGGCGGCGAAGGCCTCGTTGATCTCCCAGAGATCGATGTCGTTCTTGGTCATGCCGGCCTTGGCCAGGCACCGCTCGGCGGCGGGCCCGGGCGCGGTGAGCATGATCAGCGGCTCGCTGCCCGCGGTGGCCGTCATGCGGATGCGCGCCCGCGGCTTCAGGCCGTGAGCCTTGGCGTAGTCGGGGCTCACCACCAGCACGGCGCTGGCCCCGTCCACCACGCCGGATGAGTTACCCGCATGATGCACGTGATTGATCCGCTCCACCTCGGGGTAGCGGTCCCGGGCCATCTCGTCGAACGGCTTCGGGTAACCTTCGACCTGAGCGGCGCCCATTGCCTCGAAGGAGGGTTTCAGACCTTCCATGCTCTCCAGGGTGGTTCCGGGGCGCGGATGCTCGTCCCGGTCGAGGGCCAGGGTGCCGTCCTCGTTGTAGATGGGCACCAGCGCATTCCCGAAGCGGCCCTCCTCGATGGAGGCGAGCGCCCGCGCCTGGCTTTCCACCGCGTACCGGTCCACGTCCTCGCGGCTGAAGCCCTCGATGGTGGCGATGAGATCGGCGGAGATGCCCTGGGGCACCTGGGGGTGAAGCTTCAGCAGATGCTCGTTGTTGGCGTGGAAGCCGTTGGCATGCAAGGGAGCATAGCGGGACATGAACTCCACGCCCCCGCCGATCACCGCCTCCTGATGGCCGGACATGACGCCCATGGCGGCGAAGGTCACCGCCTGCTGCCCGCTGCCGCAGAAGCGGTGGAGGGTCACGCCGGTCACCGAGATGGGCCAGCCGGCGTCGAGCACCGACATGCGGGCGATGTCGTGGGCGTGATCGCCGCTGCCGTTGCCGCACCCCGCTACCACGTCCTCGATGTCCGCCGGGTCGAAGCCCACCTTGTCCTTCAGGCCGTTCAGAACCTGCGCCATGCACCGCTGAGGATGGATGTGGCTCAGGCTGCCCACGCCGGGCTTGCCGCGTCCGCGAGGCGAACGAACGGCGTCGATGATCCAGGCTTCGCGCATGGTGAATCCCCCAGGAGCTTGAAAATGAAACGCATTCTACCCAGCGCGCCGATTCTCCGTCCATTCCGGCCTTGCGCGGTGCCGGTTCACGGCTCCACCAGCTCGATGCGGCCCGTCAACCAGCCCCTTACGGTGATGCTCTCGGGCACTACCAGATCCCCGCGCTCCGCCAACGCCACCTCGACCTCGACCCGGTCGCCGTCGTCGTCCACCACCGCATAGCGGCACCTCCCGGCACCGCCGTCGAGACGACTCAGACGGTACACGTGCCGACCGGTGTGCAGCACCTGATCGTCCTCGCAGCTCGGCAGCACGAACAGCGCGGTGACCACGTCGGGCGCCCGGGGAGACGGGCGTTCGGGGCGGTGCTTGCCGTTCTTCGTCACCTGCAGCATGCCGTCGCGAACCAGCACGGTCCGCCGCTTGTCGCGATCCTCTTCGGTGTAGGTGAACTCCGTCGGCGCCGGCACCGGGCCCGCGAGACGCCCGTCGGCCCGAAATCGGTTGCGCCAGTCGCTGAATCCGCGGAGCAGGCCGTTGGATCGCGCCGAGCCTTCCACCCGGTAGCGGCCGCCGCCCACCGACACCGCCACCGTGGCCTCGCCTACCGGGACGCCGGCGACGAACGCCTGATAACGCAGGGCGGTCGTTCCGGCATCGGCCCCGGCATCCGCCACGACCGGGGTGACGAGGGCGCCGAGCAGCGCCAGCATGCACCGCGCCCGCTCCCGGGCGCCGCTCAGGCGGCGGCCCATCGGCCCACCCCGGGCGGCTCGAACACCAGACAGGGCCAGCCACGGGACACGGCGAGGCGCGCCATGGCGCTCTTCGGGTTCACCACCACCGGCCGCCCTACCGCCTCCAGCAGCGGCAGATCGTCGCTGGAGTCGGAGTAGAAGTAGGCATGGGCGATGTCGGCCTTGCGCTCGTGAATCAGGTGCTCCGCGGCGGAGAGCTTGCCCACACCGAAGCAGGGCAACGCCTTTCCGGTGATCCAGCCTTCCTCCACTTCCACCTCGGTGCAGGAGAGCGCGTCCACCCCGAGCTCGCGGGCGATGGGCGCCGCCTGGAACCGGGTGGCCGAGGTGACGATCACCACGTGATGGCCCCGGCTACGATGGGCGTCGATGAGGCGGCGCGCCTCCGCATAGATCCAGCCCTGCACCCGGGACCGGAAGGCCCGCTCCCCCAGATCCACCAGCGTCTGCTCCGACTCCCCCGCCAGGTCGCGCACCGTGGTGGTGAGCAGATCGTGGTAATCGGCCCGGCCGAGGCCGTAGCCGAGGAAGACGCCGGCGGAAGACAGGAGATGCCGCAGCGGCACCGAGCCGCTGCGCATGCGCTCCCAGGCCAGGGCCGCCACCGAGTAGCCGGCGATGATGGTGCGGTCGAGATCGAAGAACGCCACCACGTCGGCATCCCTCGCTGGTTGGCCCAGGGCGCCGAGGTAATGCTCGAAATCGGTGTGCACGATGTCGCCGCCGCGCCGGAACCGTCCGCGCCATCTGAAGCTCACGGCGCCGACGGTCCCACCCGCCGTCCGCGCTGGCGTATCTGCATTGCCGATCCTCGCATGGTGATGCCGCCTGGCACCCCGCGGGAACCGGCGCGCCTGGCTTCGAGAAGGGTAAGTCGGTCCGCCCCGACGATCAAACCACGCCTTCAGCGGCCGAGGGGCACCGTCACGGTCCACACGCCGCCTCGCGGCCGGGGCTGGAAGCTGACCTGGAGCGGCGCCGGCGGCGACGCCATGAAGGCCCGGTGCATGAACGCTGCGGTGAAATGGCCGAGCGCGTAGCCCGCCAGCACGTCGGTCACGTGGTGCCGCTCGGCCTCCACCCGGGCCCAGCCGGTGGCGGCGGCCACTCCGTGCAGCGCTACCCGGGCGCCGGTGTCGAGCCAGCGCGGCAAGGTCATGTAGTCGAGATTCCGCCTGGCCAGGGTGCTGGCGGCCGAGCTTCGTCCGGCATGCCCCGAGGTGAAGCTCGCGTCGTTGCTGCCGTCGGGGCGCTCACGGTCACTGGCGTCCTTGACCGCGTCGGTGAGGGCGTTCTCCAGGCCCAGGGTCACCGCACCCACCAGCAGACCGCCGGCTTTACGGCCCGGTCCCCGACTCGGGGCCAAGAGCGCCGTTACGGCGTAGGCCGCGTTCGCCGCCATCCGCAGATCGTCGCTCGCCGATTCCGCAGCGCCGCCGAACAGCGGCGTTTCGTCCGCGGCCCAGCGGGACAGATCGTCGTCGGCGTCGGTCAAGGCCAGAGCCGCGGCGGCTGCCAGGGGCATCCAGGTGGCGGGGGATCGAGCGGCGTCCACGGCGGCCGCCCGCAGCTCCGGAGCCGACGACAGGCGCGGTCCCCACCCCGGGTCCGCTGCCCGCGTCATGCAGCCGCCCTGCAGCAGCGAAGACAGCAAGAGAAGGAAAGCGGCGCGGCACACCATGGAAGATCCTCGTGGACGCGCCGGCCGTGCCGGCGCTCGCGCCAGTGTAGCCCGGCGCGCCGCTACGGCGCTTGCTGCTCCGCAGCCCCATCGGTTGCAGCGTCGTCCGCCGCTGCGGCCACGGCGTCCTCCCCGTCGCCCGGCAGCAGCGCCTCGCGGTCCACGAGGAGCTGGTCCGCGACAAAGCTCGCCAGCCGGAAATAGCCGTCCCGGCGATCGGAAGCGACCACGTAATCCGCACCATCGGCGTCGCCGAAGACCCGGAGGCTGTACTCGCCTTCGCCGTCGGAAATCGACAGCTCCGCCGCCAGGGTGGCCTCGTCCGGCGGCGCGTCCGCCAGACCGGTCACCCGCAGCTCCCGAAGACGCGTGACCAGCCCGTCGGCGGCGTCCTGATCGGCGGCCCGGCCGTCCACCGTCCAGCCTTCCGCGCCGCGGCTCAAGCGCCAGGCGTCACCGCGGCCCACCGCGGTGATCTCGCCCTGCGCCTGCAGCAGCGTCTTGTCGAGCCAGTCCCCGGGTTTCACCGGCAGCTCGTAGTTGGCGAGCTCCACGCTGTAGACCGCATCGTCGTCCCCGCGGCGGGCGTGGACCCGCCGATACCCCGGCGACGTGCCGAGATACAGCTCGGCCACTGTGTCGTCGCCCGACGTCAGGACCAGGTGGCGCTGATGCTTCTCCTCGGCCACCTCGAAGCGCTCGACGGCGCTGGCGCTGGTGGCCACCGGCCACACCGCCGGCAGGTCCGCGAGCCGCTCGAGCATGGTCTCCACCTTGTCGGCCTGGGCAGGATGGCCGTCCTCGAGACGCCAGCCGCCGCCCTCTCGGGCGATGACCACCGCGTCGTCACCGTCCTCCACCCTCAGGGAATCCACCGTCTCGGGATCGAACTGCAGGAGCGGCTTCTGTGCCGCATCCCCGAGCCCGGCGCCCGTTGCCAGCACCCCGGCGATCACCACGAGCTGGAGCGCCAGCAGAACGCTCAGTTGCGTCACACGTCCGTTCATCCTCGAGCCTCCGCCAGCCACGACCGGTACATCCGCTCGTCCCGCTTCACCCGGCGCCGATGCCAGAGGAACACGAGCCCCACGCCGCCGAGCGCGAGCGCGTAGTTGAGGGTTTCCAGGCCGGCCTGCTGGGCCGGCTCGAGGGGCGGCAGAGTGCGGTTGAAGTGTCCCCGGGAGCGGATCTGCAACAGGTTCCGGTCCTCGAGCGACCAGTCCACCACGTTGGCCATGAGCTGCAGGCTGTTGCCGTAGATGGTGCCCTCGGCGGAGCCGATCACCCGCAGCACCTGGTCGGAGAGGAAGTCGTTGGAGCCGAACACGAACAGCCGCGCCGACTCCGGCGAGCGGTCGATGACACTGCTGACCACGCCCAGCTCGTCTTCCGCGTCGGCCGCGGTCTCGCCATCCGTCTGGGGCTCGTCGTCGTTCTGCGCCGATTCCGCGCTCGTCAGCAGAGGCGACTGTTTGCCGGCGAAGTAGGACTGGAACCGGCCTTCCATCAGCAGGGCCAGCGTCCTGGGCCCTCGAGGGCCCTCGGGCGCGAACCCGGACAAACCGGTCTCGGTGATTCTGGGCATGACGTCCGGATCGCTGGACACCCAGCTTCCCGACGAGCTGGTGAGCAGCGGTGTCACGGTGCGGCCCTCGAGCTCCGTCCCCGACTCCAGGGGCGAAGCCCACGCCATGGTCACCTGGGGCAGCCCGGCGGTGATGCCGATGTCCTCGTTGAGACCCGGCGGCCGCACGTCCACGAAGTAGGGATAGTCCAGCATCACCAGCTCCTGGAAGCTGAAGCCCCCCACCTGACGGGTCACCGGGGCAGGGAACGCCGCGTTCTGCGGATCCATCACCATCCCGTCGCCCAGCACCACGCCGTGGTGCGCAAGCCACTCCTCGAGCCCCGAGGTGCGCTTTTCGCCGGTGAGGGACTGCTGGGTGAGCTGGGCGGCGTAGCTGCCCGTGGACAGCACCACGGTGCCCCCCTTCATCAGGAACTGATCCACGGCGAACACGGCTCGCTCGGCGAGTCCCTGGGGATCCAGCACCATGAGCAGCTCGGCGCCCTCGGGAACCCGGCCGTCATCGAGCTTCGCATCGACCACCTCGAAGTCCTGACGCAGGAACTCCTGGAGCTGAGAGAAACTGTTACCGCCGGCGTGGGGCATCCCCATCATGGGCGGCGGCGACTCCGGAGCCACCAGCGCCACGGTCTTGAGCAAACCGCTGGCGAAGCGCTTCAGCCCTTCCTCGATGGCGCGGCGGGTGGCGTCGGCGGACAGAGCGTCCGGCAGCGGGATCTGCAGCACGGTCTCCCCGTCCGTCAGGGTCAGATAGAAGTAGAACTGATTCAGATCGAACAGGCTCGCGGCCATGGGGCGGAAGCCGTACTCCTCCTGGATCCGTTGCGCCAGGCTGCCGTCGCCGGCCCCGGGATCGACGATCTCCGCGGAGAATCCCTCGCCGCCTTCGTCGGCGAGCTCCTCGAGCACCTGCCGCAGCACGCCGCGGTAGTCCGCAAGCGCGGGCGGCAGCTTGTCGTCGGCGGACAGGTAGCCCACGAACTCCACGGGCTTCTGAATGCTGTCGAAGATGCTGCCGCCCCCACGGAATCCGTAGAGCACCTTCTTGATGCTGCGGGTGACGTCGTACTCGGGGTTGCGTAGCTGGACGTCCAGCTCCGACTCGCTCACCACCTTCACCTCGATGAGGTCGCGGAAACCCAGCACCTCGTACTCGTCCCCGTACTGCACCAGCACGTCGAAGTAGGAGTTCACCAGGCTCGACTCGTAACGGTCCGCCACCTGGAACGGCACCGGCCGGATGCCGTACTTGGCGTTGGCCTCGTCCTCGAGCTCCGGGTCCGCTGCGGGGTCGACGATCTCCACGCGCACCCGCCCGTCCCCGGCGATCTCGTATTCGTTCAACAGGTCGCGCATCCGCGGCACCAGGGGCGCCAGCAGCGGGTGGGTCCGGGTGCTGAAGTAGCCGCGGATGAGCAGCGGCTCCTCGAGCTGGGCGAGGTAGCTGCGGGTCGCGTCGGAGATGGAGTAGATGTCGCCTTCCGTGACGTCGGCTCTAAGGGCGGTGAGCTGGGACAACCAGACGTTGGCCGCCAGCAGGTTGGCGACCAGCAGCACGGTGCCGAGGATCCAGCCGCGGTGCTGCGCCGGGGAACCGTCCCGCGCCCAGCGCTGGGCTTCCAGGGCGTAGACGTTGAAAGCCAGGAACACCGCCAGAAGCGACACGTAGTAGTAGAGGTCGCGAACGTCCAGCACGCCCCGGGTGATGGACTCGAACCGGGAGCCGGTGCCCAGACCCCGCAGCAGATCCGCCCAGAAGCCCCCGGCCAGATCCGTCAGCACCGGGCTGCCGAGCAGATAGAAGACGCCGGCGACGAACGAGGCCACGATCAGACTGACGATCTGGCTGTCGGTGCGGGCGCTGACGAACAGGCCGATGGCGAGATACGCGCCCCCCAGCAGCATGGCGGCGAGGTAGCCGGCCAGCACCGGCCCCCAGTCGAGATCGGCGATGAAGGACACCGTGATCGGCAGCGGCAGGGTCAGGAGCAGGGCGATGGCCAGCAGGACCCAGCAGGCGAGGAACTTGCCGAGCACGAACTCCCAGCCGCCGACCGGCAGGGTGGCGACGAACTCGAGGGTGCCGGTCCGGCGCTCCTCGCTCCACATGCGCATGGTGAGCGCCGCGCAGAGAAAGATCAGCAGCACCGGCATCCATTCGAACATGGGGCGGACGTCGGCGATGTTGCGGGCGAAGAAGGCCTCGCCCCAGAAGAACACGAACAGGGTGACGGCGAGGAACGCCAGCAGGAACAGATACCCCGTGGGGGAGGCGAAGAACAGGGTGAGCTCCTTCTTCGCCACCCGACGAATCACGTCAAGCCGCATGAGCCGCCTCCTCTTGCTCGCCGGCCACGCCCACGGCCGTCTCGTTCACCTCCCGGAACACGGATTCCAGATCCCGCTGGGCCGAGGCGAGCTGATACAGGGGCATTCCCGCCTGCACCAGGGCCGCCGCCACCCGCTGCGCCACCGCATCGGCGTCGCCGCGGGTCTCGATCTCCCAGCACCCCTGCCCCGCGTCGTAGCTGCCGGCCACGCCTTCCACCCCGGCGAGCACCCCGGGCAGGTCGGCACCGCGGTCCGTGCGCACGTGGAGCCGGTTGCTCTGCCGCAGCGCCTCGAGGCGCTCGTCCACCGCCAGCACGCCGTTGCGGAGCATGAGCACCCGGTCACACAGGGCGTTCACCTCCTGCATGATGTGGGTGGAAAGAATCACCGTGGCCCGCTCGGACAGGCGTTTGATGAGCGCGCGCATGTGCTGGGTCTGGCCGGGATCCAGCCCGTTGGTCGGCTCGTCGAGAATCAGGAATCGCGGCTCGTGGAGAATCGCCTGCGCGACGCCCAGCCGCTGCTTGTAACCGCGGGACAGGGTGGCGATGGGATCGAGCGCCTTGCCCGTGAGCTCGGTAGCGGCCATGGCGCCCGGCACCGCCGCCTGTGGATCGACCCCGCGCAGCCCGGCGCTGTAGGCCAGGTAGTCCGCCACCGTCATCTCCGGATACAGCGGCAGGTTTTCCGGCAGGTAGCCGATCTGCCGCTGCACCCGCTGACGGTCCCGCTCCACCACGGTTCCGTCGATCCTCACCGCCCCCGCGCTGGGCTCGAGATAGCCGGTGAGCATTTTCATGATGGTGGTCTTGCCGGCGCCGTTGTGGCCGAGAAGGCCGACGATCTCGCCGGGGCCGATGGAGAACGAGACCCCGTCCACGGCGAGGAAATTACCGTATCGGCGGGTCAGACCTTCGGCTTCGATCATGTTCTCGCCTCACCTCCTTTGCGCCAAAGCCGCAAACATAGGGACGCTGCCGAAAAATTCAAGAGCAGCCGGATCAGGCGATGCGCACACCCGCGATCCAGGGGTGTGCCCAGTAGGCGAGGAGGTAGACCACGACCCCGACCAGCACCGGCAGCACCTGCTCCCGCGGCGCGAGACGGTTACGCCCCGAGACGATGGCCGCGAACGGCACGTTGGACGTGACCCGTGCATAGGCTTCCCAGTCGGCGCCCAGCCGGGCAGCCTTCTTCCGGTCGATGAGCACGCTGCCGCCTAAGCTCAGAATCAGGAACGTGGAGAAGAACACCACGGACACGCGGTCACCGTTGGCGGCCAGATGCGCCCCCGCCCACAGCGCCACGGCCCACTGGAACGGGTGCCGCGTGATGCGGGTCGAGCCACGGGCCGCCTCCTCCGGCTGCGGAGCCTTCTCCAGCGACCGTTCCTGACCCACCGCCGTCGGGTTTGGAGTCATGAACCCGCCCACCAGGAAGATCATGGCCACGGGCATCACCGCCTTGGGCACCATATAGAGCAAGGGATCCGGCATCCACAGGTAGTCGTAACGCGGCAAGGCGCCGTAGATCCAGATCAGGTAGCCCAGGGTGAGGGCAGCCACCAGCGAGTAGGCGCCCAGGTATCCCTTCTCCCCCAGCATGGCCACCAGGCGGGTGCGCAACGTCGTGCTGCTGACGCCGAGATGCGTTCCCAGAAACAACAACGATGCCAGCAGCATCAGCCACATAACGGTTCCTCCTCGAACGCGGGCCCGCGCATGATAGCCCACGCCGCCGCTCTTGCGCCCGGTCCGGGATTGCAGCATGGTTTCTCGATTTCGTGGGAGGCGTGGCGTATGGATCGACTGCAGGGCAAGACCGCGCTGGTGACCGGTGCCGCCCGGGGATTGGGCGCACAGATCGCTCGACGCATGGCCGAGGAAGGCGCCCGGGTGGTGGTCAACGACGTGAGCCTGGCGGCAGCCCGGTCCACGGCAGAGGCCATCGGCGGCCACGCCCTGGCCTGCGACGTCAGCGACTCCGCGGCAGTGGCCGCCATGTTCGAAGAGCTCGGCTCGATCACGGACCGGCTCGACATCCTGGTGAACAACGCCGGCATCAGCGGCATCGAGGGGGACAACGCGGCGCGGGAGCGAATCGCCCGGCAGGCCGAGGCGCTCGGGCGCGGCGAGCAACTCGACGACCCGGACGGCGGCATACTCGGGGTCAGCGACGCCCAGTGGCACCGCATGCTGGCCGTGCACATGGACGGAACGTTCTTCTGCTGCCGCGAAGCGGTGAGGCTCATGCGCCTCCAGGGTTCAGGAAGCATCATCAACATGGGCAGCATCATCGGCACCTTCGGCCGCGGCGGCGGCACGGCCTACGGCGCGGCGAAGGCGGGAATTCTCGGCTTCACGCGCGCCCTCGCCCACGAGCTCGCCCGCCATCAGATCCGCGTCAACGCCCTGGCGCCGGGCTGGATCCACACGGACATGACCGACCCGCTGGCCCCCATGCATCCGCTCCTGGAGATGCAGACGCCCCTGGGCCGTCTCGGCGAGCCCGACGACATCGCCTGGGCCGCCGTCTATCTGGCGAGCGACGAATCGGCGTTCGTGACCGGGCAGACCCTGTCGCCCAACGGCGGCTGGTACATGAGTCAGTAGAGGCCGCCGCGTTCGGTGTTGATGGTCGAGATCTGCTCGTTCAGCGTCCAGAAGTCGTAGATGATGCCGATGCCCAGGAGCCCCGCGGTCAGGAGATAGATCAGTCCGGTGACGATCTTCCCCATGTAGAAGCGGTGCAGGCCGAAGATGCCGGTGAAGGTGAGCAGCAGCCATCCCACCGTGTAGCTCTTCTCCCCCGCGATGTAGCGCCGCTCGGCGGACGCCTCGAGGCGTGGCATGAGGAACAGGTCGACGATCCAGCCGACGAACAGCAGTCCCAGGGTGAAGAAGTAGATGGTTCCGCTCACCGGCCGGCCGAAGTAGAAGCGGTGAGCGCCGAGGAAGCCGAAGATCCACAGCAGGTAGCCGATGCCGAGACTGTGCGTGTCTTTCATGATCCCGCCTCGCGGCTGGTTTGCGGTCAGTGTACCGCGTAGGCTAGTGCTTTCGCCTTGAGGAGGCTCGCCGTGCCCCCCTTTCCAGACCCCGCCTTCATCGACGTCGGTGACGCCACGCTGGAAGTATTCACCGCGGGGCCTCCGGACGGCGCCGGCCCGGTGGTGCTGTGTCACGGGTTCCCGGAGATCGCCTACTCCTGGCGCCATCAGATCCCCGCCCTCGCGGCTGCCGGGTATCGCGTCATCGCGCCCAACCAGCGCGGATACGGCCGCTCGAGCCGCCCCGCCGAGGTGGCG
The DNA here is from genome assembly GCA_041686955.1 of Pseudomonadales bacterium. Taxonomy (GTDB): domain Bacteria; phylum Pseudomonadota; class Gammaproteobacteria; order Pseudomonadales; family Azotimanducaceae; genus UBA7803. The sequence goes on from JAWLCV010000007.1 coordinate 70,911, forward strand.
GCCTACGACATCCACCACCTGTGCGGGGACCTCACCAGCCTGCTGGACCACTTCGGCTACGACGACGCGATCTTCGTGGGACACGACTGGGGCGCCATCGTGGTGTGGAACCTGGCCATGCTGCATCCCGGCCGGGTGCGCGCGGTGATCAACCTGAGCGTGCCGTTTCTCCGGCGCGGCCCGAAGGACTGGGTGAGCTTCTGGGAAGAGCAGCTCGGCGGCGATTTCTACATCGTCCACTTCAACCGCCAGCCCGGTGTGGCGGACGCCGTGTTCGACGCCAACGTCGAGACTCTGCTGCGAAACCTCTACCGCACGCGGCAATGGCTGGCGCCCCCGCGCCCCGCGGCGCCCGGCATGGCCCTGATCAATCTGGCCACCGCCCAGGATGCGCCGGGAGACCCGCTCATGAGCGAGGAGGAGCTCCGGGTCTTCGTCGACAGCTTCCGCCACTCGGGCTTCACCGGCGGAATCAACTGGTACCGCAACTTCACCCGAAACTGGGAAACCACGGCGGACGTGCCGCAGCGGGTGGACCAGCCGGCGCTGATGATCTACGGCCAGTACGACATGGTGCCGGCGAGCCCGGATCTCGAGGAGCACGTGCCCGGCGTCGAGATCCACACCCTGCCCTGCGGGCATTGGATTCAGCAGGAGATGCCCGAGGAGACCACCGCGGTGATGCTTCGGTGGCTGGAGCGTCAGCGCGCGACCGCGGGCGGTCAGCGGTAAGCGTCGGGCGCGATTTCGTCGGTCACCATGAACGACCCGGTCGCCTCCGCGACCACCTCGCCATCGTCCTTGCGGATGACCCGGCCCTGCATCTGCGCCAGCCGTCCCTTGCGGCGGACGCAGCGGCCTTCCAGACGCACCGGAGTCCCCACCGGGAGCTGTGACCGGTAGCGGATCTCCGCCTTGGCGGTGAAGCTGATCAGCCCCTGGAGCCACAGCCAGTTCGCCATCACGTCGTCGAGCAGGCTGAAGATGATGCCGCCGTGAGTCAGCGAGTCGTAGCCGCGATGGGCCGGGCCGGGGGTGAACTCACCGACGCAGACGCCCTCCTCGATCCGGAAACGCACCCCCAGACCCGCGGAGTTGGCAGGACCACAGACGAAGCACCCGTTCTCCTGGTGGTCCGTGCTTTCTCGAATCGGCTTGGACATCATGCAGCCTCGGTTCCGGCGAGCGCCTATCATATAGAAGTTGTGTACTGCCTGACCTTCATACGCGACCGTCTGGCGGCCCACGTGCCGCAACGGGCGGATATTGCCGGTACGCCGCGGGAAGCCGCGGTGGCCGTGATCCTGCGCGACGCGGAGCAGGGCCCGGACGTGCTGTTCATCAAGCGCGCCGACAAGAGCGGCGACCCGTGGTCCGGCCACATGGCCTTTCCCGGCGGGCACCGGGAACCCGACGACGCCGATCTGCGGGCCGCGGCCGAGCGGGAGACCCTCGAGGAGGTCGGCCTCGATCTCGCCGGCAGCGAGTATCTGGGCCCGCTGGACCAGCAGCGCGCCATGGCGCGGGGCCGCAGCCTCGACATGCTCATCGCGCCCCACGTCTTCGCCGTGAGCGGCGAGCCGACCCTGACCCCGAATTTCGAGGTGCAGGAGGTGGTGTGGGCGCCGCTCCGGGCACTCGCCAGCAATCGCCTGCACGACACGGAGACGCGATCGATGGCCGGCGTGCCCACCGTTTTCAACGGCTATCGCCTGGCCGGCGGCCATTTCGTCTGGGGTCTCACCTACCGGATGCTGAAGTCCCTGTTCGCCGCCCTGGACCCCGAGTGGCGCCCGCCGGCGGAGCATTGATCAGACACCCTCGGCCAGATCGCAGCCCGGATCGTGCTCCAGCCGATGGTAGTCGGCGATGGCCAGACCGGCGGCCACGCTGGTGAACGGATCGTGGTCCACCACCCGATCGGCGAATCGCTCCTCGAGGATGCGGCGGACGGCGGGAATCAGGCTGGAGCCGCCGGTACGCAGCACGATGTCGATGGCCGAGGCGGGCAGCCGGGCCCGCGCCAGGGATTCGTCCAGGGCCTCGGCCACCCGCTCGAGCAGGTCGGCGATGAGCGCCTCGAACTCTTCGCGGCGCAGACGGATCTCCACGTCGATCTCCGGGATGTCGAGCACCGCCTCCTCCTCGTAGGAGAGCCGTGCCTTGAAGTCCTTGATGGCCTGGAACACCTGGTAGCTGAGGTTGCGCTGGATGAGCTCGTTCAGCCGCCGGAACTTCTCCACGCCGGGGCCGCCCTGTGCCAGCCGCTCCATCACAGGCGTGGTGTAGCGGTTCTGGTTGAGGGTGTAGGTCACCGCCCAGTTGAGCAGCAGATCCTCGTAGTCCTCGAAGGGAAAATCCGTCTCGATCTCCCGGTCCATGCCTCGGCGCCGCCACCGCTCCCCTTTGCCGAGGGCCGGAAACAGCAGTTCCCGAAACAGACGCTGGTCGATGTGATCGCCGCCCAGGGCCAGCCCGTGGGTGGTCACCACCTCGAACCTCGCGCCTCGAGCGCGGGCGCCGCCGTTGCGCTTCAAGACGCAGAAATCCAGGGTGCCGCCGCCGAAGTCCAGGGTCAGCAGGTGCTCGCCGGCTACCTCCGGATTGGCGGTGAGATAGCTCACGGCGGCGGCGATGGGCTCCGGGTAGAAGTGCTGTCGGGTGATGCCCGCGTAGCGATACGCCTCGCTGAGGCGGCTCAGGGCCGTCTTGTTGCGGAACTCCTCGCGGCCCTCGAACGTCACCGGATGACCCAGGTGAGCCTCCTCGCACGGTCCCACCTGCGCTTCCAGCGCCTTGCGGATCCGCAGCAGCAACGGGGTGATCAGCGCCACCAGCCGGAACGGGTGATCGAACACCATCAGGCGGCGCACCCGGCTGTCTCCGAGCAGGCGCTTGGTGCCGCGAAACAGGCGCCCCTGCAGGCCGCTGTCGATCAGCGGCTTGCCGTAGATCTTCTGGGTCGTGGTCTCCACCGGGGCCGGGTTCTCCGAGTCCCCGTGCTCCACGAACGCGCTGGTGCCGCCGATGACTTCCGGGATCATCTCCACGGTGCGGCCGGTGTTGTCGTCGATGTAACGGTCGATGGCGGCCTGGCCGGTGAGCGTCTTGAGATCCCGGTCGATGTAGGTAGCGGAGGGCATGATGGGATCATCGCCCTCCAGCGGCACCAGCAGCACCCGCCGCCCGTCGAAGACCGCCGCGGCGGAATTCGTGGTGCCGAAATCGATGCCCACTCCAAACGTCATGAATCAGCTCAGCGACTTGCCATCAGCCGGCGACAAGAGCGGGCATTTTGCCAGATTCCGGCGCCGCGTCTCTTCCCGATTCGGAAAAGCTTCCGGCACCCGGCGCGACACCCGCCCCCGTTGCGGTATGCTCGGCGCCGGATGCCGACCGCCGAGGTCACCCGAATGTCCGACATCGTCTCCATCCGCGACGCGGCACGCAAGAAGGCGGCCAGAGAGAAGGCCGAGCGTAAGCAGCGGGCGCACGGCAGGACCATGTGCCAGCGTGGTTTCCACAAGTGGCAGGTGAATCAACGCAAGCAGTTCGACGTGCGTCAGGGAAAGCTGGTCACCATCCGCGTGTGCGAGCGCTGCGGCGCACGCCGCACCACGCTGGACTGAGCATTCCGGCGCCGGTCACTCGAGCCTGACCAGCGGCTCCATGTCGCAGCCGACGCCGGTGCCGCCGAGTCCGCAGTAACCACCGGGCACCTTGGCCAGATACTGCTGGTGGAAGGATTCCGCGTAGTAGAACTCCCCGGCCGGCGCGATCTCCGTGGTGATGGGTCCGTACCCGGCGGCCGTGAGCGCCTCCTGGTAACGGTCCCGGGACCGCTCCGCCAGTGCCTGCTGCTCGTCGCTCAGGGTGAAAACGACGCTGCGATACTGGGTCCCCACGTCGTTGCCCTGGCGCATGCCCTGGGTCGGGTCGTGAGACTCCCAGAACACCTTGAGCAGATCCGGATAGCCGACGCGCGCAGGATCGAACACCACCAGCACCGCCTCGGCGTGGCCGGTGAGCCCGGAGCAGACTTCCTCGTAGGTGGGGTTCGGGGTGATGCCGCCGGCATAGCCCACGGCCGTGGAGAAGACGCCCGGCGTCTCCCAGAACCGCCGTTCGGCTCCCCAGAAGCAGCCGAGACCGAACACCGCCTGCTCGTAGCCCTCCGGAAACGGCGGCTTCAAGGGTGCGCCGGTGACGTAATGCTTGCTGGGCACCGGCATGCGGGTCTCACGGCCACGCAGCGCCTGCTCCGGGCTCGGCAGACGGAGTTTTTGCTGCAAGCCCATGTCTATATCCCTGCTGTTTTCTGGCGATCATACCTTTCGCCTTGTTCCGTACAAGTGCTATAAGGCCCGACATGCGATTGTTGTTGCCGATCCTCACGGCCCTGGCGCTCCTCGGCTGTCAGACCACGCCACCGGACTATGGTGCGCTCACCCAACGCCTCGACCAGGGGGAAACCGTAGCGCCCGCCGAGCTGCGGCGCGCGTTTCTCGAGGCACCGGACCTGCCGGAGCGCATGGAGCGCCTGAGCGACCTGGAGACCCAGGCGCTGGCCCTCATGGAGGACGAGCCGCTCAGGCTCGGCTCCATCGGCTCCGCCATCCTCGACACCTATTACGGCAGCCTGACCGGTCACCACATCATGGCCCGGTTCTACGAGCACGTGGCCTCCCCCGGCGCCGCGGCCCCCCACCAGGATTGGGTGCGGCGAGTCACCGATTCCATGGAGGCCGACGGCGACGGCAGCCGGGCGCGGCCGTTCCCCGCGGTGACCTCGGCGGACGCCCGCATGTACGCCATCAGCAAGGGCTGGACACCGGTGGGGTCCATCTACCAGAGCACCGACGAGGTGCCGTTCTCCCTGCTGTTGCAGGCCCGGCCGGAATCGGGCCCGACCAAGGACCTCTCTTTCGATCTGTCGGGACTCTTTCACAGCATGCGCCAGGACTTCATGGCCACGGACACAACTCCCGACGGGGCCAAGGCAAAGGCCGGAGAAGGAGCCGCGCGCCGTGGGCCCGAGGAAGGCGCCGCGAGCGACTTCACGCCCTTCACCCTCATCGGCTATCTGGCGCGGCAGGGCGACAGCGCCGCCCAGACCGCGGTGGGCTGGTTCCTGGCATCGCAGAAGCGCCTGGGCGACGCCGCGGACTGGCTGCGCGCCGCGTCGCGAACCGGCAACATGGCCGCCAACTCCCTGCTGGCACGGGTCTACCTGGAGCAGGCCCTGACGGCCACCAGTGAGTCGGAGCGGGCAGAGGCGCTCGATCAGGTGATGGAAACGCACCTGCACGCCATCGCCCTGGGCTCCGCCGACGCCATGTACGCCCTCGGCGTGCTGTACCTGAACGGGCACTACGGCGACGAGAACAAGGTTTCCGGGGTGCCCCTGCTGAAGCAGGCCGCCGACGCCGGTCACAGCGAGGCCACCATGTTCCTCGGCCACCTGCACTACACCGGCGAGGTGGTACCCCAGAACCTGGAAACCGCCCGCGACTACTACGCCGAGGCCGCAGCGCTCGGCAGCGCCTTCGCCCGCAAGAGCTACGCCCGGTTCCTTCTGGACCGGGACGTGAACCAGCCCGGTGATCCGCGGGCTCTGGAATGGCTCGAGGAGCTGGCGCAGGACGGCGAGGCCGAATCCATGCTCCTGCTCGGCAATCTGCACGCCCGCGGTGTCGGGACCGAGGCCAGCGTGCGCAAAGCGGTGAGCTGGTTCAAGCAGGCCGTGGAAGCGGCGCCCGAGGATCCCAACATCGTCAACGAAGTGGCCTGGACCCTGGCCGTGAGCGATCAGCAGGATCTGCGCCGGGCGCGGTACGCGCGGCGGATCATGGACCGGCTCATGGAGGACAGCGACGAGGCCCGCGGCCGGCCCGAGTACCTGGACACCTGGGCGGCCACCTATGCGGCCACCGGTGACTTCGAACGCGCCGTGACCCTGCAGGAACAAGCACTGGATGCCGCCGAGAGCGGCGAATACCAGGAGGTGCTGGAGATACTCCGCCAGCATCTCGAGGCGTTCCGAAACCGCCGCACCATCTCCGAAACGGTTCCGTGACCGACGACCTGGCACGACTGCTGGCCGAGCGCACGCCGTTTCTCGACGTCCGCGCCCCGGCGGAGTTCGCCCGCGGAGCCGTGCCCGGCGCGGTCAACGTGCCGTTGCTGGACGACGACGAGCGCCGCCGGGTGGGCATCACCTACAAGACCGCGGGACACGACGCCGCGGTGGCCCTGGGCCACCGCCTGGTGAGCGGCGAGGTTCGCCGGAGGCGGCAGGAGGCGTGGGTAAAGTTCGCCGAGCGCCACCCCGGGGCCTGGATCTATTGCTGGCGCGGCGGGCAGCGCTCGGAGATCGCCCAGACCTGGCTGCGCGAGCTGGGCGTGGATCTGCCGCGGGTTCCCGGCGGCTTCAAGGCGTTACGCCGGACCTGCCTGGCGGTGCTGGAGCACGCGCCCGCGACGAAGCGCTGGCTGGTGCTGGGGGGGCGCACCGGCTCCGGCAAGACGGTGCTCTTGAAGACTCTGCCGAACGCCCTGGACCTGGAAGGCCTGGCCGCCCATCGGGGCTCCGCGTTCGGCACCATGGAGACCCCTCAGCCGCCTCCGGTCGCCTTCGAGAACGCCCTGGCCGCGGCGTTCCTGCAGCACCGGGCGGACACTCTGGTGGTAGAGGACGAAAGCCGTACCATCGGCCGTCTGGCGCTGCCCGAGGGCTGGCACGAGCACATGCAGCGGGTGCCCCTGGCGGTGCTGGAGGAATCCCTGGAGCGGCGGGTGGCCAACATCGTGCAGGAGTACGTCAGCGAGCCCCTCGCCCGCGGAGTCGACCCCTGCACCCTGCACGCCCGCTACAGCGACGCCTTGCGGCGCATCGAGCGCCGGCTCGGCGGGGCCCGGCGCCAGGCCGTGCAGGCGGAGCTGGACCGGGCGTTCGCGAACGGCGACCACGGTCGCTGGGTGGAGCCCCTGCTCACCTGGTACTACGACCCGATGTACGATCATCAGCTCTCGTCGAAGCGCGCGCGGGTCGCGGTGCAGGGCCCTGCCGCGACCGTCGCCGAGTGGCTGCGGCAGCCGGGGGGTCAGGCGGGCGGGTGATCGTGACCGTGGGGCCGGGCCGCGAGCGCCTCGACCCGCGAGCGCAGCTCACCGGGCGCGATCAGCCCCTGCTCCGCCAGCAGGCGCTCCAGGGCATTCAGAAAATGATCGTAGTAGGCGTAGGGTCCTTGCGGATCCCGATCCCACCGGGCGATCTCCGCCATGAGGCATCTGCGGAAGTCGACCCAGGAGTAGAGGCCGGCCTCGGCCAGGGCGCGCGCCATGCCGAACACCCGGCCCTGCCAGGGTGCCTCGAAAACCGCCTCGCCGTTGGCCATGGGCGGCGCCAGCTCACCCGACAGCTCCATCACAACACCTCCACGCCGATCATGGCGTCCCGGGTCACCCGCGCCGCCAGCTCGGATTCGTCCAGGTCTTCGGTACCGGCGGGCCGCCGGGGCAACACCATGTAGCGGACCTCGGCACTGGAGTCCCAGACCCGGACCCGGGTGGCGGGCCCGAGCTCCACGCCCATCTCGCCCAGCACCCGGCGCGGCTCCCGCACGACCCGGGATCGGTACGCCGGATCCTTGTACCAGCGCGGGGGCAGCCCGAGCACGGCCCAGGGGTAGCAGGAGCACAACGTGCAGACCACCACGTTGTGAACCTGCTCGGTGTTCTCCACCACCACCAGCTTCTCGGTCTGCTCGCCGCCGAAGCCGAGCTCGGCGATCGCCGCCGTCCCGTCCGCCAGCAGGCGCTGTTTGAATGCCGGGTCGAGCCACGCCCGCGCCACCACCCGGGCCCCGTTCATCGGGCCGAGGCGTTCGTTGAAGGTGGCGATGACCTCGTCCACGGCGTCCGCCGCCAGCCATCCCCGCTCGATGAGCAGGGACTCCAGGGCCTCGGCGCGAATCGCCTGGTCACGGCTCATGGGGCGCCTCCTGCAGGTAGCTCTCGAACAGATCCAGGCTCACGGTCACCGCCGGCTCCGCGTGCTCGCCCCACAGAGCCTCCCCCGAGAACGCCACGGTGTAAAGGTGCTGCGGCCGCTCGCCCCGCCCATGGGCATTGCTGTCCGGAAAGACCCACGCGCCGTGGCAGGCAGTGACGGTGCCCGTCCGGTTGCGGGCATAGGCGGGCAGGCGGGTATGGCCGGGAACCGGAAACGACGCGGTGCGCACCCGGACACCGCTGTGAAACCGCGGCGCATCCGAAACATCCCGCCGACTGCCCGGTGCCGCCGGGTCGTAGCTCACCGCGTCGGCCCGGGGATCGGGCCTCGCTGCCGCCGCGGCGCCCGGGTCGCCCCCCAGTCGCGCGATGCACGCTCGGATGCCGGGCTCGTCCACCACGCCTGCCTCGCGCAGCAACGTCTCGACACCACCCAGCCACCGTCCGTAATAGCCGTGGGTGAGATACGCCGCGGGATCGATGCGCTCGATGGCGTGGCGAAACTGGTCCGCATTGCGGATGGCCCCGTGAGCGAAGGCCGCGCGCATGACGGCGAACACCCGCGCCTCCCAGCGCTCGTGGAACGCCGGCTCGTCGGCCTCCCGCGTCACCGGGCCGAAGCCGTGCCTGCCCCCCATGTCGTGAATCCCGTCCATCAGCTCGATACCTCCCTCAAGAGCGGTATGCCGTCGTCGCCGTGCCCGTCCTCGGTCTGGGTTCCCACGATCGGCAGGTGAAACTCGTGCCGCCCCGCCACCACCAGGGTCTCGGTGGCGTCGGGCAGCACCACCCGAGCGCTGCAGTTGCCCGGCACGTCCAGATACAGGTGAAACCCTTCGCCATCGATCCGCCACTCGCAGGTGTAGCGGCCGTGCACCGTATCGAGATGTCCCGCGACCCGCCCCACGGGGTGGCCGGCGGGGAACGCCGCACCGAGTGGAGGCCGGGGCTCTACACGCACCCGGCGATAAGCATTCAGGTCCGGCGTGAGGTTGTCGTCCAGCTCCAGACCCAGCAGGAAGCGCTGCAGCCATCCGGCGACGCAGGCAGCGGCGAGGCGGCCCGCCTGGTTCCGGCGCCTGTCCCAGAGCACGTCGGCGCCCGACTGCAGCGGCTCCAGCCAACCCGGAGCGGTGGTCTGAAGCAGGGTCCGGTAGGCCAGATCAGCGCGCCCTTCCTGGGTCAGCACTTCGAGCAGCAGAGAGCCATGACGCAGATCCACGTCGGGGTGATAGCCCGCGCCGCGAAGCTGTGATTCGAGGCGAGCCAGTGCCGCAGCGCGCTCGCCGCCCTCCAGGAGGCCGAGCTCCAGCGCCAGCAGATAGCCGAGCTGATGGTCTCCCACCAGCAGCCCCCGCGCGGTGACGTAACGTGCTCGAAAGTCGTCGCGGAACTGCCTCGCTCGGGCATCCAGGCGCTCAAGATCCTCGAGCCGCCCCAGCACTCCCGCCATCCGCATGGCCAGGTTCAGCCGATACGCGTGCCAGGCCGCGGCCAGCATCTCGTCGCCGCCACCGTGCTCCAGCCACTGCTGCTCCGGAGCGGCGGCCAGCCGGCGCCGCACCGCGGGGTAGGCCTGCTCCAACAGGCGGCGGTTCCCGCTGCACCGGTACAGGTACCACAGGCACGGCAGCATGAACTCCCAGCTCGCCTCGTCCGCGGGCAGGTCGGGAAGGCCGTCCGGATACAAGGCCGCCACGTCCAGAATCGCTCCGGCACCCGCCAGGATCGCTTGCGCATCCGCCGGATCGACCGCACGATGGATCACCTCCAGCCCCGACACCGGGCCCAGCACCAGGCCCGAGCGCAGCGTTCGACTCGCCGCATGGAACAATCGCTGCAGCAGAGCGTGGTCGCATTCGAACCCGGCATTCGTCGGCGCCTCGACTTCCACCTCCACCGCGGCGACTTCCTGGAAGTCGTGCAGGTCCAGCTCGGACTCCACCTCGAGGTAACGGAACGCGTGCAGCGCGAACTGGGGCTCGAACACGGCCCAGCCGCGGCCGGCCGCCGTGTAGCGGTCCACGGCGGGACTCCAGCGGACCGAGGCCCCGGCCCCTTGCCCGGACCCATCGGTTTCCGGGCCCAGGACCCCGTAGCGCACGGAGAGGCAGGTGCCGGCGCGTCCGCGCAGACGCAGGCGGGCACGGCCAACGAGGGTCCTGCCGAAATCGAAGCGCAACCGCCGTGTGCCGCCGGGGGTGACCTGGCGCAGCGGCGCCTCCACAGCAGGGTGGAGCGCCGTCTGAACGGCGAGCGGAGCGGCACCGGCCACCGGCGCCGCCTCGTCCGGCGCGTCCTCGAGCACCGGGGCGCCCCGAAGGTCCACGTCGGGCGTGCTCCACCCCGGCAGCAGCTGGCGCGCATCCACTTCTTCACCCAGATCGCGATCCGCCCGCAGCACCCAGGTCGGCCGCCAATGCCAGCTCGCGTCGGTACCGAGTATCTGGCGCTCGCCGTCGGGGTAATCCAGAACGAGCACGGCCCAGAGGCCGGGGCGGGTGCCCAGGCGCTGGCGCGCGCCACCGGCGTGGTGGCCGCACCAGGTACCGTCCGCCAGCAACACGGCGATGCGGTTGCGGCCGTGGGCGAGGCACGGGTCCACGTCGTAGACCCGACAGGGGACCTGGTGCCCCCAGGGCGCGCCTCCGGCGATGAGCTCCTCGCCGGTGACGGCGCAGCCGTTGATCTCGACCCGCGCCGCCCCGCGCACCGCCAGGTACAGGCGCGACGCCGCCGGCACCCGGGGGACCTGGAAATCCCGGTACAGCAGCGGCACCGGCGCGGCCGTGACGGGGGACCCCATGAGCGGCGCACTCACCCAGCGGGCTTCGCGAGCCTCGTCTTCGGAAAGGCCCATCTCGAACCGGGCCGGCTCGCTCCAGGGACTCGGAACACCGTCACTGTCGTAGCAGCGCACCCGCCACCACACACGCGCGCCGGAGCCGAGCTCCGGGCCGGCGTACTCCACGTTCACCGTCCGCTCGCTCGCCACCCGGCCGCTGTCCCACAGGTCGGCGCGGCCCGCGTGCAAGGCGGCTTCGCTGGTGGCCGCCTGAATCTGATAGGCCGTCTGCACCTCGGCGGGGCGCGGGTCGTTCAGCCACCAGGAGAGACGCGGCCGAGAACCATGGACTCCCGTGGGAGCCTCACGATACTCGCACCGCAACCTGGCCGGCGCAGTTCGCGTCATCCGTGCTTCCCCGTCAGGCGGCCCGTCGGGAGCCCCGTCAGCCGCGCCTGGTGGTCCGCGAACTGCTGCTGAAGGAAGGCCGACACCGCCTGGATCCGTGCCATGCCGCGCGCCTCCGGGCGCGTGAACAGCCACGCCTCGGCCTGACGCACCGGCTCAACCGGCGCCCGGCGGAGCTCCGGCAGAGCATCGCCGGCGAAGCACGGCAGAACACCAAGGCCCTGCCCGAGCTGCAGGGCCCGCCCCACCAGCAGCGGGTCCTGCACGCGCAGCCCCAGCGGCACCGCCCGGTAATGACGGCAGCGCAACTTCTCGGAAAGGCTGGCCGGGTCGCTCGGGCCCACCCACCGCGCAGGCTGCGGATCCGCCTCCGGCTCCAGCGCCGCGAGGTACTCGGCCGTTCCGTACACCGCCGCCATCACCGCACCCAGCGGCCGGCCGATGAGATGCTCGGGAGGCTCGTCCGTGACCCACAGCGCCATGTCCGCGGCACCGGATTCCAGATGCGCCAGGGCAGGCCCGGTGAGCAGGGTCAGCTCGATCTCGGGGTGCGCCGAGTGGAACGAGTCGAGGACGGGTATCACCAGCTCTCCTGCGACCGTGGCGGGGAGCGCCAGGGCCACGACTCCGGCCAGGCCCGGACCTTGAGACTGCAGCCGGCGCTCGACCTGCTCGAGCTCCTCGGCCACGCGGTCGAGAACCTCGATGACCTCGGCGCCGGCGGCGGTGAGCTCCATGCCGCGCGACGTCCGCGAGAACAGCTTCGTGCCCACGCGCCTCTCGAGCGCGTCGAGATGGCGCGCCACCGTGGAGCCGTGCACCCTCAGCAGCTCGCCGGCGCCGCGAACGGAACCGCTACGCGCCACCGCCTGCACGAACTTGAAGTCGTCCCAATCCACCTGCTACCCCGATCAAGGTGCTGCAATTATGCAACACTCCGTTGCGTTACCATAGGTTGCGTTTCGTGTTACCTAAAGTAACATTGCTACCAAGATCTGGTGAGGGATACCCGACCTCCCCTCTCCCCTCCCCTTCCCTCGGGTATCCCTCCCGGTCTACCCCTCCCTGATACCGGCGGGTGGAAGCGAACGCTCCCCCGCCGTTTTTTTCTCCCCGTCCGTTCGCCGCAGCAGCCCGTCTTCAGTGGACCGCGCTCACCCGCACCCGGCCCCCCTCCACCCGCACCTGCGGCAGGTGGCTCAACCGGCAGCCGTGGCCCGACAGGTTGCGGCCGTCGCGCACATCGAAACGATAGCCGTGCCAGGGACAGGAAACCACCGCGCCTTCCAGGTCTGCGCCCGTCAGCGGACCGAGCATGTGAGGGCATTGCCGCGGAAATGCCGTCAACGACCCCTCGACCTCCGCCAGAACGAACTCGCGACCACCGAGCGTGAATTCGAGCGGCAGCCTGAGCTCGCTCTGAAGCCCCAGGTCGCATTCCCGCTCGCCGTCCCGGGCCCGGTCGATACGCCGGTCGAGCTGGCGCTGGCGTTCGACCATCATGGCCACGTCCTCGTCGTACAGGCGCGCGTAGCGGCGGGCCAGCGCCTGCCCGGCGCGAGACCTCGCCGCGGGCTCCATGCCGGGCACGAAGAAATCCACCACCACGTCCACCCGGCGGGCCGCCACCGGGAAGGCATGGGTCCAGATCTCCGCGGCGGGTGGCGTTCCGGCATCGGGCTCGCCAGCGGGCTCGCCAGCGGGC
>JAWLCV010000008.1:0-5664 GCA_041686955.1 Pseudomonadales bacterium
CCCGGAGCAGATCATCGACATCCTCGGTGTCGACACCGCCGAGCTCATGGAGACCATCGATCACAACCTGCAGCACGAGAAGCAGGATCGGCTGCTTCAACTCAAAGTGCTCTCCGACAACGTGCCCGGGGAGTACCTCGAAGAGTTCAACGCCTATTCCGCGCGGCTTTCCCGCCACGTGCTCGAGGAGTTGAACCGCTGGCTCGCCGAGCGGGATCGCGGCCGGGACTGGTCCGGCACCGATGAGCGGGTCGTGCTGGGTCTCGGTGTTCATCAGATCAATCGCATAGCCCGGCCGGGTGGCACCCCGACCGAACACGACTACGAGGAGTAAACCATGTCCCAGGCCAGTAGCCGCCTTCTCGCCGCGGTGCTTTTTCCCGCGCTCACCTCCTGCGGTGGTGCGGCCGGCGGAGGCCTCAATGGAGGCCCGAACGTGGCAGACACCGCCCTCGGTGGCAGCGGCGGTGTCGTCGGCACGGCGCAAGGCTTCGGCAGCGTCATCATCAACGACCTGGTCATGGACATCGACGATGCCCGGTTCGAGATCGAGGGCGAGCACGCCGGTGTCGGCCTCGTTGGTCAGAATCAGCTCGCGGAAGGCCAGCAACTGGTTCTGCTCGGCGACGTCGGGAGCCGACATGCCACCGAAGTTTTCTATCGTTCCGACATCAAAGGGCCGTTGGAGGCCACGCCAGTGTTCGATCCGCTCACGGGAGTGGGTCAGCTTGCGGTGCTGGGTCAGGCCGTGAAGGTGAACTCGGCCACCCGTTACAGTGGCGGCGCAGCACTCGATACCCTGCAGCTCGGCGACATACTGGAGGTGAGCGGCGCGAGGAAGGCTGCGGGCGAGCTGGTGGCGACGTTCATCGAGCGCGAGGCCGCCCTGGCGGAATACAAGGTCGTGGGCCGAGTGACCGCAGTGGCCGCGCCGGGTTTCACCGTGGGTGGACTGGTCGTCGATACCCAGGCGAGCGGCCTCGTCAATCCGGCCGTGGGTGATCTGGTGGAGGTGAAGTTCGCAAGCGGCGCCTACGTTACCGGTCAGCCGGGCGGTGCCAGAACCGTGGAGGTGCTATCCGACCTCGACCTGCGGGAGGGCGAGCGCTTCGAGATCGAGGGATATGTGGATGCGTACGTTTCCCCGGCGGATTTCAGCGTCAATAGCGTCCGGGTGAGCCTGGGCCCGGAAACGGAATTCGAGAAGGGTCATGAGGAGGACCTGACGCTGAACGCCCGTTTGGAGGTGGAAGGCGTCGTGCTGGGGACGGGAGTTCTCGAAGCGGATCGCGTGATCTTCAAACCCACGGCGACCATTCGCGTGGAAGGAACGATCGCCGAAGGAGGCATCGACCTGACGGGTCGTACCGTCACCACGGCAGTCGGCATCACTTTCGTCGTGCGCAACCTCACCGAGCTGGAAGACGAAAGCGCTGCCGGCGCCGATCCGCTTTCGCTGCAGGATCTCGCCCCCGGCGATTTCCTGGAGATTCGCGGTTTCCTCGACGGTCCCGACGTCGTTGCCGCCGAGATCGAGCGGGACGACCCGGAGTCTGGACTCGTCACCAGGCTCCGTGCCCCGGTGGATGCGGTGCCGACCGTGGATGTCAATGGTGATCTGCACTTGTCCCTGCTTGGTGTGGAGGTGACCGCTTCTCGAGCCGGGACGACGTTCGAGGACGTGAACGAGAATCCGGTGAGCCTGGAGCAGTTCGCGGCCCTGGTTCAGGCGGGCACGGTGGTGGAGGTGAGCTGGGATGACTTGACCGGCGCCGGCGCTGTGCCGTCCCAGCTCGTCATCGAAGAAGAGGACGATTAGCCGGGCGTCAGACGATGCCCTGCTCGATCATGGCGTCGGCCACCCGCCGGAAGCCGGCGATGTTGGCGCCGAGCACCAGGTTGTTCGGCTCGCCGAACTCGGCCGCCGTCTCGCTGGCGCGCCGGTAGATGCCGGCCATGATCTCGCGCAACTGCGTGTCCACCTGGCCCATGCTCCACTGGGTGAGCCCGGCGTTCTGCTGCATCTCGAGTTGGCTGGTGGCCACGCCGCCCGCGTTGGCCGCCTTGCCGGGCCCGTAGGCGACGCCCGCTTCGAGGAAAAGATCCACGGCCTCGGCGGTGCTCGGCATGTTGGCTCCCTCGCTGATGCAGGTGACGCCGTTGCCGATGAGCGCCCGGGCGTCCGCGGCGGTCAGCTCGTTCTGAGTGGCGCAGGGAAAAGCGGCTTCGGCCGGGTAGCGCCACACCGCGTGGCCGCCCGCGGGGTAGTCCGCCACCGGGGTGAAGTCGGCGTCCGGGTGGGTTTGCAGGTAATCGGCCAACGGCCGCCGGTCCTGCTCCTTGAGCCGCTTCAGGGTGTGGAGATCGATCCCGCCCGGGTGGTGGATGGTGCCGCTGGAATCCGAGCAGGTGATTGGCCTCGCGCCGAGCTGGTAGAGCTTCTCGATGGTGTAGATGGCCACGTTGCCGGCGCCGGAGACCAGGCAGGTGGTGCCCTGCAGGTCGCGGCCGCGGGCGGTGAGCATGTTCTCGGCGAAATAGACGCAGCCGTAGCCGGTGGCTTCCTTGCGGCCGAACGAGCCGCCCCAGGTCAGCCCCTTGCCGGTCATGGAGCCCTCGAAGCGGTTGGTGAGGCGCCGGTACTGGCCATAGAGGTAGCCGATCTCCCGCATGCCCACGCCGATGTCCCCGGCCGGCACGTCCACCACCGGGCCGATGTGCCGGTGCAGCTCGGTCATGAAGGCCTGGCAGAAGCGCATGACCTCCACATCGGAGCAACCTTTCGGATCGAAGTCGGCGCCGCCCTTGCCGCCGCCGATGGGCAGGCCCGTCAGGGCGTTCTTGAAGATCTGCTCGAAGCCGAGAAACTTGATCACCCCGGACGTGACGCTGGGATGGAAGCGCAGCCCGCCCTTGTACGGTCCCAGGGCGGAATTGAATTGCACCCGGTAGCCCTTGTTGACCCGGACGTTGCCGGCGTCGTCGACCCAGGTGACCCGGAACAGGATCTGCCGCTCGGGCTCGACGATGCGCTGGATGATGCCGTGCTCGAGGTAGCGCTCGTCCTTTTCCAGCAGCGGCTGCAGGGATTCGAGCACTTCTTCCGCGGCCTGGTAGAACTCAGCCTGTGCCGGGCTGCTCCGCTTCAGGCTTTCCAGCACTTCGTGAACGTAGGACATGCATGCTACTTCGACTGCGACTACGGCGGCGTAGTATGCGGCGCCGCCGTTTCCCGTTCAAACGGTCCGCCGGCCGCGGCTGACGTCGATCATCCCAGCAGCGTCAGGACCCCCAACACGGCGAGCAGCACCGCCGCGCTGGCGTGAATCAGCCGCACGGGGATGCGTTGCCCGGCACGGTCGCCGAGATACACGACGGGAACGTTGGCGATGAGCATGCCCACGGTGGTGCCGGCGATCACGGCAACCAGGGCGGGGTAGCTCGCGGCGAGCGCCACGGTGGCCACCTGGGTTTTGTCCGCCATCTCGGCCAAAAAGAACGAGACGGTGGTGGTCGTGAAGACGCCGAGTCCGCTGACCACCGCCTCTTCCTCCTCGATGCGGTCGGGGACGAGCACCCAGGCGGCCATGGCGATGAACGAGAAGCCGAGAATCCAGCGCAGGACGTCCGGCTCGATCATGGAGGTGACCCACGCGCCGATCCAGCCTGCGGCGGCATGGTTCACCACGGTGGCGACGAAGATGCCCGCGATGATGGGTACCGGCCGGCGGAAGCGGCTGGCCAGCGCCAGGGCGAGAAGCTGAGTTTTGTCGCCGATCTCGGCCAGGGCCACGATGCCCGTCGAGACGAGGAATGCCTCCATTCGATGTGCTCCGGGCCGGACGAAACCTCCACGACCACGCGCCCCGCCGGCCTCCCTCGGGGGCGTGGTCAGTGGTCTCGCCAAGCTCGGAAGCCGCGTGCGCCATGGCGGGCAGGACCACCCGGCCAAGTATGTTGACGCACGCCCCGATCGATGCGGGCGGCTACTCCCCAATGACGGGCGCGAGTATAAAGGATCGATCCCGCGTGCGGCCACCGCGCCGCGACTACCTGATTTCGCCGATACCCAAGTCCGCCCGGCCTTCATAAGCTGGCCGCATCGCGAGCGTACGCCCGCACCTCGAGGAGGATGACCATGAGCGAACCCATGGAAATGCCAGCGACGGAGCAACTGGTGCGGTTGCCGCGCTTGAACGAGCCGGCCCCCGAATTCTCGGCGAACACCACCCACGGCACCCGATCACTGGAGGACTACCGTGGCCGCTGGCTCGTCCTGTTCTCCCACCCTGCGGACTTCACGCCGGTGTGTACCACGGAATTCATGGCCTTCGCTCGTGCCTACGACCGCTTCAAGGCTCTCAATTGCGACCTGCTGGGACTCTCCATCGACAGCAACTACGCCCACATTGCCTGGGTGCGCAGTATCAAGGACAACTTCGGGGTCGATATCCCGTTTCCCATCATCGAGGACCTGTCCATGCGGGTGGCTTCGGCCTACGGCATGATCCAGCCGGGCGCCAGCGACACCTCGGCGGTGCGGGCCACCTTCTTCATCGATCCGGACGGGCGGCTGCGTGCCATGGTGTACTACCCCATGAGCAATGGTCGTTCGGTGGACGAGTTCGTCAGGCTGCTGACCGCGCTGCAGACGTCGGATCAGCACGGCGTCGCCACGCCGGAGAACTGGCAACCGGGCGAAAAGGTGATCGTGCCCCCGCCGCAGACCGCCGAGGCCGCTGCCAAGCGGCTGGAGGAAGGGTACGAATGCACCGACTGGTACTTCTGTAAGAAGGAGGTCGCCAGCAAGTGACCCGGCCGGCGCCGGGTTCCGTGGCCCGGCGCGCGGCGTAGACATCCGTCCACGCTGCACGCATCATCCTCTACCTGCGACCGGTGTGGGGACGGGTATGGGTCGGGTTTTGTGGTTCGTGATCGTTTCGCTCACGGGGCAGACGATGGTCGCGGCGTCGGCGATGGGAGAGTCCTCGGTACCCGAGCCCCTGGCCCCGGAGACGCTGCGGGTGGAGCAGCTCGGGTCGCCGTCGCCGCATTGGATCATCGCCAACGACGCCAATTTCCTCGGTTACATGGACAGCAAGGTCTACCTGTTCGACGGGGATTCCGGCGCCATGCTGGCCATGATCTCCGCAGGCGGCTATCGCAACTCCGTGGAACTGGCGCCGGACATGCGCCACGTCTACTCCCCGGAGACCTACTACACCCGCCACACGCGGGGCGAGCGCACCGATGTGGTGACGCTGTACGACCGTGTGAGCTTCCAGGCGGTGGGCGAAGTGGTGATTCCGCCGAAACGCGCTACAGGCATGCCCAATCGCCATTACAGCGGCATCAGCGACGACGGCCGCTTCGTCTACGTCAGCAACATCACCCCGGCCATGTCGGTGAGCGTGGTGGACGTGGCCGAGCGGCGCTTCGTCACCGAGATCGAGACCCCGGGCTGCAGCCTGGTCTATCCCACGGGGAGTCGTTCCCTCGCACTTCTGTGCGGCGACGGCACGGCGCAGGAGCTTGCGCTGGCCGCGGACGGCACGCTGGCTGAACGGCGGCGATCGCCCGCGTTCTTCGACGCGGAAACCGACCCCGTCACCGAAAAGGCGGTGCGGGTGGGGGACCGCTGGTACTACTTCTCGTTCGACGGTT
>JAWLCV010000008.1:5764-83065 GCA_041686955.1 Pseudomonadales bacterium
GGCGGCGATCGCCCGCGTTCTTCGACGCGGAAACCGACCCCGTCACCGAAAAGGCGGTGCGGGTGGGGGACCGCTGGTACTACTTCTCGTTCGACGGTTGGGTGCACGCGGTGGATTTCGGCGGCGGCGCGCCCCGGCCCGCGCCGCGCTGGTCGCTGTTCGACGACGAGCAGCGCGGGGGAAACTGGAAGGTGGGCGGGTTGCAGTTTGCGGCGGTCCACGCCGCCAGCGGGACCCTGTACGTGGTGGTTCATCAGGGCGGGCCCGGCTCCCACAAGGATCCCGGTAGCCAGGTGTGGGTGTACGACCTCGCCACCCGCCAGCGCCGCGCGGTGTTCGAGCTGGCGAGTCCGGCGAGCTCGATTGCGGTGACACCGGATGCCGCCCCGCTGCTGGTGGCAGCGAGCCCGGAGGTGCCGGCCCTGTTCGTCTACGACGCCCGCGCCGGTGCCATGCAGCGGGTCATCGAAGGGCCGCCGTTCACGCCCACCATCCTTCAGACCGTGCCCCCGGTGGGGGCTCCGGCTGGGGCCGCGGCCGGGGCCGAGGCGGGTTCGCCGTGACCCTGGATCCCGTGGTGACGGTGGCGGGCTGCGGCGCCGTGGCCTGGCTGTTCGCAGCGGCCGCACTGCACAAGCTGCGTGACTGGCGCGGGTTTCGCCTCGCCCTGGCCGGCTACCGCCTGGTGCCGGGGCCGCTGGAGTCCGTGGCCGCAGGGTTGCTCGTGGTCGTGGAGCTGGCGGTGAGCGGCGCCCTGCTGTTGGCCGTGCCGCCGGCTGCACTGGCGGCGGCAGGCATGTTGACGCTCTATGCCCTGGCCATGGCGGTGAATCTGCTTCGCGGCCGCCGGCTGGCGGATTGCGGGTGCGGTGGCGTGCCGCAGCCTATGTCCTGGGCACTCGTCGCCCGGAACCTGGTGCTGGCAGTCGCGGCGCTGACCCTGCTGCTCCCCGTGGCGGCGCGCCCGCTGGGTTGGCTCGACGGTTTCACGGCGGTGGCTGCCATCGCGGCCGCGGCGTCGCTCTATGCCGCGATCAACGCGTTGCTTGCCGCGGCCACGCGGCTGCGGGAGGCGGTGTGATGGAACAGGCCCTGCTCGTCTCGAATCTCCTGCTCTGGGTGGTGGTGCTGGTCCTCGCCGTGGTGGTAATGGCGCTGGCGCGGCAGATCGGCGTGCTCCACGAGCGCATCGCGCCGGCGGGAGCGCTCACTCTGTCGGGTGGCCTCGCCCCCGGGGACACGGTGCCGCCGCTGGTGCTGACGACCCTGTCCGGGGAATCCGTGGAGCTCGACGGCTTCGCGAGAGCCGGGCGCGCGGTGCTGGTTCTGTTCCTGGCGCCCACCTGCCCCATGTGCAAGTCCCTGCTGCCGGTGATCCGGCGCCTGGCCCGTGAGGAGGGCGACTGGCTCGACATGGTGCTGGCGAGCGACGGCGGGGAACCCGAGTCCCACCGCGCCTACGTGAGCGAGCAGCGTCTCGAGGCATGGCCCTACGTGCTCTCCCGTGAGCTCGGGACGGCGCTGCAGGTGTCCAAGCTCCCTTACGCCGCGCTGGTGGACGAGCGGGGCGTGCTGGCAGCGAAGGGCCTGGTGAACACCCGGGAGCATCTGGAGAGCCTGATCGAGGCCCACCGGCTGAAGGTGGCCAGCATCAACGAGTACGTCAGCAAGAGCCGGGACGCCAACGAGGAGGTACGAGCATGAACTGGCTGGACCGATACGCAGCGCGAGCTACCCGACGGGTGGCGCAGGCCACCTCGCGCAGGCATTTTCTCGCGCGGCTCGGCACGACCCTCGCGGGCGCTGCGGCGGCGCTGCCGCTGCTGCCGGTCGCCCGGGCCGGCGCTCCTCGGGAAGCGGGAGATCCGCAGAGCTGCGACTATTGGCGCTATTGCGCCATCGACGGCTTCCTCTGCAGCTGCTGCGGCGGCTCGACCCACTCGTGCCCGCCGGGCACCGAGCCGTCGCCCGTGACCTGGATCGGCACCTGCCGCAACGACGCCGACGGCCGGGACTACGTGATCTCCTACAACGATTGCTGCGGCAAGAGCGCGTGCGGGCGCTGCAACTGTACCCGCAACGAAGGCGATCGCCCGGTGTACCAGCCGTCCAAGAGCAACGACATCAACTGGTGCCTGGGCACCACCAACAACGTCTACCACTGCTCCACGGCGGTAGTGATCGGCCTGGCCGCCGAGCGCTGAGATGAGGCTGGCGCTGGTCCTCGTGCTGTGGGGCGCGGCGAGCGCCGCCGTGGGCGACCCGCGGGTGAACTACATGCTCCACTGCATGGGCTGCCACCTCATGGACGGGAGCGGCATGCCGCCCGACGTGCCGCGCCTCAACGGGCGCGTCGGTTATTACCTCGGCTCGGAGGAAGGGCGCCGGTATCTCATCCAGGTGCCCGGGGCATCCCAGAGCCTGCTCAGCGATGCGGCGCTGGCGGAGGTGCTCAACTGGATCGTGACGGAGCTGGGTGGCGAGTCCGCGCCGGGGGAGTTCGACCCCTACACCGAGGACGAGGTGCGGCAGCATCGCGGGGTGCCCGCCGGCGACATCGGCGCCCGGGCGAGGCGGCTCGCGAGCGAGCTGCCGCTGTAGTCCGCCGAGCCGTCAACGGAT
The DNA here is from genome assembly GCA_041686955.1 of Pseudomonadales bacterium. Classification (GTDB taxonomy): domain Bacteria; phylum Pseudomonadota; class Gammaproteobacteria; order Pseudomonadales; family Azotimanducaceae; genus UBA7803. The sequence continues at coordinate 8,387 of JAWLCV010000008.1, forward strand.
CCGCTTCTCGTCTTCCACGCCGCTCGGCTAGCCTCCGCCGAGCTTGCGGAAGCGCCGGTTCAGCACGATGAAGCAGGCGAGCCCCACGGCATATCCGAAATAGAAGTACAAGCCCATGCCGTAGGATGCCGGCACCGCCGAGTCGATCACCGTCAGCGCCAGCACGGCGGCCACGGGTGGAGCGATCAGGAGCGCGGCCAGGGTGGCGGCGGACGCCCGGCCGTAGCCGATGGCGCCGGAGCGAACCCGGCCGGCCAGCAGGACGTTGCAGCCAATGGCCACCGCCACCACCGCGACCGCGACGATCAGCAGTGTCGGCGCATGGATCACGATCCCGGGCTGGCGGCCTGGGCCGGGGTCCCCGTTTGTGCCGGTGCGGCGAGCACCGCGGCCAGCACGCCGCCGTAGCCGTAGAACACCCGTCCCTCGTCGACGAGGCCGTGATCCTGGAATATGCGGTGCACCTTCGGGAGATGGCAGAAAGGCACCGCGGGATAGTAGTGGTGGTAGATGTGCATGCCGAAGTTCACGTCGGGTATCAGCAGCTTCTGCCACCACGGCAGAATGATCAGTGGGGTAGTGTCCTCCACCCGCGCCGACTCGAGCCCGTACTGATGCTCGCAGATGGCCGACCAGCGCAGGAATCCCTGGGTGACCGTGGCCAGAGGCAGCGCCCAGTAGAGCAGGAACTCGTCCCAGCCGCCGAAGGCGGTGAGGAGCAGCGCCCAGGCGACGTAGTAGGCGGGCCGTACCCAGCCTGGCACCGTCGCCAGGCGCTTGTAGGGCATGGCCGAGCCGAGGGACTTGCCCTTGACCAGCTTGACCAGATTCAACCCGAGCACCTCGGTGAGGAACTGACGCAGCAGCTCGCCGCGGCTCTTCGGGTAGGTCCAGGGCTCGCCGTTCTTACGGACGAAGTCCGGATCCTCGTTCGTGAAGAAGTGCTGGTGGTGGCCGAGGTGCACCTGGGCGTATTTCTCCGTGGTGGTGACAAGCAGCGGGTAGGCGGTGAACGCGTTGGCAATGACGTCACCGCCCGGGAAGCGGAAGGCGCTGTGGTGGGCCTGCTCGTGCATCAGAAACCCCAGGGCCAGTTGCCGCGAGCCGATGAGCACCACGGCCAGCACCGTGACGAGCCAGTGGTCCGCCAGCTCCGCAGCAACGATGAACAGGGCGATGGAGCCCCACAGCACGCCCGCCTGCAACAGCCAGCGCAGCGGCGCCGGACGGGCCAGCGCCATGACGGCGCGATCCACCTCGGCGGGTACTTCGTGGCGGCTGACCTTCATGGAAGGCGGATACAGCAGGGGCTGGGACGGAGCGGTGGGCATGGTGCGCAGAGCTTCAGCAGGTGATCACGGAGTTTGTATCACAAGCGGGCGATGCGATGCACGGGCCGGCATGGTCCCGATCTTGCTGGTGCAGGCTCGAGAGCCGTGGAGGAATCGACCATCGCCAACCGCGAGCCCACCCGGGAGGCCGTTCCGGATGCCTCCGTCGAGCCCTGGCACGCCCAGCCCGTGCAGGAGGTGCTCCTGCATCTCGAGGTGGATCCGGCCGTCGGCTTGAGTGACGGCGAGGCGGACCGCCGCCGCCGGGAACACGGCAGCAACCGTCTCCAGGTGGTGGAGAGCCGGCCGTGGTGGCGGGTGCTGCTGGTTCAGTTCAACAGCATGGTGGTGTATCTGCTCGGCGCCGCCGCGGTTCTGGCGTTCGCCACCGGCCGCTGGCCCGAGGGATTGGCGGTGGTGGCGGTGATCGCCGTGAACACCACCATCGGCTTCTTCAGCGAATGGCAGGCCGTGAGATCCATGGCGGCATTGCGCCGTATGGGCGAACAGGCCGCCCGGGTTCGGCGGGACGGCCGGGAACGGGAGCTGGACGCCGCAGAAATCGTGCCCGGCGACGTGGTGCTCCTCGAGGCGGGTGAGCTGGTGCCTGCCGATCTGCGGCTCGTGGAGGCCGAGCGCCTGCGGGTCAACGAGGCCCCCCTGACCGGCGAATCGCTTCCGGTGAACAAGAGTCCCGATGCGGTGGATGCCGATGCCGTGCTGGCGGAGCGCAAGGACATGCTCTACAAGGGCACCTCCATCGCCGACGGCGAGGGGCTCGGCATCGCGGTCGGCACCGGCACCGGCACCGAGCTCGGCCGGGTGCTGCAGCTCGCCCAGAGCGCCGAGGCCCTGGCGACGCCGCTGCAGCGGCGCCTGGACAGCCTCGGCCGGCGCCTGGCCTGGCTCACCCTGGGCGTTGCCGCCGTGGTGGCCGTGGTGGGCTTGCTGGTGCGCCAGCAGGACGCGACCCTGGTCGTCGAGACGGCGCTGGCTCTCGGCATCGCGGCCATCCCGGAGGGCCTGCCCATCGTCTCCACCATCGCTCTGGCCCGGGGCATGTACCTGATGGCGCAGCGCAACGCCCTGGTCAACCGGCTCACCGCCGTGGAAACCCTGGGCGCGACCCGGGTGATCTTCACCGACAAGACCGGCACGCTGACCGAGAACCGGATGCGTCTGGAGGCCGTGGCGACACCAACGGGAACCTGGAGCCCGGATGCGGAGGACGCGAAGACCGCGGAGGGTCTGGTGCGCCGGGCGCTGGAGATCGCCGTGCTGTGCAATTCCGCGTCCCTCACCGGCGAGGGGGACGGGAAGGGCGATCCCACCGAGGTGGCGCTGCTGGCCGGCGGGCGCGACCTGGGGTTGGAGCGGCGGCAGCTCCTGGAGGTGCATCCCCAGGTGCGGGTGGAGGAGTTCGAGCCCCGGGTGAAGAAGATGGCCACCTTCCATGCCGGAGACGACGGCATCTATGTGGCGGTGAAAGGTGCGCCGGGGGCGGTGCTGGACGCGTGCAGCCGGATCGCCGGCGACGAAGGCGCTGGCGAACCGCTGGACGACGGGCAGCGCGACACCTGGCGCGGCCGTGCCCGCGAGCTGGCGGGGCAGGGGCTGCGGTTGCTGGCGGTGGCGGACAAGCGGGTCGACGCCCAGGAGGCGGAGCCGTACAGCGATCTGTGTTTCGTGGGCCTGCTCGGTTTGCGTGATCCGCCGCGCGACGGGGTCAAGGCCGCCATCGACCGATGTCAGGCCGCGGGCATTCGGGTGGAGATGGTCACGGGGGATCAGCCCCAGACTGCGGAGGCCATCGCCGCCGCCGTGGGGATCATCGGCGACGACGAGGATCCCGAGTCGGTGGTGATGCTCGGCCAGGCGCTCGAGGACGCGGACGGCCTCGACGAGGAGCGGCGGAGCGAGATCTATCGGGCCAACATCTTCGCCCGGGTGAGCCCGGAACAGAAGCTGAACCTGGTGCGCATCTATCAGGAGCGGGGTGAGATCGTCGCCATGACCGGCGACGGCGTCAACGACGCGCCGGCCTTGAAGCAGGCCGACATCGGCGTGGCCATGGGGCGGCGCGGCACCGAGGCAGCCAAGCAGGTGGCGGACATGGTGCTCAGGGACGACGCCTTCGAATCCATCGTCGCGGCGGTGGAGCAGGGACGGGTGATCTTCGGCAACATCCGCAAGTCGGTGATGTTCATGCTCACCACGAACGTGGCGGAGGTTCTCGCCGTGACCGTGGCCACGCTGGCGGGCTGGACCCTGCCGTTGCTGCCGCTGCAGATTCTCTACCTCAACGTGCTCACCGATGTGTTTCCCGCGCTGGCGCTGGGGGTGGGCCCCGGCAGCGGACACGAGATGCGCCGGCCGCCGCGGCCTCCCCGGGAGCCGGTGTTGACCCGGCCGCACTGGCTGGAGATCTCGGGGCTCGCCGCGGTGCTCGCGGCGTGCGTCCTGGGGGCGCTGCTGCTGGCGGAGCACAGCCTCGGGCTCGAGCCTGCCGAAGCGGTGACCGTCTCGTTCCTGACCATCGCCTTCGGCAAGCTCTGGTACACGTTCGCGCTGCGCGACCCGGGCAGCGGCCTGTTTCGCAACGAGGTCACCCTGAACCCGTGGATATGGGGCGCCATGGCCGTTTGCACGCTGCTGCTCGTGGCGGCCGTGTATCTTCCGGGCCTCAGCGGGCTGTTGCAGACCCGCGACCCGGGTTGGTCCGGCTGGTGGCTGCTGCTCGGCATGAGCGTCGTCCCGTTCGTCGCCGCGACGCTCCTGCGGCAGGTGCAGAGAGGCCTGCGCTCCCGCGCCGTTCAGTCGTAGCCCGGCGCTTGGCGCAGCTCGCGCGCCACCGGAACCATCAGCGCGCTGGCCAGCAGCGAGCAGGCGAGCATGGAGAGCGCCACCCGCGGCGCTTCCCCGTGCACCAGGAGGGCGCTGGCGCCGCTGATCAGACCCGCGCCCGCGAATTGCGCGGCCCCCAGCACGGCGGCGGCGGTTCCTCCCAACTCGCGGAAGTACTGCATCACGCTGGCCTGCACGTTGGGCGACGTAGCCCCCATGGTGGCGATGATCAGCATCAACGCCGGAATGATCAGCCAGCGCGGTACCGGCAGCGTCAGCGCCGCCAGCAACGCCAGCACCGACACGGTCTGCAGCCTCACGGACACCGCGAGAATCTGCCGCGGCTGAAAGCGGCGCAACAGCCGGCGATTGAGCAGGGCCACCCCCGCCATGGCCGCCACGATGGCGGCGAACACCGCCGAGAAGCCTCCGTTGCCTAGCCCCAGCCAATCCTGCAGGAGGAACGGGGCGTGGGTCAGGTACATGAGGGTGACGCTGAATGCCAGAGCCTGCAGAGCCACCAGGCGCATGGCGGTGCCGTGGCGCAGCACGTGACCGTAGTTGGTGACCAGGGTGTGCAGTGGCTGGGGGACAGTCGTGGCACGGATGCCGGCGCCACGGAACAGGAACCGTTGCAGCAGAAATCCGATCAGCACCGCGTAGCCCGCCAGGAACCAGAAGATGCCTTCCCAGCCGTCCAAGGCGAGCAGCGCGCTGCCGATGCTCGGGGCGGCCGCCGGCGCCAGGAACATGATGAGAGCGATGAGCGAGAACAGTCGCGCCGTTTCCGCTCCCGAGGTGCGGTCACGCACGATGGCCGGCACGCTCACCGCCACCCAGCCTCCGCCGAACGCTTGCAACGCGCGCCACGCCAGCATCAGCTCGAGCGAGGACGCCGTGGTCACCAGCAGGCTGCCAGCGATGAAGACGGCCAGACCGGCGAACAGGATGGGACGGCGGCCGAAGCGGTCGGAAAGCGGCCCCCCGACGAGTTGCCCCGCGGCCAGCAGGAAGACGTAGATGCTGAGCGTGAGCCCTACTTCGCTGCTGGACACGCCCAGATCGGCGGCGATGTCGGGAAATGCCGGCAGGTAGGCATCCAGGGCGAAGGGCACGAGGGCGACGACGAGCGCCAAGAGCGGCGCGATGCGGCGGTGTGACAGAAGTTATCTCCTCGGATCTCGATACGGGGGCGACCGGCAGCCGGCGGCCAGTGGCCGGTCGAGCCGGCCATGATGCCGGAAATGCCGGTCTCAGTTGAAGGGCGGGCAGCGCCGCGCGGGCAGCAACGGCACGCGATAGCAGAATCCTATCTATCGAATCAGAACAATCAATTGGATGTATCTATCGTTGCCCCCTACAGTGCTTGGCAGACAAACCGAGGGAGCCATCCATGTCCTTGATCAACACCGAAATCAAACCCTTCCGGGCCAAGGCGTTTCGGAACGGGGAATTCGCCGACGTCAGCGATGCCGATCTGCGCGGCCACTGGTCGGTCGTGTTCTTCTACCCGGCGGACTTCACCTTCGTCTGCCCCACCGAGCTCGAGGACCTGGCGGACAATTACGCGGAGTTCCAGCGCCTGGGGGTGGAGATCTACAGCGTATCCACCGATACCCACTTCGCGCACAAGGCGTGGCACGACAATTCCGACGCCATCCGCAAGATCCGCTTCACCATGGTGGGCGATCCCACCGGTGCCATCAGCCGCAACTTCGAGGTGATGATCGAGCAGGAGGGCGTGGCCGACCGCGGCACGTTCGTGGTGGACCCGGAAGGCCGGATCCAGATCGTCGAGATCACCGCCGGCGGCGTCGGCCGGGACGCCTCGGAGCTCTTGCGCAAGATCAAGGCGGCGCAGTACGTGGCCGCGCACCCGAACGAGGTGTGCCCGGCTAAATGGCGGGATGGTGAGGCGACGTTGGCGCCGTCGCTGGATTTGGTGGGGAGGCTTTGATCGCTATCCGCTATCCGCTATCCGCTGTCCGCAGGAAAGGCGGTCGGCTATCGGCTATCGGCGATCGGCTGTCGGCAGGAGGCGAATCGCCAGATGCTGGGAGGCCGCTCTTGCTGACGGCCGAAAGCTGAAAGCTGAATACAGGAATGACACATGCTGGACGACAACCTCAAAACTCAACTGAAGACTTATCTCGCGAACATCAGCGAGCCGGTGGAGCTGGTGGCGAGTCTGGGAGACGACGAGCAGTCGCGGCAGCTCGATGGGTTGCTCGGGGAGATCGCCGCGCTGTGTGACCGCATCACCTTGCGCCATGACGGCGACGACGACCGGGTGCCGTCCTTCGTCATACGCAGGGTGGGTTCGCCGGTGGAGGTTCGCTTCGCCGGGGTGCCGCTCGGCCACGAGTTCAATTCGCTGGTGCTGGCGCTGCTGCAGGTGGGTGGGCATTCGCCGCGTGTGGATCCGGCGGTGGCGGAGCGTATTCGCGGGCTGACCGGCGAGTACCGGTTCGAGACCTACTTCTCCCTGTCGTGCCAGAACTGTCCGGACGTGGTGCAGGCGCTCAACCTCATGAGCGTGCTCAACCCAGGCATCCACCATACCGCCATCGACGGCGCCGCGTTTCAGCAGGAGGTGGCCGCGCGGGAAATCATGGCCGTCCCCGCGGTGTTCCTGAACGGCGAGCCTTTCGACCAGGGGCGGATGTCTCTGGAGCAGATACTCGACCGCCTCGGCGGTGCCGGCGCCGGCAACGCGGCCGGGGCCCTGAGCCGTAAGGAGCCTTTCGACGTGCTGGTGCTCGGCGGCGGGCCCGCTGGCGCGGCGGCCGCCGTGTACGCGGCACGCAAGGGCATTGGTACGGGGCTCGTGGCGGAGCGGTTCGGCGGGCAGGTGCAGGACACCCTGGCCATCGAGAATCTGGTGTCGGTGCCCTACACGGAGGGCCCGCGGCTGGCGCGGGACCTGGAGGAGCACGTGCGGCGCTACGACGTGGATCTGATGAACGGGCAACGGGTGGAGCGGTTGCTGCCGGCGGCGCAACCCGGCGGGCTGCATGAGCTCCGCTTCGCCGGTGGCGGCACCCTGCGGACGCGCGCCGTCATCGTCGCCACCGGCGCGCGCTGGCGTGAGCTGGGAGTACCGGGGGAGCGCGAGTACCGCAACAAGGGCGTGGCGTACTGCCCTCACTGCGACGGTCCGCTGTTCAAGGGCAAGCGCGTGGCGGTGATCGGCGGCGGCAACTCCGGCATCGAGGCGGCCATCGATCTCGCGGGGCTGGCGGCTCACGTCACGGTGCTGGAGTTCGACCCGAAGCTGAGGGCGGACGAGGTGCTGGTTGAGAAGCTCCTGAGCTTGCCCAACGTCAGCGTGCTCACCGCCGCGGAAACCACGGAGATCCACGGCGACGGACGCAAGGTGGAGGGGCTTTCCTATCGTGACCGGAACGGCGGCGGGCTGCACCGGTTGGCGCTGGAAGGCGTGTTCGTGCAGATCGGGCTGGTGCCCAACAGCGAGTGGCTGAAGGGCACGGTGGCCACGACGGCGCGCGGCGAGGTGGTGGTGGACGAGCGGGGCGCGACCTCGGTGCCGGGTGTGTTCGCCGCCGGCGACGTGACCACCGTTCCGTACAAGCAGATCGTGGTGGCCATGGGCGACGGCTCGCGGGCAGCGCTCGGCGCCTTCGACTACCTGATCCGTTCTGCCGTGCCTGCGCCCGAGGCGGAAGATCGTGCCGCCTGATCGTGCCGGGCACGCCCCCGTAGCTCGCGTGTTAACCTACGCGGGTGCTGCAAGGGAGTGACGATGACGGTTGACGTTTCGACGATTCTCCACGTGGATGCGAGCCAGCGGTTGCGCGGATCCGTGAGCCGCGGCCTGTCGCAGCTCGTCATCGACGAGCTGCTCGGCCGCTTCCCCTCGGCGAGGGTGCTACGGCGTGATCTGGCGGCCGGGGTGCCCCTGGTGGACGAGGCCTGGATCGATGCGAGCTTCACCCCGGCCGAGCAACGCACCCCGGCCCAGCGTGCGGCGCTCGCCGAGTCGGATGCGTTGGTGGAGGAGATTCGAAGCGCCGATGTCTGGGTCATCGGCACGCCGGTGTACAACTTCTCGCTGCCGCCGGTGCTGAAAGCCTGGATCGACCAGGTCTGCCGCGCCCGGGTCACCTTCGCCTACACCGAACAGGGGCCGCGGGGTCTGCTCGCGGATCGGAAGGTGTTTCTCACCCTCGCCTCGGGGGGCAGCAACGTGGGCAGCGAAACCGAGTTCCTCACGCCCTACGTGCGTCACGTGCTCGGCTTCATCGGCATCCGAGACGTGGAGGTCATCGCCGCGGATCAGCTCACCCTGGGGGGCGAGGAGAAGATCGCGCTGGCGCGCCAGCGGGTGAAGGACGCCGTAGCCAGTCTCTGACGTCGTAGCGGGGGCGACCGGCTACAGGGGATAGACGATGGTGTTCGGCACCAGAACCGAGTCGTACACCACCCGCTTCTCAGCGAAGCGAAGGTGGCCGTCGGTATCCCGCACCACCAGGTCGAGGTAGCGGCCCACGCTCAGGATTCTCGGCAGCTCGTCCTGCAGCACCTCGACCACCGTGTAATTCGCGGTCACCCGCATCTCGGGCCCGGGGGTCTCGGGACGTATCTGGGTGATGTGGTGACGGAGGTAGCGGGGCTCGAACATGATGGTTTCCCGCACCGCACGCACCCGGTCCCGGAGCATGCCCCGGGACTCGCAGCGCATCACGGCGAGCGGCAGTCCGGCATCATGGTTCTCCCGGGGGATGACGAGGTAAAGGCTATCTGCCGTGAACAGATCGGGCCACGCCTCCAGCGGACCGTCGTCGAGCAGGCGCGCGTAATCGGCGTAGAGGTCCTCGAGCTCGAACCTGAGATCCGCGGTGGTCACAGTTCCATGACCTCCCGGTAGTGCCGGTAGAACGCCCGCAACGCCACCTCCGTGACCATGTGCGGCTCGTCGTCGGTGCCGCGCCCGCCCATGAGCATGATGCCCTTGCCCGCGCCCCCCTGCTCGATGCCGTCCTGGGCGAGCTTGATCACTTCGCTGTCGTCGGCTGAGACGAGCCCGGCCGCACTCATGAGGTTCGCCTGGCGCAGCCGCCGGGCCGTCATGGCCGCGTCGTCGTCCGCGTAACCGAAGAACGTCCAGTGCAGCTCGAATGCGCCGGGGTCGCAGGGCTGGATCTGCCGCAGAGCGAGGGTGTTGGACTGTTGCTGCACGATCAGGTTGGGCCACACCGTCTGCATCACCACCGTGGCGTCGTCGTCGAACTCCTTGACCGGATCGAGCAGCCGCGGGTCCTCCAGGACGAAGTCCTCCCGTAGATTCGCGATGTCACGGGTGTGCTCCGATGCCTGTTGGGCACCGCGCTGGGAGATGAGCAGCGCGTGGGCGCCGGACGGGTCCATGCGCACCTGTGAGCGCTGGTCGGCCCGGAACAGCCCGAAGGTCACCAGAAACACGTGGAGCAGGGACGCGTGGTACGGGTCCTTGATGTTCTCGAACATCAGCTTCCAGTTGCCGGGGATGCGCTGGCGCGCATAACCCAGCACCTGGAGCTCGCGGCCGTCGAAGACCCGGTCGAAATAGGCGGTGTTGGTTTCTCCCAGGTAGCACTCGAGGCTCGGCATGTCGGCGGCGAAGCTCGCGAAGATTACCCCGCCGCGGGTGGCGACGGCGAGCTCGGGGAGGTCGTGATCCTCGCGGCGGAAGTCCTCGGGCATGCCGCCCTGCTGCTTCACGCCTTTGATGAAGGGCACGCCCTTGAGGCGGCCCCGGGCATCGTAGGACCAGTGATGGTAGGGACACACGAACATGCGGCAGTTGCCGCGCCGCTCCCGGCAGAGCTTCACCCCGCGATGGGCGCAGCGGTTGAGAAAGCCGCGGACGGTGCCGTCCTGATCGCGGGTGATCACCACGGAACGGTTGCCGATGCGGGTGACCAGGTAGTCGCCGGGGCCGGGTATCTCCGCCTCGAGGCCCACGTACGCCCAGCTCCTGCCGCAGAAGATGCGCTCCATCTCGCGCTCGAAGACCTCCGGGTCGGTGTACAGCCGGTAGGGTACCTCGGTGATGCCGCCGTCCGGCCAGACGAGGGGCTCGGCCACGATGCCTCCGCGTATTCGTCGATTGACCTGATAATACTTTGGTATCAAAGTATTTGAAAACCGGAGGATGCCGAGCCGGCAGGCGGTGTCCGGGACGAGGAGCACGGCACATGAGCGAACCGCAAGTCCGCCTGGTGGACCTGACGGACCGGCCCCTGGTCGGCGCGCCACCGCAGCGGTGCAAGCCCGCGCAGGACTGGCCGCCGGTCATCATCAGCGGCGAGACCATCGACCGCGAGATCGAGCGGCTGGCGGATCTGCCGCGCCCGGCCAACGGGCGGCGCAGGGTCATGTTCGTTCATCCCGCCGCGCCGGACCCGGGACGCGGCCTGACTCCCGGGGTGCAGGTGACCCTGGACGTGCTGCTGCCGGGCGAGGAGACGGTGCCGCTCAGGCACAACGCCACGGAGGTCAACTTCTGCATTCGCGGCGGCGGCGTGGCGGTGGTGGGAGACGGCGCGCGCGCGCGCAGCATCGAGTACCGGCGTTACGACGCCTGGAACCATCCGTCCTACTGCATCGTGCGTCATCGCAATCCGACCCGGGAGCTGCAGGCGCGGCTGACGTACTCCAACGCGGCGCTGCTGGAAATGATGCGGGTGTTCCTGCTCGAGGAGGACCCGCGGGTCGAGCTGGAGCCGGAGCTCGAGCCGGAGACCGGGCCGGAAGCCGGGGCAGGACGCCCGGGCCTGGAGACGTTCACCATCGGCGAGGACGGTGCGGCGCTCATGCCTTACGAGACCCTGATCAATCCGCCGTCGGTGCCGTCCCGGGCACTGCATTGGCCGTGGGCGGAGGTGAAGCGCAACCTCGACAGGCTGGAGGCGCTCGGCAGCGACTACGTGGGCCGGCGTCTGTACCTGTTGTTCAACCCGCGCACCGAGCGGTTCAACGGCACCACGCCCAACTTCTTCGCCACCATCACGATCCGGCCCGGCGGCATAGTCGACCGGCCCCATCGGCACGTCTCGTCGGCCATCAACTACTACTTCCGCGGCTCGGGCTACAGCCGGGTGGAAGGCAAGCGCTACGAGTGGAAGGCGGGGGATCTCATGGTTTCGGCGCCGGGCTGGGCGGTGCACAACCACGCGTCCTACGAGGGTGAGCCGGTGTACGAGCTGACCATCCAGGATCAGCCGCTGAACATCTACATGGAGTCCCTGGTGTGGCAGGAGGATCTGGCCAGGCCGCCGCGAATCCTGGGCAGTCACGAAGGTTTCTCCACCAACCGTCATAGGGTGTAGGGAGACGCCGTGTTCTTCGATCCCCGGGTCGACCCGCGTCCGGCGCCGCTCGCGCACAACCCGCTGAACGCGCTGGTGGCGCCACGGCCCATCGGCTGGATCGGCACCGTGTCCGCGAGCGGCGCCGAGAACCTGGCGCCGTTCTCCTACTTCAATGTCTTCTCATCCGACCCGCCCGTGGTAGCCTTCGCGCCCAATGCCCGGCAGGACGGCGCGGGCGCCAAGGACACCCTGGTCAACGTCCGCGAGGTCCCGGAGTTCACCGCCAGCGTGGTCTCCCTGGATCTCGCCCATGCCATGAACGAGACGGCCCGGGTGCTCCCCGCCGGGGAAAGCGAGTTCGTTCGCGCCGGTCTCACCAGCGCGGCCTCGCGGATGGTCCGGGCGCCGCACGTGGGGGAAGCACGTGCCGTGCTGGAGTGCCGGGTGGCGCAGATCGTTCCCTTGCCGTTCCGGCCCGGCGGCCGGCCCAGTCATCTGGTGATCGGCGAGGTGGTGGGTATCCACATCGACGACGAGCTCGTCAGGGATGGTCGGGTGGACACCCTGGCCCTGGCCCAGGTGGCCCGCCTCGGCTACTTCGACTACACGAGCGTGACTTCGCTGTTCGAGCTTCCCCGGCCGGACTAGCAACGTGACGACCTAGAGGATGGGATGAGAAAGACGAGGGCGGACGACACCGCCGATCTGGACCGCTTCGGCGATCCGTTGCAGAGCTTCGGCCACCTGGCCCGGCTCACCTTCCGCGCCTTCGCGCGCACCCTCGAGCAGCGCATTCTTCCCCAGGGCATCACCATCGGCCAGTGGCGGTTCCTGCGTGAGCTGTGGCGCGAGGACGGCATCACCCAACGGGAGTTGAGCGAGCGCCTCAGCATGCGCGAGCCGAGCACGGTCGGCGCGGTCCGATCGCTGGAAGCCGCGGGTCTGGTGCGCCGGGTGCGCGATCGGGAAGACCGACGCAAGATCCGCATCCACCTGACGCCTCGGGCGAAACGCCTGCGGGTGCCGCTGTTGCGCCACGTGCGCGACGTGAACGTAGTGGCGACGGCGGGCATCCCGGCCCAGGATCTGGAGACGACCCGCCGGGTGCTGCTGCAGCTCATGGACAACCTGGCGGCGGCTCAGCCCGGCCAGGCGCCCCTGTCGGAAGTGGAGGAGGTGTGAGCGCGGGACCGGGGGCGGAGGCCGGGTCAGGGGAAACGCCTGGCTCACACGAATCGGCAGGTGACCTGGCCGTGGCGTCCGTAGTCGGCGACGAACTCGTCTCCGGGACGCACTTCCACCGGCCGGGTGAAGGAGCCGGTGAGAATGAGCTGATCCGGCTCGAGCGGGATGCCGTGGGCGGCGAAGCGGCGTGCCAGCCAGATGGCGCCGTTTGCGGGGTGGTCCAGCACGCCCGCACCCAGGCCGGTTTCTTCCACCAGCCCATTGCGGCGCAGAATGGCCCCGCACCACCGCAGATCCACGTCGTCGGGGCCGAGGGGTTGGCCCAGCACCACGGCGGCGCTGGCGGCGTTGTCCGCCACCGTGTCCAAGAGCCCCCGCGGGCGCCCCGTCTCCGGGTCTGTCCGGTGACTGCGGGCGGCGATGATCTCCAGCGCCGGGACCACGTGGCGCGTGGCGGCGAGGATAGCGTCGATGCTCGTGTCGTCGCCGCTGACCCGGCGGTCGAGGACCAGGGCCAGTTCCACCTCGATTCGGGGGTCGGTGAAGCGTGCCGCCTCGAGAGTGGCCCCGTTCTCGAAGATCATGTCGTCCAGCAGGGTGCCGTAGTCCGGCTCGTCGATGTGCATGGCCCGTTGCATGGCGCGGGACGTGAGCCCGATCTTGCGGCCGACGATGTGCCGGCCCGTGGCGAGCTTCTTTTCGATCACCGCGTTCTGTACCCGATAGGCGTCCGCCAGGGTCATCGCGGGAAAGAGGGCGGACGTCGGCCGCACCTGGGTGCGTTCGCGTTCCGCCCGCCACAAAGCCTCCGCGGCCTGGTCGATCTGCGCTGCGCTGAGCGCCGGCGTGGGGTTCATCATTGCCCTCCGGGTGTGCCGTCGAGTGTGCCCGCTTCTACGGGCATTGCCTACATTCGTTCGAGGGAAGACCCAACATGACCACAGATGCCATGCAGACCGCCGCGGCATTGTTCGACGCCATCGAGGGCAAGGATCCTGACGCCGTGGCGGCCCTGTACGCCGACGACGTCCAGGTCTGGCACAACTTCTCCAACGCCTGCCAGGACAAGTCGACCAACCTGGGTGTGCTCACGGGCCTGTGCCAGAGCGTTCCGCGCATTCACTACGACGTGATCGAGCGGCGTCTGCTCGATGACGACCGGGTGATGCAGCGGCACGTGCTGCGGGCCGTGCTCGACTCCGGCGAGGAGATACTCATCCCCGCGTGCATCTTCATCGGCGTCCGCGACGGGCAGATCGTGCGCATCGACGAGTACCTGGATACCGGTCAGGCGAATCGCTTGAGGGCTGCCACGGGCCGCGCGCGGCTATAGCCGCGCGGCGAGCCAGGCATGGATGCGCTCGGCCACCTCCTCGCGAGCGCCGGCGGGCTCGGTGAGGTAGTGGTCCCCGGCCATGAACTCCAGCGTCTTGTCCTCGGCGGCGAGAGCCTCGTGAATGGCCCGGGCATCGCTGGGAAACACGCCGGTGTCCGCCATGGACTGGATCACCAGTGAGGGTACCCGAATCCGCGCCAGGTGCGGCGCACCCCGGCATTGGGACTCCCGCAAGCTCCACATGGAGAGCCACGTGCGGCAGGTGTTGGTGAGGCCGATGCCGCGAGGCGAGTAGTTGGCGGTCTTCGGGTCGCCGGCGTAGCACTGGCGCGCCGGCCGGTCGGAACGGTCCAGGGACTCGTCCATCAGCCTCGGGTCGGCCCAGGTTCGGTACAGGTTGAAGGCGCGATCGCCCATGCCGAGCCCCGCCAGGCGATCCAGCTCGGCGATGGCCCAGTCGGTGATGCGGTGGTTGCGCGCCTCCTGGGCAGCGCGGTAGCGGGTGAGAAACGCCTCGGAGTAGGGCGGTCCGTTGTCCGGATTGAAGATGGAGAGGGACTGGTCCGTGGCCACCGGGTCGCGCTCGTCGGTGACCGCCGCATCCATCCACGCGGTGAGCACCTCGGGCCGCCCGGCGTGGGCGTTCAGGGACACGTAGTAGTCGCAGGGCGGCAGGTCCAGCACCGCCTCCGGCAGACTCAGCCCGCGGGTGGCGGTGATGTTGGGATCGCTGGCCTGAGACTGGTAGGCGCCCATCAGCGAGCCGCCTCCCGAGTTGCCGATGATCACCACCTGTTCCACGCCGGCCTGTTCCTTCAGCCAGCGCACCCCGGCACCGATGTCGATGAGCGCGTGCTCCAGGATGAAGAACGCCTCGTTGCCGCGAAACCGGGTGTTCCAGCCCAGATACCCGTAGCCGCGCCGAGCCATGAACTCGGCCGGGTAGTGCTCGCTGAAGTCCACGTTGTAGTGGGTGGCGATGAACGCCACCTTCGGGCGGCGCCCCTTGGGGCTGTAGTACAGGCCCTGGCACGGCATGAAGCCGGCACCGTTCTGCGCCGACGTGGCCGAGACCAGGGAGACGAATTCCCGTTGGATATCCTGTGTCATCCGAATTACTCCAGTCCGAGGTGCTGCCGGACGAGGTTGCGCCCGGCCACCAGATTCGTGAGCTTCTGCCGGGCGAGCTCCCGGGACAGATATTTCATGCCGCAGTCGGGCGCCACCACCAGGCGTTCCGGCGGCACGTGCTCGAGAGCCGCGAGGATGCGCTCCGCCACCATTTCGGGAGACTCCGCGTCCGGATCTCTGAGGTCGATCACCCCGACGTGGATGCGCTTGCTGGGCAGGAGTTGCAGATCCTCGAGGTCCAGGCGCGGCTGGGCGCATTCCAGCGAGATCTCGTCCGCCCGGCAGGCGTCCAGCTCCGCCAGGAAGGCGTAGCGGTTGGGTTTATCCGCCACGTGCCGGCCGTAACCGAAGCAGACGTGCAACGCGGTGGTGCCCTCCGCCTCGGCCAGTGCCCGATCGATGGCGGCCCGGGCGTAGGCGCGGGCCTGGCCGGGACGGGCCTGCACGTACGGCTCGTCGAGCTGAACGATGTCGGCGCCTGCGGCGAACAGCGCGGCGATTTCCTGGCGTACCGCAGCAGCGTAAGCTTCCGCCAGGGCCTCCTCGTCGCGGTAGTAGTCGTCCTGGGCCTGCTGGGTCAGGGTGAACGGTCCCGGCACGGTCACCTTCACAGGTTTGTCCGTGTGGCGCTTCAGCAGGGTGACGTAGTCGGCTTCGGCGCTGTGCCGCCAGGCGATGGGGCCGACGATGCGCGGCACCGGCACGAGCTTCCCCGTTCGATCCACGGCTTCGCCCGGGCGCTCCAGGTCCACGCCCTCCAGCGCCGTGGCGAAACGGTTGGAATAGCTTTCCCGCCGGATCTCGCCGTCGGTGACGAAGTCCACGCCGGCCGCGAGCTGCTCGTCCACGGCCTCCAGGGTGGCGCGGCGCTGGGCCTCGGCGAGTCGATCCGGCGCGACCCGCCACAGATCCCGGGCCCGGATCCTGGGCGGCAGCCGGGCGCCGAGCAGGTCGCGATTAACGAGCCAGTCGGGCTGGGCGTAGCTGCCGACCAGCCCGGCTGGCAGGACGTCAACCACCGGTCACCGCTGGTAGGCGAGGGTGAGGCCGTAAGTTCTCGGCCAGCCGTAGAAGTGCTGGTTGAAGAACTGGGCCGTCTGCGTGAGCCCGGCGGTGTAGGTCTTGTCGCTGCAGTTCTTGCACCAGGCCTGCACCCGCCAGCGCTCGTCGGCGCTGCGCCAGCCGCCGCTGGCTTCCCACAGCCAGAAGCCGCCGGTCCGCGCCGCGGGGTGATTGAGCACCCCGTCGGTGAAGTACTTGCTCTCGTAGTTGCCCGCGCCGCGGACGAAGAAGTTGCCGATGGCGGTGGGCAACTCGTAATCGGCGGCGATGTAGTAGCTCTCCTCGGGCGAGCGCGACAGCTCCAGGGAGGTGTGGTCGGTGTCTATCAGGTAGGTGCCGTTGCCGAGGTCCACCACCCGGCCGCCGCAATCGGACTGCGCCAGGGGGCCGGGGCCGTCCAGATCGGCGCAGAACTCGTCGTACTCCGCGTCCAGCAGACCCACGTTGGCCGTCAGGGTCAGGTTGTCCATGGGCAGCGCGGTGATCTCGAGCTCGATGCCCCGGTTGGTGGCTTCGCCGATATTCTGCGCCGCCGTCTCCTGGCCGGTGGGGTTGTTGGGAGCGGGGATGAACACGCCGAACTGCAGGTCCGCGAACTCGGTGTAGAAGGCGGTGGCGTTGATGCGCAGGCGCTGATCCAGCCAGTCGCTCTTGATGCCGATCTCGTAGGACTTCGATGTCTCGTCGTCGGTGGGGCCGGCGGTGAGGCTCGATCCGGCCCGGGCGCCGAACTCGCCGGCCTTGAAGCCTTCCGCGTAGCTCGCGAACACCATCGCCCGGTCGTTGATGTGGTAGTCGAGGCCCAGCCGGAACGAGGTGTTGTCGCTGTCCAGCTCACCCACCACCGTCATGGGGGTGCGGGACATCTCCGAGATGCTCGGCAGCGAGTCGGGGTCCAGCTTGTCGATCTGCGTGCCGAACAGGGTGCCGGGATTGCGCTCGAAATCCTTCTGCTCCTCGGTGTAGCGCACGCCGAAGGTCAGGTTGAGGTCCGGCGTGAGGGCATAGATGGCCTGGCCGAAGACCGCCCGGCTGTCACCGTCCTGATGCGCGTAGTCGGCGGACGACGGGTTGCCCAGGGTGGGGAAAGACTGCACCAGCTCGTGCTCCTGCTCGAAGTAGAAGAGCCCGAGCACCAGATCCAGGTTGCCCAGCATGCCGTCGCGGCCCGCGAAGTTCGACTGCAGGCGCAGCTCCTGGCTGAACTGGTCGTGCACCTGATCGCGGAACGTGGGGAAGAAGGGCACTTCGGTCTGGTCGAAATCGCTGGCGATGAAGCCGTCGGTCTCGATCCAGCCGGTGACGGACGTGAGGGTGAACTCACCGAGCTCCCAGTCGACGATGCCGGTGAGGCTGTTCTGGTCGGTGTTGTGGAAGTCCAGGGCGTCCCGGCCCACGGTGAAGGCGCCGTCGTCCGGTTCCTGGAACCCGAATATCAGGCGAATGAGCTGACCGGGATCGGAGCGCTCATCGCCGCCGGGAGCATCGCTGCGCTCCTCGAGCCACGAGCCGATGAGTGTCGCTTCGATGCGGTCCGTCGGGGTCCACACCAGCGTGGCGCGCACCGTGTCCACGTCCTCGCCGTTCAGATGCTCGCCGTCGACCCGATTCTTGAAGTGGCCGTCGTAGTTCTGCAGCATGGCCGACACCCGCATGGCGAGCTTGTCCTGCACGATGGGGAACTGCACCGCGCCGCGAACGTCCCTGCGGCCGTGGTTTCCCGCCGTGACCTCGCCCTTGTAGTCGAAGGTGCCGTCGGGGCGGATCGTGGTGAGGGCGATACCGCCGGCCAGGGAGTTCTTGCCGAAGGTCGTGCCCTGAGGGCCGCGCAGCATCTGCACGGTGTCCACGTCGAAGAAGTCGAGCAGCGTGGCGATGGGGCGGGAGATGAACACCCCGTTGATGGAGACGCCGGTGCGCATCTCGTTGGTGGATTCGATGTCCTGACCGCCCATGCCGCGCACGTGGATGGCGGCGGAGTTGGGGAAGGTCACCACCGGCTGAATGTGCACGTTGGGGGTGGCGGGGCCCACGTCCCGGAGGTCCTGGGCCGTGATCTTTTCGAGGATGGTCTGGTTGTAGGCGGTGACGGCCGCCGGCACGTCCTGCACGCTTTCCTCGCGGTAGCGGGCGGTGACTACCACCTCCTCGATGAGCTGTTGCTGGGCCTCGCCGGCGAACGCCCCCTGCGGCACGGCCACGGCGGCCAGCAGGCTGGCGGCGGACACCGCCATCTCGGTAGCTTTCATCACTCTCCCCTCGATTTACGGTTGCTCGGATTCGGCGCGGCGCGCGGACCGCGCCGCTTTGGTGTTTCACGACGCGCCGGCGGTCTCTTCGACGCTCATGGGCTCGCAGTTGACGTCGCGCTCGTCGAGTTCGCGGGTCCAGGCGGCGAACTCCAGGAGGATCCCGTCCGGGTCCTTGAAGTAGATGGAGCGCACGAAGGTGGTCGGAGTGAGCTCCGGGCTCGCCTGGGTCTCCGAGTCGTCGTGATTGACCACCGGCGTGCAGTCGATGCCGGCGTCCTGGAGCTTCTTCTGGTATTCATCCACCTTGTCGGCCGGAATGTTGAACGCCACGTGGTTCATGCTGGCGTGAGCCGAGGTGATCGAGCCGCGGCCCACCAGATCCTGCGCGTGGGTCACGCCGGGCACCGACTCCGGGGCGTCGGGAAACCAGAAGAACGCGAGCTGATCGCCGTTGCCGATGTCGAAGAAGAAGTGCTGGCCCATGCCCCCCGGCAGGTTGATGGTCTTGGTCAGCGGCATGCCGAGCACGCCCGAGTAGAAGTCCACTGTCTTCTTCATGTCCCGGCATACCAGTGCGAGATGGTTGATGCCCCGGATGTCGAACTTTTCGTTGCTTCGGCTCGTCATGGCTTCGGCCCTCAGTACTTAGTTTCCTTAGCTTTAGCTCCCCGACTATCTTCGACGGGGGCCACCGTGTCAATACGTTGACAAAAGAATCGGGCAGCGGGAATAGTGGCCCACCGGAGAGGCACAGGAGGAAGCCATGCCGCGACTCAGACAGGTATCACGGGATCAGGCGCCAGAGAACGTGCGCAAGTACTACGACGCGCTGTTCGGCGACCGCGATCCGGTAGCCGAGCCCGGCACCGCCACCGGAACGCCGGGCAACTGGTGGACGGTGTTCGCCCTCGTGCCCTACGTGTTCGATCACGCCACCAGCCACTTCGGCATGTTCGGGATGTTCGCCGACAAGAGCGTGAGCCAACTCGATCCCGCGTTGCGGGAGCTGGCGATCATCCGTGCCGGATACGCCCAGGGCAGTCGCTTCGTGTTCTCGCAGCATTGCAAGGCGGCGCGGCGCTTCGGCGTCTCCGACGAGAAGATCGACTCCATCTCGGGCTGGCAGCTCGCCGACTGCTTCGACGCCCGGGAGCGGGCCGTGCTCGCGTGGACGGACGCACTGGTGCTGCAGGGCGGCCGGGCGCCGGACGCCCTGTTCGAGAAATTGCACCAGGAGCTCTCGGACGAGGACATCCTCGAGCTGACCTATCACGTGATGGGCTACAACCTCCACGCGGTGTGCTGCAAGGCCCTGCGGCTGGAGCTCGACGACGTGGAAGACCGCATCACCGAGGCACCCGCGCCGGACACCAGCGACCCGAACTGGGCGGGGCAGGCCTGGCGGACCGATTAGGCGCCGGTCAGCCAGCGGACCAGGCGCTTCTCCAGCTCGACGACGAACAGCAGGGCGACCCCCGCGGCGACGATGACCGCACCGTCCGCGGTCGCCACGGGGCGGCTTTCGAACAGCGCCTGCATGGGCGGCAGATACGTGAAAGCGAGCTGCGCGGCCACGACGAAGGCCACGCCGGCGAGCACCGCCGGCGTTCCCAGCACCCCCTGCCTGGTGAGAGACGTGCCGTGCACGTAGCGCACGCTGAACAGATAGAAGATTTCCATCACCACGATCGTGTTCACCACCATGGTGCGGGCCGTGGCGGTGTCCAGTCCCCGGCCGGCCGCCCAGGTGTAGATGCCGAAGGCGGCGGTCACCATGAGCAGTGAGACGAAGACGATGCGCCATGCCAGGCGGACCGGGAGCAGAGGCTGGGTCGGCGGCCGCGGCGGGCGCCGCATGGCCCCCGGCTCCGTAGGTTCGAAGGCCAGGGTCAGCCCAAGCGCGACGGCGGTCACCATGTTGATCCAGAGAATCTGCACCGGCGTGATGGGCAGGGTAAGCCCGAGCAGAATCGCCAGAATGAGCGTGAAGGACTCGCCGCCGTTGGTGGGCAGGGTCCAGGCGATGACCTTGCTGATGTTGTCGTAGACCGTGCGTCCCTCGCGCACCGCGGCGACGATTGAGGCGAAATTGTCGTCGGCGAGCACCATCTCGCTGGCGGCCTTGGCGGCTTCCGTGCCCCGGCCCATGGCGACTCCGACGTCGGCACGCTTCAGCGCCGGAGCGTCGTTGACTCCGTCGCCGGTCATGGCCACTACGGCGCCCTGGGCCTGGAGCGCCTCCACCAGCCGCAGCTTGTGCTCCGGTGTGGTGCGGGCGAAGACGGTGGTTTGCCGGGCCCGGCGGCGGAACTCCTCCTCGCTGAGCGCTTCGAGGTCCTGGCCGATGGTGGTCTGGGGATCGTCCGCGAGCCCGAGTTGGGAGGCGATGGCGCGGGCGGTGGCGGCGTGATCGCCGGTGATCATCTTCACTTCGATGCCCGCGGACCGGCATTCGGCGACCGCCGCCACCGCCTCGGCACGCGGCGGATCCTGCAACCCCACCAGCCCGAGCAGGACGAGGCCGCGCTGCAGGCTCTCCGTATGGATTGTCCGTGCCTCGTCGGCTGGCGTGCCGCGGGCGACTGCGATGACGCGCTGGCCCTGGGCGGCGAGGATCTCGACCCGGCGATGCCAGATCTCGGGGTCCAAGGGCTGCTCGCCGTCCCGGGTCGCGGCCCGACCGCACATGGGCAGCACCCGCTCCGGCGCGCCCTTCAGGTACACCACCGGAGTGCGGGTCCCGGGGGCATGCAGGGTGGCCATGTAACGGTGGCGCGCGTCGAAGGGCACGTGGTCCACACGCGGGTGGCGGGCCCGCGCGGCTGCGGCGTCGTGCCCGGCCTTCACGGCCAGCGAAATCAGCGCGCCTTCCATGGGATCGCCTTCCACCCGCCATTCCCCGTCGGCGTGGCGCAGGTGGGCGTCGTTGCACAGCAGCGCCGCCAGGGTCAGTTCCTCGAGCAGCGGGTCCTCCGCCGGGTCCACCGCGTCGCCGCTCACGAAGAACCGACCTTCGGGCTCGTACCCCGTGCCTGCCACCTCGATCTCGGCCGCGGCCGTAATCACCGAGCGGGCGGTCATCTCGTTCTTCGTCAGGGTGCCGGTCTTGTCTGAGCAGATCACGGAAACGGAGCCCAGAGTCTCCACCGCCGGAAGCTGGCGGATGATCGCATGACGATTGGCCATGCGCTGGACGCCGACAGCCAGGCTGATGGTCATCACTGCGGGCAGCCCTTCGGGTATGGCGGAGACGACGACGCCGACGATGGCCATGAAGGCCTCCGTCATCGGGTAGGTCTGCACCAGCACCGCGTAGGCGAACACCAGCAGCGACAGGCCGAGCACCACGGCGGTGAGCTGCCGTGCGAATCGCCCCATCTGGCGAATCAGCGGCGTGGTGAGCTGGTCCACCGCACCGATCATGGCGCTGATGCGGCCGAGTTCGGTGGCCGCGCCGGTGGCGACCGTCACGCCGGTGGCACTGCCGGACGCGATCAGGGTGCCCGAGTAGGCCATGCACAACCGGTCCGCGACCCCCGCGTCGACGGCCACCGGCTCGACGGACTTGTCTACGGGCACCGATTCGCCGGTCAGGATCGCCTCGTCCACGCGTAGGTTGCGCGCGCTCACGAGACGCACGTCGGCGGGAACCCGGTCGCCGGCTTCGAGCACCACCATGTCTCCGGGGACCACCTCGTCTACCGCCACCGACTGCCGCTGACCCTCGCGGATCACCGATGCCCGCGGATCGATCATGGCGCGGATCGCCTCCAGTGCGCGTTCGGCTCGACCCTCCTGGACGAAGCCGATGGCCGCGTTGATCACCACCACCCCCAGGATGACGGCGGCGTCGGCGAGGTGGCCGATGGCTGCGGCCAGGGTGGCTGCCACCAGCAGCACGTAGATGAGCAGGTTGTGGAACTGGCGCAGGAATCGCATCAGGGCCGATTCCCGGCGCCCCTGGGGGAGACGATTGGGGCCGTACCGGTCGAGTCGTCGCGCCGCCTCGGACGCGGACAGCCCGTGGGCGTCGGTCTGCAGCGCAGTGAGGGTCTTCTCGACACCCAGGGCGTGCCACGCCGCCGCCTCGCCGTGCGCTTCCGGGTTGCTCTGGCTGTTGATCATCGAAGGGCCGCACTGCTCGACTGCGCGATATCGTGCCCGATGGGGCACTCCCGCGTCACGAAGCCGCGCCGCGATGGGAGCACGGCGTGTATAATCCGCGGTGCGGCGCAATGGTGCGTCGCAGGTGCCGGGTGCTCGGGAAATCGGTGCGATTCCGATACTGACCTCGCAACGGTAATTGAGTGACCGCTGCCAAGGGCCACTGTGCGACAGCATGGGAAGGCGGCAGCGGCCGGAGTGGAGCATCCTCCACCCGCCTCATCAGTCCGGAGACCGGCCTGGCACTGCCCGTGGATCCCGCCCGAGGACAGGCGGCTCACCGAGAAATCATCATGATCGAATCCAGATCCTCGATCGGCGCCGCGCTGTCGGTCGCCTTTGCCTGCTCCGCTTTCTCCAGCCACTGTGCCGCTGCGGATACCAGCCTCGCCGAGACCCGATGGGAAGAAGTCGTCGTCATCGGGAGCCACGTGCCCCGGCCCGCCCGGGAAGTGGGCAGCGCGGTGACGGTGTTCGGCGCAGAGGACATCGCCGCCCGCAAGGTCGCTCTCGGCTCCGAGCTGCTGCGCGAGGTGCCTGGCGTGGCGGTCAGCCGGTCGGGCCAGGTCGGCAACCTGACACAGGTGCGCATTCGCGGCGCGGAGGGCAATCACACGCTGGTGCTCGTGGACGGCATCGAGGTCAACGATCCGGCGTTCGGCTCGGAGTTCGACTTCGCCAATCTGCTCACCTACGACCTGGGCCGGGTGGAGGTGCTGCGGGGGCCGCAGAGTGCGCTGTACGGCAGCGACGCCATCGGCGGGGTGGTCAGTCTCACCACGCGCCGGCCGGAGCCGGGACTCGCGGCCCGTGCCGAAGCGGTTGCCGGCTCCTTCGGGACAACCCAACTCGGCGCCACCTTGGGGGGTGGAGCGGATCGGCTGTCCGGAGCCGTGTCCGCGGTACGCTACGACAGCGACGGGATCAGCGCTTCCGCCATCCACCCGGAGAAGGATGGTTACGAGAACGCGACGCTGCACGCTCGGCTCGATGCAGCGCTGACTCCCCAGTTCGCGGCCCGCGCCGTGCTGCGGCAGGTGGACAACCGGGTGGAAACCGACCGGGAGGATTTCGCGTTTCCGCCGGGGCCCACCGAGGGGCTCATCATCGATACCGACGACGTCAAGGAATCGTCCCAGCTCTACGGGCTGCTGGCGCTGGACGCGGAGCTGCTGGACGGCCGCTGGCTGCATCGCGCCGCTTACGGCTTCACCCGGGCCGAAACGGACGTCATCGAGGACCGACGTGAGGTGAGCACCAGCCGTGGCGAGCGGCGCAAGCTCGAGTACAGCACAACCCTGCGCCTGGGCGGGGGAGACGCCGAGCACGCCCTGACCGCCGGGATGCAGCACGAGGTGCTGGATTTCTCGAACCGCTCCGTCTCCCTGCCCGCAGCGAACCAGCGCCGGGAGGACGAGCAGACCAGCCTGGTCGCCGAGTACGCGCTGAGCCTGGCGGGGCGCGCCGCCGTCTCCGCGAGCCTGCGCCGCGACTACAACGACCTGTTCGACGACGCCACCACCGCGCGGGTGACCGGCTCCTACCTGCTCGCATCGGGGACCCGCGTTCACGCGAGCTTCGGTGAAGGGATCACCAATCCCGGCTTCTACGAGCTCTTCGGCTTCATTCCCGACAGCTTCCGGGGGAATCCCGATCTCGAGCCCGAGCGGTCGGTGAGCTGGGACGCCGGTGTCGAGCAATCCCTGCTCCAGGGACGCCTGCTGGTGGACGCCACGTACTTCCGTGCGGACCTGGAGGACGAGATCGCCACCGTGTTCGACTTCGCCACCTTTTCCTCCACCGTGGTGAACCAGCGAGGCGAGAGCGAGCGCCAGGGGGTCGAGGTCACCGTAGAGGCCGAGCTCCACCCGCGCTGGTCGCTCTTCGGCACCTATACCCATCTGGACGCCACGGAGCCCGACGGCAGCCGGGAGGTCCGCAGGCCGCGCCACGCGGCCAGCCTCAACGTCGACGGCCGCTTCCTCGACGGCCGCGCCCGGCTGAACATCGGCGTGCTGTTCAATGGCGCCCGCGACGACCTGGAGTTCGTGTCGGCGACCCCGGAGAGCCGGGTTCGGCTGGATCGTTACACCCTGGTCAATGGGGCGCTAAGCTACGACGTGGACGAACGGGTACAGATCTTCCTTCGCGGCGAGAATCTGCTGGACGAGGAATACACGGAAGTGTTCGGCTACCGCACGCCGGGCGCGGCGGGCTATGTGGGGGTAAGAGCCAGGCTATGAAAGAGGTCAGGCACCGGAACGACATCTACGGGGACGGCCACGGCTCGCCGGAGGAGGCCACTCCGGCCATCCCGGCGGCCACCGTGGTGCTGCTGCGCGAAGCGCCGGAGCTCGAGGTGCTGATGCTGCACAAGACGTCCAAGGTGGCTTTCGGTGGCATGTGGGTGTTCCCGGGTGGACGGATCGACCCGCACGACTACGGTCCCGAAGGCGATCCGCACACCGCGGCCCGCAACGCGGCGGTACGGGAGACCCTGGAGGAGGCGGGGATCGTCGTCCGGGCGGACCGTTTCGTCTGGTTCGCTCACTGGACGCCTCCGCCCTCAACGCCCAAGCGGTTCGCGACCTGGTTCTTCGCGGCCCGGGCGGACGACCACGCCGTGTCGGTGGATGGCGGCGAGATTCAGGATCACGCCTGGCTGCGGCCGGGGGCGGCCCTGGAGCGGCACGCGGATGGGCTCATCGATCTGGCGCCGCCAACCTGGATCACGCTCCACCAGCTCTCGCTGTACCCCCGTGCGGATGCGCTGCTACATCGGTTGCGGTCCATGCCGGCCCGATACTACGAGACCCACCTGGCCACCCGGGCCGACGGCGTGCGGGTGGCCATGTGGCACGGGGATGCGGGCTACGAAGCCGGCAACGCCGACCTGCCGGGGCCGCGGCATCGGCTGGTGCTCGCGCCCGGGGGATTCGTGTTCGAGAACTCGGTGGAATCCTACTGAACCGGTACCCTCGAAGTTCCTGAACGCGGCCATTATCATCGCCGTCTTTGTCACGTGCAGGAGGACGATGGGTCATGGCCGACGACGACTGCCTGTTCTGCAGGATCATCCGCGGGGAGATACCTTCCACCAAGGTCTACGAAGACCCGCTGTGCTACGCCTTCGAGGACATCAATCCCCAGGCCCCCACCCACGTGCAGATCATCCCGCGCAAGCACGTGGCCACCCTGAACGATCTCATCGCCGAGGACGAGCCCATGGTCGGGCATCTGGTGACGGTCGCCGCGCGCATCGCCGAGGAGCGGGGAGTCGGCGACAGCGGCTATCGCACGGTGTTCAACTGCAATAGCGCCGCCGGCCAGTCCGTCTATCACATTCACCTGCACCTGCTCGGCGGCCGCAGCCTGGGCTGGCCCCCCGGTTGAGCGGCGCTAGAGCTGCCGGACCAGCGCCCGGGTGAATTCCATGGTCGAGGCGCTGCCCCCGAGGTCGCGGGTGAGGGTGCTGCCTCGGCCGATCACCTCGCGTACCGCCCGCCGTACCCGCTCCGCCTCCTCGGTGCGGTCCAGGTAATCGAGCATCATCGCCGCGCCCAGGATCAGGGCGGTGGGGTTGGCTATTCCCTTGCCGGCGATGTCGGGCGCGCTGCCGTGCACGGCTTCGAAGATGCCCTTGTCGTCGCCGATGTTGGCGCCGGGAGCCAGGCCCAGGCCCCCGACCAGCCCGGCACAGAGATCCGAGAGGATGTCGCCGAACAGGTTCGTGGTGACGATGACGTCGAAGCGGTGCGGGTTGATGACGAGCTGCATGGCGCAGTTGTCGACGATCATCTCCTCACACTCGATCTCCGGGAACTCCTTCGCCACCTCCCGGGCCACGCTGACGAACAGGCCGGAGGTGGTCTTCATGATGTTGGCCTTGTGGACCACCGTCACCTTGCGCCGGCCCAGGCGCCGGGCCATGTCGAAGGCGTAACGCAGCACGCGGCGCGAGCCGGTGCGGGTGATGACGCTGCGCAGCTCCGCCCGCTCGCCGTCTTCGCTCAGGGTATGGCCGACCCCCGAGTACAGACCCTCAAGGTTCTCACGGACGATGATCAGATCCACGTCCTGGTAGCGTGACGGTACCCCGGGAATGGAGAGGGCCGGGCGGACGTTGGCGAAGAGCGCGAAGTGCTGACGCAGGGACACGTTGACCGAGGAGAAGCCCTTGCCGATGGGCGTGGTGATGGGTCCCTTCAGGGTTGCCGGGTTGCGGGCGATGAGCTCCAGGGTCTCCGGCGGGATCAGGTCCTGCCCCTGATCCAGGGCCGTCTGGCCGGCGATCGCGTAGTCGTAGGCGAGACCGCAGTCCAGCGCATCGAGCACCTCGACGGCGGCTTCGACGATGTCTGGGCCGATGCCGTCGCCGGGAATCACCGTGACGCGGGTTTCCGCCATGCCGTATCTCCTCCTGTGGGGCGTCGGGGGCGCGGATTATATAGATGCGGGCCGGCTCTGTGTCGACCCGGCAGCGCCGATCTGCAGAGTTCCCCGCAAGATTTACATGGCCGGCCGGCGCGGTGTTGCCCGGCGCCGCCGCCCCGAGCCCCGCCCGCCCTTCCTCCCCGGTCCGGATGCCGTGGCACGATCCGTGCAGGTCATACCAGGGATTCGCACGGGAGGAAGCGGATGATTCGGAACAGCCGGGGAGCCGTCGTCGCTCTGAGCGGCGCGGTCTGCACGATCGTCCTCGTTGCCGGGCAGCTCGCGGCTTCGGCCCAGAGCGCGACTCGGGACCAGGCGTCGAGCCAGGGGCCGGTGGGCGACACCAGCTACATGCCGGTGGCGATCGAGCGGCCGTTTCAGGAAATCTACCAGGAGATGAACGCCCGCAAGGACGAGGTCGTGCAGCGCCAGCAGGCGCTCCTCGAGCGTCGCTACGATCTTTCCGACAGACCCGCGGACGGCGTGACCATGACCCGCGGCAAGCCGGTGCAGGGCGGGGTACGGGTCAAGCTCCCGGACGGGGTCACCTGGCAGCAGCTCGCCCAGATGTCCCCCGACGAGATCCGCGAGCGGGGGTTGTGGCCCGAAGGATTCAAGCCGTTGCCTCACCCGTTTCACGAGGAGGGCGGCATGGTGTTTCCTCAAGTGCACATCGACGAGATCATGGAGCAGGAAGGGCGCGATCTCAGCCGCTTCGACCTGGACTACGACCTCCCGCAGCACCTGCTCCCCGAGTTCCCGCCGCCCATCTTCCTCACCACGCGGCCGGAGCTGGGCGACGTCTCTCAGGGCCAGCTCGTCACCTCGCAGAACTACTACCAGCTCTTCAACGGCATCCTCAATCCCAAGCAGCTCGAGGGGCTGCGGCTTCTGGTGACGCCGTTTCCCCAGCAGCAGTTCAATCTCACCAACGACCGGCGCAGCGAGAATCCGAGCATGGGCGTCACCTGCTTCGAGTGCCACACCAACGGCCACACCAATGCGGCCACCCACCTGGTCGGCGACATCCGGCCCCAGGAGGTGCGGCGCCGCATCGACACGCCCACCTTGCGCGGGGTGAATCAGCAGCGCCTGTTCGGTTCCCAACGGGCGCTGCGCACGGTGGAGGATTTCACCGAGTTCGAGCAGCGCGCGGCCTATTTCGACGGTGACATCGTCATCGCCCAGAAGAAGGGGGTGAACTTCCTCGAGCGGGGCAGCGAGGTGCACGCCATGGCGGAGTTTCAGGAGATCCTGGACTTTCCGCCGGCGCCGAAGCTCGATGCGTTCTCGCGCCTCGATCGGGAGCAGGCGACGGAAGCGGAGCTGCGGGGCGAGCAGGTGTTCTTCGGCAAGGGCCGCTGTGCCGAATGTCACGCGCCGCCCATCTACAGCGACAATTTCATGCACGATATGAGGGCGGAGCGCTTCTACGACGAGGACGAGGTGGTCAACGGCCGCAGGATGACCGACGGCGGGCCCACCAAGTCGTTCCCGCTGCGCGGCATCAAGGACAGCCCGCCCTATCTGCACGATGGCCGCCTGCTCACCCTGGACGACACCGTGGAGTTCTTCAACCTGGTGCTTCAATTGAACCTGACGGATGAAGAGAAGCAGGATCTGGTGCGCTTCATGTACACCCTCTGAGGCGGTCGGAAGGCGGCTTGGGGGGCTCGGCGGAGACGCGGGACCCGGAGCTCGAGGCGCTCCTTGCTTCGGTGGAGGGCCCGCGGGCTCGGTGGCTGTGGATCCTGCTGGGCACCCTGCTGGCCGCGCTCGCGGCGGTGCTCCTGGTGGTGTGGTGGCGCGGGGAGGGCGATGCCGTCCGCTACCTGACGGAGCCCGTGCGGCGTGGCGACCTGACAGTCCTGGTGACCGCTACCGGGGCGCTGGAGCCCACCGATCAGGTGGACGTGGGGACGGAGATCTCCGGAACCATCGAGACGGTACTCGTGGATTTCAACGACACCGTGCGTGCCGGCCAGGTGCTGGCACGCCTGGACGTGGAGCGGCTGCAGGCGGCGGTGGCGCAGTCACAGGCGGCGGTATCTTCCGCCCGGGCCCGGCTCGCGGAGGCCGAGGCCACTGCCGAGGAGGCCGGCTTGCGGCTGCAGCGGTTGGAGCGCGCCAGCGCCCTCAGTGAGGGGCGCGTGGTCAGCGAGGAGGAGCTCACCGTGGCGCGGGCGGCGATGGCGCGGGCGGATGCCGGCATCGCCACGGCGCGCGCGGCCATCGCCGAGGCCGAGGCCCGGCTTTCCTCCGAGGCAGCGAACCTGGAGAAGGCGATCATCCGTGCGCCCATCGACGGCATCGTGCTGACCCGCCAGGTGGAGCCGGGGCAGACGGTGGTGGCATCCCTGCAGACTCCGGTGCTGTTCACGCTGGCGGAAACCCTGGCGCGCATGCAGCTCAACGTGGCCGTGGACGAGGCGGACGTGGGGCAGGTGGCGCCGGGCCAGCTCGCCACCTTCACGGTGGCCGCCTACCCGGAGCGCGAGTTTCCTGCCGTCATCGAGGCGGTTCATTACGCCCCGACGACCACCGCGGAAGGGGTGGTGACCTACGAGGCGGTCCTGGCGGTGGACAACCACGACCAGTCGCTACGGCCGGGCATGACGGCGACGGCTGACATCGTGGTGGAGCGGCGGGAGGACGTCCTGCTTGTGCCGGGCGCTGCGCTGCGCTTCGAGCCGCCGGCTGCGGAGGAGGAGGCACCCATGAGCCTGACGCCGCGACCGCCCGTGCGCTTCGCGCGTTCCGCACGGGACGATGCGGTGACGAGGGTGTGGACGCTCGAGCAGGGCGAGCCGAGTCCGGTGGAGGTGGTGGTGGGCGCCAGCGACGGCACGGTGACGGAGATACTGGCGGGACCCCTGCGGGAGGGGCAGCCGGTGGTGGTCGACTACCAGTCACAAGCCTCACCCTGACGAGCCGGTTCCGTGGCTGCGAACCATCTGCTCGTGCTGGCCGGGGTGGTGAAGATCTACGGGAGCGGTCCCGCCGCGGTGCGGGCCCTGGACGGCATCGACCTGGCGGTGGAGGCCGGTGAGTTCGTGGCCATGATGGGACCGAGCGGCTCGGGCAAGTCCACATGCATGAACATCCTCGGCTGTCTCGATGCCCCCACCGCCGGCAGCTACCGCTTTCGTGGCATCGAGGTGGCCCGGCTGTCGCGGGATCAGCGGGCGCTGCTGCGCCGCCACTATCTCGGCTTCGTTTTTCAGGGCTTCAATCTGCTGCCGCGCACCTCTGCGCTGGAGAACGTGGAGCTGCCGCTGGTGTATCGGAACTTATCGGCGAGAAGCCGCCGGGCCCAGGCCGCGGAGACCCTGGAGATGGTGGGACTCACGCCCTGGGCGCGGCATGCGCCCAGCGAGCTTTCCGGCGGACAGCAGCAGCGAGTCGCCATCGCCCGCGCCATGGTTTCGAAGCCGACGGTGCTGCTCGCCGACGAGCCCACCGGCAACCTGGACTCCGCGAAGAGCGTGGAGATCATGGAGCTGCTCACGACCCTGAACCGTGAGCGTGGCGTGACCGTTGTGATGGTGACCCACGAGCCGGGGATGGCCGCGTTCGCCCATCGGGTCGTCCGATTTCTGGACGGCCGCATCTGCAACGACGAGGCAGCGGCATGACGGGCAACGCCTTGCGCCTGGCTCTGGTGGCCATCCGCCGCAACGCCCTGCGTTCCACCTTGACCGCCCTCGGCATCGTCATCGGCGTGGCGGCCGTGATCACGATGGTGAACCTGGGACGCGGCGCCACGCGTCAGGTGACCGAGCAGATCGGCAGCCTGGGGAGCAACCTGCTGATGCTGCAGCCGGGGCAGCGGCAAGGTTTCGGCGTCTCCAGCGCCGCGCCGCCCTTCGAGCTCGCGGACGCCGCCGCCATCGCCCGGGACGTTCGCGGGGTGGCGGCGGTGGCGCCCTCCGTCGCCGGCCGCGCCATCGTCGTGTACGGAAACGAGAACTGGACCACCACGGCGCACGGCGTGGACGATGCGTATTTTCAGGTGCGCGACTGGGCGGTGGCGGTGGGGCGGCCGTTCAACCCGGCGGAGCTTCGTGCCGGCAAGCCGGTGTGCGTGCTCGGTGCGACGGTGAAGAACGAGTTGTTCGGCCGGCTGTCGGCGCTGGGCGAGCGCATCCGGGTGGGCAGCCTCTCCTGCGTGGTGATCGGCGTGCTCGAGTCGAAGGGACAATCGGCCATGGGCCCGGACCAGGACGATCTGGTGCTTCTGCCGTTGCGGGGCTTCTGGCGGCGCCTCGGCTCGAACCGCCAGGTGAGTCTCATTCAGGTCTCGGCCCGTGACGACGCGGCGACGACGAAAGTGAGCCGAGACATAGAGCGGGTGATGCGCGAGCGGCGTCATCTGTCCCGGGGCGAGGAGAACGATTTCCGGGTGCTGGACATGAAGGAGATCGCGGAGACCGTGGCGGGCACCACCCGGGTGCTGACGCGTCTGCTGGGCGCCGTGGCGGCCGTGAGCATGGTGGTGGGCGGCATCGGCATCATGAACATCATGCTGGTGGCGGTCACCGAACGCACCCGCGAGATCGGCATCCGCCTGGCGGTGGGAGCGCTGGAGCGGGACGTCCTGCTGCAGTTCCTGGTGGAAGCTGCCGTGCTGGCCGGATTCGGCGGCCTCCTGGGGCTGGTGCTCGGCGCGTTGGCATCCTTGCTGGTCAGCAGCGGTCTCGGCGTTCCGTTCGTGTTCGACGGCCCCGTCGCCGCCCTGGCCGTGGCGTTCGCGACCGTGGTGGGCCTGGTGTTCGGCTACGTTCCCGCGCGCCGGGCGGCCCGCCTCGATCCCATCGACGCGCTCCGTTACGATTAGACGGGCATGCGGCTTGCTTGTTGCCCGCCGTATCACACCGCGCGTCCGCTCAACGAGGCCCGCTCAACCGAGGAAAGTTCATGGCAAACAGAATCAACACCGTCCCGGCCATTCTGCTGGCGTCGACGCTGCTCGCCGCGCTCGGCGCATCCACCGCGGCAGCGGCGCCGTTGTTCGCGCGGCAGTACAACCTGTCGTGCGCCGTCTGCCACTCGGCGTTCCCGGCGCTGAACGCATTCGGCGAGCAGTTCGCGGCGAACAACTTCCGGCTGCCGAACTGGCGGGACACCACGGTGCAGCTCGGCGACGAACGGCTGGCGCTGCCGGCCACCGCGCCCCTGGCGTTTCGCGCCCAGGCCTTCGCCCAGGCGCGGGAAGGGGAGGCGGTGGACGTGGTGACCGGCGAGCAGACCGAAGCCGACACCGACTTCCAGGCGCCGTACCTGATCAAGGTGATCTCGAGCGCGCCGTTGTCGGACCACATCAGCTACTACTTTTACGCCATCTTTGCCGAGAAGGGCGGTAACGGTGAAACGATCGTCGAGGACGCCTGGTTTTCCTACGACGACCTGTTCGGTTCCGGGACCAGCGTCATGCTGGGACAGTTCCAGGTGTCGGACCTCATGTTTCCCCGGGAGGTCCGGCTGACGTTCCAGGACTTCATGGCCTATCGCATGGCCGGCATTACCTACGATCGGGGCGCCCTGTTCGAGCGGAGCTTCGGCCCCGTCGACGCCGCGCTGGGGCTCGTGAACGGCAACGGCATCACCGACAACGTCACCATCAACAGCCCCGGCTTCCGGCGCGCCGACCACCTGTTCGACAACGACACGGACAAGGCGGTATTCGGCCGGCTCGCCACGGAGGTCGCGGGAGTCGACGCCGGGGTGTTTCTGTACGGCGGCGAGCAGCGCAATGCGGTGGGTCCGGCTGGCACCGGCAGCGGTGACCGCGATACGGACAAGGAGATCGTCGGGCTGGACCTCACCGGGCATGTCGGACCCCGGACCCGCTGGTTCGCGCAACTGCTTTGGAACCGCTGGGACGGGTTCCTCGACGCCGACGAGGAATACGACTGGTACGGCGGGTTCGCCGGCGTGGACTTCATCGCCAACGATCGGTGGACGTACTCGCTGCTGTACAACTACGCCGACGCCAACGACCTGGACGACACGGACACGGTGTTCGAAGGCATCGACATCAACAGCGTGAGCCTGAACGCCTCCTACTATTTCATGCGCAATGTGAAGGGCGTGCTCGAGGTGAACGTGGATCTGCTGGACGACGATCCGCAGACCGGCGACTTCTACACCGGACACCTCACCCGGGAGCACTACATCCTGGTGGGCTTCGATGCCGCGTTCTAGCCTGCACGCCCTGGTGGGCTCTGCCTTGCTGATCGCGTTGTGGGCGCACGCTGGGCCCGCAACCGCTCCGGACGATCCTGCCACCGCCGTGTTGGAGCCGGAAACTCGGGTGCTCCTGATCCGGGAGATGCAGGCGCTGGCGGACGCCATGAAACGTATTCACGAAGCACTGGTCGTCGGGGACCACGTCACCATCGCAGATCAAGCTCGACGCATCCATGACAGCTTCGTTCTCGATCAGGCGCTCACTGGCGCCCAGCGCCAGGAGATACTTTCCCGCTTGCCGGAGGATTTCCTGGACCAGGATCGGCGTTTACACACGCTGGCGGGCGAGCTCGCGGAGGCGGGGCGCCGCCGTGACCCGGACCTGACGCGGTTCTGGTTCGAGGAGGCCACCCGCGCCTGTCAGACCTGCCATCGGGACTTCGCCGCCAGCCGGTTCCCGGGGCTGTTGCGGCCGGAGCCCGCCGGCGACGCTCACGATTAACGGCTGGCATTGCACCTGCATGTACGGCCCGAACCGCAGGAGGCGTCATGTGGGAATCGTTCTTCAGCGTGGCGGGCGTGGTGGGGGTGCTCCTCGTCTTCGTCAGCGCCTGGTGGATGGTGCGGGCCATGCGAGGCCGGCGCGGGGGCAAAGCGTCCGCCCGCGGCGAGCCTTCACGGGGCACTGGGCGCGGCAGGCGCCCGTGATCCGTCGCGCCGGATCCCCGGTACACGACGAGGTCGGCGCCTCCGCTCCGGACGTGGAACGCCTGGCGCGCTGGCTGGACGACGCCTTCACCGTGCCCGGCACCCGGTTCCGGGTGGGCTGGGACGGCATCATCGGCCTGATCCCGGGCGTGGGAGAGCTGGTCACCACGGTGCCGGCGATCTGGATCGTGCTGCGCGCCGTCAGCATGGGGGTTCCAGGCTCGGTGGCTGCCCGCATGGTGGGCAACATCGCCCTCGAGAACATCGTCGGTACCATTCCCGTCTTGGGTGACCTGTTCGACTTCGCCTGGAAGGCCAACCGCCGCAATCTCCGCCTGCTGACCCGGTACCAGCGGGACCCCGCAGGTACCCGTTGGCGATCCGCCGGTGCCCTGGCGGTGTCCCTGGTGGCCGTCGTGCTGGTGGCGGCCACGCTGGTGGCCATCCCGCTGATAATCGTCGCCGCGTTGGTGCGGTGGATGGGGGGCACGGCCTGACTCCACCGGGTTGCGCATGAAACGCGTTTTAATCATGCTACTGGCCTGTTACCGGTGGGCCACCAACGAGCACGCCGGCCGGCGCTGGAGGAAGCCATGTCAACGTCGACACTGTCCCGGGTACGTCGCTCGGTGTTTCCACAGGAGGGGGACACCTGGGAATCCATCGCGGAACGTGAGCTGCCGAACATGGCCCGGGAGGAGGGGGTGCAGTTCCTGCAGAGCCTGAACCTTCACGTATTCATGCGGCCGGCGGCGCCGGCGGACTCGCCCCGGCACGGCAATCCCATTCTGCCGAGCGACGTGGTCTTCGTAGAACCGCCCCCGGCACAGTGACATGAGCGGCGCGGTGATCTGCGACGCCCGGGTGGTGGCGGCACACGACGGCGTGGCCGAGCTGGTGGTGACCTTGCGCCACGACAACGGAGGACGGTCGCAGATCACCCTGGACGAGACCGCGGCCGCCGCTTTACTGCAGGCCTGCAACGCCGCGGGTCCCGAAGCCCTGGAGGGGCAGAGCTGGACGCGGGTCAGGGAAGCCCTCACGGTTTCCTGGAATCGATTTCAACCGAATGTGGGGAGGATGAACTGATGCTGGACCTGGTGATCAAGAACGGTCTGGTGGTGGACGGCACCGGCTTGCCGGCGTACCGGGCGGACCTGGGGGTGGCCGGCGGCCGCATCGTCAAGGTGGGCCAGGTGACGGAGGCCGCCCGGCAGACGGTGGACGCGGCTGGCAAGGTGGTCACGCCAGGCTTCATCGATCCGCATACCCACTTCGATGCCCAGCTGCTGTGGGACGGTTACGCCAAGCCGGCACTGAGCCACGGCGTCACCACCATCGTTCCGGGTAACTGCTCGCTGTCGCTGGCGCCATTGAAGGCCAAGCACCGCATGCGGCTGGTCGGCATGTTCAACCAGATCGAGGAGATGCCGCTCAAAGCCTTCGAGGAAGGCGTCGAGTGGAACTGGGAGACCTTCGACGAGTACCTGGCACGCATCGGCCGGGGGCTCGCCATCAACGTGGTGCCCTTGGTGGGGCACAGCGCCCTGCGCCTCTGGGTGATGGACGCGGCGGCTACCGAGCGAACCGCCACCGCTGAGGAGCTCGCCGCCATGCAGGAGCTGCTGCGCCGCTGCCTGGATGCGGGCGCCGCCGGTCTCTCCACCAGCTTCGTGGACATGGATGAGACTCTGCAGCCGGTGCCCAGCCGCTACGCGGACACCCGGGAGCTGGATGCCCTGGCCGAGGTGCTCGGCGAGTATGGGCGCATCCTGCAGATCGTGCCGGAGTTCTACGACCCCGACCTGACGGTGGCCCGGGTGGATCAGCTCGCCGAGCTCTCCCTGCGCCATGGGATTCCCACCACGTTCTCGCCCTTGTTCGTCAACGACGACAACGGGGATGCGGTGGAGCGCGTGATGCGCCGGGTGGACGAGCAGTTCGACCGCGGGGCGCGGGTCTGGCCTCAGGTGCAGACCCGGCCCATCGACATCAGCTTCTGTTTCGCCGTGCCGAGCCTTCTGTTCATACGCCTGCCGAGCTGGTACGCCATCATGCGCTTCGGGACCCACGAGCAGATCGTCGCCGCGTTCAGCGACCCGGATCAGCGGGCCAAGCTGATTGAGGAAGCGGCTCCCATGGAGCCTTTGTGGTCCGGCCTCGTTCTGCGGCAGGTGAAGAACGAGGGGAACGCGGCCCTGGTGGGCAAGACCCTGAAGGAGATCGCCGAGATCAGGGGCACGACCCCGCTCGAGGCCATGATCGACCTTTCCCTGGAGGAGGATCTGCAGGCTCACTTCCTGGCGGCGTCCCTGGGCCACCGGGACGACGCCCGGGTGGGGCGGCTGTTGACCCATCCCCGGGTGCACATCGGCGCCAGCGACGGCGGCGCCCACATCCTGTCATTCGCCACCTACGGCGACACCGGGTATCTCTTCAGCCGCTTCGTGCGCGACACCGGCATTCTCGGGCTCGAGGCGGCGGTGAAGAAGATCACCAGCGACACCGCGGCCATCTGGGGCATTCCGGAGCGGGGCCTGCTGCAGCCGGGGTACGTGGCCGACATCGCCGTCTTCGACGGCGAGACCATCGACCGGGGCGAGGAGCGCTACGTGCAGGATGTGCCGGGGGAAGGCAGCCGCTACCTGCGCGACTCGGTGGGCGTGGACACGGTGATCGTCGGTGGCGAGGTGGCCTGGAGCGCGGGGGCGGGGTACACCTCGGCTCATCGCGGCGCCCTGCTGCCCGGGGCGAGCGTCCCGGCGGATCGGGTGAATGCGGCATGAGCGAGCGCATCGTCGTCGTCGGCTGCGGTATCGCCGGCATGTGCACGGCGCTGGCGCTGGCCAAGCGCGGGCACGAGGTCACGGTGCTGGAGCGGGACACGCCGCCGCCGGAGGGGGATGCCGAGCAGGCATTCTTCGACTGGCCGCGGCGCGGCGCCTCGCAGTTCCGTCACCCCCATGCCTTTCTCGGGCTCATGTGCAACCTGCTGCAGGACAACTACCCCGACCTGCTGGAGGCGTTCTACGCGGCCGGGGCACGGCGCCTGGAGTTCAAGGACATGCTGTCTCCCGAGCTGGCCGAGCGCTACCGCCCCGAGCCCGGCGACGAGCGGTTGTGGGTGTTGCTGTGCCGCCGCGCTACGATCGAGACGGTGCTGCGCCGGTACGTGGGGCGGTTTCCCAACATCCGCATCGAGAACGGGGTGACCATCGACGGCCTGGTGACGGAGCGCGCCGCCGACGGCAGCCTCGCGGTGAAGGGCGTGAAGCTGCGCCGGGATTGCGTCGAGGCCCACGGGCCGGAGATTCTGGCCGACGTGGTGGTGGACGCCAGCGGCCGCACCAGCCGCTTTCCGCGCTGGCTCGCGGAGCTGGGGGCAGAGGTGCGCGAGGAGAACGACGACGCCGAGATCCTCTACTACACCCGCCACTACCGGCTCGAGCCCGGGGTCGAGGAGCCGCCCCGGGATTCCAAGGACCGTTCCGCCGGCGACCTCGGCTACATCAAGTACGGGGTCTTTCCGGGGGACAACGGCCACTTCGCCATCATCGTCTGCGTCCACGACAGCGAAACCGAGCTCAAGGAGGCAGTCCGCGACGGCGACACCTTCGACGCCATCTGCCGGAGCATTCCGGGGCTGCGTCCCTGGGTGGAGGAGGGCAAGGTGAAGCCGACCACGCCGTCGTTCGGCATCGGCGACATTCGCGCCGTGTGGCGCCATTTCGTCCAGGACGGCCGGCCGCTTGCCACCAACTTCTTCGCCGTGGGCGATGCCGCCCTGCGCACCAATCCGCTCTACGGACGGGGTTGCAGCATCGGCATCCTCCACGCTCACATGCTCGCCGAGGTGCTCCAAGACATCGCCGACCCGGTGGAGCGGGCGCTGGCGTTCGATGCGCGCACCGAGTCGCAGCTTCGGC
Organism: Pseudomonadales bacterium; assembly: GCA_041686955.1. Lineage (GTDB taxonomy): Bacteria > Pseudomonadota > Gammaproteobacteria > Pseudomonadales > Azotimanducaceae > UBA7803. Next base: position 46,262 of record JAWLCV010000008.1, read on the forward strand.
CCATCTTCGAGACGAGCCTCTCTGAAGACAGGAGCGGCATCCGCCGCGCCCGCGCCGCCGCGGCGGGACGGCTCCTCGAGGAGACCCGGCCGAAATCCCTCAAGCAGCGCTTCGCCCTGGCCTTCGGTGACGCTCTGGCCGCCGCGGCGCGTTACAACGTCCACGTCATGCGCGGGATGTCCCGCACCATGAACCTGCTGGAGCGGCCGGGCGAGTTCCTCGAGGATCGCCGCACCCGATGGATCGTCTACCTCTACATGCTGCGCGGCCGCACCCGCAACGCCATGGCGCGCCACCAGCGGGGACCGAGCCGGGAGGAGATGCTGGCCCTGGTGGGTGACCGCCGCGCGATGTTGCGCTAAGATTCGCGCCACCTCGAATCCGGGGCGCGTAGCTCAGTTGGTTAGAGTGCTGCCTTCACACGGCAGAGGTCGCTGGTTCGAATCCAGCCGCGCCCACCATCGTAATGCTGGTCCTGCCCGGAGACATGGGTAACGTTCTATACCGAAGACATGGGTAACACCTTCGGTAGGAACGGATTCTTCGCCGGTTCGACTCGGTTCTCGTCCTGGTCGAAGAAGCCAAGATCATACCCCATAAAGCTGACCAGCCAGATCTTCTCGCTCACTTCCCGGATTCCACGATTTGATTGGCCATGGCACGGCTGAGGCTGATCTTTCGCTTGCCGAGGCAGATGCGGCCGCAGTTGGTGACGCGGGCGGTTCGGTCGTGGAAGGGGTACTCGGGTTCCTCAGGAGGCCTGTACACCCGGGATGAGGGTGTATACAGCTCGCCGGGATACTTCATGCCGAGCGCCTGATGGGGCCGGGGCACACGGTTGCCATGGCGTCCCCGTCGAGGAGGCGGGCGACAAACTTGAGTCGTTCTTCCATGCGGTCACACTCCTTCCAGGGCATTTGGTTCTCCCCCCCCAAATGCCGGTGATTGTGTAACCCATGTCTCCGGTATGAAGTGTTACCTATGTGTCGGGAAGCTCACGCCTTGCAGAAACCGGTTCCCCTCCGCCCCATCAGCGAGGCCGTAGCATTGCCTCTATCGTTTGGCGAATCCGGTGCAGTTTGTCGGTCTCCGCGTCGAGAATGGTGGCCAGGGCAGTGACGGCGTGAATGGCGCGTTCGCCGGCGGCGTCGGAGCCCGCTCGACCTGCGGAACGGGACAGCACCCCTTCCAGGTCGACCAGGGCTTTCTGCAACAGCCGCTCCCTGAACAGCACCTTCTGGACCTGAACGGCCGCCTTGGCTGCGATGTCCGAGGTGCCGGGATGTGCGGTCGTGCCGTAGACGTGGCCGCAGCTTTCGATGATCGTCCGGGCGACGCCGATCTCTTTTTCCTTCGTTTCGATGCTCGTGCGGAAGGCCTTGGTCATGCCGGCGAGGGCGGCGCGAATCTCCGGAGCGAAGGTTCGGGATTGCGCCATGGTTCGGACTGCATCGGCCGCCTGGAGCCGGACGGCCGCCAGGTCACGCCCCATGTCTGCGAGCTGCCTTGCAGCCGCAACGAAATCATCGACTACCGACTCCGCCAACTTCCCGACCCTCCTCGGTCAGACTACTTGCGTTTCGGCTAGTGTACCGGCTCTCCTCCCACGGTGCCGGCAATGCCCAGAGTGGGCGCGGAGCGGGCTACGGCGTCGCGGCGTCGAGCAGCGAGCTCTCCTGCCACACGGCTACCTGATTGCGGCCGTTTCGCTTCGCCGCGTAGAGCGCCGCGTCGGCGCGGCCCAGGGTGGTTTCGATCCGCTCTCCCGGGTGGTGCTCGGCGAGGCCGATGGAGACGGTGACCGGTTGGGCGGTGGGCAGCACGGTCAGCGGCAGGTCCGCCACCGCCTGACGCATGCGTTCCAGCACGGCTTCCCCACCCGTGAGGGACGTTTCCGGCAGGATGACGAGGAATTCCTCGCCGCCGAACCGGGCGACGAAATCCCCTTCGCGCAGCCCCGCCTTCATGGTCTCGCCGAGCAGCTTGAGCACCTCGTCGCCCGCCTGGTGGCCGTGGCGGTCGTTGACCTGCTTGAAGTGGTCCACGTCGAGCAGGGCCACGCACAGGCCGTCGCCGTCGACCCGGCGACGCTCGCTGCGGCCGAGCTCCTGCTGAAGCTGACGCATGGCCGTGTGGCGGTTGGGCAGCCGGGTGAGGGGATCCCGGCTCGCCAGCTCCTCGAGCTCGCCGAGGGTGGCCACCAGGGAGGCGTTCTTCTCCCGCAGCATGCGCTTGAGCCCGGCGATGAAGCTGCCGAGCAGCGCCGTTTGTGTCAGCACCAGTGCGTAGCAGATCACGACCAGCACCTCGGCCGGCAGATCCACCCGCTCCGGCGCGGTGTAAGTGAGGGCCAGCAGGGTGAGCAGGTAGCTCAGCAGCATGGTGGCGCCCAGGGTCAGCATCTGGCGGAACTCGAAGACCAGCAGGCCGTAGAGCATGGCCACCGTAGCCAGCAGCAGGAACGCCACCCGAACCGTGGGATCGCTGACGTGATACATGATGTAGGCCGCTGCCGCGAGGGAGCTCACCACCAGCGGTGCCGTGAGGCTCGGATCCCGGAACCGGAGGTTGACGTTGCCGAGCACCAGTAGCAGGGCCAGCGCGTTCACCGCGGTGACGGCCATCACATAGTGAACCACCCGCTCGCCGTCCAGGAAGCCCAGCAGCCAGGCGGAGATCACGACCAGGGCGGTGCAGGCGTAGGACGCGCAGCCGCCGAGGATACGCCTGATCCTCAGACGCTGAGCGGCCGCCACGTCGGTGGCGACGTCCGGTTTCGCCTCCTGTTCCATTTCATGACCATAGCCGACCGGTGCGGCGGCACGGCGGTGAGCGCTCGGCCGCGTGACCGGGTTCACGGCCGAAGGACCGAATGGGACCGGAGTGGGCGCATTTTGGTCAATTTGCCTGGCTGCGACTAACCTTCGCAGCGAAGTTGCGAAGGGGAGTCGCCTCGAGTGGGAAAGTGCCGGGCGGTGCTTGTCGACGATCACGTGGTGTTTCGTGAGGCCCTCGCCAAAGGGCTGGAGCTCACCGGGCTGGTGGACGTGGTGGGGCAGGCGGGCACGTCGGCCGAATGCCTCGGCGTGCTCGCGGATTGCCGGCCCGACGTGCTGGTGCTCGATCTCGCGTTGCCCGGACGTGGCGGTGCGGAAGTGCTGGATCAGGTGCGGAAGCGCTGCCCCGGGGTGGCCGTGCTGATTCTCAGCTCGCATCCGCCCGATCAGTTCGTGGCCAGATTGATTCGTCAGGGAGCATCCGGGTACCTGCACAAGAGCTGCTCCCTGCAGCGGGTGGTGAGCGCCATCGATCGGGTCAACGGCGGCCGCCTGGTCATCGACGAGGACCTGGCGGAGATCATCGCCCGGCAGTCGGGTCCGAGCGCCGAGCGGTGCCCCCACGAGCAGCTCTCCAGCCGGGAGTTCCAGGTGATGTCGCGGCTGGTCGGCGGAGCGAGGCTGTCCGCCATCGCTACGGAGATGAACCTCAGCGTCAAAACCATCAGCACCTACCGTAAGCGGGTGCTGGAAAAGCTCGGCATCACCACCAACTCGGAGCTGGTCAGCTACGCCATCCGTCATTCACTGACCGACTATACTTGAGGGTCAGTGGGGCGAGCATGTTGAATCCCGAGCAGTTCGTGTATTCGTTGGAACGGTCCAACGTGGTCGTGCTGGTGGTCGACGCCGAGGACACCATCGTTCATGCCGGCGCGGATTTCGCAGCCATGGAGGGGCAGTCGTTCACGGCGCTGTTTCCCCGCGGCGAGCGGGTGAAGGCGCAGCGGCTGCTGCGCAAGGCCCGGGGCCAGCAGGAGGTGTCCCTGCTGTTCCGCGGCTCCCTGGACTCGTTCAACGACACGCCGCTGACCCTGCTGCTGGGGCCGCTGTCGGACGGCGAGGAAAGCGGCAAGGTGTTCTGCATGCTGATCAACTGGCGCGGCCGCGCGCAGAGCCCGGAGTCGGTGGGATCCGAGCTGCTTTCGGGGGTGCGCTCCATTCACCGCCTCTCCAACCGGGTGGCGGCCATGCGGCTCAACGCCGAGATCGCCGACCAGGCATTGAGTGGCGACGACGTGAGCTTCGCCGACGTGCGCGACACCATCGCCAGCATCGCCGACATCGCCCGCTCCATCGAGCAGGACCTGATGCGCCTCGCGCCGTACCTGAACGTCATGGACGGCGAATGCTGATGCAGCCCGATCGGCGCGCGGGCAGCACGGTGCTGGTGGTGGACGACGATTCGGCCATCCGCAGCGTCATCGAGCGTCTCCTTCGCCGGCAGCAGATCGACGTGCTGGCGGCAGGGGACGTAGACGAGGCCCTGGCAGTCCTGGAACGGAGATCGGACGTCCAGGTGCTGCTGGTGGATCTGGTTCTGGCCGGCGGCGAGAGCGGTGAGGCCATCGTACGCCGGGCCCGGGAGCTGTATCCCGCCATCCAGTATGCGTACATCAGTGGGCACGCCGGCGAGGCCATCGCGGGCGTGGAAGACGAAGATGTGGACGTGCGGCTCTTGCGCAAGCCTTTCAAAGGCGAGGAACTGCTGCGCGTCATCGACCTCTGCCTCGCGAACGCGGCCTCGTCCTGACGGCGGGGGCGCCGCCGTGGGCGTTCGAGACAGGTAGTACATGAGCAACGCGTCACGGTCCGGCGGCGAACGCCGCGCATTCGTCATCGAGGACAACGAGCAGGTGAGGCGCCTGGCGGTGGTATTTCTGTCGCGTCTCGGGTTCGAGGTCGCTCACGCCGAGGACTCCCGGTCCGCAAGGGAGCGGTTCGAGCCGGGCCGCTACGACCTGCTGTTCAGCGACGTGATCCTCCCCGACGGCAACGGCTACGAGTTGGCGGAAGCCCTGCTGCGGGAAGACCCGGAGGTACGGGTGCTGCTCACTTCCGGGTACGTGGGGGTGATCGCCGAGCGCCTGTCCGAGCGTGCCCGCTCGTGGCCCCTGCTTTCCAAGCCCTTCCGGTTCAAGGAGCTCGAGCGGATGGTGGGCGAGCTCATGGCGGCGGGGGAGGCGTGATGCAGGCGGATCGGCTGCTGGCGGAAGTCCTGCACAGCATGAACGAGGCTCTCGTGGTGGCGCGCGCGGACGGCCGCATCGCGGTATTCAACGAGGGCGCAGAGCGCATGTTCGGGTACCGGAAGGCCGACGTCCTCGGCAAGCCGCTGGAGATGCTGATCCCGCCGGCGAGCCGGGCGGCCCACGAGCAGTACGTTGCGGTTTTCGCCCGGGGCAAGGAACCCCGGCGTTTCATGACGGGCAGGCCCGACATCAAGGGGCTGCGGCGCGACGGCACCACCTTCGACGCCGAGGCCTCCATCAGCCGGTTCTCCCACGAAGGCGAAACCTTCCTGGTCGCCGTGGTGCAGGATCTCTCCGCGCTGAGGCGCCTGCGGGAGATCGAGCGCTCGCTCACCAATGCGCAGCGCATGGCGAGCCTCGGCAACTGGGAGTGGAACATCGAGACCGGCGAGTTGTGGTGGTCGGACGAGATCTACCGGATCTTCGGCCAGAGCCCGCGAAGCGCCGCCGTGACCTACGATGCCTTCCTGCAGACCGTGCACCCGGACGATCGGGACCTGCTGCAGCAGGCCGTGGACGAGGCGCTCTACAGCGGCGCGGAGTACGACCTGGAGCACCGCATCGTGCGCCCGGACGGCAGTGTGCGCACGGTGCGGGAGCAGGGGGAGGTGGTGTTCGAAGGCGGCCGCGCGGTGCGCATGACCGGCCTGGTCCACGACATCACCGATCGCATCCTCATGGAGGCGCGGCTTCGACAGGCACAGAAGCTGGAGACCCTGGGACGTCTGACCGGGGGAATCGCTCACGATTTCAACAACCTGCTGACCGTGGTGATGGGTAACCTCGAGATCGCCCAGGGCGAGCTGGGCGAGGGGCACGCGGTGACGGAGTTCATCGACGAAGCCCTGCGCGCGGTGGAGCTGGCGTCGTCTCTCACCGAGCGCCTGCTGGTGTTCTCCCGGCGCCAGAACCTGCGGCCGGAGACGGTGCAGCTCGACAAGATGCTGGAGAGCATTCGTCCCATGCTGCAGCGCACGGCCGGCGACGCGGTGCGCCTGGAGCTGATCAGCGGCGAGCGTCTCTGGAGCTGCGTCGCCGACCCCAACCAGCTCAAGACGGTGATCCTGAACATGGTGATCAACGCAAGAGACGCCATGCCCGGGGGCGGCACGCTGACCGTGCGAATCGACAACGTCACCTTGAGTGTCAGCGACGCGCGGGAGAAGCTGAACGCCTCCCCGGGGGACTACCTGAGGCTCAGCATCGCCGATACCGGCGAAGGCATGACGCCCAGCGTGCAGGAACGGGTGTTCGAGCCGTTCTTCACCACCAAGGCCCAGGGCCGCGGCACGGGACTGGGCCTCTCCACCGCCTACGGGTTCGTCACCCAGTCCGGAGGCTTCATCGAGATCGACAGCGAGCCCGGCCGGGGCACCACCTTCCATCTCCACCTGCCCCGCGCCGCGGCGCGGGACGGTCTGGGGCGGCAAAGGGCCATGGCCTCACGTTGATCAGCCGTAGCCGTCGCATTGCGGGCGCGGGGGTGCCACGGCTATAGTCTCGGCAAGCGCACACAGGGGAAGCAGACGATGGCCGCCCGCGCAATGGCTTCCGGCACCATCTCCTTCGGGCTGGTGTCCATCCCCGTCAAGCTCTTTTCCACCGTCGACACCACCCGTTCCATCCGGTTCAACTACCTCACCCCCGACGGCGCGCGGGTAAAGCAGCAGTACGTACGCGCGGGCGACGGCGAGCCGGTGGAGAGGGAGGAGCTGGTGCAGGGCTACGAGTTCGCGAAAGGTCAGTTCGTCATCTTCGACAAGGATGAGCTGAAGGCGCTGCAGGCCACCGCGACCAACGAAATCGACATTCAGGAATTCGTCCCCCTGGATCGGGTCGACCGGCTCTACATAGACCGGGTGTATTACCTGGGGCCGGACAAGGGGGCGGCCCGCCCTTACCACCTCTTGAAAGCGGCGTTGCAGCGGACGGGACGGGCCGCGCTGGCCAGGTACGCGACCCGGGGCAAGAGCTATCTGGTTCTGCTGCGGCCCATGCACGAGGGGCTCGTCATGGAGCAGCTCAAGCACGCCGACGAGCTGCGGCCGCTGGCCGACGTGCCCCTGGAGGTCACCGCGGTGGCGGAAACCGAGCTCGATCTGGCCATTCGCATCATCGAGCAGCGCATGAGCGATGCCTTCGAGCCGGACAAGTACGAAGACGAGGTCCGCAAACGATTCGAGGCGGCCATCGAGCGGAAAGTGGAGGGCAAGGAAGTCGCCATGCCGCGGGAGGCCGAGCCGGAAGCCAAGATCATCGACCTGATGGAAGCCTTGAAGGCTTCGGTGGCGGAAGAGGCGAGAGCGCGCGGAGCGGCCCGGTCACCCGCGCGGCCGGAGCGGCGGCCGGCGAAGCGGGCGCCGCGAAAGCGGGCGGCGGCCAAGCCGGCGAAACGGTCCAAGCGGAACAGCGGATGACACGTCGGATGACCCGTTACACCACCCGACACGTCGCGGAGCTCATGGGGCTGACACCGGATCAAGTGCGCCACTACATCCGCCGGGGACTGATCACGCCGGGGCGGGGGGCCGCCGGGGAGTACCGGTTGGGGTTTCAGGACCTGGTGCTGCTGCGGACGGCCAAGGGGTTGCGGGACGCCCGGGTATCGCCGCGGCGGGCCTTCTCGGCCCTCGTTCGATTACGCCAGACGCTGGGGGAGGCGCGCTCCCTGACCTCGCTCAGGATCGTCGCCGTGGGCGGGGCGGTCATGGTACGGGAGCGGGATGGCCTGTGGAGCCCGGAGGACGGGCAAGGCCAGCTCGATTTCTCCGTGGAGGCGTTGGCCGGGGAGGTGGCGGCGCTGCGCCTCCGGGAATTCACCGGCGTCGGTGCGGACGGCGCCCACGAGGGAGAGCTCGGGAGCGACCACTGGTTCAATCTGGGGGTCGACCTGGAAGAGCTGGACCCGGAGCGGGCTCAGGCGGCGTATGAGGTCGCCCTGGATCTCGACCCGGACAACGCGGACGCTCACGTCAACCTGGGCCGCCTGCTGCAGTGCCTGGGGCGGATGGACGAGGCCAAAGAGCACTACCAGCGGGCCCTGGCCCGCCAGCCGGATCACCAGGTGGCGCTCTACAACCTGGGCACCGTGTTCGACGAGCACGACCAGCTCGAGGCTGCCGTCGAGTGTTATTCCCGGGCGGACGGCGTAGCGGACGCCCACTACAACCTCTGCCGCATTTTCGAGCTTCGGGGCGACCGCCTGGCGGCGCTTCGCCACTTGCGGCGCTACCAGCAACTGACGGGCCGCGATGGATGAATATCCGTGGCTGATGCCGGATCGGAGGATCGGGCCGTGACCGAGCCCCGTTCCGGCCGGGTCGGCCTGTTCCTCGGCGGCGACGTCATGACCGGGCGGGGCATCGACCAGATTCTTCCGCATCCCTGCGCGCCGGACCTGTACGAGCGGTGGGTGCAGCACGCCGACGATTACGTGGCCCTGGCAGAACGCCGCAACGGGCCCATTGCGCGTCCCGTATCGTTCTCCTACATCTGGGGCGATGCCCTGGACGAGCTGGCGACCCGCCGGCCGGACGCGCGGATCATCAATCTGGAAACCAGCGTCACCACCAGCACCAGCTACGAGGCCGCCAAAGGCATCCACTACCGGATGAACCCGCGCAACCTGCCCTGCATCGGCGCCGCTGGCATCGACTGTTGCGTGCTCGCGAACAATCACGTGCTGGATTGGGGCGTGGAGGGGCTGCTGGAGACGCTCGCCTCCCTCGACGCGGCGTCCATCAGCAGGGCCGGGGCCGGCCGCGACCAGGCCGAGGCGGCCCGTCCCGCGGTGCTGCCGCTGCAGGGGGGCGGGCGGTTGCTGGTGTTCGCCTTCGCGCTCGGCTCCAGCGGCGTTCCGGCGAGTTGGGCTGCCACGGCGGAACGTCCCGGCGTCAATTACCTGCCGGACGCGGCTGAACGGCGCCTCGAGCGGATTGCGGCGGCCGTGAACGACCATCGCCGGCCCGGTGATCTCATTCTGGTTTCGATCCACTGGGGCGGGAACTGGGGATACGAGATCCCCGAGCACCACGTGGCTCTGGCCCATGGTCTCGTGGACCACGCGGGCGTTCACGTGGTGCACGGCCACTCGTCCCATCATCCGCTGGCCGTGGAGGTGTACAGGGGGGCTCCCGTGCTGTACGGGTGCGGCGATCTGCTCAACGACTACGAAGGGATTCGCGGCTACGAAGCCTTCAGGAGCGATCTCACCTTCTTGTACTTCCCGGTGCTCGACGCCGCCGGCGGAGCACTGACGGCATTCGAGCTGGTGCCGTTCCGGATTCGTCGGCTGCGCCTGAATCGCTGCAGCGAGTCGGAAGTGCACTGGCTGGCCGGGCGCCTGGACGAGCAGGGTGCGCGCTTTGGCGTGCGGGTGTCGGAGCAGCCAGGTCATCTGTCGCTGCACTGGGAGCCGGGTGCTTGAGGCGGCTTGTCACCCGCGTGGCCGTTCTTGACATCCCCGGCGAAGGGCGTATGGTCGCGGTCATGAAAGCCTGCAACCACATGTATACCCGCATGCCCACCCACGACGGGTTCGTGGGTAGCTGACGCGTTGCACGGCTTCACTCACCGGTGCAACGCCGGTGAGATGCACAGCGACTCTTCGTTCGAGCAGTATCACGGTCCTCTCATCTTTCTCCGGCGGCACCGACCCGATTCGGCGTGACGTTCCGTCACGCCCGCGCAGGAGAGAGCGCCATGGAGACGTTCTGGCTGGTGGTGGTAGCGGTGACGATGGTCGCTTACCCCGTGTTTCTGGTGCGCAGCGCGCTGCGGGGGCGGCGCTGGGCGATGGAGACCCTCGAGGCCATGCGCTATCTGGAGGGTCACCTGACGGCCACCACCTGGCGGGCTCCGGAAGATCGGGAGGAGCCCCCGGGTCGGGAGCCCCAAGGGAGCGCACGGAGTTTGCATCCCCCGTCCGTCGTCGGTTTTCCGCCGTCCGCGAGTGGCGCGACGCCGGATGCGGACCGGCGGGAAGCGAAAAGCGAACGCCGCCTTTGAGTCCCAACCGCTTCGGTGGGTATCATTGTTGCCTACCGCGCGACGCGAGGAGGACGTACCGGTGAACGGGAAGTCGCAGGACGAGCTGGGGAAGAGCCAGGCCCTGGACATCGCGGCGTCGGCGGCCCGCTCCGGAGCGGCGACCGAGCTCGAGCGGCGGTTGCTCGGCAGGCTCCTGGAGGCGGTCGGACAGCCGCCCGTGGCCCTGGAGCTGTGGGACGGCCAGCGGCTGGAACCCGCCGGAGAGCCGCGGGCGACGGTGCGGCTCCACGACCGTGGCGCCCTCTATCGGCTGCTCTACAAGCCCACCCGCACTTTCGGCGAGCTGTACGCCGCCGGGCGTCTGAGCGTCGACGGCGATATGGTCGCCACCTTGGAGATGCTCTACCGCGCACTGGCGGAGGTGGACCGGCGCTCGGGTGCCGCCCAGCGGCTGGCGCGGCGCCTGGTGACCAAGCGGGCCCGCCGCAATACGCTGGAGGGCAGCCGCAACAACATTCACTCCCATTACGACCTGGGCAATCGGTTCTACGAGCTCTGGCTCGACCGCGACTACACCCAGTACACGTGCGCTTACTATCCGACGCTGCAGGCGAGCCTGGAGCAGGCGCAGGCCGCGAAGCTCGAGCTGGTGTGCCGCAAGCTGCGCCTGCAGCCGGGCGAGACGGTGGTGGAGGCCGGCAGCGGCTGGGGGGGCCTGGGCCGTTACCTGGTGCGTCACTACGGCGTGAAGGTTCGCTCCTACAACATCTCCACCGAGCAGGTGGCGTACGCCCGGGAGCGGGCCCGGCGGGAGGGTCTCGCCGACGCGGTGGAGTACGTCGAGGACGACTACCGCAACGTCACCGGCCAATACGATGTATTCGTTTCCGTGGGCATGCTCGAGCACGTGGGCGTGGAGAACTACCGGGTGCTGGGGCGCACCATCGACCGGTGCTTGAAGGACGAGGGCCGCGGCCTGATCCATTCCATCGGCCAGGACGTGCCGAGGCCGCTCAGCGAGTGGATCGAGGCGTACATCTTTCCCGGCGCCTATCCTCCGACCCTGCGGGAGATGATGGAGATCTTCGAGCCCTTCGGATTCTCGGTTGCGGACGTCGAAAACCTCCGGCCCCACTACGCCCAGACGCTGCGGCACTGGCTGGAACGGTTCGAGGAAAACGCCGTCCGGGTGGCGGAGATGTTCGACGAGGACTTCGTGCGCGCCTGGCGGCTGTATCTGTCCGGTTCCGTGGCGGCGTTCACCGAAGGCCAGCTCCAGCTCTTCCAGGTGTTGTTCCGCCGGCCGGACTGCCGGGTTCTGCCCATGACCCGGGACCACATGCGCGTCGGGCTGCAGGAGGTCTAGGTGGAGCGCCGGGAGGTCATCGTGGTAGGCGGCGGGCCCGGGGGCGCCTCTGCCGCCTGGGAGCTCGAGCGCGGGGGCTGGAACCCGCTGGTGCTGGACCGGGAAACCTTTCCCCGGGAGAAGCTGTGCGCCGGCTGGATCACCCCCGAGGTGGTCCGTGATCTGGCGATGACGCCGGAGGAGTACCCTCACCGTTTCCTCACCTTCGAGGTGATGAACGTGTCCTTCAAGGGGCTGCGGGTGCCGTTGCGCTCACCGCAGCATTCCATCCGCCGCTTCGAGTTCGATGCCTGGCTGCTGCAGCGCTCGGGGGCGGACGTGGCGCGGCACAACGTGCGGCGGATCGTCGAGGAGGAGGGCGGCTACCGCATCGACGACGACTACTGGTGCCGCTACCTGGTCGGCGCGGGGGGCACCCGCTGCCCGGTCTATCGGGAGCTGTTTCGCGGCCGCAAGCCGCGCGGCAAGGGCCTGCAGGCGGTGACCCTGGAGCAGGAATTTCCTCACGACTGGCAGGACGAGCGCTGCCACCTCTGGTTTCTCGACGACGGGCTCCCCGGCTACGCCTGGTACGTGCCCAAGGCCGACGGCTACCTCAACGTGGGGGTCGGCGGCATGGCGGAGAAGCTCAAGCGGCGCGGCGACGACATTCGACGCCACTGGCAGCGGCTGCGGGAGCGCCTGGTGCGGCAGGGTCTCGTGGCGGAGCCGCCGGACGATCCCGGCGGCTACAGCTACTTCCTGCGCGACCGCAGCGATCCGGAGCGGCTCGGTAATGCCTTCGTGGTGGGCGATGCCGCGGGCCTCGCCACCCGGGACATGTGCGAAGGTATCGGTCCGGCGGTGCGCAGCGGGCTGGCCGCCGCGCGCGCCATCATGGCGGGGGAGCCCTACGATCTCGCCCACATCGATGCCTTCACCTCCGGCAATCTGCTGGTGAAGAAAGGTCTCGAGCGGATGTTCCTCGGCTGAGCCGCCGGTTCAGGAACCCCCGGCCGCCGCGGTCCGGGCTTCCTCCGGCGCGGCGGGAGCGCTCTCCCCGTGCTCCGTGGCCAGCGTCTTCAGCGACCATGAGCCGAACGTCCGCTCCGAGATCCGCCTGCGCTCGCGCAGCACCGCGGTGACGCCCGGGTGCTCCGCCAGCGGGAGACGCGTCATCGCGCGCGCGCCGCCGGACCCCCCATCGCGCATGGCTTCGAGCAGGTCGTGCACCGAGGCGTTCTCCCAGGGGCAGCCCGGAAGGTAGGCCGAGGCCGATGGGGAGGCGCATTCGGTGCGAACGACCAGGCCCCGGGCTTCGAGAGTTCCCAGGACCTGCTCGAGCGCGCTGGAAGGCACCGCCAGCCTGTGCGCCAGATCGTCCAGGGTATCCGGCGGGTCGCCACCGTAGAACCGCTTGCCGATCAGGCACACGGCGGCCAGCGCCAGGCGTTCGCGATCGCTCGTGCTGATGCGGCCGGTGAGCTGCCGTCCCGGAAGGTATTCGGGATGCTGGCGGTAGAAGGCGATGCAGGCGCCCACCAGCAGGACGAGCCAGCTCACGTACAGCCAGATCATGAACAGGATGGGCGTGGCGAAACCGGAATAGATGGCCGTGTACTGATTCGCCCGGGAGACGAATCCCGCGAACAACCAGCCCACCGCGTTCCAGACGATTCCCGCCACCAGGCCTCCTGCGAACGCAGGACCGAGGCGTACCCGGGTGTGCGGAATGAAGACGTAGATGAAGGTGAAGGCCAGCACCACCATCGCCACGGGCACCAGGCGCCCGGCGAGATCCACCAGCCATCCCACGGGACGGATGCTGACGATCCGCTCCATCAACGGATCGGACATGACCGTCGCCATGATCCCCAGTGCCGTGAACACCAGCACGGGTCCCACGATGATGACGCTGAGATAGTCCTTGAATCGCTCGGCGAAGGTGCGGGTGGCGCCGACCTGCCACACGTCGTTGAACGCATGCTCGATCTTCTGGATCAGCGAGATGACCGTGTAGAACAGCAACAGAAAACCGACGAAGCCCAGGACACCCACCTGGACGTTGTCGACGAAGGAGACGATGCTGGTGACGATCTCGTCGCGGCGCTCTCCCAGCGGTTCCAGCGCATTGTGGAGAAACGGCTCGATCTGATTGTGGACACCGAAGCCCTTGAGGATCGAGAAGCTGATGGCGAGCAACGGCACCAGCGACAGCAGGGTGGTGTACACCAGGCTCATGGCGCGCAGGGTGATCTGACCCGCCGCCAGATCCCTTCCCACCGCCCAGACGAGCTGGAGTACCCCGAGCAGAGCCGCGTGCCAGCGGGAACGGGGCTCCTCGTTCCAGACGAAGCGCCCCAAGGCGCTCCCCAGGGCGCGCCCCGGGGCGGCGCTGAAGGCGAATCGATCCTGGTCGTTCATGGCGCGGCCTTCCGGCGTGCGCAGCCGGCACGGGTGATGGCGATGAATTGTCGGGGTTGCGCCCGCCGAAGGCAACGACGCCCCCGGCGTCCTAACATGGCGTCATGGAACTGAACGAGCGATTGGAGGCGTTGCTGTGGCTGGCCACCGGCATTTCGCTGGTGGCCTTCGTCGCCACCGTCGTCGGCGTGCCCTGGGTGGTTGCCCGGTTGCCGCACGACTACTTCAGCAGGCCGCGACGCTACGTATGGCGCACACTGGCCGACGAGCCCCTGCCGGCGCTGGTGCTGGGTGCGGCGAAGAACGTGCTGGGGGCGGTGCTGGTCTGTCTCGGCGCGATCATGCTGGTGACGCCCGGACAGGGACTCATCACCCTGCTGGTGGGTCTTCTGCTGATGAACTTTCCGGGCAAGTACCAGCTCGAGCGGTGGCTGGTCATGCGTCCCGGGGTCTTGCGGGCGCTCAACTGGCTGCGCCGGCGGCGCGGCCGCAGGCCGTTCGACGCGCCGCCGCCGGATTCGTCGTGACCGCCGCCCGGCGTCTCCCCTGGTACGGCGCTTGCATCGGCGCGGGTTCCGTGACCCGATCGGGAGGTGACCGTGGCACCCGGCAGCCAACCATTCTGGCAATGGCCGCCCGCGCCGGCCGTGCTTCTCAACCGGCTGCTGCTGTGCGTGCTGGTGTGGTGGGTCCTCTCCGGCGGAGATCCCGGCTCCTGGGCCGTGGGTGTGCCCGTCACCGCGATTGCCGCCGTGCTCAGCAGCATCATGCTGCCGCCGTTCCGCTGGTCGCTCGGCGGTGCGATCCGGTTCTGGCCGTTCTTCTTGTGGGCGTCCCTCAGGGGCGGGTTCGACGTGGCGATGCGGGCACTGCACCGCCGGCTGCCGTTGTATCCGGGCGTGGTGCCGCACGCCACGCGCCTGCCCGGACCGGTGGCCCAGGTGTCCATGGTGAACCTCATGAGCCTGGTTCCCGGGACCCTGGCTGCCGACCTCAGGGACGGCTGCATTCTCGTTCACGCGCTCGATTCCCGCGGCCCGATCGGGGCCAACGTCGCGAGCTCGGAGCGCCGGGTGGCGGCGCTGTTCGCGCTGGAGCCACGCGACTTCGAGCCGCCGGAACCCGGGTGAGGCGTGGTGGCCAGCTTCTGTATCGGCGCGGCGGGCTTTCTCTTTCTCACCATGGTGGCGGGATTCTGGCGGGTGCTGCGTGGTCCGGATGCCGGAGACAGGCTGATGGCCGCGCAGCTTTTCGGCAGCACCGTGTCGGCGATCATGCTGCTGCTGGCCGAGGCGCAGGGCAATCCGGGGCTGCGGAGCGTGGCGCTCGTGTTCGCCTCTCTGGCGGTGGTATCGGTGGTGGCATTCGTTCGCCTGGCGTGGACCGACGAGCCCGCCGAGGAGGTGGATGGTGGTGCTTGACGTGATCACGGTGCTGCTGGTCACTGCAGGCGCAGGATTCTTCCTCGCCGGCACCGTGGGCCTGATCCGCTTCCCCGATTTCTTCACCCGCATCCACGCCATGACCAAGGCGGACAACGTGGGCCTGGGACTCGTGGTGCTCGGGCTCGCGGGCCAGGCCGACACGCTGGCCACCGTGGGTCAGCTCCTGGTGGTGTGGTTGCTGGTGCTGCTCTCGAGCGCCACCAGCGCGCACCTGCTGGCCAGCGGCGCACTGCGCCGCGGCATGACTCCGTGGAGACCCCGGTGAGCGCGCTGATGTGGATGCTGGACGGCGCGCTGGCCATCAGCCTGGTATGGATCGCCTCGCGAGCGCTGGCCGCCGACGATCTGTTCGAAGCGGTGGCGCTGTTCGTCGCCTTCGGCCTGCTCATGACCCTCGCCTGGGTGCGGCTCGATGCTGTGGACGTGGCGTTGGCGGAGGCGGGTATCGGTGCCGGATTCACCGGCGCCCTGTTCCTCGCCGGAGTCGCGCGTCTCGAGCTAAAGTCCCGGGTGCGGCCTCCCGACGGGGATGGACGTTGACACGCGCGCCCTCCAGGCTGGCGCTCTGGCCCCTGCTGCTGGCCCTCGGCGGTGGGCTCGGCTGGGCCGTGCTGTCCCTTCCCCCGGTGGCCAGGGGGCTCGGGGACGACGTGCACCGGCACCTCGAGGTCAGCGGCGTGGAGAGTCCGGTGACCGCCGTGCTGCTGAACTTCCGGAGCTACGATACCTTGCTCGAGATCGCGGTGCTGGCGCTGGCCGCCGTGGCGATCTGGTCCGTGGCGACCATGCCGCGGCGCCGCCGGGGGGTAGCCGGACCCGTGCTCGTATCGTTCGTCCAGGTTCTGGTTCCCTTCATGGTGCTGCTCGCCGGTTATCTCCTGTGGTCCGGATCCCATGCCGAAGGCGGGGCGTTCCAGGCGGGCGTGGTGCTGGCTGCAGCGGCGTTGCTCGTGATCCTGGCTGGGGCTCCGTTGCCGGAGGGGGCCGGCGGCTGGCCGCTGCGGGCCGGCTTGACGCTGGGCCTGCTGGTGTTCCTTGCGGTGGGGGCGCTGGTGGCCGCCACCGGACGCCACTTTCTCGAGTTCCCGCCCGCCTGGGCGGGTGGGCTGATCCTGCTGATCGAGGCCGCTGCCGCGCTGTCCATCGGCTGCAGCCTGGCGTTGGCGTTTCGCGGGGGGAGGCCGCGGAGCGCGGAGCCCGGCTCGTGACCGTGGCGTTTCTCTATGCGCTGTCGGGGGTGGCCCTGTTCGTGGTCGCGTTTCACGCGCTGGTGAATCGCCGGCATTTACTGCACAAGATCATGTCGTTGAACGTCCTGGGCAGCGGGGTGTTCCTGGTCATCGGCGCGCTGGCGCGGCGCGCCCCCACCGCGGATCCGGACCCGGTTCCTCTGGCGTTGGTGATCACGGGCATCGTGGTGGCCGTGGCGGCCACTGCGCTCGGCATCGTGATCATGCTGCGTCTGCAGGCGGCCACCGGCCGGCCGGAGCTGCCCCCCGCGGACCGGAACTGACGTGCCGCAGCCGGGGGCGGCGCTGCTGGTGGTCGCCGTGCTGCTGCCCGTGTCCGCCGCGGCCGCGTGCTTTCTGGCGCCCCGGCTGGCGCGGGGCATCGCGGTGGCGGTGGCCCTGGGATTGGCTTCGGTGGTGGTGCTTCTTGCCGTGGAGCTCGTGGCCCACGGGCCGCTGGAGTATCGCGTCGGCGGGTGGGGCGCGCCGTTGGGAATCGACCTGCGCGCCGACGGACTGACCCTCTTCATGCTGCTGGCGGCGGCCTTGACGGGCCTGCCCATCACTGTCTACGGACTCGCCTACTTCCCGGCGAGCGCAGCGGCCGGCGGCTTCTGGCCTTTGTGGATGCTGCTGTGGGGGGCGCTGAACGCGCTGTTCCTGTCGGGCGATGCCTTCAACCTCTACGTCACTCTGGAGTTGATGGGACTGTCGGCCGTGGTGCTGGTGGCCCTGGCGGGCAGCGTGGATGCCCTGGGCGGTGCCATGCGCTACCTGCTCATGACCCTGACGGCGTCCCTGATCTACCTGCTCGGGGTGGGGCTCCTCTACCACCAGACCGGCGTCCTCGACCTGAACCTGCTCGGCGCCGCCCTTCAGGGCGGCGCCGCCGACGCCCTTCAGGGCGGCGCCGCCGCTCTGGGCCCCGCCTGGGTGGCGCTGGGGCTGATGTGCGCGGCCCTGCTGGTCAAGAGCGCGCTGTTTCCACTGCATTTCTGGTTGCCCCCGGCCCACAGCAGCGCGCCCGTCCCGGTCAGCGCCGCACTCTCAGGCCTGGTGGTGAAGGCGACGGTCTACCTGCTCCTGCGCCTGTGGCTGGACGTGATGCCCCCCGGCAAGGAGGACCTGGGAACGGCCCTGGGGGTGCTGGGTGCGGCGGCCATCGTCTGGGGGTCGGTTCAGGCGCTTCGCCAGTCCGAGCTCAAGCTCCTGGTGGCGTACTCCACCGTAGCGCAGCTCGGCTACCTGTTCCTGCCGTTCGCCGTGGAGGCGGCCCACGCCGGAGTGGCATGGCGTGGCGCGGCCTACTTCGTGCTGTGCCACGCGCTGGCTAAGACCGCCATGTTCATGACGGTGGGCAACCTGCAGAAACTCGGGGGCAGCGCGCGCCTGGGCGAGCTCCGGCACGTGGCGCGGCAGTTTCCGGTGAGTCTGGCGGCCTTCGGCATTGCCGGAATCACCATCATCGGACTTCCGCCCAGTGGGGGCTTCCTGGCCAAATGGTTGCTCTTGCAGGCGAGCATCGGCGCCGGGCAGTGGTGGCTCGCGGTGGTGGTTCTGGCGGGAGGCCTGCTCTCGGCGGCTTACGTGTTCCGGGTGGTGGGGCTCGCCTTCGTGGAGGATGGGAGCGAGTCGGCTCCGGCGAGGCGATCGTCGGCGGCCGAATGGATCACCCTGGCCGTAGCGCTCGGCACGCTGGCGCTCGGCTTCACGGCACCCCCCATGCTGCGAGTGCTCGAGGTCGGCTCGCCATTCGGCGAGCCGTTCGGCGGCGCGCTCCTCTGGGAGCCGGGAGGTGCGCCGTGAGCTGGAACGCCGCGCTGCCGCTCCTGGTGCTGCTCAGCTCGCTGGCGCCGGGCGTGCTCATCTTCGCCATCCCCGAGAGTTTCCGCCGCTGGCGCACGCTGTTGAACCTGGCGGGAGCGGTGCTGAAGGTCGCGCTGGTGGGGGTGATGGCGCTGGGGGTGGCGGACGGACAGGAGTTCGAGCTGCGGTTTCCGCTGCTGCCGGGGATGGATCTCGCGCTGGTGGCCGATCCTCTGGCGATGCTGCTGGTGGTGTTGTCGTCCGTGCTCTGGCTGGTCACCACGGTCTACGCGGTGGGCTACCTGGAGCGCTCGCCCCACCGCCGGCGCTTCTTCGGTTTCTTCAGCATCTGCGTCACCGCCACGGTGGGCGTGGCCATGGCCGGCAACCTGTTGACCTTCCTGCTGTTCTACGAGTTGCTCACCCTGAGCACCTATCCGCTGGTGGTGCATCGGGGCACGGACGTGGCACGCCGCGCCGGACGCGTGTACCTGATCTACACGTTGACGGGCGGAACGGTGCTGTTCGGCGGCATCGTCTGGCTCTACGTCCTGGCGGGCACGGTGGAGTTCGCGCCCCGGGGGTTCGTCTCCGGTCTTCCGGCGAGCGAGCACGGCAGCCTCGCGCTGATCTTCCTGATCCTGGTGGCCGGGGTGGGGGTCAAGGCGGCCCTGGTGCCGCTGCACGGCTGGTTACCACGGGCCATGGTGGCGCCGGCGCCGGTGAGCGCGCTCCTGCACGCGGTGGCGGTGGTCAAGGCCGGGGTGTTCGGCATCGTGAGAATCGTTCAGAACGTCTACGGCGTCGAGTTCAGCCTGGATCTGGGGCTGACGCCGCCGCTGGCGGTGGTCGCCGCGGTGACCATCGTCTACGGCTCCCTGCGGGCGCTGCATCAGGACGACCTCAAGCGTCGCCTGGCTTTTTCCACCGTGAGTCAGGTGTCGTACATCGTCCTGGGCACTGCGGTGGTGGGGCCGCTGGCCACGGTGGGGGGACTGGTGCATCTGGTTCACCAGGGGCTCATGAAGATCACCCTGTTTCTTTGCGCCGGCAACCTGGCGGAGACCCTCGACATTCACAGAATCAGCGAGATGAACGGCGTCGCCCGGCGCATGCCGTGGACCATGGCGGCCTTCTCGGTGGCGGCGCTCGGTATGATCGGCCTGCCGCCCCTGGTGGGGTTCATCAGCAAATGGTATTTGGGGCTGGGCGGGGTGGAGGCCGGGGAGAGCTGGGTGCTGGCCGTGCTGGTGGTCAGCGGCATGCTCAACGGCGCCTACTTTCTGCCCATTCTGTACGCCGCCTGGTTCCGCGAGCCGCCGCCGCGTTGGCCGCACGACCAGGGAAGCCCCGGGCGCCTGGAGACCTCCTGGTGGCTGCTCGCGCCGCCGCTCACCACCGCGTTTCTGACCTTGTTCCTGGGTCTGCTGGCGTCGGCCCCCTTCAGCCCGCTGCGCTGGGTTCAGTTCGTGGGCGGCCTGGTATACGAGCCGTGACGCCCCTGGCGGAATTGCTGGTGCTGCTCCTGAGCCCCGCGGTGCCGTTGCTGCTCGCCGTGGCGACGATGATCCGGCCGGCCGCGTCGACGTTGCAGCGGGCCGCCCCGTGGGCGGCTCTGCCGGGCCTCGCCACGGGCCTCTCGATGTCGCCGGGCATCGCGGCCACCGTGCCGTGGGTCCTGCAGGGCAGCGAGTTCGGGCTCGATCATACGGGACGCACCTTCCTGGTGTTCAGCGCAGCCATCTGGCTCGCGGCCGGGATGGCCGCGCGCGCCTGGATCGCGGATCGCCCGGGGCGCTTCTGGAGCTATTTCCTGCTGGTGATGAGCGGCAGCCTCGGGCTGATCATCGCCCGGGACATGCTCGGCTTCTACCTGTTCTTCACCGTCATGAGCTTCGCCTCGTACGGACTGGTGGCTCACCGCCGCAACCAGCGGGCGCGCCACGCCGGGAGCGTCTACGTGACCTTCGTGCTTGCCGCGGACATGATGATCTACGCGGCCATGGTGCTGATCGCCCGGGAGACCGGCGGAGACCTTCTGTTCGAGACGGCTCGGGGCGTGCTGTCGGACGCGCCGGACCGGGACCTGGTCATGACCCTGCTGGTGGTGGGATTCGGCGTCAAGGTGGGGTTACTCGGCATCCACGTCACCCTGCCGCTGATGTACGGTGCGGCCCCGACACCGGCCGGCGTGGTGCTGGCGGGGGTGCTCACCGGCGCCGGTCTGCTCGGATGGCTGCGCCTGCTGCCGCTGGAGGCCGGCGCCGTGCCCGAATGGGGGCGGCTGCTCATGGCGGCCGGCGCCGCCGCCGCGTTCTACGGCGCGCTGGTTGGTCTCACCCAGCGCGAGCCCCGCGTGGTGCTCGCCTATTCCAGCATCAGCCAGATGGGCATCATGACCGTGGGCGTCGGCGGCGCCGTCGGTGCGCCGGGTGGCGGCGGGGCCCTGCTGTCCGCGGTCTCGCTCTACGCGCTGCATCACGGCTTCGCCAAGGCGGCGCTGTTCCTCGGCGCCGGTGTGGCCGAACGTGTCTCGCCGCGCCATCGGCCCCTGGTGAGCGTGGGGCTTGTGGTG
Source organism: Pseudomonadales bacterium (assembly GCA_041686955.1). GTDB lineage: Bacteria > Pseudomonadota > Gammaproteobacteria > Pseudomonadales > Azotimanducaceae > UBA7803. Next base: position 67,164 of record JAWLCV010000008.1, read on the forward strand.
GCGGCGCTGGCGCTCACCGGCGCTCCCCTGACCACCGGCATGCTCGCCAAGGAGACCCTGAAGGAGGCGCTCGCGGCGGCGTCTCTGCCGTGGAGCCAGCCAGTGAAGCTCGCGTTGCCGTGGATGTCCTTCGCCACGACTCTGGTCCTGGCGCGTTTTCTCTGGGTGGCGTGGCCGGACGTCGCGCGTGGCGGCCGGCCGGGTGCCGGACCCGTGGTGGCGTGGGTGGGTCTGCTGGTGCTGACGGTGTCCGCCGCCTGGCTCTGGCCGATGGACATGGCCCCGGAACTCTGGCGCGCCGCGGTGCTGTGGGAAACGAGCTGGCCGGTGCTTCTCGGTGCCTCGGTCTCGGCGGCCGCCGTGCTGGCCGTGCGGCGGCGGGCCAGGCCCTTCGCCGCCTGGCGCGTGGTTCCACCGGGGGACGTTCTGGTGGTGATGACGGCCGTGGCCGCCGTGCTGGTACGGGGCTGGTTGGCCGTGGCTCGCCGGGGCTTGCCCGCTGCGGGACGGGCCGCCCGGAATTGGCTCAGGTTGCTGCTGCGTCCGCCCTGGTCCCGTGCCGCGGCCGCCGCCGAGGCCTGGCTCGCGGCCTGGCCGGTGGCGCTCACCCTGCTGCTGGGGGGCATCGTGACTTTCTGGTTGCTGCTGCTGTGGTGATCAGCCGGCTTCCTCGGGCCAGGCTCCCTGGGCCACGAGTTCCCCGAGCTGCTCCGGGCCGTATCCCAGCCGCCCCTCCAGAATGTCGCGCCCGTGGGCGTTGTACGCCGGCGGCGGCGTGAGCGGACGCGGCTCGGCGACGCCCTGGGCCACGAAGGTGCGGACCCCCCGCAGGCCGTCCGTCTGCATCAGCACCGGTTGGGCCTCCGGTTGCTCGAACACCTGGCGCATGTCGTTGACGAAGCCGAACGGCACGCCGGCGGCACCGAGACGTTCCGCGGCTTCGCCGCCGTCGAGGTCACGGAACCGCTCGCCCAGCACCCGGTGAAGGGCCGCGCGGTGCTTCACCCGCGCCCGATTGTCGATGAAGCGGGGGTCGTCGCAGAGCCCGGGCAGTCCCAGGGCTTCCGCGAGCCGCCGCCACTGACGCTCGGTCCCCACGGCGAGCACCAGCTCCCGGCCGTCGCGGAGGGTGTAGACGGCTCCGTAGGGCACGATGTTGGGGTGCTCGGATCCCATGCGCTGCGGAACCACGCCGGCCACCAGGAAATTGCTGGCCTGGTTGGCCAGCGAGGCGAGGGCAGCCGCGATCAGCGAGACGTGCAGTCGCCGCCCGCGGCCGTCCCGCCCCCGCTCCAGCAGGGCCAGCAGGATGGCCTCCTTGAGCTGGTGGGCCGCCAGCAGGTCCACCAGCGCCACGGGCATCTTCAGGGGAGCGCCGTCGGCCTCGCCGTTCAGGTAGGTGAATCCGCTCTCGGCCTGAATGATGGCGTCGAAACCCGGGCGGGGATCGTCCCGGCCGTAGGCGGAGATCTGCGCGTGAATCAGCGCCGGATTCAGTGCCTGCAGGGTGTCCGGGTCGAGCCCCAGCTTGGCGTCGTCGCCGGGCTTGTAGCTCGCGATGACGACGTCGCTCTGCCGCGCCAGGTCGTGGACCGCCTGGCGTCCCGCCGGCCGGCCGACGTCCAGGGCGATGGACTGCTTCCCCCAGTTGGCGCAGGAAAAGTAGGCGGACACCGTGGTGTTTGCGTCCTCGCCGGCGATGCGCCAGCTTCGCGTGGGGTCGCCGGCGGTGGCGGGGTTCTCCACCTTCACCACCTCGGCGCCGAGCTCCGCGAGAAACTGGGCGGTGATGGGCCCCGCGAGGATGCTGGCGAGCTCCAGCACCTTTAGGCCGTTGAGGGGCGGCGGGGCGGGCTCGGCGGTTGCGCCCGTGCCTGATGGTCCGTTCATGGCTGCTCCTGCTGCTCGGGCGGCAGTTTAGCCAAGCCGACGGCGTCCACGCCATGAAGCGGTGACCGGTTACGGGCATAATGCGCGGCTCTACCGGCCTCTACTGGCATTTGCCGGCCTACCGGCCTTGGCCGGCCGTTGCCGGTGTAGTGGCAAACCGGGGGAAATGGGGTATGAAGATTCGCTGGGGGGCATGGCTGGTGGCGGCGGCGTGGGCTGCGCAGGTTCACGCGGGGCAGGGCACCGGGCCGGACGCACAGGCCGAAGATTCGGTGTCGCTGGTGCGTTTCGTCTACTTGCGCCTGGGCCTACGGGTCGGGGGCTGACGGGTGCTGGAGCCGGCAGAGAAGCTGCTGAGGGAGGTCTACGGCTACGACCGCTTCCGCGGCGCCCAGGGCGCCGTGATCGCCGCGGCGTGCGAAGGCCGGGACTGCCTGGTGCTCATGCCCACCGGCGGCGGCAAGTCGTTGTGCTATCAGATCCCGGCGCTGCTGCGCGAGGGCCTCGGCATCGTCGTGTCGCCGCTCATCGCGCTCATGCAGGATCAGGTGGACGCACTGCGCCAGTTCGGCGTGGCGGCGGCCTTTCTCAACTCCAGCCAGTCGCCGGCCGAGCGGGCGGAGGTGCGCCGGCAGATCGAGGCCGGAACCCTCGAGCTCCTCTACGTGGCGCCGGAGCGGATTCTGCAGGAAGACACCCTGGCTTTCCTGACGGGCCGGCCCGTCTCGCTGATCGCCATCGACGAGGCCCACTGTGTCTCCGCCTGGGGGCACGACTTCCGGCAGGACTATCTCGCGCTGCACCGGCTGAGGGAGGCGTTCCCGGGAGTGCCGCGGATGGCGCTCACCGCGACGGCGGATGCCCGGACCCGGGACGACATCGTGGCGCGGCTGGCGCTCGACGAGCCGCAGCGATTCGTGGAGAGCTTCGACCGCCCGAACATCCGCTACCGGGTCGAGGTCAAGCGGGATGCGAAGGCGCAACTGCTGGAGTTCCTCGAGTCGCAGCGGGGCCGTTCGGGCATCGTCTACTGTCTGTCCCGCCGCAGCGTGGACGAGCTCGCCGCCTGGCTCGTCGACCGCGGCTTCACCGCGCTGCCGTACCACGCGGGGCTACCGGCGGACGTGCGGGTGGATCATCAGGGGCGGTTTCTCCGCGAGGAGGCGGTGGTGATGGTGGCCACCATCGCCTTCGGCATGGGGATCGACAAGCCCGACGTGCGCTTCGTGGCCCACATGGACCTGCCGAAGAGCATGGAGGCCTACTACCAGGAGACCGGTCGGGCCGGCCGGGACGGCGGTCCGGCAGAGGCGTGGATGGTTTACGGTCTGCAGGACGTGGTGCGCCTGTCGCAGATGGTGGACCAGTCTCAGGCTGACGAGAGCCACAAGCGGGTGGAGCGGGACAAGCTGCAGGCGCTGCTCGCCTGGTGTGAGGTGACCCGCTGCCGGCGTGCGGCCTTACTCGGTTACTTCGGCGAGAGCCATCCCGGCGAGTGCGGCAACTGCGACGTGTGTCTGAACCCGCCGCGCACCTGGGACGGCACGGAGGCGGCCCGCAAGCTGCTTTCCTGCGTCTATCGGACCGGCCAGCGATTCGGGGTCGGTCACGTCATCGACGTGCTGCGCGGCGCCGAGACGGAGAAGGTGCGACAGTGGCGCCACCAGACGGTCAGCACCTTCGGCCTCGGCGCCGAGCTCAGTGTGGCACAGTGGCGGTCGGTGGCCCGCCAGCTCGTGGTGCAGGGATATCTGGTGGCGGACCCGGAGCGCTACGGGGCGCTGCGGCTTACCGCCGAGAGTCGCGCCCTGTTGCGCGGCGAGGTGACCCTGCGGCTGCGGGAAGAAGCGAAGCGGCAGCGCCGCCGCGCCGGCGGCGGGCCGGCCCGAGGCACCGCGGAGGTCGAGGCCTCAGCCGGCGATCCGGCGCTGTGGGAGGCGCTGCGCGCGCGGCGCAAGGCCCTTGCGGAGGAACAGGGCGTTCCGCCGTACGTGATCTTCCATGATGCGACGCTCCAGGAGATGGCGCGGTCGCGTCCCCAGTCGGCCGCGGAGCTGCTGGCGGTTTCCGGGGTGGGCGCGGCCAAGCTCGAGCGCTACGGGGCCGCGTTCCTGGAGGTGCTGCGGGATCACCGGGAGGGCCGGGACGCGCCGCAGGGGGCCGGCCTCTAGCCCGCCGGCAGGCCCGTGCCGGCCGGCACCCTGCTGCCGGGGGCGGGCGGATCGGCCGGGGGGCCGGCGAAGCATTGGGCCACGGACATCCAGCGCCGGGCCACGGGGCCATGCACCTCCAGATGCGTGTCGGCGACGTTTCTCACCTGGGTCACCACCTGGCAGAACTCCACCGCGTCCCCGGCGACCCGGTCCGATGCGGTCTCTGCGTTCCATTCCCACACGGCGCCGGACGGGGCGGTGAGGCGCACGTGAGGGATGGGCTCCGGCACGGGTTCCCCCCGGTTCTGGAACGTCCAGCCGAAGGTGCGCACGCCGATGGTGGCGATGTTGCGCAACCGGTCCGTGTGCTGCCGAGGCAGACCCAGCAGATCGTGGATTTCCCAGCCGTGGGCCCAGGTCTCCATCTGCCGGGCGGTGGCGAACATGCGGGGTTTCATGGGGGGGCCGACCCACGGCAGGCGCCGGTTCGGGTCGGTGGCGGCGAGCCCGTTGCACAGCGAGTCCAGCAACTCGCGCCAGCGCCCGTGCAGCGCCTCCCCGGGCACCCCGGCCAGCCAGCGCCGCGCGTATACGGCCATGGAGGCGCCCCCGGCGCTCATGTCCTTCAACAGCCGGCGGAAGTCGGCCTCGCCTTCCAGCGCCGTCATGGCCAGGTGGTCGGAGAGGTGGAGATGAGCCACCACGTCGTAGACCGTCCAGTCCTTGAAGGCGGTGACCCGTTCCCAGTCGTCGCGGCCCAGGGTCGCGAGCACCGCGTCCAGGGCGGCGGCTTCCTCGCGCAGGTCCGCCACCTGGGCGGCCAGCGCCTCCCGGTCGCTGCCCTCGGATCCCGTTGGTTGCGTCTCGCTCATGGCCTCTGCTCGAATGTCCACGGTGGCCGCATAATACCCGTCATGAAGCCCACGCCCCACGGTTTGAGCCACCGTTCCATGAACGACCGATCCGCCACTCGGCCCCTTGGACGACCCTTCATCCGTCGTGCTACCCGGGACGATCTGGAGGCGGTGCTGGCCATCGAGGCCGATGCCTTCGAGCCGTCCCGGCGCAGCTCCCGGGCGTCCCTGCGCCGGGCGCTCACGTCGTCCTTCCAGCGGGTGTGGGTGCTGGAGCTGGAGGGCTCGCTCGCCGGTTACGTCATCGTCTGGCCGTTCCGCCATACGTGGCGGATCTACAACCTGGCCAGCGATGCGCGTTTTCGCAATCGCGGCGTAGGCGGTGCGCTGGTGAGCGCGGTGGCCACCGAGGCGCAGCGGGCGGGGGCCCGCCGTCTGGTCCTGGAGTCGCGGCTGGATCCCGCGCTCCTGGGCTTCTATGAGAGGCGCGGCTTTCGGATCGCCGGGCGGCTCGTCGATTACTACGCTCCGGGTGAAGACGCGGCGCGGATGGTCATGGCCCTGTCGGACCCCTGAGTCGGACCCCTGAGCGTCGAGCTCCGTCACCCGGGCGGTTGCCATGGGATGCCCCGGCCGGTTAGGTTCAGGTCTGGCCCGAGCAGAGACCCATCCATGTCCGAAGACCTGCTGTCGATGACTGCGCTGGAGCTGGCGGCCCGGTTCCGCGCCCGGGAGCTGTCGCCGGTGGAGGTGGCGAAAGCCGCGCTCGAACAGATTCATCGGCTGAACGCCACGGTGAACGCCTATTGCCTGGTGGACGACGAGACCACCCTGGCGCTCGCGGCAGAGGCCGAGCGTCGCTACGTCGACGGCGAGCCGAGGGGGCCGGTAGACGGCGTGCCGGTGGCGGTCAAGGACGTCTTCCAGACGCCCATGTGGCCGACCCTCAAAGGCTCGAAGGTCATCGACCCGGCGACGACCCTGGGCAAGGATTCCTCGGCCACACGGGCGCTCGAGCGTCACGGCTACGTGCCGCTCGGCAAGACCACCACCCCCGAGTTCGGCTGGAAGGGGGTCACCGACAGCCCGCTCTCCGGCGTCAGCCGCAATCCGTGGAACCCGGAAAAGACGCCCGGAGGCTCCAGCGGCGGCAGCGGTGCGGCGGTGGCGCTCGGCATGGGGCCGGTGGCGCTCGGCACCGACGCCGGGGGCTCCATTCGTATACCGGCCGGTTTCTGCGGCGTGGTGGGGCACAAGCCCACCTTCGGTGAGGTAGCGCATTGGCCCGGCAGTCCCTTCGGCACGCTGGCCCACGCAGGCCCCATGACCTGGACCGTGGCCGACGCCGCGCTGCTGATGAACGTGCTCACGGAGGCGGACCCGCGGGACGCCCAGGCAGCGCCCCGGCGGGGCGTGGATTATCTGGCGGAGCTCGAAGGGGGCGTTCGCGGTCTGCGCATCGCCTACAGCCCCACGCTCGGGTACGTGGACGTGAACCGGGAGGTGGCGGACGCGGTGAATCGGGCCGTGGCCGTGCTGGAGGATCTGGGCGCCGTGGTCACCGAGACGGACCCGGGCTTCGCGGATCCCCTGGCGGCGTTCGGGCATCTGTTCTACGGCGGCGCGGCGAACGCGTTGCGCGACCTCGGTCCGAAGAAGCGGGCCCTCATGGACCCGCAGCTCGTGAAGGTGGCCGACAAGGCGGCGCAGCGCTCCATGCTCGACTATCTGGCGGCGGTGAACGAGCGTCTGGCCGTGAGCGAGCGAATGGCCGTGTTCCATCAGCGCTACGACCTGCTGGTGACTCCCACGTTGCCGCTGACCGCCTTCACCGCGGGACGCGAGGTGCCGGAGGATTGGCACAGCACCCGCTGGCCCAGCTGGACGCCGTTCACCTATCCCTTCAACATGACGGGACAGCCGGCGCTTTCCGTGCCCTGCGGGTTCGACTCGGCCGGGCTGCCCATCGGCCTGCAGATCGTCGGCCGGCGATTCGCCGACGAGATGGTGCTTCGCGCCGGCCACGCTTATCAGCAGGCTGCGCCCCTGACCGACCGGCGGCCGGCACTGTTCGCCCACTGACCCCCGCTCTGGAGCTCCACATGGCCGTCAGCAGCCTGGACATCGACTTCTACGAATCCGAGGACCCCATCTGGAACCCGGCGCTCATGACCATGCCGGTGCCGGGCATCCGCAAGATGGTGAATCTCGCCGCCTCCATGGAGGACGTGGTGCACCTGTCCATCGGCCAGCCGGACATGCCGGCGCCGCCCCACGTGGTGAACGCCGCGGTGGAGGCCCTGCAGGCCGGCCAGACGGGCTACACCATGGACGCCGGCCTGCCGGAATTGCTGGAAGCGCTGGCCGCTTACTACGGCGAGCGCTATCAGCGGCCGCTGCAGCCCGAGAACGTCATCGTCACCACCGGTGCCACCGAAGCCGTCTATCTGGCGCTCACCGCCACCTCGGCCCCGGGCCGCGAGTTCATCGTTCCGGACCCTTCGTTCATGCTCTACGCGCCCCTCATCCGCATGAACGGCGGCACGGTGAAGCCGATACCGCTGCGCCCGCAGAACGGCTACCAGCTCGATCCCCAGGAAGTGATCGACGCCATGGACTTCAACACCTTCGGGATCGTGCTGAACTCTCCGAGCAACCCCACGGGCACGCTGTACCCGCGGGCTACGGTGGAGGCCATCGTCGAGGAGGCCGCCTATCGCGGCATCGCCGTGATCAGCGACGAGGTGTACGACCATCTGGTGTACGACGGGCAGGAGTACCCCAGCGTGCTCGCCTGCTGCAGCGATCTCGACCACGTCATGGTGATCTCCAGCTTTTCGAAGACTTTCAGCATGGCGGGAATGCGCATCGGCTGGTTGATTTCGAGCCAGGGCCACATCAAGAAGCTCAGGCGCTACCACATGTTCACCACCACCGTGGCCAATACGCCGTGTCAGTGGGCCGGGGTGGCGGCGCTGCGCGGGGGGCGTGCCTTCATCGACGGAATGCTCGCCGAGTACACGCGCCGCCGCAACCGCCTGGTGGAGCTGGTGGAGAGCGCGCCCCATCTCACCGGCTATCTACCGGAGGGCGCGTTCTACATGTTTCCGTCGCTGCCGGAAGGCGTGAACGGCAGCAACGTGGCGCTGCGGATGCTGCGCGAGATCGGCGTGTGCACCATTGCCGGCGACACCTTCGGCGACGCCATGCCCAACGCCCTGCGGATCAGCTATTCCACATCCATCGAGCAGATCGAGGAGGCGTTCCGGCGCATGGTGCCGTGGCTCGCCAAGCAGGATTTCGGCTAGCGCGTTACTCCAGCTCCTCCGCGGCGTCTTCCATCTCCTCGCCGGCTTCCTCGGCGCCCTCGCCGATGTCCTCCATCGCTTCCTCGGCGGGGGACTGGTCTTCGCAACCGGCGACGGTGAGGGCCAGGGCTGTGAACAAAGCGAAGCTGATCGCGGCCAATAGGCGCTGGAGCATGGGGAGTATCCTCTGATGGTAATCGGCAAGTTTGCTGAGCAAATTGCGTGCCGCCCGGTCACGACTCGTCCTCGGCCTCGTGCGCTGGTGCTCCACGGTTGCCGAAGCCGTTACTTGCGTTTGCCGGTCTTGTCCACCACGAGGCGCGGATCGGAGCCGCGAACGGTGAAACTGCCGTCCCGGACCGAGATCGAGCTCCAGTGGAAGCGCAGGCGCTGACCGCGCAGTCCGGTGGCCAGCACGTACTCGATGCGGCCGCTGTCGAGATCCACCAGAAGCTCGTCCACCACGCCGAGCAAATCGCCGTTGCTGCGGCGGAGATCCGCGTCCACGAGATGGCTGATGGGGATGGAATCTTCGTGGCTCATCTGGCTGACGGACATCCGCGCGCCCTGCTCCCCGAATGGCTGCTGGATGAGCCTATGCACCTCGTATGCCAGCGCTCGTCGAATCGAGGCTTGCGCGAGCGGTGGATGCCGCCGGAGAACGTTCGGGGTCCTGTGAGCTGCAATTCCCACAACGTTCTTGTAAGCGCTACAGCCGTGACAACTCCGTCACCGCCAATGGGGCCGGCGAACCTTGCACGGAAATTGCTCTTGCACGGAAATTGCTAACGGCTGCAGCGCTTCGCATCACCACCGGGAGCAGGCGATGGAGAACGTCTACAAGACCACGGAGATCGTGGGCTCTTCCACCAGCGGTATCGAGGACGCCGTCGCGCGCGCCATCGGCAAGGCCAACGAGTCGGTGCGTCACATGCGCTGGTTCGAAGTCTCGGAGATTCGCGGCCACATCGAGGACGGCGCGGTGGCGCACTGGCAGGTGACGGTGAAGGTGGGCTTCACCGTGGAGTAGGCCGACGAGCCGGGCTGACGGCTCGGCCGGCGCGGTGGACCCGAGATCGGACGGAGAAACACGTGACCAGGGGTTATCACGAGCAACACGAGAACCTGACGGAACAGACGCGGGACCTGCACCGCGCGCTGTCCTCCCTGATGGAGGAACTGGAGGCGGTGGACTGGTACCAGCAGCGGGTGGACGCCACTCAGGATCCATCGCTCAAGGAGGTTCTGGCCCACAACCGGGACGAGGAGATCGAGCATGCCGCCATGGTCATCGAATGGCTGCGGCGCAACCATGCCAAGTTCGACGAGCAGCTTCGGGTTTATCTGTTCACCTCCGGATCCATCGCCCTGCAGGAAGAGGAGCACGAGGAGGGTCGGCAGGATGGTTCCGGTGAAGGGTCCCTGGGCATCGGCAGCCTGAAAGCGGCGCCGCTCGGAGGCGGTACCGACGGGCCGGCGAACGGGGACGACTGAATGAACCAACTTTACAGGGAACTGGCACCTATTTCCGATGCCGCCTGGAGCCAGATCGAGGACGAGGCGAGGCGGATGCTCACGAACGCCCTGGCGGGGCGCAAGCTGGTGGACGTGGCGGGCCCGCTCGGCTGGGGGGCCGGCTCCGTGAGCCTGGGCCGCGCTGCCGCGGCCACCGCCCGGCTGGTGGAAGGCGCGGGGGTCAGGGTGCGTCGCCTGCGGCCCATGGCGGAGCTGCGGGTGCCGTTCGAGTTGTCCCGGGCCGAGCTGGATGCGATACCCCGGGGCGCCGTGGATCCGGACCTCGGCCCCGTGGCGGAAGCCGCGAACATCGCCGCCCGGGCGGAGGACACCTTCGTGTTCAACGGCTTTCCCGAGATCGGCAGTCCCGGCCTCGTCGGCAGCGCCGAAGAACCGGTGATGATGCCGGAAGACTTCGACTACGAGGCGTTTCCCGACAAGGTGGTGGAGGCGCTCGCAAGGTTGCGGCTTCAGGGTGTGGAAGGGCCTTACGCGGTGGCCCTGGGCCCGCGCTGCTACGAGGGGGTGGTGAGCACGACTCATGCAGGAGGCTACCCGGTTCTCGATCATCTGCGGTCGTTCGTCGACGGGCCGTTGGTGTGGGCGCCCGCCCTGGACGGCAGTCTGGTGGTGAGTCTGCGGGGCGGCGATTTCCGGCTCACCCTCGGAGCCGATTTTTCCATCGGCTATCTCGATCACGATGCCGATCGGGTCCGGTTGTACATCGAGGAGAGCCTGGCCTTCGAGGTGTACGAGCCCAGCGCGGCGGTACCCATGTGCTATCAGCGGGAATCGTGAGCCGGCGGAGTCGGTCAGCTCGACCCGAGGTCACGAGCTAGCGTCATCGCGGTAGCGCGCCGGCGGGTGATCCGGTAGCCCGGCGCCGCGTCCGGCACCCCCGAGGCCGCCGGTTGCCGAAGGGCAATGTGGGTACGGCGGTCCGGTCCGATAATCCTCCCTCGCGATCTCGAGCCATGGAGGCGATGCGGAGGAGTTATGAACGAGGCGCTCGTGGTCATCGTCCAGCAGGATGCGGCCACTGCGGATCAGCTGGCCGAGCTGGCCGGGAAGACCGGTTTCGAGTGCGCCATCGTCGACTCCGTCCAGGCGTTCGACGAGGTCATCGACCGGCAGCCGGCGTTGATCGTCGCCGGTTTTGACGAGGACCCGGACGCGCTCGTGGAGCTGCTGGCCGCGGATCGTGCCAAGCGTGCCAACGAAATCATCATCACCGGCAGCGGCGAGCAGTCGGAAGCGTTCCGCGACCGGGTCGGACGCGCCGGCGCACTCTTCCTCGCACGGCCGCTGGATCTGGAGTTCCTGTCCGAGATCCTCAACGACGTCCGCGACGAGGTGACGCGCAGCCCCCGGGATCGCCCGCCGGATCCCGTCGTGCCGCCGCTGCACCAGTGCGGTCGGCTGCGCGGCAGCGCGCGCTCCATGCAGCGGCTGTACCGGCTGATCCGCAAGGTTGCCCCTACCAACGCGTCGGTGCTGATCACCGGAGAGAGCGGCACCGGCAAGGAGCTCGTGGCGCAGACGCTGCACATGTCGTCGCACGTGGCGGACGGTCCGTTCCTGGCCATCAACTGCGGCGCCATCCCGGCCGACCTCATCGAAAGCGAGCTGTTCGGCCACGAGCGGGGCAGCTTCAGCGGCGCGGAGCGCCTTCACCGCGGTGTCTTCGAACGTGCGTCGGGCGGCACGCTGTTTCTCGACGAGATCACCGAGATGCCCGCGGCGGCCCAGGTGAAGCTGCTGCGGGTGCTCGAGACGGGCAGCTTTCAGCGGGTGGGCGGTGAAAAGGACGTGCACGCGTCCGTACGTGTGGTGGCGGCTTCGAACCGGGATCCGTCGGATGCCATCGACAGCGGCGTGCTGCGGCACGACCTGTATTACCGAATCGCTCAGTTCTCGCTGTGGCTACCCCCGCTCAAGGAGCGGGGGCAGGACATCATCGGTCTGGCGCAGATCTTTCTGCACGAGCTGAACGAGCACAACGACACCGACACCCGGCTCACCCGCGAGGTGGAGGACGCGCTGATGGACTACACCTGGCCCGGCAACGTGCGGGAGCTGAAGAGCGTCATCGAGCGGGCGTACATCATCGGCAACTCCGAGATCACCCTGAACGAGCTGCCGCCGCTCCACGAGCAGAGCATCGAGCAGGGCGAGTACCTCCGGGTGTCCGTGGGCTCTTCGCTGGACGATTCCGAGCGCCGCCTGATCTTCGCCACCCTGGACGCGAACCGCGGGGACAAGAAGCGCACGGCGGAAGTGCTCGGCATCAGCCTGAAGACGCTCTACAACCGGTTGAACCGATACGCCGAGGAGCGGGGCGGCTCCCATTCCGAAAAGGCCTGACGGCGCGGACCGCCCCGCACGTTGCGTTGAACGTGGCGAACTCACCGCGCGAAACCGGCACGAACCTTGCCAATGAACCGGAGTGCGCAAGCCATCCACACTAACGGACCCCGAGCCCCGGCGGCGAGCCGGGCGCTATGCAGAATGGGTGTGCTGGACCCTGGCGGTCGTGCTGATCATGCCCCAGGCGGCGTCCATGGCCGCCCGGGCGGCGCTTGCGGGCGCCGCTCCGGGTGACGACTGGTCGGCATCTCGTCGCGCCGCCTACCGGGAACTGATCTCGGGCGCCGTGCCGGCACCCCAGGGGTACCTGAGCTTGCCGGCGCAAGGGGAGGGCATTCCCGTGTTTCGGGGAGCGGGAGAGCCGGAGCTCACGCTCGGAGCGGGCCATCTGCCGGAGACCAGTCCCCTGGGAGGTCCCGGCAATACGGTGCTCGCCGGACACCGGGACGGGTTCTTCCGGCGTTTGCGCGACCTCGCCGTGGGCGACCTGCTCGAGGTGCGGACCGCCGGAGTCTCACGCCGCTATCGGGTTACGGACCTGTGGGTGGTGGAGCCGCGGGACGTCTGGGTGCTCGATGAGACTCCCCGCCCCAGCCTTACCTTGATCACCTGTCATCCCTTCTACTTCGTCGGGCACGCGCCGAACCGGTTCGTGGTCCGTGCGGTGGCGGTAGGCGAGGTGGCGGGATCCGCAACCGAAGTGACCAGAATGCCAGGAGGCAAATCATGAAGAAGATCCATCCCCTGCTCACCGTGCTCGCGCTCGTCGCGTTCGGCACCCATGGACCGGCTGCCATGGCCCAGGAGTCGACGGCCGAGGAGCACGAGGTTCGCGGTGAGGTGGTCCGGGTGATTCCGGACCAGAACCAGCTGCGTCTGCGGGTCACGGAGGTGGAGGACGGCGTTGCCGTCAGTGCCGGCGACGTGACGACCTTCGATCTGTCCGAGGAGACCGAGATCCGGTCGGAGGATTACTACCAGAGCGTCCGCCGGCCCGGTCCGATGACCATCGACGACCTGCGGCGCGGCGACCGGGTGACCCTGCGCTTCGCCGAGGTGGGGGGGCGGCCGATCGCGAGCGCGATCGAGCGCGAGGAGGCCGCCGAGGAGCTTGCCGCCGCGGACACTGCCGCCGAAATGGAGGCCGACGCCAGCGAGGACGAGACCGAGGCGGCAGCGCTGGAAACGGGGCGGGACACGCTGCCGGCCACCGCGACCTTCATGCCGCTGCTCGCGCTCATGGGCCTGGGCTTCGCAGGCCTTGCAGCGGCGATCCGCTACCGGCGGCGCTGAGGCGTCGGCCTGCCGAGCCCCGGCCCTGCGGGCCGGGGCTCGGCAGGGATCATTCGCTCAGGTTGGCGGCCTGTTCCCGGGTGTAGAACCGCCCGTCACGGACGAAACCGGCCACGATGGACGCCTTGATGGCGCACGCGCGGCCCTGGCCGTCCCGGGCGCACACCCATTCCGCCGGTAGACCGTCGATGAGATGCATGGGCGCCGGCTCGCCGCTCGCGTAGCGCGATAGCTCCACGCGACCGGTATCGTCGTCGCGGAAGGCGGGCTCGAACCGGGTCTGGCGGTGGGCGGCGCTGACCCCGCCGGTGCCGGCAAACGCCAGGTTCTCGCGGCGTATGCAGTTTCTGGTCAGCGGTCGCGCCATGTCACGCTCCGGGGATATCTGGCCACATTACTGACAAGCATCGATCGTACCAACCCTGAAGCTTCCTTCGGGTAACCATAAGACACTGTTTTCCATGAACATTGCCTGAACGGCCGCGGCGCTTGCGCCGCGCGCGCTGGGCGGCGGCGGTGTCTCTGCAGGTCACACCCTGACGCTCCCGGGCCACACCCGGCAGGAGGTTTCCGCTTGACATCCGGCCGGCCGGGCCGCAATGTGCGGCATCCGCGCGCCGTGCCGCGCGGCCACATCGAACGCGCGGTCCGGCCAGCCCAGAGGGGGACCGACCCCCGGGGCTGAGAGTCTTGCGGGCCGGATCCGGATCATCTCGATCAGCTCATCGATTCCGTTTCATCCTCGTCGCGCGTGGGAATGACGGCAGGCGCCGTGCTCGTCCCACTCGCGGTTGCGCACGCGCACAACAAGGAAGTAAACAACATCGTGAATCACGAAACATTCGCCGCACTCGGGCTCGGCGAGCCCATTCTGCGCGCCCTCGCCGCAATCGGCTATGCCACTCCGACTCCCATTCAATCCCAGGCGGTGCCGCATCTGCTGGCAGGCAAGGACCTGCTGGGAATCGCCCAGACCGGGACCGGCAAGACCGCCGCATTCGCCCTGCCGCTGTTGCAGCGGCTCGCGGCCGAGGCCGCCCGTCCGGTTCCCGGCCATCCGCGGGCGCTGATTCTCGCGCCGACCCGAGAACTGGCGCTGCAGATCCGTGACGAGATCGACGGCTTCGGCCGGCATCTCGAGCTGTCGCACGCCGTGCTCTTCGGCGGCGTGGGCCAGGGGCCCCAGGTCGCCGGGCTGCGGCGCGGCGTGGACGTTCTGGTCGCAACCCCCGGCCGGTTGCTCGACCTCATGGGGCAGAAGCACGTCAGCTTATCGCGGGTGAGCATCCTGGTTCTGGATGAGGCCGACCGGCTGCTGGACATGGGTTTCATCCGCGACGTGCAGCGGATCGTTCGCCAGACGCCGCGCAACCGGCAGTCGCTCTTGTTCTCGGCCACCATGCCGAAGGAGGTGGCAGCCCTGGCGGACGAGATCCTGCAGCGGCCGGTGCGCGTCGAGGTGACACCGAAGGTGGTGACCGTGGAGAAGATCCAGCAGCGGCTCATCGAGGCCGAGAGCGGGGAGAAACGCTGGGTGCTGGAGCACCTGCTTCGCGAGGAAGAGGTTTCCCGCGCCATCGTCTTCACCCGAACCAAGCACGGCGCGAACAAGGTGGCCAAGAACCTGGTGAGTGCGGGCATCGAAGCCGAAGCGATCCACGGTAACAAGTCACAGAGCGCGCGACAGCGGGCGCTGCAGAACTTCAAGGACGGCACCACCTGGGTGCTGGTGGCCACGGACATCGCTGCGCGGGGCATCGACGTTCAGGGCATCTCTCACGTCATCAACTACGAGTTGCCGGACGAGCCCGAGAGCTACGTGCATCGTATCGGCCGAACCGCACGAGCGGGCGCCGGCGGCGTCGCCTGGTCACTCTACGACCCGGCGGAGGCGAAAAGGCTGCGGGGCATAGAGCGGCTGGTGGGGCGCATCCCAACGGAGGCCGAGGCGGCACTGGGTGTCGTTCCGGGTGCGGCCGGGCGCAGCGCGCGGGGGCGTACAGATGCCGGGCCGAGACGTTCGGCCGAAGCCGACCAGCGGCCGAAAGCCAATGTCCAGCGGGACGGGAGGGCACGGGCAGACGGCACGCGGCGCCGGCGGCGCAGCCGGCCGGGGCAGGGGGAGCGCAACCGGCGCCGATCCGCGGGCTGAGCCCGCCGGCGGAGCCGATCGGCCAAAAAAAACGGCCCTGTCACCAGGGCCGTTTGCAGTTACGGGTGGTCGGTATCGCTGTTACCAGCGGCCGCCACGCCCGCCACCGCCACCGCCGCCGTTGGAGCGGCGCGGTTGGCTGTTGGCCTCGTTCACCCGCAGGGCGCGGGATTCCATCATGTGCCCGTTCAGCTCGGCGATGGCCTTCTGACCATCCGCCTGGGACATCTCCACGAAACCGAAGCCGCGCGAGCGGCCCGTGTCGCGGTCGGTCACCACGGACGCAGAGGTCACTTCGCCGATACCGGAGAACAGAGCCTCCAGGTCGGAATCGCTGGTGCTCCAGGGCAGGTTGCCTACGTAGATTTTC
>JAWLCV010000009.1:0-81846 GCA_041686955.1 Pseudomonadales bacterium
TTGATCAGATACTTGGTGTCCTTGGAGAGCCAGTTGCTGGGCAGCACCGGCTTGATGATCTCCTCCATCACCGCCTCCCGCAGCACCTCCTGGGAGACGTCGGGATCGTGCTGGGTGGAGAGGACCACGGCGTCCACCGACATGGGCTGGCCGGTCTCGTCGTACTGGAAGGAGAGCTGGCTCTTGGCGTCGGGGCGCAGAAAGGTCAGCTTGCTGCGGCGCATCTCCGCCTGACGCTTGACCAGGCGGTGCGCGTAGCTGATGGGCGCCGGCATGAGCACGTCCGTCTCGCTGCTGGCGTAGCCGAACATGAGACCCTGGTCCCCGGCGCCCTGCTCCTTGTCCTCGGCTTCGTCCACGCCCATGGCGATGTCCGCCGACTGCCGGCCCAGCGCGTTGACCACGGCGCAGTCCTCGGGGTCGAAGCCGAGTTCCAGGGCCGTGTAGCCGATGTCCCGGATGACGTTGCGCACCAGCTTGTCGAGATTGACCTCGGCCCGGGAGCGGTACTCTCCGGCCAGCACCACGATGCCGGTCTTGATCAGGGTCTCGCACGCCACCCGGGATTCCGGGTCCTGCGCCAGCATGGCGTCGAGGACGGCGTCGGAGATCTGGTCGGCCATCTTGTCCGGGTGGCCCTCCGACACCGACTCGGAGGTGAAAAGTCTGTAGTCGCTCATCAGGGCCCTCTTTATCCAGTGGCTTCGCTCGGTACGCGAACGCTCGATTGTAGCGCAAGCATCCGGCGCATAACCCCCTCCTGCTGGGCTGGTGATGTAAGCGCGGGCGAGCGGGGACGCCCGGGAGCCGGCTCGCCAGCCGGCACGCCGACCGACTCGCCAACGGCGCGCGAATTGCAGAGGTCCGGCCGAGCGGGGAGAATAGCGCCCCCGTCGCGACGGCTACGATTCAAGGGCCAAGATGTCTTCCAGAACAGAGAGAGCGAACGCCATCCGGGCGCTCGCCATGGATGCGGTACAGGCGGCCAACTCCGGCCATCCGGGGGCGCCCATGGGCCTCGCCGACGTGGCCGAGGTGCTCTGGCGCGAGGTGCTGCGCCACAATCCGGCGGATCCGCGCTGGATCGACCGCGACCGCTTCGTGCTCTCCAACGGCCACGCCTCCATGCTGTTGTACTCCGCCCTGCACCTGTGCGGCTACGATGTCTCCATCGACGACATTCGCAACTTCCGGCAGCTCCACGCCCCCACCGCCGGGCACCCGGAGTACGGGGAGTGCCCCGGGGTCGAGACCACCACCGGTCCCCTCGGGCAGGGATTCGCCAACGCCGTGGGCATGGCCCTCGGTGAGCGCCTGCTGGCGGAGACCTTCAACCGCGAAGGCTTTCCGGTCATCGATCACCGTACCTGGGTCATCGCCGGCGACGGTTGCCTGATGGAAGGCATTTCCCACGAGGCGGCATCCCTGGCGGGCACCCTCGGGCTCGGCAAGCTGGTGTGCATCTACGACGACAACGGGATATCCATCGACGGCGCGGTGGACGGCTGGTTCACCGAGGATGTGGCGGCCCGGTTCGAAGCCTACGGCTGGCGGGTGATTCGCGGCGTGGACGGCCACGATGGTGAGGCCGTGCACGAAGCGCTCTGCCAGGCCCTGGCCCACGACGACCGCCCCACCCTGATTCTCGCGCGCACGGTGATCGGTTTCGGCGCACCCCACAAGGCGGGCACCGCCGACGTCCACGGCGCGGCCCTGGGCGAGGACGAGGTGGCGGCGGCGCGCAAGCGGCTCAACTGGGGCTCGCCGCCGTTCGAGATCCCCGAGCACCTCTATCAGGCGTGGGACTGCCGGCCCCGCGGTGCCGGGCTGCAGGGCGATTGGGAGGCCATGTTCGACCGGTATCGAGCCGAGTATCCGGAGCTGGCCGCGGAGCTCACGCGCCGCATGGCGGGCGAGCTGCCGGAAGGATGGGCACAACCCATTCGCGCCCTGGCCCGGGAAGCTCAGGCCGCCATGGAACCGCTGGAGACGCGGAAGTCGTCGCAGCGCTGCCTGGGCGCCCTGGCCGAGACCCTGCCCGAGCTGTTCGGCGGTTCCGCCGACCTCACCGGGTCCAACGGCACCCGCTGGAAGGGCGCGCCGGACAGCCGGTATCTGAGCTACGGCGTGCGCGAGTTCGCCATGACCGCCATCACCAACGGCCTGGTGCTGCATGGCGGCCTGCGCCCCTTCTCGGGCACCTTTCTGGTGTTCATGGAGTACGCACGAAACGCCGTGCGTCTGGCGGCGCTGATGAAGATCCCGAACGTCTTCGTCTATACCCACGATTCCGTCGCCTTGGGCGAAGACGGCCCGACCCACCAGCCGGTGGAGCAGCTCACCAATCTGCGGACCACGCCGGGACTGTCGGTCTGGCGGCCCTGCGACACCGTGGAGAGCGCGGTGGCCTGGGAGGCTGCCATCGCGAACCGCCGGGGCCCCACCGCTCTGGTATTCACCCGGCAGAAGACGGCGCCGCAGGCTCGCGACGAAGCGACCCTCGAGCGTATCGCCCGCGGCGGCTACGTGTTGCGCGCCGAGCCCCCGGGGCGCGAGCCGGACGCCGTCCTCATCGCCACCGGCTCGGAGGTGGAGCTGGCCATGGCCGCCGCTCTGCGCCTGGACCGGGAAGGCCTGGCCGTGCGGGTGGTGTCCATGCCCTGCGTCGACGTGTTCCGGAGCCAGGATGCGGCGTATCGCGACTCGGTGCTGCCGCCCGCGTGCCGCGCGCGCGTGGCCGTGGAGGCGGGCCATCCCGACTTCTGGCGGGCCTTCGTGGGTCTCGACGGCGAGGTGGTGGGAATCGATCGTTTCGGGCTGTCCGCCCCGGCAGCGGACGCCATGCGGGAGTTGGGCATGACCGAGGAGAACGTGGCCGCCGCGGTGCGCACCGTGGTGGCGCGACTGAACGGAGACCAGTGATGGCCGCACGAAAGTACCCTCGCAAGGAGATGACCGACCTGGACCTCGCCGGCAAACGGGTTCTCATCCGCGAGGACCTGAACGTGCCGGTCAAGGACGGCAAGGTCACCAGCGATGCGCGCATCCGCGCCGCGCTGCCGACCCTGCGCCAGGCCCTGGATGCCGGCGCCGCGGTGGTGGTGATGTCCCACCTCGGCCGTCCCGAGGAGGGCCGTCACGACGACCGGTACTCCCTGGCACCCGTGGCCGAGCGCCTCGGCGAGTTGCTGGGGCGGCCGGTGCCGCTCATCCGCGACTGGCGGATCTCCGGGGCCGGCGTGCGGCCCGGCGAGATCGCCCTCTTGGAGAACGTGCGTTTTCTGGAAGGCGAGTCGAAGGACGACGACGCCCTGGCCCAGGCCCTGGCGGGGATGTGCGACGTGTTCGTCATGGACGCGTTCGCTACCGCGCACCGGGCCCAGGCCTCCACCCACGGGGTCGCCAAGTTCGCTCCCGTCGCCTGTGCCGGACCGCTGCTGTCCGCGGAGCTCGGCGCCCTCGAGCAGGCGCTGGCCGACCCCCGGCGGCCCATGATCGCCATCGTCGGCGGCGCCAAGGTGTCGAGCAAGCTCGAGGTGCTGGACGCCCTCTCCGAGGTGGCGGACCGCATCATCGTCGGCGGTGGCATTGCCAACACGTTCATTGCGGCCGCGGGTCACGAGGTGGGCAAGTCGCTCTACGAGGCGGATCTGCTCGACGCGGCGAAGCGCATCGCCGGCAAGGTGGACGTGCCGCTGCCGGAAGACGTGATGGTGGGCAAGCGGCTGGACGAAGAGGAGCCCGCCCAGGCGAAACGCCTGGACGAGGTGGCCGAGGACGACATGATCCTGGACATCGGGCCGGAGACGGCCCGGCAGTGGGCCGCTTCCCTGGACGGTGCCGGCACGGTGCTGTGGAACGGCCCGGTGGGGGTGTTCGAGATCGACCAGTTCGGCGAGGGCACCCGGGTGCTGGCGGAGGCCATCGCCAAAAGCGGCGCTTTCTCCATCGCCGGCGGCGGCGATACGCTCGCGGCCATCGACAAGTACGGGGTGCGCGACGGCATCTCGTACATCTCCACCGGTGGCGGCGCGTTCCTGGAGTTCGTGGAGGGCAAGACCCTGCCGGCGGTGGCGGTGCTCGCCAGCCGGGCCGATGATTGACGGCGGATTCGACCCGGAGGCGCTGCGCCGGGGCCTGCGCCCGCTGATTCCCGGCGATCCCGTCCTCCTCACTCCGGAGGAGGACGCGTACCTGCGCCATTACGGCATCCATTTCGTCGAGGAGTTTCCCCAGCTCAGCCACAGCTTCGGGGCGGTGGAATCGGCCGAGCACCGCATCGCCGCGCATCTGTGGATGCCGGCCGAGGCCCAGGGTACGGCGGTGGTGATCCATGGCTACTACGACCACACGGGCCTGTACGGACACCTGATCCGCCACCTCATCGAGCGCCGCCTGGCGGTGGTGTCCTTCGACCTGCCGGGTCACGGCCTGTCCACCGGGGCCCCGGCGGCGATCGATACCTTCGAGCACTACGTGGCCGCCTTCGAGGCCTGCATGGCGGCGCTGGAGAGCCATTTGCCCGGGCCCTGGTTCCTGTTCGGCCAGAGCACGGGCGGTGCCATCGCCATGCAGTGGCTGCTCGCCGGCGGCTACACCCGGGAAACCGCACCGTTCGCCCGCGTGGTGCTGCTCGCGCCCCTGGTGCGCCCGTACCTCTGGCCGGTGAACCGGGTGGTCTACGAGGTAGCCCGGCGGTTCATCCGGGAGCGGCCGCGGACCTTCACCAGCAACGCCGAGAACGCCGAATTCCTCGAGTTTCTCCGGCATCGCGACCCGCTGCAGGCCCGCACGCTCCCGGTGCGCTGGGTCACCGCCATGCTGGAGTGGCGCCGCCGCTTCGAGCGGCACGCCCCCACGGACATCGAGCCGCTGGTGATCCAGGGACGGGCGGACCGCACCGTGGACTGGCGCTACAACGTGAAGGTCATCTCGGAGCTGTTTGCCCCGCGCATCTTCTACATCCCGGAGGCGCGCCATCACCTGGTGAACGAGTCGCCGGCGATCCGTGCCCGCATCTTCCAGGCCATCGACGGCGAGCTGTTCGGCAGCCGGCGCGCTCCCTGAAACTGTTACCGGCGTCACACTGCAGGTTGGGCAGCGGTTGCTATAGTCAAGAACGAGCCCGCCTCCGAGGCAGCCATGAGCTCCCGATTCCGGCCCAGCCCCCCTGCGCCCTGGCCTGCCATCTGCGCCCTCGGAATGATGATGGTGCTGCTGGTCGGCGGCTGCGAGTCGCCGGGCCAGCGCCGTGATGGCCGCGACCTTCCCGGGCCGCGCCTGCCGCCGGTGGCCCCCACGCCGGACCTGGCCGAGCTCCCCCCGCCCAGGCCGCGCAGCGTGGCGTTGGTGCTGTCCGCCGACACCACCCATTACGCCGCCGTGGCGGATGCGCTGGACGAGCGTCTCCCTGGGGCGACGGCGCGCTACCGACTCCAGGGGAAGGACCCCGCCACGGTACTTCAGGCCATCCAGCGTGCCGGCCATACCGAGGCCGTGGCCATCGGACGTCAGGCGCTGGTCCTTCTGGCTGCCGCCGAGCTGCGCGTCGCCTACTGCCAGATCTTTCAGCCGCCGGGGCCGGCTGCCGCGTCGGCAGCCGGGCCGGCGCCTTCGGGCGTTGCGGCGCTGCCGGACTACTCCGCCCAGTTCGACGCCTGGACGGCGCACCGTCCGGGCCTCGCCCGCGTCGGGCTGATCACGGGAGCGGGGCGCGACGAGGCGGCAGCGGAAATTGAAGCGGCCGCGGGGTCCCGGGGGCTGGAGCTGCGTCGGGCGGTGGTGCGCTCCGACAAGGAGCTCCTCTACGTGTTCCGCCGCATGGTGCCCGAGATTCAGGGTTTCCTGCTCTATCCGGATCCGCGGGTCCTGAGCCCGGCCACCCTGCGGGAGGTGATCGCCTACGCGGCCAAGCACGACGTGGAGGTGCTCACCTACAACCGTGCCATCTTCGACATCGGCGCCGGTTTGCTGATCACGGCGGATTCCGCGGAAGTCGCCGACAAGGTGCTCGCGGTGCTGGATTCGCCTGCCGCACGAGGCGCCGAGCTCCCGCTGTCCCGGGTGGTGATCGAAACCCACCACGGCGAACCGGAGGCCGCCCAGTGACGCGGACGGTAAAGCCAGGGCGGGATTCCCCGGAAGCACGGCTGCCGCGCAGAACCCTGGTCGGCGAGTTGCTGCTCGCCCAGCTCTCGTTCGCCCTCGCGCTGGGAGTGGTGGCCGTGGTGACGGTGTGGTCCGTTGCCGATTGGGTGGTGCGCGACAACCTCTCGGCCTGGGGGCGCCAATGGATCGCCGAGCTCGACACCTTGGGTGGCGCGTTGTACGCGTCGGACGATCCCGGGCGCTATCTGCAGGTGGAGCAGTACGCGGACAAGTTCCCGGAGATCGCCTTCGTGCGCTTCTACGACGTGGACGGCTCCGTCCTGTTCCGCCACGGGGGCGAGGGCACGGCCGCGGACCACCCGCCGCTGGCGGACGCGGTGCTGGCGCGGCTCGCTGCCCGCGACGCCGCCGACGGATACGTCCTGGACGAAACGTCCCTGGCGCCGCTGGTGAGCATCAGCGGCGCGGTGCGGGTCACCTCCATGGCGTCCGACAGCCTGTTCGACATCGACAGTCTCGACGACGCCGAGACCCGCTCCGAGGTAGTGGGGTTCGTGGAGCTCGGTCTGGACTACCAGCGCTACGATCACGAGCTGATGCAGAGCGTGACCGTGGGCAGTGCCGTCACCGCCCTCACCTTCCTGGTGTTGATGCTGGCGGGCCGGGTGATGCTGCGCCGCGCCGTGCAGCCGCTGGTGGATCTGCAGGAGCCTCTTCGCCAGCTCGCGGAAGGCGACGGTGAGGTGAAGATCCCGCAGTCGGAGCACCGGGAGATCGCCGCCATCGCCCAGGCACTGCGCCGGGCGGTGTCGCGGATCCGGCGGCGGGATTGGAGCCTGCGGCGTCTGGCCAACTACGACGATCTCACGGGATTGCCGAACCGGCGGCATTTCGAGGAGCTGCTCGGCGAGGAGCTTGCAGGCTGGGACCGCCCGCCGGCGGCCCTGCTGTTTTTGGACCTGGACCACTTCAAATACATCAACGACGTCCTCGGTCACTCCGCCGGAGACGTGATGCTGCGCCAGGTGGCCTCGCGCCTGGCGGCGGCGGTGAAGGATACCGACGTGGTGGCCCGGTTCGGCGGCGACGAGTTCATGCTGCTGCTGCGGGGTGTCTCGGCAGCCGAGGCGGTGCAGACGGCGGGCCGGCTGCTGGGGGAGATTCGCGACTACCCCCTGGTCTACGAGCGCCGGTCCTTCAGCGTGAACGGCAGCATCGGCATCACCGCGGTGACAGGTCCGTACACGGTGGACGAGTTGCTGGCCCAGGCGGACATGGCCTGTCATCAGGCCAAGACGGACGGGCGCAACCTGGTGCGCCTGTTCGAGCCCGAGGCCGGCGCGGTGGAGACTCTCGAGACGGACCTCGGCCAGCTCGAGAAGCTGAAGGCCGCGCTGCGGGAGGACCGCTTCGTTCTGTTCTTTCAGCCCATCGTCAGCCTGGACTCCGGGGCCTTCACCCACTACGAGGTGCTGCTGCGCCTCGACGACGGCGGCGAGCTGGTCGCCCCCGGCGCGTTTCTTTCCGCGGCTACCCGGTTCGGTCTCATGCAGGAGATCGATCGCTGGGTCATCGATCACGCCCTGGAGGAGCTCGCCCGGCTGCGGACGAGGGCGCCGGAGCTGCGCTTCACCATCAACGTCTCCGGCGCGAGCTTCGTGGGCGGCGAGCTGGACGGTTACGTCGCCGAGGCGCTGGAAAGGCATCGTCTGCCGGCTTCCGCCGTGGTGTTCGAGATCACGGAGCAAGTGGCGGTGGGCAGCTTCGCCAATGCCACCCGGCAGATCGACGCGCTGATGAAGCTCGGCTGCGAGTTCGCCATCGACGATTTCGGCGCCGGTTACAGCTCGCTGAATTACTTGAAGCAGCTTCCCATGCAGTACATCAAGATCGACGGCGCCTTCATCGGCAAGCTCGTCGACAGTCCCGTGGATCAGGTGATCGTCCGCTCCATCGCCGAGATCGCCCGGGTGCTCGGCAAGAAGACGGTGGCGGAGTTCGTGGGCGACGACGCTACCCTCACGCTGTTGCGCAAGCTCGGCATCGACTACGCCCAGGGCTACCACGTGGGCCGGCCGACGCCTTCGGTGGCGGTGGGCAACGTGGTGGCCGTGGCGCGGGCGAAGCGCCGGGGAACGCGGCGGGCGGCGGGATAGGCGCCGCCGTCAGAACAGCACGCGGGCCTTGATGGTCCCCGGAACCTCCCTCAGCGCCTTCAGCACCGGCTGGGAGTAGTCGGCGTCGATGTCGATCACCACGTAGCCGATGGTGGGATTGGTCTGCAGGTACTGGCCCGCCACGTTCACCCGATGATCGGACAGGACCTGGTTGATGGCGGACATGACCCCCGGCACGTTGCGGTGGATGTGCAGCAGCCGGTGCTGTCCCGGATGCTCCGGCAGCGCCACCTCCGGGAAATTCACCGCCGATAGAGTGGAGCCGTTGTCGCTGTAACGGATGAGCTTCTCGGAGACCTCGATGCCGATGTTCTCCTGGGCCTCCTGGGTGCTGCCGCCGATGTGGGGCGTGAGGATCACGTTGTCCAGGCCGCGCAGCGGCGACTGAAACGGCTCGTCGTTGCTCTTCGGCTCCTCGGGGAACACGTCGATGGCGGCACCGAGCAGCGACCCTTCGCGCAGCCGCGCGGCCAGGGCATCCAGATCGATGACGTTGCCGCGGGAGGCGTTGATCAGCACCGACGCGGGCTTCATCGCCGCGAGCGCCTCGGCGTCGATCATCATCCGCGTCTGGGGGGTCGCCGGAACGTGCAGGGTCACCACGTCTGCCATGCGCAGCAGCTCCGGCAGGCTCTCCACCTGCCGCGCGTTGCCCAGGTTCAGCTTCTTCACCACGTCGTAGAAGATGACGTTCATGCCCAGGCCCTCGGCGAGCACGCCGAGCTGGGCACCGATGTTGCCGTAGCCGATCACGCCCAGGGTCTTGCCGCGGACCTCGAAGGCCGAGCGGGCGGATTTCCGCCAGGCGCCGCGGTGCATCAGCGCGCTTTTCTCCGGCACCCCCCGGAGCAGCAGGATCGCCTCGGCCAGCACCAGCTCGGCGACGCTGCGGGTGTTGGAGAACGGCGCGTTGAACACCGGAACGCCGGCCGCGGTGGCCGCCGCCAGATCCACCTGATTGGTGCCGATACAGAAGCAGCCCACGGCCATGAGCCGGCGCGCCGCCCCCAGCGCCTCGGCATCGAGCTGCGTGCGGGAGCGGATGCCCAGCATGTGGACGTCTGCGATGACCTCCGCCAGCGCCTCGCCCTGCAGCGCGTGGCCGAGGGCGGTGACGTTACGGTAACCGGCGCTTTCCAGGTTCGCCGCCGCCGACGGGTGCACGCCCTCCAGCAGCAGAACACGGATCTTGTCTTTGTCGAAGGAGGTGGTGCGCAAGGCCTGTGGGTCCCGTGGAGAAAGGGCGCATATACTAGCAACCCCCATGGCGAGCATGACGAAAATGTCCCACGTCCTCGATGAACGGCTTTCACCCGGGCAGGTGCGCCGGGACGACGAGGCGCTGACTACCTGGGGCTGCGACTGGACCCGCAGCTTCGCCGTGGCGCCCAGCGCCGTGGTGTTCCCGGAGTCGGTGGAAGACGTGGTGGATCTGGTGAAGCTCGCCAACGCCGAAGGCCTCGCCCTGGTCCCGTCCGGCGGCCGCACCGGGCTTTCCGGCGGCGCCGTGGCGGGGAACGGCGAGGTGGTGGTCTCCTTCGACCGGATGAACCGGATCCTCGGCTTCGAGGGTGCGGACCGGCTCGTCACCTGCCAGGCGGGGGTGGTGACCCAGGTCCTGCAGGAGTACGCCCGGAGCCAGGGACTCTTCTACCCGGTGGATTTCGCCTCCGCGGGCTCCAGCCAGATCGGCGGCAACATCGCCACCAACGCCGGCGGCATCAAGGTCATCCGCTACGGCCTCACCCGCAACTGGATCGCCGGGCTCAAGGTGGTGACGGGGCGCGGTGACGTGCTGGAGCTGAACCAAGGGCTCGTGAAGAACGCCACCGGCTACGATCTGCGCCACCTGTTCATCGGCTCGGAGGGCACCCTGGGATTCGTGGTGGAAGCGGACGTGCTGCTCACCGCGCCGCCGGAGCCCCAGCTCGTGATGGTGCTGGGGGTGCCGCGGTTCCGCGATCTCCTGCGGGTGCTGGCGCGGTTTCGGAACGCCGTGCCGCTGTCCGCGTTCGAGTTCTTCTCGGAGCTCGCCCTCGCCAAGGTGGTGGCCCACCGCGAGCTGCCCCGGCCGCTCGCCGCCGCCAGCGACTTCTACGCCCTGGTGGAGTTCGACGAGAGCGCTCTGGACCGTGCCGCCGAGGCCTTCGAGCAGTGCCTCGAGGAGGGCTGGGTGACGGACGGCGTGCTGAGTCAGTCCCAGTCCCAGGCGGCGAATCTCTGGCAGCTACGGGAGGGGATCTCGGAGAGCATCGCGGGGTACACGCCCTACAAGAACGACGTGTCGGTGCGGATCTCGGTCATGCCCGAGTTCCTCGACGAGGTGGATGCCCTGGTGCAGCGCAGCTACCCGGATTTCGAGGTCTGCTGGTACGGCCACATCGGCGACGGCAATCTGCATCTGAACATTCTGAAGCCCGCCGAGCTCAGCCAACCCGAGTTCTACGAGATGTGCCACAGGATCAGCCCCGGCGTGTTCGAGCGCGTGGCGGCCCGGGGCGGCAGCATCTCCGCTGAGCACGGGGTGGGACTCTTGAAGCGGGATTTCCTCGGCTTCTCCCGGAGCCTCGAGGAAATCGAGATCATGCGGGGCGTGAAGGCCGTGCTGGATCCGAACGGAATCATGAACCCGGGCAAGCTGTTTCCCGCCGCTTAGAAGCGCTCCACCCCGCGGGCCGTGGCCATGAACACCACGTCCGCGGCCTCTGCGGCGAAGATGCCGTTGCAGACCACGCCTACGATGTTGTTGATGGTGCGCTCCATGGCCGCCGGATCGACGATGCGCAGCCCATGGACGTCGAGAATCAGGTTGCCGTTGTCGGTGACGAAGTCGTGGCGCAGTTCCGGGTGGCCGCCGAGCTCCTTGAGCTGCCGGGCCACCAGGCCCCGCGCCATGGGAATGACCTCCACCGGCAGCGGGAATCCGCCGAGAAGCTCCACCCGCTTGCTCTCGTCGACGATGCACACGAACTCGCGGGCGGAGGCGGCGACGATTTTCTCCCGGGTCAGCGCGCCGCCGCCGCCCTTGATCATCTGCCGGGCAGCGTTCACCTCGTCCGCGCCGTCCACGTAGACGCTGACGTCGTCCACCGCGTTCAGGTCGAGCACCGGGATGCCGTGGCCCCGCAGCCGATCGGCGCTGGCCTCGCTGCTGGCCACGGTGGCGTTGAAGGTGTGCTTGACGCGGGCCAGCGCGTCGATGAAGTGATTGGCGGTGGAGCCCGTGCCGATTCCCACCACGCTCGACGGCTCGAGACGAGGCGCCAGGTAGGCCAGGGCGGCTGCCGCCGCACTGCGTTTCTGCTGCTCTTGGTCCATACTACCTCGTTTGTCCGACGACCCTAAACATGCTGGAAGGCTACGTAAAGAAGATTCTCTCGTCCCGCGTCTACGACGTGGCCGTGGAGACGCCGCTGCAGCCGGCGCGAAGCCTTTCGCGCCGCACCGGCAAACGGGTGCTCCTCAAACGAGAAGACATGCAACCCGTGTTCTCGTTCAAGATCCGCGGCGCCTACAACAAGATCGCCCAGCTCTCCGCCGAGGAGCGGGAGCGTGGGGTGATCACCGCCTCGGCGGGCAACCACGCCCAGGGCGTAGCGCTGGCGGCGCGTGAGCTCGACATCAAAGCCATCATCGTCATGGGGCGCAACACGCCGAGCATCAAGGTGAACGCGGTGCGGGATCTCGGCGCCCGGGTCGTGCTCCACGGCGACGGCTTCGACGAGGCGCGGGCCCACGCCGAGCAGCTCATGGTCAAAAACGGCTACACCTTCGTGCACCCGTACGACGACGTGGACGTCATCGCCGGCCAGGGCACGGTGGGCATGGAGATCATGAACCAGCACGCCCGGGCGCCGTCGGCGGTGTTCGTGCCCGTCGGCGGCGGCGGACTGGTGGCGGGCATCTCCGCCTACGTCAAATACCTCTCGCCGTCCACGCGCATCATCGGCGTCGAATCCGAGGGTTCCGCCTGCCTGGCCGCCGCCATGAAGGCCAACCGCCGGGTGAAGCTGCCCTACGAGTCTCTGGACCTGTTCGCCGATGGCGTCTCGGTGGCCCAGGTGGGCAGGGAACCCTTCAAGGTGGCACGACGGTGCGTGGACCAGGTGATCACCGTGAGCACCGACGAGATCTGCGCCGCGGTGAAGGACCTGTTCGACGACACCCGTGCCATCGCCGAGCCCGCCGGGGCGCTGGCCGTGGCGGGCTTGAAGCGCTACGTCGAGCTCGAGCGCCAGCGGGGTTCCACGCCGGCGGAGGAGGAAAGCTTCGTCGCCGTGGTCAGCGGCGCGAACGTGAACTTCGACCGGCTGCGCCACATCTCCGAGCGCGCCGAGGTGGGGGAGCAGCGGGAGGCGATCTTGGCCGTGACCATTCCCGAGGAGCGGGGAAGCTTCCGCCGCTTCTGCCAGACCCTCGGCAAGCGCTCCGTCTCGGAGTTCAACTACCGCTATGCCCGGGACGACGAGGCCCACGTCTACCTCGGGCTGCAGGTGGGGGCCGAGGAGGATCGCAACAGCGTCATCGCCCGCCTCCAGGCGGCCGGTTACGCCGTGACCGACATGACCGACAACGAGGCCGCAAAGCTCCACGTCCGGCACATGGTGGGGGGGCGGACCTTCGGTGGTAAGAGCGAGCTGCTCTACCGGTTCGAGTTTCCGGAGCGGCCTGGGGCGCTGCTGCGCTTTCTGTCCGTGCTGGGCACCCAGTGGAACATCACCATGTTCCACTACCGCAACCACGGGGCCGCCTGGGGGCGGGTGCTGGTGGGGTTCGAGGCCGAGCCGCGGGACCGGGAGCACCTCGGCGCGTACCTGAAGCGCATCGGCTACCGGTATTGGGAGGAGACGGGGAACCCGGCCTATCACCTGTTCCTGCGCTGATGTACTGCGGCGCCGTACACCAGTTGCGGCGCCTAGTCTGCCGGGGCCAGCACGTAGCGTTCGAACTCCTCCTCGAACACGAGCCGGGTCGGATCGTCCATGCGGTCGATGTACAGCCGGCCGTCGAGATGGTCGAACTCGTGCTGGAACACCGTGGCGAGAAAGCCGCGCAGCTCGAGCTCCTGGGGCCGGCCATCGAGATCCAGGGCCGAGACCCGCACGTGCTGGGGGCGTTCCACGAAGCCCCGCAGGCCCGGCACGGACAGGCAGCCCTCCCAGTAGCCGGCACGGGCGGGATCGAGCACCTCGATCTCGGGATTGACGAACACGGTGAGCGGCATGGCGGGAATCTCGCCGTAGCGGCTCGCCGTGGCGCCGATCTCGATGATGGCCAGCCGGATCGACTCGTTCACCTGCGGTGCGGCCAGGCCGATGCCGCCGGCGTGATGCAGGGTTTCCACCATGTCGTCCACCAGGCGGCGGATCGGGGCGCTGCCGATCTCCTCGGCGGTCAGCGGGCGTGCCCGCTGTCGCAGCGTCGGATGGCCCATGCGGATGATCTCTCTGACCGCCACCGTCTCCTCACCGTGTCTCGAAGGATTGCCAGCCATTTTCCGTGATTATGCCGTCGAGCGGTACGTCCCACTCCGCGCACGGCAACGGCTCGGCGGCTCGCTGCACCTCGTGGGCCACGCCCACGAGGCACGGGCGGAGCGCCGCCGGCAGCCGGCCCAGGTAACGGTCGTAGAAGCCCGCGCCCATGCCGAGCCGCACACCATGGCCGTCGAACGCCACCAGGGGCATGAGCAGCAGGTCCAGGGCCAGCGGCGCGACGAAGGGGGCGCCCGGCGCCGGCTCCGGAATGCCGAAGCGGTTCGTCACCAGCGTCGTGTTGGCCCGGTACCGGTAGAACTCGAGCGCTTCGTGGTCTCGAATCACGGGGAGCGCCACCCGCTTGCGGGTGGCGAGCAGCCTCTTCAGCAGCGGCAGCGTGTCCACCTCGCCGTCGTTGGCCATGTAGACGCCCACCGTCCGTCCCCGCAGGACCAGCCCGCAGGTGAAGAAGTGCCGGGCCACGGCTTCTGCGTGAATCGCCTGAGTGGCGGGATCCAGAGCTCGGCGCAGGCGCCGGAAGCGGCGCCGCAGCGCCCGGCGGCGGGTGGCACCCGCCGATGCGGAACGTGGGGCTCGGTCGCTCAATGAACAGGCATCTCGATGAGATCTCCCAAGATGCCGCTGCCGGTATTGCCCTGAACCGTTCGGTTCAAGGCGGAGACCTCCGAGCGCGGTCCCAGGCTTCCCAACCCGCTCGCGCGGAGTCGGGCTTGCTCACAGACCACGTCTTCAGCCCCCTGGTGTAGCTCTAACGGCTCAAGGACGACTACCAACTGGCGAACATCCCAGGAGACCGGAATAGTATAGCGGAAAGTGCGTGGGGACGACCCTGACGGATTGAGGAAAGCGGACAGCGGATAGCGAAATTACAATCCCAGTTGCTTGTGCTCGGCCAGCGCCTCGCCGACCCGCTCGCTGAGCTGCCTGACCTTCACCTGGGTCTCCCGGGTCGCCTCCTCCACCGCATTGCGCTTCTGCAGCAGCTCGTTGGCCAGGTTCAGCGCGGTCATCACTGCGATGCGGTCTAGACCGAACACCTTGCCCGACTCGCGGATCTGGCGCATCTGCTGATCCAGGTAGCGGGCGGAGGCGGTGAGCGCGTCCACCTCGTCCATGCGGCAGCTCACCTGGTATTCCTTGTCCAGGATCTTCACGCTGACGGTGGTGGTTTCTGCCATTGGGTCAATCCTGCTCGAGGGCCTTCAGCCGGGTGATCATGGATTCCACCCGACTCTTCGCCAACTCGTTCTTCTCGATCAGCTTCGCGCGCTCGGTGGTCCAGTTCTGCTGCTGGGCGCGCAGCGCGCGGTTCTCGCGGCTCAGGATGGCGCACAGCTCGATCAGCTCGTTCACCTTCTTTTCCAGGGCCGCCCATTCCGGACTCGACATCGGAAAACCCGTCAGTTTGGCGCGGGCGTAAGTGTGCGCTGATTGCATCGGCATGTGAAGGAGGCGTTCTGTTAGCATAGGCTGCACCCGAATCCGGAGGTTCGTGACCTCGTGGCCGATCTCACCGCGCTCGCGTTGAACGCCGCTCATGGCCTGCCGGTGGCCGAGCTGCACGGCGTGGTCTGCGGCCTGGCCGTTGCTCACGGGGGCCTGGTGCCCATGCAGGATCTGGTGGAGCTGGTGGGGACCGAAGCCCTCACCGACGAGGCCGCTGTGGCGCGATTCGTGGAGGCCAGCGTGGGCGACCTGAATGCCACGGACATGACCTTCGCGCCGTTGCTTCCGGAGGAGGAAGCCGCTCTCGCCGCCCGCCTCGAGGCGCTCGGCCAGTGGTGCGGCAGCTTCCTCGCCGGGCTGGCCGCGGGGCTCGCACGGCAGGGCGCGGGCAGCCTCGACGACTGTCCGGAGGAGGTGCAGGAAATCGTTCGCGACTTCTCGGCCATCGCTCGGGTGGATTCGCAGGCGTCCGCCGGCGAGGACGCGACGGCGGCGGAACTCGAGGCCGCCGAGAGCGACCTGGTGGAGCTGCAGGAATTCGTGAAGGTGGGAGTGCTGTTGATGATGAGCGTGCTCGGTCATGACGCCGACGATCCGTCCGAGTGAGTATCAGCGCCGGCGGGCGGCGCTGATGAGCATGATGCCTTCCGGTTCCGTGGCCGTGGTCCCCGCTGCCGGCGTTCGATTCCGCAATCGGGACACCGAGTATCTGTTCCGCCAGGACAGCGACTTCCACTACCTGACGGGGTTCACTGAGCCCGACGCCGTGCTGGTGCTGGCGCCGGGCCGGGAGCACGGCGAGGTGATTCTGTTCTGCCGCGACCGCGATGCGCGCGCCGAACTCTACGACGGCGAGCGCCTCGGGCCCGATGGCGCGGTGGACGCGCTGCACCTGGACGATGCCTTTCCCGTGGCCGACATGGAGGACATCCTGCCGGGCATGCTCGAGGGCCGGCAGCGCATCTACATGACCCTGGGCGAGCACCCGGAGCTGGACAACAAGGTGATCCACTGGGTCAGGTCCATCCGCGCGCGCGAGGCCGGCGGGGCCCAGCCTCCCGGAGAGTTCGTGGCGCTCAAGCATCTGCTGCACGAGCAGCGGCTGTACAAGTCCGCCGCGGAGCTCCGCATCATGCGGGAGGCGGCGCGCATCACCTGCCGCGCCCACCGGCGTGCCATGGCCGCGTGCCGGCCGGGGATGACCGAGCTGGCGCTGGAGGCGGAGCTCATGCACGAGTTCCTCAAAGGCGGCGCCCGCTCACCGGCCTATCCGAGCATCGTGGGGGCCGGCGCCAACACCTGCGTTCTGCATTACACCGCCAACAGCGGCACCGTCCGTGCCGGCGACCTGGTGCTGATCGATGCCGGCTGCGAGTTCCAGCACTATGCCTCGGACGTGACGCGCACGTTTCCCGCCGACGGTACCTTCAGCCGCACCCAGCAGGCGCTCTACGAAGTGGTGCTGGAAGCCAACCGGCGGGCCATCGCCAGTTGCCGGCCGGGGGCCCAGTTCACCACCCCCCACCAGGAAGCGGTGAGGGTCATGGTGGAAGGGCTCCTGGAGCTGAAGCTGCTGCGCGGCGACGTGAACGAGCTCATCGCCGACGGCTCCTACCGCGCGTTCTGTCCGCACAACACTTCCCATTGGCTCGGCAGCGACGTTCACGACGTGGGCGACTACCGGGTGGGAGGCGCCTCCCGCGAGCTGGAGCCCGGCATGGTGCTCACCATCGAGCCCGGCATCTACCTGCCGCCGGGCGAGGCCACAGCCCATCTGCCGCCGCGCTGGCGGGGCCTCGGCGTGCGCATCGAGGACGACGTGCTCATCACCCGGGACGGCTGCGAGGTGCTGACCGCGGACGCTCCGAAATCCGTCGACGACATCCACCGCGTCATGAGGAAGCGCCGCCGTGACTGATCGCGGCGGGCCCGCCGTGACCGCTCGCGGCGGGCCCGCGGCGGAATACGACGTGGCGGTGGTGGGTGGCGGCCTGATCGGTGCTGCTGCGGCCCTGGGCGCGGCCCGGTTGGGCCGCCGGGTGGTGCTGCTGGAACCCTTCCAGCCCGAGCTGCAGCGCGGGGGCCTGGGGGTGGATGTGCGCAACGTGGCCGTGTCGCCGGCCTCCCAGGCATTGCTCGAGCGTCTGGACGTGTGGAGCCGCATGGACGGCGCCGCCTACCGGCGCATGGAGGTGTGGGAGGAGCGCGGCACCCGGGCCATGATCTTCGATGCCGCGGAGGTGAATCGGACCGAGCTCGGCTGGATCGTCGAGAACAGCGTCGCGACCGTGGCGCTGTGGGAGGCCCTGCGCCGCCACGAGGGCGTGACCATCCACCCGGCCCGGGTGGTCGGTGTGGTGCCGCGGGAAACCGGCGTGAACCTGGAGCTGGAAGAGGGCGCCGTCCGCGCCCGCCTGCTCTTGGCCGCCGACGGCGCACGGTCGCCACTGCGAGCCGCGCTCGGCGTGGCGGTTGAGACCTTCGACACCGGCCATGCGGCTCTCGCCACGGTGGTGCGCACCCGGCAGCCGCACGACGGCGTGGCGTATCAGCGCTTTCTCCTGGAAGGGCCGGTCGCGCTGCTGCCGACCCGCGAGCCGCGGCTGTCTTCGGTGGTGTGGTCCCAGCCGCCGGAGCAGGCGGCCCGCCGCCGGGACCTGCCGGAAGCCGAGTTCTGCGCCGAGCTCGCCCGCTGCCTGCAGCACCGTCTCGGGACGGTGGAGGCGGTGGACGAGCGGCTGGTCTTTCCCCTGCAGCAGCTTCTGGCGAGCACGTTCACGCCCCATCCCCGGGTGCTGCTCGTGGGCGATGCGGCCCGGGTGCTGCATCCGCTGGCCGGGCTCGGCGCCAACATGGGCTTCGAGGACGTTCGGGCTCTGCTCGCCGTGCTCCACGCTCTGCCCGCGGGCGCCGATCCCGGCACCCCCGGTTTGTGGCGGGCGTACGATCGCCGGCGCCGGGCCCGGGCCCGGCTGATGCTCGGCGTCATGAGCGGACTGCGCCGCGTCTACGCCCGGGGCGACCCGGCGAGCCAGTTGCTGCGCAACGCCGGCGTGGCATTGCTCGGCCGATTGGTCCCCGTGAAGCGTCAGGTCATGATGGAGGCCATGGGTCTCGGCGCGGTGGCAGAGGGCACGGCGCGCTGATCGGCGGTCCATCGGTCGCCTGCATTCGGCGGCGGCGATACAATGCGCGCTTCACGTCACCAGGGCACCCCATGACCGAAACCGCTGCTCTTCGCCGTACCCCGCTGTACCAGGCTCACCTGGCCGCCGGCGGCAAGATGGTGGATTTCGCCGGCTGGGAGATGCCCCTGCACTACGGCTCCCAGCTCGCCGAGCACCGCGCCGTGCGGGCGTCCGCAGGGATGTTCGACGTCTCCCACATGACCGTCGTGGACATCGCAGGCGAAGGCGCCCTGCCGTTCCTCCGGCGTCTCGTGGCCAACGACGTGGCCAAGCTGGAAGCGCCGGGAAAGGCGCTCTACGGCGTGCTTCTGAACGAGTCGGGGGGCATTCTCGACGACCTCATCGTCTATCGTCGCGACTCCGGTTACCGGGCGGTGGTGAACGCGTCCACCCGCGACAAGGTGCTCGACTGGCTGGCCGCTCACCGCAGCAACGGCGTGGAGCTCGCCGAGCGTGACCTGGCCATGCTCGCCGTCCAGGGGCCGGAAGCCGTCGCTCGGTTCGAGGCGGCGTCCGGGTGGCGCGACGTGGACGGGATCGCTCCGTTCTCGGCGCGTGAACGCGAAGACTGGATGGTCGCCCGCACCGGCTACACCGGCGAGGACGGGGTGGAAGTGATGTTGCCGCCGGCGGACGCGGAACCGCTGTGGCAGGCGCTGCTCGAGGCCGGCGTGCAGCCCGCCGGCCTGGGTGCGCGGGACACCCTGCGCCTGGAAGCGGGGCTGAATCTCTACGGCCAGGACATGGACGAGACCACCAGCCCGCTGGTGTCGAACCTGGCGTGGACCGTCGCCTGGGCGCCCGAGGACCGGAAGTTCG
Organism: Pseudomonadales bacterium; assembly: GCA_041686955.1. Taxonomy (GTDB): domain Bacteria; phylum Pseudomonadota; class Gammaproteobacteria; order Pseudomonadales; family Azotimanducaceae; genus UBA7803. Next base: position 19,237 of record JAWLCV010000009.1, read on the forward strand.
TGGGGCGGGAGGCGCTGGAGCGGGAGCGCGCCCGGGGCCCGGCCACCCGGCTCACCGGGCTGGTGCTGGAGGCGCGCGGGGTACTGCGGCACGGCCAGCGGGTGGTCACGGACGCCGGGGACGGCGTGGTGACCAGTGGTATCTTTTCGCCGACGTTGGGGTACAGTATCGCGCTGGCGCGGCTCCCCCGCTCGGCGCGGGGCGAGTGCCGGGTGGACGTGCGCGGCAAGCTCATGACGGCGCGCATGGTCAAGCCGCCCTTCGTCCGCCAGGGAAAGAAAGTATTCGAATGAACGCCCTCCATCCGTGGGACCGTCCCGCTCGAGCGAGGGTTGCAGCAGCCAACGAGGAACCGTTTCGGAGTCATTGATGAGCGAGATCCCATCCGAGCTCAAGTACGCCCGCACCCACGAATGGGCGCGGCTCGAGGAGGACGGCACCGTGACGGTGGGCATCACGGATCACGCCCAGGAGGCGCTCGGTGACGTGGTGTTCGTCGAGCATCCGGAGGTGGGCCAGCAGCTCGCCGCCGAGCAGGAGGCCGGTGTGGTGGAGTCCGTGAAGGCGGCTTCCGACATCTATGCACCCGTTGCCGGCACCGTGGTGGCGGTGAACGAGGCGCTCGAGGATGCCCCGGAGAACGTCAACCAGGATCCGTACGGCAACGGCTGGTTCTTCCGCCTCGAGCCCGACGACCCGGCAGATCTGGACGATCTGCTGGACGCGGAAGGCTACGGAGAGTTTCTGGAAACCGAAGAGCACTGAGCTCACCGGAAACGGTTCACCGGACTGGCGCACCCGGCCGCCCCCGCGGTAATACATTCAGAGTCTGACGGAGCGTTGCATGCCTTTCATCCCGCACACCGCGGCGGAAGAGCGCCTGATGCTGTCCGAAATCGGCGTGGACAGCATCGAGGCGTTGTTCGACGAGATTCCCCAGGCGATGCGCGCCGGCGTGCTGACCCAGGTGCCTCACGGGGTCAGCGAGATGGAGATGCTGCGGGATCTCGGCGCCCGCGCAGCCCGTGACCGCGCCGGCGTGTGCTTTCTCGGCGCCGGATGCTACGACCACCACGTCCCCGCGGCGGTGTGGGACCTGGCCTCCCGGGGCGAGTTCATGACCGCCTACACCCCCTACCAGGCCGAAGCGAGCCAGGGGACGCTGCAGGTGATCTACGAGTATCAGACCATGATGGCGGGGCTCACCGGCCTGGACGTCTCCAACGCCTCGGTGTACGACGGCGCTTCCGGGCTGGCCGAGGCGGCCCTGATGGCGGTGCGGGCGAACCGAAAGGCGAAGAGCCGCACCGTGCTCGTGGCCGAGTCCGTGCACCCGCACTATCTGGAGACGGCGCGCAACATCGTCGGCAGCCAGGGCGTGGAGATCGTCACCGTGCCGGTGGCGGAGGACGGCCGCGTGGACCGGGATTCCCTCGCGGGGATGGAACCGCCCGTGGCGCTGGTGGTGCAGCAGCCGAACTTCTTCGGCCTGCTGGAAGACGTGAACGAACTCACCGACTGGGCTCACCGGCAGGGAGCGCTGGTCATCGCCGTGGTGAATCCTCTGTCCCTGGCGGTGCTCGCGCCCCCGGGGGAATGGGGGGAGACCGGTGCCGACATCGCCTGCGGCGACGGGCAGCCCTTCGGCATTCCCATGTCCTCCGGCGGGCCGTCGTTCGGCTTCATCTGCTGCCGCGACGCCTTCGTCCGGCAGATGCCGGGGCGCATCATCGGCCGCACCGTGGACCTGGAGGGCCGTCCGGGATACACCCTGACCCTGCAGGCCCGCGAGCAGCACATCCGCCGCGGCAAAGCCACGTCGAACATCTGCACCAATCAGGGATTGCTGGTGACGGCGGCGACCATTCACCTGAGCCTTCTGGGGGCGGCCGGCCTGTCGGCGGTGGGCAGGGCCTGCGCGGCCAACACCCGCCGCCTGGTGAAGCGGCTGACCGCGGTGGTGGGGGTGAGCCAGCGCTTTCCGGCGCCGTATTTCCACGAGGCGGTGGTGGAGCTGCCCACCGACGCGGGTCCGGTGGTGGAGGCCCTGCTGGAGCACGGCATCCTGGGGGGGCTGGCGCTGGGCGCCTACCGGCCGGAGCTGTCCCGCTCGCTTCTCGTCTGTGCCACCGAGAAGCGTACCGAGAGCGAGATCGAAGCCTACGGCCGGGCGCTGGAGGAGATACTGGCATCATGAGCGACCGTGACGTGACTTCCTCCCGGCACCGGACCATCTTCGAGCTCGGCCGTGAAGGCCGTGTAGCTCGCGCCCAGCAGGTGGCGGCGCCGCCGGCGGAGGAGGCCCTCGACGGCATCCCCGCCGAGGCCCTGCGGGCATCGCCGCCCCGGCTGCCCGAGGTTTCCGAGCTTCAGGTGGTGCGCCACTACACCACCCTGTCCCAGCGCAACTTCTCCATCGACACCCAGTTCTACCCGCTGGGCTCGTGCACCATGAAGTACAACCCGCGGGGTGCTCACGCGGCGGCCATGCACCCGGACTTCCTGGGACGGCATCCGCTGGCGCCGGAGGCGGTGAGCCAGGGCTTTCTGTCCTGCCTCTACGAGCTCCAGGAGATCCTCAAGGACGTCACCGGCATGCGCGGTGTGTCCCTGACGCCCATGGCGGGGGCTCAGGGGGAACTGGCGGGCGTGGCCATGATCCGCGCCTACCACCAGGCCCGGGGCGACCACCAGCGCACCGAGATCCTGGTGCCGAGCGCGGCTCACGGCACCAACCCGGCAACCGCCGTGATGTGCGGCTACAAGGTGGCCGAGGTGCCCGTGGACCGGCTCGGCGACGTCGATCTGGAAGCGCTGAAGGCTGCCGTGGGGCCGCAGACCGCGGGCATCATGATGACCAACCCCTCCACCTGCGGGGTCTTCGAGCGGCGCATCGAAGAGATCGCCCGGGTGGTGCACGACGCGGGCGGTCTGCTCTACTACGACGGCGCCAACCTGAACGCCATCCTCGGTCAGGTGAAGCCCGGCGACATGGGCTTCGACGTGCTGCACATGAACCTGCACAAGACCTTCGCCACGCCCCATGGCGGCGGCGGGCCGGGAGCCGGGCCTGTCGGAGTAGGTGAGCGCTTACTTCCCTTTCTGCCCACGCCCATCGTGGGCAAGGACGGGGAGCGTTACCGCTGGCTGACGAAGACGGATCTGCCCCAGTCCATCGGCCGGCTGTCCGGATTCGCCGGCAACGCGGGCATCCTGCTGCGGGCGCTGGCCTACGCGCTCATGCTGGGGCGGGAGGGCATGACCCGGGTAGGCCGCTATGCGACCCTGAACGCCAACTACCTGGCCCGGCGGCTGGAGCGGGCGGGTTTCGCCCTCGCCTACCCGGAGCGGCGGGCCACCCACGAGTTCATCCTCACCTTCGCCGAGCAGGCGAGGAACCTGGAGGTGAACGCCATGGATTTCGCCAAGCGCCTCCTGGATTACGGCATCCACTCGCCCACCACCTACTTCCCGCTGCTGGTGCCGGAGTGCTTTCTGGTGGAGCCCACCGAGACCGAGACCAAGGCCGAGCTCGACGCCTTCGTGGAGGCCCTGGTGGCCATTCGGCAGGAGGCGGAGTCCCAGCCGGATCTGGTGCGGGGCGCGCCCTACGCTCTGCCGGTGCGCCGGCTCGACGACGTCAAGGCGGCGCGCGAGCTCGATCTGGTGTGGAAGGAGCAGACGCCGCCCGCCGCGGCGGGCTGAGCCCGGCTCAACCGTCCAGGGCGGCGTCGAGGTCCGCCAGCGAGGTGATGGGCAGCGAGCAGCGGAAGCCCTCGCACCGGTAGGCCACCACGTCGCCCCCGGCGGGCAGGTCCGCCGGCAGGTAGGGTGGCGCGGCGCTGCTCTGGTGCGGAATGCCGTACACCATGCGCCACGGGTGGTAGCCCCGGCGGGCCCGTTCCAGCCAGGGGGACAGGGCCTCGGCGGGCCCGCGGATCACGATCAGCTCGTTGGCCGCCAGGGTGGCCTCGAGCGCCGTCAGCAGGCTGCAGTGAGCGGCCGGGTGCTGGGCCATCATTTCCCAAGCCCAATCGAGCGTTCGGTTGGCGGCCTCCAGGTACCGAGGCTCTCCCAGCAGGTGTCCGAGATCCCACAGCGCCCGGGCCGCCACCGCGTTGCCCGGGGGCAGGGCCTCGTCCTGGGTAGGCTTGGGGCGGAAGATCAGCGCTTCCCGGTCGTGGGCCGTGAAGTAGAAACCCCCCGCCGCTCGATCCTCGAAGCGTTCGAGCAGGATCTCCGCCAGGTCCGCGGCGAATCGCACGTCCTCGTCCCGCCAGCGCACCGTCAGCAGCGTCAGCAACGCGTCCAGCAGGTAGGCATGGTCGTCCAGGTACGCCGGGTACCGGGCCCGGCCGGCCTTCCAGGTGGCGCACAGGGTGCCGTCCAGGAAAAGCGCCTCTCTGAGGAAATCCACCGCCGCCTGGGCGGCGTCCAGCCACTCCGCGACACCGAGCCGGGCAGCCGCCCGGGCCAGACCTTTGACCGCCAGGCCGTTCCAGCCGGTGAGGATCTTGTCGTCGGTGGCGGGCCGCGGGCGCTGCTCGCGCTTCGCCAGCAGCTTGCGCCGGGCCGACGCCAGCAGGGCTTCGGCCCGCTTGGGGTCCAGGGACAGGCGCTCCACCACGGACCGCCAGGCATCGTGCCGGTGCAGGATCCACCGGCCTTCGAAGTTCGCCGGCTTGTCCATACCGTAGAGGGTTTCCACCACCAGGTATTCGTCCGGTTCGAGCAGCCGCTTCACCTCGTCCCGCCGCCACAGGTAGTACTTGCCCTCCTCGCCCTCGGAATCGGCGTCCAGGGCCGCGTAGAACCCGCCCTGGGGATGACGCATCTCCCGGAGCACCCACTCCGCCGTCTCCCGGACCGCGCCCGCGAACAGGGCGTCGTCGCCCACCGCCAGGGCATCGCTGTACAGCGAAAGCAGCAGGGCGTTGTCGTAGAGCATCTTTTCGAAGTGGGGAATCATCCAGCTTCGATCCGTGGCGTAGCGGCAGAACCCGCCGCCCAGATGGTCGTAGATGCCGCCCCGGGCCATCTTGGTGAGCGTGGTCATCACCATGTCCAGGGCCTGCCGGTCCGGGGTGCCGGGGCTCGGCTCCGGCGCCCCCGGATGGCGGCTGAAGGCCCAGGTCCTGAGCAGCCGCTCCAGGGTCGCGGGCATGGGAAACTTGGGCGCAGTGCCGAACCCGCCTTCCGCGGCGTCGTACTGACGGGCGAGCTGATCCCGGGCGGCGCTGAGCAGGCGGCACGCCTCGGCCGGGCGCGCGTCGGGGTCGAGCGAAGCGGCGGGCGCTCCCGGGTTCAGGCTGCCGAGCACCTCCACCACCCGCCGCCCCTGGGCGTCGAGCTCGGCGCGGCGGGTACGGAACAGCTCCGCTACCCGCAGCAGCACGTCCACCAGGCCCGGTATCCCGTAACGGGCGGTTTTGGGAAAGTAGGTGCCGCCGAAGAACGGCACCAGGGTGTCCGGGTCCAAGAACATGGTGAGCGGCCAACCGCCGCTCTGCTGGGTCAGGAGCTGGTGGGCGAGTTGGTATACTTTGTCGAGGTCCGGGCGCTCCTCGCGATCGACCTTGATGTTCACGAAGTGCGCGTTCATCACCTCCGCCACCGCTTCGTCCTCGAAGGATTCGTGGGCCATCACGTGGCACCAGTGGCAGGCCGAATAGCCGATGGACAGCAGGATGGGCTTCGCGGCGCTCCGGGCGAGAAGCAGCGCCTCGTCGTCCCAGGGGTGCCAATCCACCGGATTGTCCGCGTGCTGCAGCAGATACGGGCTGGTCTCGAACGCCAGGCGATTGCTCATCGGAAGCTCCATACGCACCCGAAGTCGAGGCATCGTCTCACGGATGACGGGCGGCTAGAACCCGGCGGCGGCCCCCGGGGCTCGCGCCGCTCCGCGGGCGTGGGTGCAATTGGTATTTTTCCCGGGTTTGAGGTTCAATCGAGTGAAACGTTTGTTGGACATGACGACAGTGGTTGATGCAGACGGTTACCGGCCCAACGTCGGGATCGTCCTCTCCAACGACCTGGGTCAGGTGCTGTGGGCACGCCGGGTGGGCGGGCACGACGCCTGGCAGTTTCCTCAGGGCGGCATCAACGAGGACGAATCCCTGGAAGAGGCGCTGTTCCGCGAGCTGCACGAGGAGGTCGGGCTCGCGCCGGACAGCGTGCAGATCCTGGCCCGCACCGGTGGCTGGCTGCGCTATCGGCTGCCGAAGCGGCTGCGGCGCTACAACTCCAGCCCCGGGTTCAAGGGGCAGAAGCAGAAGTGGTTCCTGCTGCGGATGCTGGCCGACGACGACCGCGTTCACGTGGACGCCTGCGACAGGCCCGAGTTCGATCACTGGCGCTGGGTCAGCTACTGGTACCCGGTGCACCAGGTGGTGGAGTTCAAGCGGGAGGTGTACCGGCGCGCCCTGAAGGAGCTCGCGCCCCATCTGCCCTACGCCGGCTCCGGTCTGGGCGGTCGGTCCGGGCGGAGAACGCCTGGATGCTGACGACCCTCCGGCGGATCGTTCAGGACGTCGCCGCCGCCAGCAGTTTCCAGGAAGCGCTTCGCATCATCGTTCACGATGTCCGCGAGGCGCTGGGCACCGAGGTCTGTTCCATCTACCTGCTGAGCCCGGAGGGCGACAGTTACCTGTTCGTCGCCACCGAGGGCCTCAACCAGGATGCCGTGGGCAAGCTGTCCCTCAGCCTCGACCAGGGCCTGACGACCCTGGTCGCGGAGCGGGCGGAGCCCATCAACCTGGAGAACGCCAGCGAGCACCCGCGCTTTCACTACATTCCCGAGATCGGCGAGGAGCCGTTCAACGCCTTCCTGGGGGTGCCGGTGATCCACCACCGCCAGGTGCTGGGGGTGCTCGTGGTGCAGCAGCGCGACAAGCGCCGCTTCGACGAGAGCGAGGAAGCCTTCCTCGTCACCCTCGCCGCCCAGCTCGCCACGGTGATGGCCCACGCCGAGGCCACCGGCGACATCCAGAAGATCTTCGACGTGTTCGGCGGCCGGGTCTCCGAGGCCAGCGACGTGATGTTCCGCGGCATCGCCGGCGCGCCGGGCATCGCCATCGGCACGGCGGTGGTGATGCAGCCGCCGGCGAGCCTCGAAGGGGTGCCCGAGCGGGAAGCCGAGGACGTCACGGTGGAGCTCATGGTGCTGGACCGCGCCATCAACGCGGTTCGCCAGGACATCCGCCGCATCAGCGAGGAGTTCTCCCAGAGCCTGCCGCGGGAAGAGCTGGCGCTGTTCGACGCTTACCTGCACATGCTCGACGACGACGCGCTCGCCGGCGACATCCGCGAGCGGGTACGCCGGGGCATGTGGGCGCAAGGGGCGCTGAAACAGGTGATCCGCGAGCACGTACGCCGCTTCGAGGCCATGGAGGACTCGTACCTGCGCGAGCGCGGGGCGGACGTGAAGGATCTGGGTCTGCGGGTGCTCGCCTACCTCCAGGACATCCGGGCGCGCAAGACCCACTTCCCGCCGGACACGGTGCTGGTGGGTCACGAGGTGACCCCGAGCATGCTCGCCAACATTCCGCCGGAGAACCTGAAGGGCATCGTCTCCGTGCGCGGCTCGGGCAGCTCCCACGTGGCGATCCTCGCCCGGGCCCTGGACATTCCCGCAGTGATGGGGGCCGTGGACCTGCCGCTGGCGGATCTGGACGGCGAGCCGGTGATCGTCGACGGCTTCTACGGCGAAGTCTTCCTGAACCCGTCGAATCACCTCTCGGAGAGCTACCAGTCGCTCATTGCCGAGGAGCGGGAGTTCGCCACCGAGCTCGAGGACCTCAAAGAGCTGCCCTCCATCACTCTGGACGGCTGGCGGGTGGAGCTGTGGGTGAACATCGGCCTGATCGGCGACATTTCGAGGTCCCTGGACCGCGGTGCGGAGGGCATCGGCCTGTTCCGCACCGAGGTGCCGTTCATGACCAAGGACCGCTTCCCCACCGAGGAGGAGCAGCGGGCCCTCTACCGCCAGCACATGGAGGCCTTCGAGCCCCGGCCGGTGACCATGCGCAGCCTCGACATCGGCGGCGACAAGGCGCTTTCCTACTTCCCCATTCACGAGGAGAACCCGTTCCTCGGCTGGCGGGGCATCCGGGTCACCCTGGATCATCCTGAGATCTTCATGGTGCAAGCCCGGGCCATGATCAAGGCCAACGCCGGCTTGCGCGGCGAGCTGCGCATCATGCTGCCCATGATCTCCAGCATGAACGAGGTGGAGGAGGCCAAGGCGCTCATCCACCGGGCCTACATCGAGGTGCTGGAAGAGGGGGTGCAGGTGAAGCAACCCCTGGTGGGGGTGATGGTGGAGGTTCCGGCCGCCGTGTATCAGGCCCGCCAGCTCGCCCGGCGGGTGGACTTCCTGGCGGTGGGCTCCAACGACCTCACCCAGTACATGCTGGCGGTGGACCGCAACAACCCGCGGGTCGCCGACCTCTACCAGGAGACGCACCCGGCGGTGCTCACCGCCCTGCGCGAGGTGGCCCGGGCCGCTCACCGGGAGAACTCCTACGTGGGCATCTGCGGCGAGCTGGCCGGCAACCCCATCGGCGCGGTGCTGTTGCTGGCCATGGGCTATCACGTGCTGTCCATGAACGCCACCAACCTGCCCAAGGTGAAATGGGTGATCCGCAACATCCGGCGCCGGGACGCCCGGCGCATGCTGGCCCGGGTGCTGCGCATGACCACCGCCGAGGAGGTTCAGTCCTTCATGCGCGCCCAGCTACGGCAGGCGGGGTTGGGGCGGGTGGTGCCTTCGTATCATGCGTGAGAGACCCGCCTGCGGCGGGCGCTATCAGCTTTCCGCTGTCCGCTGTCCGCAGGAAGGATGACGCCAGAATCTCGGCATTCGCCTCTGGGCGAAAGCCGAAAGCTGACAGCCGATCGCCGAATTCATATCGAGCTCGGCGATTCCACCCTCTCGAGATGATTGCTTCCCCGCGCCGTGGCGAAGGCGGCGCCGAAGCGCTCCCCCGAGCCGGGGTCGAGCAGGTCGTCCACGTACCACCACTCGCCCTGGGCCCGGTCCGTGTCGAGGTCGAGGAGCAGGTAGCCGTGCTCGCGCAGGTTGACGTAGTGGATGTGGGACCGGTCGCGAACCACGTCCGTTTCCCGTTGCCGGAGCGCGGCGGCCTCTCCGTCGGGTCCCGGGGACGTGACGGAGGTGGTCACCAGCTCCACCGCCAGGCTGCCGCGTCCGGTGGCCGGATCGTAGGCCCTGCTGGTGGGGTCCGGGGTGACGTCCATGGCCCAGGCGGTATGGATGTCGCCGGTGAGGATCACGGTGTCCGGGATGCGCTCGGCGGCGAGCTGGTCGAGGACCGCTTTGCGGGAAGCCGGATAGCCGTCCCACTGATCGGTGTTGAGCAGCAGCCCGTCGTCGCCGATGAGCTGGGCGAACATGAGCTGCTGGCCGATGAGCCGCCAGGTGCTGCCACGCCGGACGGATGCCCGCAGCCGCTCGGCCAGCCAGGCGTGCTGATCGGCGCCGAGCAGGGTGCGCGCCGGATCGCCGATGGCGGCGGCGTCGCCGCGGTCCGTCACCTGGCGGCTGCGCCCGTGCAGCCGGGTGTCCAGCATGACCAGGTCCGCCAGCCCGCCGAGCCGGAAGCTGCGATAGATGTGCGGCCCGTCGGCTCCGTGCTGCTCGCGGATGGGCAGCCACTCATGGTAGGCGCGGATGGCGGCCGCGCGGCGGTCGTGCCAGGAGCCCTCCCCGTCGTCGTGGTTCTCGGCGCCGTCGCGCCAGGCGTTGTTGGCGCTTTCATGGTCGTCCCAGACGCAGATCCAAGGGTGCTGGCGGTGGGCTTCCTGCAGATCCGGATCGGACTTGTACTGGGCGTGGCGGATCCGGTAGTCGGCGAGGGAGACGATCTCGTGAGCGGGCTGGTGCGCCCGGCCGATGTCGCGCCCGTCGCCGTAGGTGCCCGGGGCGTACTCGTACAGGTAGTCACCCAGGTGCAGCACCAGGTCGAGATCGCTGCGGCGGGCGATGTGGCGGTAGGCGCTGAAGTAGCCGAAGGGGAAGTTGGAGCAGCTCGCCACAGCCAGGCGCAGCCGCGTGACCGCGTGCTCCGGCAGCGTGCGGGTGCGCCCTACGGGGCTCGCTTCCCCCAGAGCGTCGAACCGGTAGTAGTAGGTGCGTCCGCCTTCGAGCCCGAGGGCGTCCACCTTGACGGTATGGTCGCGACCCGGCAGGGCCGTCACCACCCCCTGATCGATCACCCGCCGAAAGCCGGGATCGGCGGCGATTTCCCAGCGGACGGGCACCGGTCCCGACGCCGTGACCCGGGTCCAGAGAATGACCCGGTCGGCCAGGGGGTCGCCGCTCGCGACCCCGTGCCGGAACACGTCGCCGCCTTCCCCGCCCCGCCCGGGCCCGCCGGCGGCGGCCCCGCCACCGGCGGCGCCGGCACATCCGCCACCGGCTGCCGCGGCGGCGGCGAGCGACGCCCCGGAAACGAATCGTCGACGCGTGATCATGCTGGCTCCCTCCCCCTATGCCCGGCAACCATAGCCCCGGTGCCCCGCCCTGTCACCCGGTTCGCGCGGACAACAGGCCGGCGCACGGCGTGGTCACTCCACGGCGAACTCGAAGCTCGAGTGGTGCCCCGGCTCGCCGCCGGGACCGTACTGCTGCTCAACGAACCGCGCCCGCGGCTCGCGGCCGCGGGCGTGCTCGAAGATCACCACGGTGCTGGCCCGGGTGCCGTAGTCCTCGCCGGCGATGAAGCAGGGCGCCACCCGGCGTTCCAGCTCCAGGGGACGGCCGCGCCGCGGCAGCTCCGAGTCCGCGGGCACCGTGGTGTCGCCGAGCAGCTCGAGCAGTGCCTCGGGCTCCGGGCCCGCCTGAACGATCCTCTGCAGGGCCTGCCGGCCCCGGGTCACCTTGGGCCAGGCGGCGCCGAGCTCGGCGTTGGCCAGGCCGTAGATTCCCGGCGGGAGATCCTGGGTGTGCCCCCGGTTCGAGGTGTACACCAACGCCGTCGTGTCCCACATCAGCAGGTTGAAGCCGCGATAACGCCCGCCGTCCAGGTGGTGGGAGAAGTGGTGCGCGCCGTCGCGGCTCGACAGGAACGCTTCCGGCAGTCGGCCGCGGGACAGGGGAGCTTCGGACGGGCCCTCTTCGGCGAAGTTGGTCACCGCTGCGAAGCGGCCGTCTCGACTGATGCCGAGCCAGGTTCCGCCCGCGGAGAGATCCCGCCCCGCGAGCAGCCGCGGGCGGTCTTCCCAGAAATGTGCGCTCGTGGCCGGGCGGGCGTAGAATTCGTCGCGGTTCGCGGCCACCACCAGGGGATAGTCGGACTGCGGATCGTAGGCGAAGAGTATCAGGCACATGGACTCGAGCCGCCCGGCGCCGGTGCTCCGGGCACGGGCGCCGGCATGATTCAGGGTCGGCCAGTTTATCAGAGTGACGACGTCACCAGAGCGAACACGGAGGCTAGCCGCGGGTGCAGCATCCCCATTATCCGGACATCGACCCAGTCATCATCTCCCTGGGCCCCGTGGCCCTGCGCTGGTACGGGCTCGCCTACCTGGCCGCCTTCGCGCTGTGCTGGTGGCTGGGGCGGGTCCGGGCCGACCGGCCCGGCAGCGGCTGGAGCCGGCAGGACGTCTCCGACGTGGTGTTCTACGGCGCGGTGGGCGCCGTGCTGGGAGGCCGCATCGGCTACACCCTGTTCTACGGCTTCGAGCAGCTCCTGCGGGATCCGCTGTTCATCCTGCGGATCTGGGAAGGCGGCATGTCGTTTCACGGCGGGCTCATCGGTGCAGTGCTGGGCCTGTGGTGGTTCGGCCGTGCCAGCGGACGCTCGTTCCTTCAGGTGAGCGATTTCGTGACGCCGCTGGTGGCGCCGGGGCTGGGGCTGGGTCGCCTGGGCAATTTCGCCAACACCGAGCTGCCGGGGCGCATGACCGACTCGGTGTTCGGCCTGATCTACCCCTGCGACGCCGAGGCCATCCGGCAGATCAATCCGCTGTGCGTGGGCCAATGGGAATCCTTCGCCCGGCATCCGTCGCCGCTCTACCAGGCCTTCGCCGAGGGCCTGGTGCTGTTCGTGCTGGTCTGGTGGTTCTCCTCGCGGCCGCGGCCCGCGGGAGCGGTCTCCGGCTTGTTCCTGGTGGGCTATGGCACCCTGCGCTTTCTCACCGAGTTCTTCCGCACCCCCGATGCCCACATCGGCTTCGTGGCGCTCGATTGGCTGACCATGGGGCAGCTGCTGTCGATACCCATGGTGCTGGCTGGTATCTTTCTGCTCCTGCGACGACGTGAGCCCTCCCGGGCCGAGGCGACCCCGTGAAGCAGTATCTGGATCTCATGCGCCGGGTGCGTGAGCACGGCGTGTACAAGAGCGACCGCACCGGCACGGGCACCTACAGCGTGTTCGGCCACCAGATGCGTTTCGACCTGAGCGCGGGTTTTCCCCTCGTCACCACCAAGAAGATGTTCGTGAAGGGCATCATCCACGAGCTTCTGTGGTTCCTGCAGGGCAGCACCAACGTGAAGTACCTGCAGGAACACGGGGTGCACATCTGGGACGAGTGGGCGGACGAGCACGGGGAGCTGGGGCCCGTGTACGGCTCGCAATGGCGGTCCTGGCCCACGCCCGACGGCGACACCATCGATCAGATCGAGCGGCTGGTGGGCGACATCCGGCGCAATCCGGATTCCCGGCGCCTCATCGTCAGCGCCTGGAACGTGGCGGAGGTGGATCGGATGGCCCTGCCCCCCTGCCACACGCTGTTCCAGTTCTACGTGGCCGGGGGACGCCTCTCCTGTCAGCTCTACCAGCGCAGCGCCGATGTGTTCCTCGGCGTGCCCTTCAACATCGCCTCCTACGCGCTGCTTACCCTGATGGTGGCCCAGGTTTGCGGGCTCGCGCCCGGCGAGTTCGTGCACACTTTCGGCGATGCCCATCTCTACGCCAACCATCTGCAGCAGGCGGACCGGCAACTGGCGCGGGAGCCGCTGCCGCTGCCGACCATGACGGTGAATCCCGAGGTGACCGACATCTTCGCGTTCCGCTTCGAAGACTTCGCCCTGGAAGGCTACCGCAGCCACGCGGGCATCAAGGCGCCCATCGCGGTATAGCGCCGTGGAGATCTCCCTCATCTGGGCCATGACTCGAAACGGTGTCATCGGCCGCGACAACGATCTGCCCTGGCACCTCCCCCGGGAGATGCGGCACTTCATGACCACGACCCGGGGGCATCCCGTGATCATGGGCCGGCGCACCTTCGAATCCATGGAGCGGCCGCTGCCGCGGCGCACCAACATCGTGGTGACCCGGCGTCCGGGTTACCGGGCGCCGGGCGCGCGGGTGGCGGCGAGCCTGGAGGCCGCCCTGGCGGAGGCCGAGCGACAGTGCCGGGAAGACGGCGTGGACGAGACGTTCGTCATCGGCGGCGCGGAGATCTATCGGCTGGCGCTGGACGTGGCCACCCGGCTCTACGTCACAGAGATCGACGCCGAGCTGGAGGGGGACACCTTTTTTCCGCCCGTGGACTGGAGCCGCTGGCGGCGGGTGCACAGCCAGAGCTTCCCCGCCGACGAGGACAACGCCTACCCGTTCACCGTATCGATCTTCGAGCGCGCGTAGTCCACCCAGCTACCGTCGCAGGGCAGCTCGCGCCAGCCAGCACCGGGCACGCGCGCCCCGGCGGGTACGGGCACGACCCCCTCCACCACCGGCCCGCCGGCATCCACGAGCAGCAGCCACGGGCTCGAGACCGCCAGGGTGCGCAGGTGGTGAAGCTCGGCCCCCGCCCGGCCTACGTCGCAGCTACCCCGGGCGAGATCCTTCACCACGGCAGCGCCTTGGTCCGCGGCGACACCGGAGATGCGCATGACCCGGTGCGGGCCGCGCCAATCGAGCATCTCGAGCAGGTACCAGCGTCCGCAGGCCTCGCAGCTCACCAGCGCGTCGGTGAATCCCAGGTGCTCGTCCAGGGTGAGGCGGACGCGGAGAGGCCAGGCTCCCGGCCGGAGGTGCTCGCACGGCTCGACGGGATCGCTCATGGGCGGCTGCTCTTGCATGAGACCGGCATGCGCCCTAGGTTAGGGCGCCGCCGCTTGCAGGAAAAGCCCATGGATCATCGGACTTCGTCGGCAGCCGCGCTGCTGCTCGGGAGCCTCGCGCTCGCATCGCTCGGCGGCTGCGCCGCACGGCCCGAAACGGCGGATGGCGCCACTGTCGAGGCCCGCCGGATGGGCGAGCTGGAGGTCTACGGGGTGCCGGACATTCCCGCAGCGCTCACCGAGCGCCTGCAGCAGTACCGCAACACACGGGAGGCGCGGCTCGCGGGCTGGCTCGGCGATGCGGTGCTCATCGGCACGCGGTTCGGCAACACCGAGCAGCTCCACCGGGTGGACCAGCCGCTGGGCGCGCGGCATCAGCTCACGTTCTTCGCCGAGCCGGTGGCGGATGCGCTGGTGGCGGAGCAGCAGGCTCCCTCCGGCTTCGTCTACCTGCGTGACACCGGCGGATCCGAGTTCTACCAGCTCTTCTGGTACGACCTGGCCAGCGGCGAGTCGCGACTCCTGACCGACGGCCGTTCCCGCTACACCGATGTGGTCTGGGGCAACGCCGGTGACCGTTTCGCCTACACCACCACCGAGCGCAACGGCCGGGACTGGGACATCCACGTCCAGGATCTCGAGGGCACGGCTCAGGTGGCGCTGGAGGCGGACGGCACGGGCTGGGTGGTGGAGGACTTCGCGCCGGACGATGCTCATCTGCTGGTGTCGCGCTACGTCTCCATCAACGAGTCGTATCTCTACGAGCTGTCGCTGGAGGACGGCTCGCTCACCCCGCTCCTGGACCCCACCATCACCACCGCCATCCGCCAGGCGGAATACACCCCCGACGGCAGCGGCGTGTTCTTCACCTCGGACCTCGGCGCCGAGTTCCTTCGACTGCACCGGCTCGATCTCGCGAGCGGCGAGGTTCGGGTGCTCACCCCGGACATCGCCTGGGACGTGGAGGCGTTCGCGGTATCGCCCACGGGCGGGCACCTGGCCTTCACCGTCAACGAGGGCGGGTACTCGCGGCTGCATGTCTGGCGGCTCCCCGAGCGCGCCCCTCTGGCGCTGCCTCCGGTGCCGCGAGGCATCATCGGCGAGCTGCACTTCCACCCCGCAGGGGACAGACTCGGCTTCTCGCTCAGTCTCCCCACGGCGCCTACGGACGTCTACAGCGTCAGCCTCACGGAGCGCACCCTCACCCAATGGACCCAGAGCGAGGTGGGGGGGCTGGATCCCGACGGGTTCGTCGCGCCCGAGCTGGTGAACTATCCCACCTTCGATCGGGTGAACGGCGAACCGAGGCGCATCCCGGCCTTCGTGTTCCGTCCCCGGGGGCCGGGCCCGCATCCCGTGTACCTTTCCATCCACGGCGGCCCGGAGGCCCAGTACCGGCCCTACTTCTCGCCGGCGCTGCAGTTCTACGTCAACGAGCTGGGCATGGCCGTGGTGGTGCCCAACGTTCGCGGCTCCGCCGGGTACGGCAAGAGCTACCTCAAGCTCGACAACGCCGAGCGGCGGGAGGATTCGGTGAGGGACATCGGCGCGCTCCTGGACTGGATCGCCGGTCAGCCAGACCTGGACGAAGACCGGGTGGTGGTGAGCGGCGGCTCGTACGGCGGCTACATGGTGCTGGCGTCGCTGGTGCACTACTCCGACCGCCTGGCCGCGGGGGTCGAGCGGGTGGGCATCAGCAACTTCGTCACCTTCCTTACCCACACCGAGGATTATCGGCGCGACCTGCGCCGCGCGGAGTACGGCGACGAGCGTGACCCGGAGATGCGCGCCCTGCTGGAGCGTATATCGCCGCTCGCCAACGTGGATCGCATCCGCCGGCCGTTGCTGATCATCCAGGGCGCCAACGATCCCCGGGTGCCCGCCGGCGAGAGCCGGCAGATTCACGACGCGCTCCGCAGCCGCGGGGTGCCGGTGTGGTACGTGCTGGCGCACGACGAAGGCCACGGGTTCCGCAAGAAGTCCAACAGCGACTACGCCGCCGCCGCCACCGTGCTGTTCCTCGAGCGCTACCTGCTCGGGGCGGAGGCGACGGCGGGGGCGGCACCGTGACCGCACCCGTTCGGGTCGCCGTCTGCGTGAATCCCATGTCGGGGCGCGACGTGCGCCGCCTGGCGGCCCGGGCCACCAACATGACCCACGAGGCGAAGCGGGACATCGTCGCGCGGGTGGCGGCGGGGGCCGTGGCCTCGGGCGCCACGGACCTGTACGTCACCCGGGAGCCGTTCAACATCGCCGCCGCGGCGCTCGAGTATCTGGATCTCACGGTCCGGGTGCACGTGCTCGAGCCTCGCATCCGCAACAGCGCCGAGGACACCGAGACGGCGGTGGCTGCATTTCTCGAGGCGGGCTGCCGCACCCTGGTCTCGCTGGGCGGCGACGGCACGAACCGGGCGCTGGTGCGCGCGCTCGGCCGCCGTGCCGACGCGGTGAACCTGATTCCCCTGTCCACCGGAACCAACAACGTGTTTCCGGTGCTGACGGAGCCCACCATCGCGGGGATGGCGGCGGCGCTCTGCGCGCGCGGGGACCTGGACCAGGCGCCGGTGAGGCGCCGCGCCAAAGTGATTCACGTCACCGGGACCGGCCGCTACGGGCTTCCCGTTGCCGACATCGGACTCATCGACGCGGTGCTGCTGCGTCGGGACCACGTGGGCAATTTGCTGCCCTTCGACGCCGACCGCATCGACCGCATCTTCCTGACCCGCGCGGAACCGGACGCCATCGGCATGTCGCCCATCGGCGGCCTGCTGCACCCGGTGGACGCCGGGGCCGACGAGGGTCTGCTGGTGCAGATGGGCCCGGGCCAGCGGTTTCAGGCGCCGGTGTCGCCCGGTCTGTTCCGCGAGGTCAGCGTCGCCAGCGCCACCCCGGTTCCGCTGGGTCAGCCGGTGACGTTCCCGGGAGAAGGTGTTCTGGCGCTGGACGGTGACCGGGATCACAAGATTCCCGCCGGGGCGGAGTTGACACTCACCATCCGGCGCGACGGGCCCTGGGTGGTGGACGTGTCCGCCGCGCTGCGCTGGGCGGTAGCCCAGGGTATCATTGCCGGCTCATCGGAACGGCAAGCATTTCCATGATCGTGAAGCCCAGAATCCGCGGATTCATATGCACCACTGCGCACCCGGCCGGCTGCGCCGCCCACGTACGGGAACAGATCGACTACGTGAAGAGTCGTCCGAAGGTGGAGGCGGAGGTTCGCAAGGTGCTGGTGCTGGGGGCGTCCGGCGGTTACGGCCTGGCGTCGAGGATCGTCGCCGCCATCGGCTGCGGTGCCGCGACTCTGGGTGTCTCCTTCGAGAAACCACCCGCCGAGGACAAGACGGCCACCGCCGGCTGGTACAACAACATCGCCTTCGAGGAAGCGGCCACGGCCGCCGGCCTGTACGCGAAGACGCTGGACGGCGACGCCTTCTCGGATGCGATGAAGGCCCGGGTGGTGGAGACCATCCGCGAGGATCTCGGGCAGATCGACATGCTGGTCTACAGCCTGGCCTCGCCGGTACGTCAGCATCCGAAGACGGGGGAGCTGTTCCGCTCGGTGATCAAGCCCCTGGCCGAGCCGGTGCACATCAAGACCCTGCACGTGGATCGGGGCGTGGTGCACGAGGTGGACCTGGAGCCCGCCACCGAGGAGGAGACCCGGGCCACCGTCGCCGTCATGGGCGGCGAGGACTGGGAGATGTGGATCGACGCGCTCCGCCAGGCCGGGGTGCTGGCGGAAGGCTTCCGCACCATGGCCTTCACCTACATCGGCAGCGACCTCACCTGGCCCATCTACTGGAAGGGCACCCTGGGGAAGGCCAAGGAAGACCTGGACCGGGCCGCGGCGGCGCTGCGCGGGCGGCTCGAGGGGCTTCACGGCGACGCCCGGGTGGCCACCCTGAAGGCCATCGTCAGTCAGGCCAGCGCGGCGATCCCCGTGGTGCCGTTGTACGCGTCGCTGCTGTTCCGGGTGATGAAGGAAGCGGGGGTCCACGAGGAGACCATCGAGCACATCTACCGGCTGTTCGACACCCAGCTCGCCGGCGGCGACATGAACCTCGACGACGAGGGGCGCATCCGGGTGGACGACGTGGAGCTCTCGGATCCCATCCAGGACGAAGTCCGCAGGCGCTGGCCCCTGGTGACCACCGAGAACCTGAGCGAGCTCGCGGACCTGGAAGGCTTCCGGCGGGACTTTCTGAAGATCTTCGGCTTCGGCATCGACGGCGTGGACTACGACGCCGACCAGGACCCTACCCTGGGGCGCAACGTCTAGTTCCCCCGAGGCGGAGCCGGGACCCCGGCGCCGAGCCGGGGCTGCGGCGCACAGCATCGTCCGAAGGCGCCGGTAGTCCGCCGGAGACGCGGCCGGCAGGCTGCCGGCATGCGCATCCGCCGATTCCATCAGCGCGCACGCCCGTTCCGCTTCGCCGGATTCTGGGTGCTGGCGCTCTCGTGCCTGGCGTCCGCCGGCGCCGGGCGCACGTCCTGGCAGACCGCCGTTGCCGTGACCTTCGCCGTGGCCTGGCCTTTCCTGGTGGAACGGCTGCACCGCCGGACGGCCGCGGACGACGCCGGGCCGGTACGCTTTCAGCTATGGGCCTACGTCGGGGAATGTGCCGTGGTGGCGGCAGTCCTCGCCTGGGCGAGCCTGGCGCCGCTGCCGGCGCTGGCGGTGGCCGTTTGCCTGCTGGCCGGGGCCACGGCGCTGGCGGGCTGGCGGTTGCTGCTGCCGGCGGCCGCTGCGGCGGGTGCCGGGGCGTGGCTGGGTCTCGGCTGGGCCCCGGCCGTGACCGCGGCGTCCACGGCGGCGGCGGACGCCGTGGCCATGACGCTGATTCTCGGTTTCTCTCTGGCTCTGGGCTGGCTGGCGTTTCGCCAGGCTCAGCGCCTGGATGCCCAGCGGCTGGCGTTGGCCCAGCGTTCCGTCGAGCTAGAGCGGGTGAACCGGCGCATGGAACGGTACCTGCCCCCGAGCCTGCGGGCGCGCCTGCACCAGGACCCGGAGCGGCCGTGCCGCTGGGAACGACGTTGGTTGACCGTGGTCTTCGTCGATCTGGTGGGCTTCACCGAGCTCTCCGAGGTGCTGGACGCGGAGCCCTTGGCGGGCGTCCTGGACGAATACCTGGGGGCCGTGGTGTCCGCCGCGGAAGAGCGCGGCGGCGAGGTATCCAAGCTCCTCGGCGACGGCGTCATGGTGGTGTTCGGTGGGCGCGAAGGCGGCAGCCGGCGCTGTCAGGTGGAGGCGGCCCTGACGTTCTGCGAAGCGGTGCCGGCGGTGCTGGCCGGGCTCTCGGCAAGGTGGCGCGCCCGCGGCGACCTGGTGGACCTGCAGATGCGTGCCGGCGTGGCCAGCGGCTTCTGCACCCTGGGTGATCGCGGCGGCGCGGAACGGCTGGATTTCACTCTCATCGGCGGCCCGGTCAATCTGTCCAGCCGCCTGCAGGCCCACGCCGCCGCGAACGGCGTGCTCATGGACGCGGCCAGCGCGGCCCTCGCCGAGCAGTCCCGCCGGCTGGGAGCGCCCCAAACCGTGGAGCTCAAGGGCCTGGGCAGCCTGCCTGCTTACCCGCTTCCGTGACGCCTGCCGCGTCTGTTATGGTGCCGGCGCTTTCCGCGTTTCGCGAGACTCCCATGGACAAGGTATTCCTTCAGGCTTGCCGGGGCGAGCCCACGCCCTACACGCCCATCTGGTTGAACAGACAGGCGGGCCGCTACATGCCCGAGTACCACCAGGTGAAGGGCGACACCCCGAGCCTGGAGTTCTTCAAGAATCCGGAGCTGGCGGCCCGGGCGACCCTGGACGCTCAGCGCATCCTCGGGGTGGATGCCGCCATTCTGTTCGCCGATCTGCTGCCCATCCTGGAGCCCATGGGTCTGGCCCTGGACTACCGGGCCGGGGAAGGCCCGGTCTTCGCGAACCCCTTGCGCACCGCCGCCGAGGTGGACCGCCTGCGGGTGACGCCGGCACTGGAGGCCACGCCCTACATCGCGGAAACGGTGAAGAACGTTCTCGCGGAGCTGCCGCGCGACATCGCGCTCATCGGCTTCGCCGGCGCCCCGTTCACCCTGGCGTCCTACGCCATCGAAGGACGGGGCTCGCGCAACTACATCCACGTCAAGAAGCTCATGTATCAGGCTCCGGACGTCTGGGAGCGCCTCATGACCAAGCTGGTGACCCAGGTAACCAGCTACCTGGAGCTGCAGATCGCGGCCGGGGTGGATGCGGTGCAGATCTTCGATACCTGGGTCGGCTGCCTGTCGGTGCCGGACTTCCGCCGTTACGTGCTGCCCCACCTGGAGCGGCTGGTGGCGAACCTCGCGGGAAAGGTGCCGGTGATCTATTTCGGGACCGGCAACGGTCACCTGCTGGCGGATACCTGCCGTGCGTCCCCGGACGTGCTGGCGCTGGACTGGCGGGTGCCGCTGGGGGCCACGTGGCAGGCGCTCGGCGTCACGGCGGTGCAGGGCAACCTCGACCCCATCGTGCTCTGCGCCGACCGGCCGACCGTGGCGAGCCAGGCCCGGTCCGTGCTCGAGGAGGCCGGCGGGCGCCCCGGGCACATCTTCAACCTCGGCCACGGCATCGTCCCGGAAACCCCGGTGGACAACGTCAAATATCTGGTTGAGTTCGTTCATGAGCAATCCGCCCGCCAGCGTTGAGCGGGCCCTGGATGTCTGCCTGTCCGCCGCTTTCTGGCTGCCGCTGGTGGTGTGCACCTACCTGGCGGTGACGCCGAGCCCGCCGGATGCGCTTTTTCGGGTGAGCGACGTGGTGCTCCACGCCCTGGCGTTCAGCTACCTCACCTTGGCGCTCGGTCTGGCGCACCGCCAGCGGCTGCCCGCGGTGGCCGCGTGGATGCTGGGCTACGGGGTTCTGATCGAGGTGCTGCAGAGCTTCACGGCGGAGCGCAGCCCCGAGATCAAGGACCTGCTGGTGGACACCGGCGGCATCGTCCTCGGCCTCGGGCTGCTGCATTCAGCGGGCCATACGCTCCGCCGCTGGGGCGGCAGTATCCTGGCGCGGTTGGTGGGGCGCGGCGAGGTCGGCGGCGAGCCGTGAGTCGAGCGCTGGTCAGCGCTCGAACAACTGCCTGGCCATGTCGGCGAAGGCCTTGAACTCCAGCGCGTTGCCGCTGGGGTCGAGAAAGAACAACGTGGCCTGCTCCCCGGGCTGTCCCTGGAAGCGCACGTGGGGCTCGATGACGAACTCCGTTCCCGCTTTCCGCAGGCGCTCGGCCAGGGCCTGCCACTCGGGCATCTCCAGCACCACGCCGAAGTGCGGTACCGGCACCTGGTCCCCGTCCACCGGGTTGTGATGCAGCTCCGCCGGTCCGCCGGGGGCGAGATGACAGACGAGCTGGTGGCCGTACAGATCGAAGTCCACCCAGGTCTCGGCGCTGCGGCCTTCCGGGCAGCGGAGCAGGCCCCCGTAGAAGTCTCGCGCCTCGGCCAGGTCGCGCACGCGGATAGCGAGGTGAAACGGGGTGAGCGGCATGTTCTTCTCTCCTGATGGTCCCGCCGAGCGGTGCCGGCGCGAAGCTGCGGCTCCGCCTCTGAAACCATTCTCGGCCGATGTGAGTGGCCTGTTACCGGCTCGAGCGGGGGGTTTTGAAGTACGTCAACCAGGGCGCACGGCCGGCTTCCCCTGCGCTGCAGCTTGATCCTATACTCGCCTTGTTAGACCCGCGCCCCGAATTGCCTTCAGAGTCTCTGCTCGTGGATAACTCGGTATCAAGTCTGATGAGGGAGCCCCCGGGCTCTTCAGTGGAAGTCATTGTACGCCGATTGATGGCCGCGGTGCTGCGTACGGAACTGCTTGAGCGAAAGTGATGAAGAAACTATATGTTGGCAACCTGCCCTGGAACGTAACCGACAGCGAACTGGAGGCCTACTTCGCTGGGGTAGGTCAGGTTCTCTCCGCTCGCGTGATCACAGATAGAGACACCGGGCGCTCGCGAGGCTTCGGCTTCGTGGAGATGGACGACGCTGGCGGCACGAAAGCCATTGCGGAGTTGAACGGCAAGGACATGGGCGGCCGCGCCCTGCGGGTCAACGAAGCCAACGAGCGCCGTCGCTGACGTGACGGCCCACGCCCGCCGTCGGTAGGCGGCGGGCGTTCAGCGGAAGACCGATTCTTCCAGCAGGCCGGGCTGCTGGTCAGATGCCCATGCGTCCCAGGGCGTTCATCAGCTCGCGGAAGAAGCGTTCCGTGTTGGGGTGCTGAGCGGCGAAGTCCGCTGCCAGCAGCTCCAGCCGCTCGCGCAGCCCCTCCGCTTCGGCGGTGGGATTGCTCTCCCGGCTGGCGAGCAGCGCATGAATGTCGTCGTCCACCTCCTGCAACAGCGACCGCAGGTCGTCGTCCAGCTCTGGAGTCTTTTCCAGCTCCTGATGGAGCTCGTTCAAGGTGGTCTTGATGTCGCGGCTGTTGGCCATGGACCTTCCACTACCCGGTGACTGCCAGCGGTCATCTTACAACGCGGGCCCGCGCATCGCCGCCGGCCCGCGCATCGCCGCCGGCCCGCGCATCGCCGCCGGCCCGCGCATCGCCGCCGGCCCGCGCATCCCCGCGGGGCCGGTTCGGCAGCCGACCGCCCGACGTCAGCGATAGAGGGCCTCGCGCCCGTAGCGCACCTCCAGGGCCACGCGCTCGGCCTTCGGCAGCTTGCGCACCACCAGGGCGTAGGAGCGGTCCATCATCCGTTCCAGCTCCGGTGCCGGGATGGAACCGTCCAGCCGCACTGTGTTCCAGTGCGCCTTGTTCATGTGGTAGCCCGGGGTGACCGCGTCGAACACGTCGCGCAGCATCAGCGCTTCCTCCGGGTCGCACTTCAGGTTCATGCGCGCCTGGCCGTCCTCCTCCGCCAGGGTGGCGAACATGCGGCCGCGAACCTTGGCCACCCACACGTCGGGGCCGAACGGATGATCTTCCGTCGCCTCCGGGCGGCTCAGCAGGTAGTCGCGAGCGCTCTGGTAATCCATGGTCGTCCCGGTTCAGGGCCGGCGCGTGGGCCGGCTGGACTGGAGGAAGCGGTCGAGCTGGTTGGCGAATGCCTGAACTTCGGCCTTGCCGGGCGCGCTCTGGCTGCTGCTTATGGCGCCGGTCTCGCGAAGCTGCTCCATGAGGTTGCGGCGGGCCAGGTGGTCGTGAATGTTCTCCGCCGTGTACAGGGTGCCCCGGGGGTTCAAGGCGGTCCCGCCGAGCCGCACCACGTCCGCCGCCAGGGGCACGTCGGCGGTGATCACCAGGTCTCCGGGGGTCATCTGCGATGCAATGGCGTTGTCCGCCACGTCGAACCCGCTGGGGACCTGTAACGACCTCAGGTATCGGGAGGGCGGCACCCGCTGATGGTGGTTGGCCACCAGCACGGTCTCGATCTCCAGGCGCTCCGCGGCCCGAAACAGCACCGCCTTGATCGCGTTGGGACAGGCATCGGCGTCCACCCAGATTCTCATGAGGCGCTTCCTGCGGAGCTTACGGTTTGATCTCCACCGGCGTTCCGAGATCGACCAGGGACCAGATCTCCTCGATCTCCGCGTTGGTGACGGCGATGCAGCCGTCGGTCCAGTCGTCCCCCAGGTGGCGCTGTCCCAGCCAGCCCTGCCCGTTCTTCAAGCCGTGGATCATGATCTGGCCCCCGGGATTCAGCCCCGCCTCCAGGGCGCGCACACGATCCGCCTCGTTGGGATAAGAGATGCGCAGGGCCCGGTGGAACTGGCTGCGGGCGTTGCGCTGGTCGATGGTGTACACGCCCTCGGGCGTGCGCTGATCACCCTCGAACCGCTTGTGCCCTTTCGGCGCTCGGCCGAGAGCAACTGCGTAGGTTCTCACCGGCTGATCGCCGCGCAGCAGGATGAGTTGCCGTTCGCTCTTGTCGATGACGATTCGGTCGACCGTGCCGTCGGCCGCCTGTACCCCCGTGGCCACCCCGCCGATGAGCATGGAGAAGCCGACGACCGCACCAATACGCCGCATGGATGAAACCACCCTCGCTCCCGCAGACTGAATCGTCATTGTAGCCAGGGGCCGCGGCCTAATCATCCGGTGCCGTGTGGCCCCCGGCTCTGCCGCGGCGCCGGCGCCCGACCCAGCCGTAGATCACCACGTTGACCGCGACCACGGCGCCGGCGAGCACGAGCTGCAGCTCCCGTGAGAGCCCCTCGGGATACAAGGCGGACAGGAGGTAATGGCCGATGAAGCTGTCGCCGTAGCCGGCCTCGCCGGCTTGCCTGAGCAGATGATTCTCGAGCGTGGTCAGCGGGCAGGGCCGACCGGCGAGCTCCACGTACGCGCCCCAGCCCGCCACCGGGAGGTGCACCAGGGGCGCCAAACGCAGCCACAGCCACGCCAGACCGCCCACCAGCACTCCCACGACGAAGGTCATGTGCAGGATCAGCACGGCGTCGGCGGCCATCCGGTACCACATCAGGCAAATCCTCCGCGGCCGGGCTCGGCAAGTAAACCACCCGGACGGCCTGCGGTCATGGCCCGCGCACCCGGTATCATGGCCCCGCCTACACCGGAGCCTTTCCATGGATCTTCCCGCAACCGGCGACACCACGCCCGTGGAGCCCGCCGGGCGAATCGCCCGGGCGAGCTGGGCGCTCTACGACTGGGCCAACTCCAGCTTCTCGGCGGTCGTCTCCACCTTCGTTTTTCCCGCCTACTTCGCCAGCCAGGTGGCGGCGAACGAAACCGCCGGGACGGCGCAATGGGGTTACACGGTGGGAGCCGCGGGCCTGGTGGTGGCTCTGGGCGCCCCGGTGCTCGGCGCCATGGCGGACCGGTTCGGCCGTCGCAAGCCTCTGCTCGGCGTGTTCACGGCGCTCTGCGTGCTGGCCACCGCCGCCCTGTGGTGGGTACGCCCGGAGCCGGACTCGGTGCCCCGCGCCATGGTCCTGGCCGGGCTCGCCACCGTGGGCGCCGAATTCGCTTTCGTGTTCTACAACGCCATGCTGCCCAGCCTCACCCGCGCCGACCGCCTCGGCCGCTGGTCGGGCTGGGCGTGGGGGCTCGGCTACGCCGGCGGGCTGACGTGCCTCGCATTGGCGCTGGGCGGATTCGTCGCCGACGGCGCCTGGTTCCCATTGCCGCGGGACGGTGCCGAGCACGTGCGGGCCACCTTTCTGCTGGTGGCGGTCTGGTACGCCGTCTTCGCCCTTCCTCTGTTCCTGTACACCCCGGAAGCACCGGCACCGGGCACGACCCTGGCCGGAGCGGTGCGGGAGGGCCTGGTTCAGCTCGCGGACCTGCTGCGGAACCTGCACCACTATGCCCCGGTGCTGCGGTTCCTGGTGGCGCGGATCTTCTTCATCGACGGCCTGGCCACCGTGTTCGCCTTCGGCGGCGTCTATGCTGCGGGGACGTTCGGCATGGACCAGCAAGGCGTACTGCTGTTCGGCATCGCGTTGAACGTCACCGCGGGCGTGGGCGCCGCAGCGTTCTCCTGGATCGACGACTGGATCGGCGGCAAGCGCACCATCCTGGTTTCTCTCGTGGGTCTGATCATCCCCGGTGCCGCCATCGTGGTGGTGGAGTCGACGGCTCTGTTCTGGACGTTCGGGTTGATCCTCGGCGCCTTCGTGGGCCCGGTGCAGGCGGCGGGCCGATCCTACATGGCGCGGCTCGCGCCCGCTCACCTGCGTAACGAGATGTTCGGTCTGTTCGCGTTCTCCGGGAAGGCTACGGCGTTCGCCGGCCCCCTGCTGGTGGGTTGGATCACGGCGCTGTCCGGCAGCCAGCGCTTCGGCATGAGCGTGATCATCGTCCTGCTGCTGGCGGGATTTCTGCTCATGCTGACGGTGCCCCCGGATGCTCCAGGTGCACGACGTGAATCCCTTCCGGGGTGACGTCGCTGCCCGCCGCCACGAATCCGACCTTGCGGTACAACGCCAGCGCCGGTGCGTTGTCGCGGCCCGTGGAGGCCCTGACCCGGCGGGCGCCCAGGCCGAGGGCGTGCCGCACCAGGCGGGTGCCGATGCCCAGGCCGAAGCGCTCCGGCGTCACCGCCAGCGAGGCGATGGTGGTGGCATCGCCGGGGCCGGGCTCCACCTCAACCACCCCTGCCAGCTCGCCGTCGAGCCAGCAGCCGTAGAATGCGCTCGGCGCCGTTGCCACGTCCCCGGCGCTTCGCGCGAGCGGCGGGAAATCCGTTACCCCCATGATGCTCGCTTCCACCCGGTAGGCGGCATGCAGCGTGCGGCGGATCGACTCCGCCATCGCCGGATCGCCGTGATCGAGCAGGACGATGGTCTGGACCGTCACGCGTCGCCTTGCCTCCGGGGCCGGTGATCGCCGCGGGGACCGGGGGTGACGTGCACGAGCTGAGCGGGCTCCACCACCTTCACCGTATGCCACTCGCCGCGCCGCACGATGCAGGCCTCGCCGGGCCCGAGTTCCATGGGAGCGTCCGGGGCGGAATCGCCCGTCACCCGCACCCGCCCCGACACCACGTAAAGGATCTCGTCGCCGTCGGGGTGCACTTCGCCACCGTGGGGCGCATCGCGCTCCATGGTGACGATGCCCAGGGTCATGCCGTCGATGCGCTCCGGGGGACCGGGCCGGTGCGCCCGGGTGGATATGGAGAGGTCGCGGTGGATGTCGAAGACCACTCGTGACGGATCTACCGGAACGATGGCATCCATGAGGCGGTCTCCTCGTCTATTCGGACATAGTGCAGCGGCCGAGGCCGCCGCTCAAGCGGTGGGCCCGGCTTCGTTCGTCACTCCGCCATCCAGGGGCAGCACGGCCTGTCGCTCCAGCGTCTCCACCAGCGCGCGGTCGCGCCCGCTCTGCTTCGCCCGGTAGAGCATACCGTCGGCTCCGGACGTGAGCGTGTCCAGAGGCACGTCGCTGGTTTCGCTGGTGGCGCCGCCCACGCTCACGGTCACCGGCACCGGATCGTCGTGGTGGCGAAACGCGTGCTCCCTCAGGGCGCCGAGCAGCCGCTGTGCCACCAGCCCGGCGCCTTCCCTGGCGGTGTGGGGCAGCAGGACGATGAATTCCTCGCCGCCGAAGCGCGCCAGGGTGTCGGAATCGCGCAGAGCCCCCTGCATCACGGCAGCCGCTTCCTTCAGCACCCGATCGCCGGTGACGTGGCCGAAGCGGTCGTTGATGGATTTGAAGTGATCGAAGTCGATGATCAGCACGCTGGTGGGGAAGCAATGGCGCCGAGCCAGGGTGAGCTGCTGCTCGGCCACTTGCAGGAAACGCCGCCGATTGAAGGTTCCGGTCAGGGGATCCGTCTCGGACAGCGTTCGCAGCTTGTCGTTGGCCTCGCGCAGCCGCTCAGCGAGCGAGATGTGCCAGTAGCCCGCCACCGGAACCACCATCGCCGGCACGAGGACGGCCACCAGCAGGCCGACGCCCACGTCCACCGTGCCCGTGACGAGGTAGGTCACGAACCCCAGGGTCATCACGGAGGCGGCGACCGTCGCGACGGTGAAGGCGCAGACTTTCCGGATCGCTCTGATTCGCCAGCCGTCCATGCCGCGCCGTCCTCATTCCAGATACTTGTCGGTGACCGCTCCTTCGCTGGCGGAGCTCACCAGGCGGGCGAACTTGGCCAGGGTGCCGCGGGTCGCGTAGGGGGCCGGCCGCTGCCAGCGGGCACGGCGTGCCGCCAGATCGGCCTCGTCCACGTGCAGATTGATCTCGCGCTTTTCCGCGTCCACGGTGATCGTGTCGCCGTCCTCCACCAGGGCGATGGGGCCGCCTTCGAAGGCTTCCGGGGTGATGTGGCCGATGACGAAGCCGTGGGAGCCGCCGGAGAAGCGGCCGTCCGTGATGAGCGCCACGTCCTTGGACAGCCCGCGGCCGTTGATGGCGCTGGTGGGCGAGAGCATCTCGCGCATGCCCGGGCCCCCTTTCGGCCCCTCGTAACGCACCACCACCACGTCGCCCTTCACGACCTGGCCGTCGAGGATCGCCTGCATGGCGGCCTCCTCGCCGTGGAAGCAGCGGGCCGTGCCGGTGAAGCGCAGCCCTTCGTGCCCGGTGATCTTGGCCACGGCGCCTTCCGGGGCCAGGTTGCCGTAGAGGATGACCAGGTGGGAATCCTTCTTGATCGGGTCGGACAGCGGCCGGATGATCTTCTGATCCGCCGGATACGGCTTCACGTCCGCCAGGTTCTCGGCCAGGGTCTTGCCCGTCACGGTCAGGCAATCGCCGTGCAGCAGTCCCGCATCCAGCAGGGTCTTCATCAGCGGCTGGATGCCGCCGATGGCGATGAGCTCACTCATGGCGTACTGGCCGGCGGGACGCATGTCGGCCAGCACCGGAACCCGCTCGCCGATGCGGGTGAAGTCGTCGATGGTCAGCGGTATCCCGGCGGCGTGGGCAATGGCGAGCAGGTGCAGCACGGCGTTGGTGGAGCCTTCCAGGGCGATGACCGTGGTGATGGCGTTCTCGAACGCCTCCATGCAGAGGATGTCGCTCGGCTTGATGCCGCGCTCGATGAGGTGATGGACGGCGGCGCCGGCGTTGTAGCTGTCCTGGCGCTTGTGCTGGGAAACCGCTTCCTGCGCCGAGCTGTTGGGCAGCGACAGTCCCAGAGCCTCGATGGCGCTGGCCATGGTGTTGGCGGTGTACATGCCGCCGCAGGAGCCGGGTCCCGGAATCGCAGTGGATTCCACCTCCTTGAGCTCGATGTCCGAGACCGTGCCGGCGGAGTGCCCGCCCACGGCTTCGAACACCGAGACGATGTCGCGCCGGTTCTTGCCGGGCTGAATTGTGCCGCCGTAGACGAACACGCTGGGCCGGTCGAGCCTGGCCATGGCCATGGCGCAGCCGGGCATGTTCTTGTCGCAGCCGCCGATGGCGACGAAGCCGTCGAAGCCCTGAGCGCCCACCACCGTCTCGATGGAGTCCGCGATCACCTCCCGGGAAACCAGCGAGTAGCGCATCCCCGGGGTGCCCATGGAGATGCCGTCGGAGACGGTGATGGTGTTGAAGACGATGCTCTTGCCGCCGGCCTCGTCGGCGCCCATGGCGGCGGCCTCGGCGAGCTCGTTGATGTGCATGTTGCAGGGCGTGACCATGCTCCAGGTGGAGGCGATGCCGATCTGCGGCTTGGCGAAGTCGGCCTCGGTGAAGCCCGTGGGGTAGAGCATGGCGCGGCTGGGCGCCTGCTTGACGCCATCCACAACCACGGAGGAATAGCGGCGTTTGTCACTCATGGTTCGTCCCTAACGTCTTGAACATGACTTTGGAGTTGCGCTGATAGTTGTACAGGGTCTGTTTCGGAGCCGGCAGCTCGCCGATGTCGGCGTCCTCGAAGCCGTGCTCGAGGAACCAGTCCCGGGTCTGGGTGGTGAGCACGAACAACCGCCGTACCCCGGCGTGGCGCGCGGCGCTTTCCGCCGCGGCCAGCAGGCGCTCGCCGATGCCGGGGCGCATGCCGGAACCGCGGTAGGCGTCGTGCACCGCCACGCAGGCCAGCTCGGCGCTCTCGCCGAACGGATACAGGGCGCAGCATCCCACCACGATACCGTCCAGCTCCGCCACGAAGAAGTTGCCCACCTCCAGCTCCAGGCGGTCGCGGTCACGGCGCACCAGCACCCCGGCCTCCTCGAGCGGCCGGATCACCTCGACGATGCCGGCCACGTCCTCCGGCCGGGCCGGGCGAACCATGCTGCCCCGCTGCTCGGAGAGCTCCGTGCCGTGACCCTGGGCGGTGAACAGCTCCTGGAGCAGCGCGCCGTCCTCGCTGTAGCTCACCAGGTGACAGCGCGGTACCCCGCCGCGGCAGGCCCGGAGCATGGCGCGTAGCTGATTGGCCACGTAAGGCTCGGGCCGGGTCCGGTCCAGCAGTGCCTCGAGCTCCGCGGGCACCAGCTCGGGCCGGTTACGGCCGTCCTCGTCCCTCACGTAGCCGTCGGCGTCGAACATGATCAGCTTGTCCGCCGCCAGCGCCGTGGCCACCTCGGCCGCCAGCTCGTCGGCGGCCAGGCTGAACGCCTGGCCGGAGGGGGAGTAGCCCACCGGCGACACCACCACCAGGGTGCGCGCGTCCAGCAACGCGCGGATGCGCTGGCTGTGGATGCGCCGCACCTGCCCCGTGAACAGATGGTCGACCCCGTCGAGCACGCCGATGGGCCGTGCCACCACGAAGTTGCCGGTGACCGTGGCGATGTCGGCGTTGCGCAGGGGGCTGGTGGGCAGTCCGGTGGAGAAGTGGGCCTCCAGGGTGGCGCGCACCTGGCCGTGCACGCCGAGCACGATCTCCATGCTGTCCCGGTCGGTGATGCGCCGATGGCGATGGAACTGGCTGCCCGGCAGGGCGGCGTCGATCTGCGGCCGGGCGCCGTGAACCAGCACCAGGCGCACCCCCAGCACGTGCAGCAGCGCCAGGTCGTGGACGATGTTCGCCAGGTTCGCGTGGGCGATGGCCTCGCCCCCCAGCAGCACCACGAACGTCTTGTTGCGGTGCGCGCTGATGTAGGGCGTGGACGCGCGAAACCACCTGGCGTAGCCGCTGGTATCCAACGGAGCGCTCCCTCCGGCCGCCAGCCGGTGGCCGGGCGGCAAAGTGAGAAAATGGGGGCGGATTCTACACCAGGGGGCGGTCGCCATCCGCTATCCGCTGTCCGCTCTCCGCTAGAGCGTGCTCGACGGCGGCGCGCGGGTGGGCTAACGCTCAGCGAGGAGGATGACGTGAGGCTCTGGCGTCGCGCCTCTTGCGGATAGTGGAGAGCGGACAGCGGATAGCGAACCCAAATCACAAACACCGCCGCTCCCGGTTGCAAAACCACCTCCCATCCCTTTAACTGGCAAAGGTTGGCTAATCAGGGACTTACGTGGCCACGCCCCTCACCACGCCGCCCTCCGGGGATCAGCAGGACCGCTCGGCGGAAGACAGCGCCCCGGACTTCGTCCGTTCGGAGGATGAAGTCCGCCCGGATGGAATCCACCCGGATGAAGTCCGCCCGGATGAAGTCCGCCCGGACGAAGTCCGCGCGGATGGCAGTGCGGCGGCCGGCGAGCGGCAGGCGCCCCTGGCGGCGCGGCTCGGCGGCAACGAGCGGCTGCTCGACCTGCACACCACCCTGGACCACCTGGTGAGCGACGGCTTCATCAGTCAGCGTCAGGCGGAGGACGTGCTGATCGCGCCGCGCACCAAGAAGGAACTCAATCAGCATCCCCTGGAGATCGTCGCAGGGCGCGAGTTCGAGAATCGCAACAAGCCCGGCAGCGTCCTCGACCTGGAAACCCTGACGGAATGGCTGTGCCGTATCAGCGGCCAGGCGTACCTGCGCATCGACCCGCTGAAGATCAACGTCAATGCGGTCACCGAGGTCATGTCCTACGCCTTCGCCCAGCGCCACAACATCCTGGCGGTGGAGGTCTCCGACGACGAGGTGGTGATCGCCAGCGCGCAGCCGTTCATGTACCAGTGGGAGAGCATGCTCACCCAGACCCTGCGGGGGCGGCGTATCCGGCGCGTGGTGGCGAACCCGGCGGACCTGAACCGCTACATGCTGGAGTTCTACACCATGGCCCGGGCGGTGGCGAAGGCCAGCGACGCCGGGCTCGAGGTGAGCAGCATCGCCAATTTCGAGCAGATGCTCGAGCTCGGGGCACTCAAGAGCCCGGAGGCCAACGACGCCCACGTGGTGAACATCGTGGATTGGCTGCTGCAGTACGCGTTCGACCAGCGGGCCAGCGACATTCACATCGAGCCGCGGCGCGACAAGGGCCTCATCCGCTTCCGGATCGACGGCGTGCTGCACCACGTCTACGAGCTGCCGAGCGCGGTGAACGCCGCGGTCACCAGCCGTCTGAAGATCCTCGGGCGCATGGACGTGGCCGAGAAGCGGCGTCCCCAGGACGGCCGGGTGAAGACCAAGAGCCCGGACGGCGACGAGGTCGAGCTGCGGCTTTCCACCCTGCCCACGGCCTTCGGCGAGAAGATGGTGCTCAGGATCTTCGATCCCGACGTGCTGCTGCGCAGCTTCGCGGAGCTGGGGCTGACGGGGAAGGATCACGAGCGCTGGCAGGAGATGGTCCATTCTCCCAACGGCATCGTCCTGGTCACCGGCCCTACGGGGTCGGGCAAGACCACCACCCTCTACTCCACCCTCAAGCAGCTCGCCACCTCCGAGGTGAACGTCTGCACCATCGAAGATCCCATCGAGATGGTGGAGCCGGCGTTCAACCAGATGCAGGTGCAGCACAACATCGACGTGACCTTCGCCTCGGGCATCCGTGCGCTGTTGCGGCAGGATCCGGACATCATCATGATCGGCGAGATCCGCGACCTGCAGACCGCGGAGATGGCCATCCAGGCGGCGCTGACGGGCCACCTGGTGATCTCCACACTGCACACCAACGATGCGCCCACCGCGGTGACCCGGCTGCTGGACCTGGGGGTGCCCTCCTACATGATCAAGGCCACCGTGCTGGGGGTGATGGCCCAGCGCCTGGTGCGGACGCTCTGTCCCCACTGCAAGGTGGAGGACGAGGTGGACCTGGAAGCCTGGGAGCTGCTCACCCGGCCGTTCAAGGCCCGGCCGCCGGCCGCCGTGTACTGGCCGAAGGGCTGCCTCGAGTGCCGCGACACCGGCTTTCTCGGGCGCGTGGGCATCTACGAGCTGCTGCCCATGACCGACCGGGTCAAGTCGCTGATCCGCGGCGACACCGACATCCACGAGCTCCGCCGCCACGGGATGAAGGAAGGCATGCGCACCCTGCGGCTGTCCGGCGCCCAGAAGGTCGGGGCCGGCCTCACCACCATCGCCGAGGTGCTGCGGGTGGCCCCGGTTTCCCAGGACTGAGCCCCGACGCGGCGGCTCCGCGCGCCGCGTCCTGCCGCGGCGCCGGGTATAGTGGCGGGCGGAGGCGCCATGATGGACTACACGTTGAGCGGCGCGCTGGCGGGCAAGGCGGACCAGCTCGCGCCGAGGCTGGAGGAGGCGCTCGGCGGCACGCCGGACCCGGAGGTGCGCTACGTCTGCGCGCTGAGCGACTTCGCCGCGGCGGCCATTCTGCGGCACGCCGACTGGTTCCGGGCCGCGCGGGCCGCCTTCGGCGACGCACCGCGCCGGGCGGCGATGATCGAAGCCGCCGGCGAGGCGCTGGCCGACGCGGGGACCATGGAGGATCTCCAGCGGGGGCTCAGGGCGGTTCGCGCCCGATTTCAGCTCTGGATCGTCTGGCGCCATCTGACCCGCCAGACGGCGCTGGAGGAGACCACCGCGGCGCTCTCCCACATGGCGGACGTGCTCATCGAGCAGGCGCTCACCCGGCTCCATGACTGGGCCTGCCGGCAGGACGGCACACCCCGGGACGCCCACGGCGAGGCCCAGCGCCTGGTTGTGCTGGCGCTGGGCAAGCTGGGGGCACGGGAGCTCAACCTCTCTTCGGACGTGGACCTGATCTTCGCCTATCCCTCGGCGGGAAGCACCGATCGCGGCCGCACCAACCAGCAGTTCTTCGTGCGGCTGGGGCAGCAGCTCATCCAGGCGCTGGACGCGGTGACCGCGGACGGCTTCGTCTTCCGGGTGGACATGCGCCTGCGCCCGTTCGGGGCCAGCGGCCCGCTGGCGGCGCACTTCGCCGCGCTGGAGGATTACTACGTCACGCACGGGCGCGACTGGGAGCGTTATGCCTTGATCAAGGCGCGCCCGTGCGCCGGGGACCTGGAGGCGGGCGCCGAGTTGCTGGCGGCGCTGACGCCCTTCGTCTATCGGCGCTACCTGGATTTCGGCGCCCTCGACGCCCTGCGCGACATGAAGGCGCGCATCTACGCCGAGCGCCACGACCCGGACGACCTGAAGCTGGGGCCGGGCGGCATCCGTGACGTGGAGTTCACCGTCCAGGTGCAGCAGCTCGTCTGGGGCGGCCGCCAGCGGTCGCTGCAGGAGTCGAGGCTTCTGGCGGTGCTGCCCGTTCTGGCGGAGCTCGGGCACATGGACGCTGCAACCGCGCGCCACCTGGCGGAGGGCTACCGGTTCCTGCGCGACGCCGAGCACAGCCTGCAGGCGGAAGCGGATCAGCAGACCCAGACCCTGCCCGCCCAGCCGCTGTCCCGGCTGCGGTTGGCCCGGTCCCTCGGGTTCGCCGACTACGACGCGTTTCTCGCGGAGCTCGACGCGCACCGCCGGCGCATCGGCGAGGTGTTCGACACCTTGGTCGGCGAGCCCGATCTGGCGGACAGCGAAGCGCTGCGCCTGTGGCTGGAGCCCAATCGCGAGGATCTGCTCGCAGCCTTCGGCTTCGCCGATCCGCCGGCCGCGGCTCAGGCGCTCGAGACCCTCGTCACCGCGCGGGACCGCTCCGAGGTGGGCAGCGTGGGCCGGGAGCGCCTGGATCGGCTCATGCCGAGGCTGCTGGAAGGGCTGCGGCAGCTCGAGGATCCCGGGCTGGCTCTGACCCGGGTGGTCCCCGTGCTCAAGGCGGTGCTGCGCCGGTCCGCCTACCTGGCGCTGCTCCGGGAGAATCCGGCCACCCTGAGCCACTTCCTCAGCCTGGCCGCGAAGAGCCGCTGGCTCGCCGAAGCCCTGGCCCGGCATCCCGCCTTCTTCGACGCGTTGCTCGATCAGCGCCATCTCGGCGCGCTGCCGGACAAACCTACCCTGGCGGCGGAGCTCCACGCGCAGATCGCGCAGGCCGAGCCCGACGGGCAGGAGCGGGTGCTGGACGTGCTGCGGGAGTACAAGGAGCACCACGTCTTCAACGTGGCCCTGGCGGAAGTGCGGGGCACCCTGCCGTTGATGAACGCCAGCGACTATCTGACGTTTCTGGCGGAGGCGGTGCTCGAGGAAGCTCTGGATCTGGCCTGGCGCGAGAATGCCGAACGGTTCCCGGAGTTCGCGGAGCCGCGCCCGTTCATCATCGTCGGCTACGGCAAGCTGGGCGGCATCGAGCTGGGGCCGGACTCGGATCTCGATCTGGTGTTCGTGCACGACCTGCCGGCCGCGGCGAACCAGTTCCTGCACCGGCTGGTGCGCCGGCTGCTGCACGTCATCACCGTGCCCACGTATCTCGGCAGCCTCTACGAGGTGGACATGCGGCTGCGGCCTTCGGGCCGGGCCGGGACCATGGTGTCGAGCCTGGAGGCGTTCCGCGAGTACCAGCTCGGCGAGGCCTGGGTCTGGGAGCATCAGGCTCTGGTGCGGGCGCGCGGCGTGGCGGGGGACCCGGAGCTGCTAGCGCGCTTCGACGCGGTGCGTCGGGAAGTGCTGTGCCTGCCCCGCGATCCGGCCGCGCTGCGGCGCGAGGTGCTCGGCATGCGGCGCCGGATGGCCGAGCACCACGGCGACGAGGACAGCCTGAAGCTCGGCAGCGGCGGTATCGTGGATATCGAGTTTATGGTCCAATACCTGGTTCTGGCCCACGCGCAAGAACACCCGGAGCTGGCCGTCTTCACGGACAACATGCGCATCCTGGACACTGCGGAGCGGCTCGCTCTGCTGTCTCCGGCCACCGCCGGAAGCCTGCGCGCCGCCTACCTGGCACTGCGATCCGAGTGGCACCGCAGCGTGCTCGATCTCCCGGACAGCGAACGCGCCGCCGAGGTGCTTTCGAGTCACCGCGACCGTGTGCGAGGGGCCTGGCAAGAGATTTTCGGTGAGCGCGCGGCCGACACGGATCCGCCGCTCCAGGACGAGCAGACGTGAGAGCGTGACGATGAGCGAGAAGAGTTTTGCCGATCGCGACGGCTTCATCTGGCAGAACGGAGAGCTGGTGCCGTGGGCCGACGCCAAGGTTCACGTGCTCACCCACACGCTGCATTACGGGGTGGGGGTGTTCGAAGGGGTGCGGGCCTACGACACGCCGAGGGGCCCGTGCATCTTCCGCCTGGAGGACCACACCCGCCGGCTGTTCGACTCGGCCCACATTCTCGGGCTGGAGATTCCCTACACCCCGGAGGAGGTGAGCCAGGCCCAGCGCGAGGTGTTCCGCGCCAACGAGCTCGTGGAGGGGTATCTGCGCCCCATGGTGTACCTGGGCTCCGAAGGCATGGGCCTGCGCGCCAAGGGGCTTTCGGTGAACCTGTGCATCGCCGCCTGGCCCTGGCCGGACTACATGGACGCGGACGCCCGGGAGAAGGGCATCAAGGTCCGCACGTCCTCGTTCACCCGGCATCACGTGAACATCACCATGTGCAAGGCCAAGGCGAACGGCAACTACATCAACTCCATCCTCGCGCTGCACGAGGCCATGGACTCCGGTTGCGACGAGGCGTTGCTGCTCGACACCGAGGGCTACGTGTCGGAGGGTACTGGCGAGAACGTCTTCCTGGTGAAGAACGGCGTGCTGCACACGCCGGAGCTCACCTCGTGCCTGAACGGCATCACCCGGGACACCATCGTGCAGCTCGCCGCCGAGCTTGGGGTCGAGGTCCGGGAGCGGCGCATCACCCGGGACGAGGTGTACATCGCCGACGAGGCGTTCTTCACCGGCACGGCCGCCGAGGTGCTGCCGATTCGCGAGCTGGATTCCCGCGTCATCGGCACGGGGCGGCGCGGTCCCGTCACCGAGCGGTTCCAGTCGGTCTACTTCGACCAGGTGCGAGGCAAACGCGAGTCGTTCCCCGAGTGGCACGCTCCCGTCTATGACCGCTGAAGCCGCGCCGCTCCCCGTGCGGGAGCGGCCGCCCGCCGCCCCGGCTCCTCACCTGCCATGAACCGTCGGCTCCCCGAATCCTCCGAGCACCGGATCCTGGTGGTGGCACCGGCCTGGGTCGGGGACATGGTGATGGCCGAGCCGCTGATCCGCCTGCTCGGGCGGCGCGATCCGGGCGCCGAGGTCCACGTGCTCGCGCCTCCGGCCACTGCGCCGCTGGCCGGGCGCATGGCCGGCGTGGCCGGGTGCCGGGTGCTCGACGTGGGCCACGGCGAGCTGGGGCTGGCGCGCCGGCTGGCGGCCGCCCGGGCGATTCGGCGCCAGGGATTCCACCAGGCGGTGGTGCTGCCCAACTCCCTGAAGTCGGCCCTGGTGCCGGCGTTGGCCCGCATCCCGGTGCGCACCGGCTGGCTCGGCGAGCACCGTTACGGGCTCCTCAACGACCGTCGCCGTCTCGACGAGGAGCGCTATCCGTTGATGGTGGAGCGGTTCCTGGCCCTGGCCCTCGAGCCGGATGCGCCCCTGCCGGAGCCGCGTCCGCAGCCGCGGCCGCGGCCGGAGCTCACCGTGGACCGGGACAACCAGGCGCGGCTGCTCGCGGAGCTGAACCTTGCGCCCCGGAACGCCCTGGTGCTGTGTCCGGGGGCCGAGTTCGGCCCGGCCAAGCGCTGGCCCGCGGCCCACTATGCCGCCGTGGCCCGGCACGCGCTCCTAGAGGGGCGTCCCGTGTGGCTGGTGGGGTCGCCCCGGGACGCCGAGGTGTGCGGCCGCATCGCGGATCTGGCCCCCGGGGTGGCGGATCTGGCCGGCCGTACCAGCTTGCTCGACGCCGTGGACCTCCTGGCCGCGGCCGACGCCGTGGTCTGCAACGACTCGGGACTGATGCACGTGGCCTGCGCCGTGGGAACCCGGGTGGTGGCGGTGTTCGGCTCCACCTCCACGGAGTTCACGCCGCCCCTGGGCGCGCAGGCTCAGGTGCTCCGCCTGGCGCTGCCCTGCAGCCCGTGCTTTCGGCGCGAGTGTCCGCTGGGACACCTGCGCTGCCTGAACGAGCTGGCCCCCGAGCGGGTCATCGAGGTGCTGTAGTGCGGGTTCTCCTCGTCAAGATGAGCTCCCTGGGCGACGTGGTGCACGCCCTGCCGGCGGTCACGGATGCGGCGGCCGCCGTCGACGGCGTGGAGTTCGACTGGGTGGTGGAAGAAGCTTTCGCCGCCATTCCGGCCCGACACCCGGCAGTGGCGGAGGTGGTGCCGGTGGGTTGGCGGCGCTGGCGCCGTCGCCTGTCCCGGCATGGGCGGGATCTGGGGGCTTTCGTTCGTCGCGTGCGGGCGCGCCGCTACGACCTGGTGCTCGACGCCCAGGGCCTGGTGAAGAGCGCGGCGGTAACGGCGCTGGCCCGAGGCGGGATCAAGGCGGGGTTCGCCCGCGGATCGGCGCGGGAGGGGGCCGCGGCGCTGGCCTACGGCCGGCGCCTGGCGGTGCCCCGGGATCTCCACGCCGTGGACCGGCTGCGCCGCCTGTTCGCCGCGGCGCTGGGCTATCCGTGCCCCGATACGCCGCCCCGCTTCGGCATCGCGCCGGCGCCCGGGGCCGCCGCCGGTGGTGCGCGCTGCCTGCTGCTCCACGGCACCACCTGGAAGAGCAAGGAGTGGCCGTTGCCGTTCTGGCGGGAGCTGGCGCGCCAGGCCGGCGGCGCCGGATTCGACGTGGTGGTTCCCTGGGGCGGCGAGGAGGAACGGGTGCGTGCCGGGCAGATCGCCGCGCAGAGCCCGGCGCGGGTGCTGGAGCCCAAGCCCCTGGAGGCCATGATCGGCGAGCTCGCCGGCGCCAGCCTGGTGATCGGCGTGGACTCGGGCCTGGCCCACCTGGCGGCGGCCCTGGACGTGCCCACCCTCACGCTGTACGGCAGCACGAGCAGCGCGCTGACCGGCTGTCGGGGGATGCGCGCGCGGAACCTGCAGGCGAGCTTTCCCTGCGCGCCCTGCCTGCGCCGGGAATGCGGCTACGCCGGTCCGGCGCAGATTCGTCAGGGGGAGACGGTCTCTCCGGCCTGTTACGTGGATCTGCCTCCGGAACGGGTGTGGCAGGCGGCCCGGGAGCTGGTGGATGCGGATCGCGTTCTGCATCTTTAAGTACTTCCCGCACGGCGGGATTCCCCGGGACATGATGAAGATGGCCCGGGAGGCGCTGGCGCGGGGGCACCAGGTGCGCGTGTACGCGGGGCGCTGGGAGGGAGAGCGGCCGGCGGAGCTCGAGGTGATCGAGGTTCCGGCGCGAGGCATCGCGAATCACCGCCGTTACCAGCGGCTCGCCGACTGGATCGGCAATCATCTCGCCCGCCATCCCGTGGATCTGGTGGTGGGCATGAACAAGATGCCCGGTCTCGACGTCTACTACGCCGGCGACTCCTGCTACGTGGAGAAGGCCCGCACCCAGCGCGGCGCCCTCTACCGTCGC
This sequence comes from Pseudomonadales bacterium, assembly GCA_041686955.1. Classification (GTDB taxonomy): domain Bacteria; phylum Pseudomonadota; class Gammaproteobacteria; order Pseudomonadales; family Azotimanducaceae; genus UBA7803. The sequence goes on from JAWLCV010000009.1 coordinate 58,293, forward strand.
CTGCCGCGCTACCGGCACTTCGCGCGCTTCGAGCGGGCCGTGTTCGACCCCGACGCGCCCACCCGGATCCTCACCATTTCCGACGTCGAGGTGCCGCGCTTCCGCCGCCACTACGGCACCCCGGCGGAACGCTTCTACCCGTTGCCGCCGGGAATCGATCCGGACCGGCGGGCGCCGCCGGATCAGGCGGCGCTGCGGGCGCAGTTCCGCGCCGAGTTCGGCGTCGCCGACGACGAGCATCTGCTGCTGTTCCTCGGTTCCGGCTTCATCAAGAAGGGCCTCGACCGGGCGCTGCGCGCGCTCCACGCCCTGCCCGCGTCCCTCGCCGGCCGGACCCGCCTGTTCGTGGTGGGCCACGACAAGGCGGCGCCGTTCCGGCGCCTGGCCCGGCGCCTGGGCGTCGCCGACCGAGTACGCTTCTTTCCCGGCCGCGACGACGTGCCCCGGTTTCTCGCCGGGGCCGACGCCCTGGTGCTGCCGGCCTACGACGAGAACGCCGGCATGGTGATCCTCGAGGCCATGATCGCCGGGCTCCCGGCGCTGGTCACCGCCAACTGCGGCTACGCCCGCTACCTGGCGGAGGCGGATGCGGGTCTGGTGAGCCCGGTGCCCTTCCGGCAGCCGGTGCTGGATGCCCAGCTCGCGGAGCTTCTGACCTCGCCGCGGCGAGCCGCGTGGCGGCAGAACGGTCTGGCGGCGGCGGATGACCCACGCATCTTCGCCCTGGCCCGGGTCGCGGTGGACTATCTGGAACGATTCGCCGCCGAGCGGTGCGCCGACGGTGGAGCACGAGCCGATGGCTGAATGTCGGCTGCGGGAGGATCTGGCACGGGCCTGGGGCGACGCGCGGCTGTTCGAACGCGTGGCGGCGCTGGAAGGCGAGGTGTTTCGCGCCGTCGCCGACCGCCGCACCCTGCGGATCGAAGTGGACGGCCGCGCCTACTTCGCCAAGATCCACTCCGGCTCCGGGTGGCGCGAGATCTTCAAGAATCTCTCGACCCTGCGCGCCCCCGTGGTGGGTGCGCGCAACGAGTACCTCGCGTGTCTGGCCCTGGAGCGCGCGGGCGTGCGGGCCCCCACCGTGGCCGGCTTCGGCGAACGCGGCCTGAGCCCGGCCCGGCGCTTCTCCTTCGTCATCTGCGACGCCCTGGAGGGTCGCGTGAGCCTGGAAGACGTGACCGCGAACTGGGCGAGCCGGCCGCCGTCTCCGCTGGCGAAGCGCCGACTGGTCGAGGGGGTGGCGAAGATCGCCCGCGCCATGCACCGCGCCGGCGTGGTGCATCGGGACTTCTACATCTGCCATCTGCTGCTGCGCACGCCCGACGACCCGGCGGGCCCGCCGGATCTGGCCGTCATCGATCTCCACCGGGCGCAGATCCACCGGCGGATTCCCCGCCGCTGGCTGCGCCGCGATCTGGCCGCGCTGCTGTACTCGGTGCTGGAGTTGCCGCTGTCGGAGCGGGACTGGCTGCGCTTCCTGCGGGTCTATCGGGATCGGCCCCTGCGTGACGTGCTCGACGAGGAGGGCGCGTTCTGGCGGAGCGTCGAGCGTCGCGCCCTGGCTCTGTATCGCAAGGGCCGGCGCAAGGGTCTGGTCAAGGGCGACTATCGGGGGCGGCGCTGATGGAACCGCTGGCGGACGCCGTGCCGGAGCTGTCGGCCGCAGACGTGGCGGCCGCAGGCCGCCGGCTGCCCGCCCGCTTCCGTTGCCGTCTGCACCTGGAGGGTGCGGGGCCTGGGTCCCGGGCCGCGGTGGCGACGGTGCTGGTGGAGGACGTGCTGCGGCTGCTGCCGGGTCGCCGGCTGACGGCCCGCGTCCGGCTGGAGCCGGGCCGGCCGGAATCGGGCCGGCCGGAACCGGGCCTCGCGGCTGTGCCGGCGGTGGCGGTATTGAAGCTGTTCCTGGGTCCCGGAGCCCGCCGCTACTGTGCTCGCGAGGCCCGGGGTGCTGCGCTCGTAACGGCGGCCGGGGTGCAGAATCCGGCGCTCCGGGGCCGGGTGGCTGGCGCCCCGGGTGAAACCGTTGCCGCGCGGGGGCTGCTGTTCGAGTACGTGGACGGCGCCCGGCCACTTTCCGACGACGACTCCGGGGAGTTCCTCGGCGCCGTCACGGCGCTGGCGCGCCTGCACGCGGCCGGCGCGGTGCACCGTGATCCCCACCTGGAAAACTTCCTACTGCGCCCCGGCGCTGGTGTCGGCGGCGATGCCGGACTGTGGCTGGTGGACGGCGACGGCGTGCGTCGCGCCGCTCGGCGCGGCAACCTCCGCCAGGCGGCGAGCCTGGCCAATCTGGCGCGGCTGAGTGCAGAGCGGCCGCCGCAGGCCGACGTGGAGCTGCCGCGGGTGTACCGGGCCTATGCCGCCGCCCGCGGCTGGGCCGGCGGCGCGGCGGCGCAGACGGAAGCGGTGCGCGCGCTGACCCGCCTGACGCGGCGCCAGCGCCGGGCGCGGGTGCGCCGTTACCTGGCGAAGGCGCAGCGGGACTGCACCGAGTTCCACTGCAGCCGCACCTGGCGCCACTACCTCGTGTGCCAGCGCGGCTTCTGCGGACCCGAGCTGGCGCGGTTCGTCGACGACCCGGACGCCGGGTTCCGGAACGCGCAGGTGCTGAAGGCGGGCAACAGCGCCACCGTGGTGCGCTTGCACCTGCAGGGCCGGCCGGTGGTGGTGAAGCGGTACAACCAGAAGAACGCCTGGCAGGCGCTCAAGCGCGCGGTGCGGCCGGTGGCCCGGTTTCGCCGGGCGTGGCTGAACGGCCAGCGGCTGAGCTTCCTCGGGATCCCCACCGCCCGGCCCCTGGCCCTGCTGGAGCAGCGCTTCGGACCGCTGCGGGGCCGTGCCTATCTGATCATGGAAGATCTGGGCGACGTGGACCTGGGCGCGGAGGTGGCGGCCCGGGGGCTCGATGAGGCTCGACTCGAGCAGGTGGTGCGTCTGTTTCAGGGGCTCGCGGCCGCCGGGCTCACCCATGGCGACACCAAGATCAGCAACTTCCTCGTCACGCCCCGCGGCGTCAGCCTGGTGGATCTGGATGCCCTGCGCCCGAGCCGCGCCGGGCAGGCGAAGGACCGGCGGCGGTTTCTCGCCAACTTCGATGCGGATCCGGCCTTGCGTCGGCGCTGCGCTGCGGCGTTCGCCGCCGCCGGCCTGGACACTTGACCGGCAGCGCGGTTTTGCCGCTTGGCTGCGGCGGCTATAGTACGCCGTTTCTCGTCACCGGCATTGCCATCACGTGATCATTCTCGGCCTCTCCGGCGCCCTCGGCCACGACCCTTCCGCAGCGATCATCATCGACGGCGAGGTGGTGGCGGCGGCGGAGGAAGAGCGCTTCGTCAGGGAAAAGCACGCCAAGAACCGGCTGCCGCTGGAGTCCGCCCGGTACTGTCTGCGTGCCGCCGGTGTGGGTCCCCGCCAGGTGGACGTGGTGGCCTACCCCTATGCCCCCATCAGCCTGTTCCGCCAGGCCCGCTGGCACTACGCGCGCCGCTACTGGTATGCGCCGGAGCGCTCCCTGGACGCGCTCTTGAACGGCAACCGCCGGTTCCGCCGCAATCGCCGTCGGGCGGTGGAGCTGGGGGATCAGCTCGGCATCGACTGGAACCGCACCGAGTTCGTGCCCGTGGAGCACCACCTGGCGCACGCCTCCAGCGCCTACCACCTGAGCGGCTTCGAGGAAAAGACCGCCATCATGTGCGTGGATGGCAAGGGCGAGTACGCCACCACCTTCTTCGGCTACGGCGAGAACGGGCGCATCCGCCGCATCAGGGAGTTCTACGATCCCGACTCCCTGTCCGGCGTGTACGGCGCAATGACCGAGTACCTCGGCTTCGAGATGCTGGACGGCGAGTACAAGGTCATGGGAATGGCGCCGTACGGCGACCCGGACCGCTACGACCTGTCCCGGCTCATCCGTCCCAAAGGCCGCGGCTTCGAAGTCGACACCCGTTACGTCAATACCGTGGGCCTGCGCCGTTACAAGGAAAACGGCGTGGGATATTACTTCAGCGACAAGCTGGTGGACTGGCTGGGGCCCCGGCGCATGGGCGACGTGGCCGACGAGCCGTACATTCACTATGCCGCCGCCATGCAGCGGATGTTCGAGGAGTGGTGCCTGAAGCTGCTGGAAACCCATCTCGGCGACGTGCTGCGGGAGACCGGCAAGCTGGCCTTCGCCGGAGGCGGAGCGCTCAACGTCAAGCTCAACCAGCGCATCGTCGGCCTCGATCACGTTGACGAGCTGTTCGTGCAGCCCGCGGCGGGCGATTCCGGCACGGCGCTGGGGGCCGCCAGCTTCGTGGCCGCCGACCGGGGCGAGCGGCCCGGCCGCATGAACCACGTCTATCTCGGGCCGTGCTACGACGACGACGAATGTCTCGAGGCCCTGGAGTCGTGCCGTCAGCCGGTGCGCTGGAACAAGCTTTCCGACGTGCCGCGGGAGACGGCGGCGCTGTTGGCCGAGGGGCACCCCGTCGCCTGGTTCCAGGGGCGCATGGAGTTCGGGCCGCGGGCGCTCGGCGCCCGCAGCATCCTCGGCTGTCCCAGCATTCCCGGGATCGCCGATCGCATCAATGAGCAGATCAAGTTCCGCGAGCGCTGGCGGCCGTTCTGCCCCAGCGTGCTGGACCGGGTGGCGCCGGAGATCGTGCAGACCGACCATCCCGCGCCGTTCATGACCATCACCTTCGACGTGGCGGACGCGTGGAAATCGCGGATTCCGGAAGTGGTGCACGAGGACGGCACGGCCCGGGTGCAGGTGGTGGAGCGGGCTCACAACCCCCGCTACTACGCCGTGCTCGAAGAGATGGAGCGGCTCACGGGCAACGGCGTGGTGCTCAACACGTCCCTCAACCGGCGCGGCGAGCCCATGGTGTGCTCGCCTGGGGATGCCCTGAACATGTTCTTCGGCTCCGATCTGGAATACCTGGTCATGGAGGACTACCTGGTGACCAAGGCCGACCATGAGTGAGGCGGCACAGCGCCTGCTGCTGCAGGTCTGCCCCAACGATCATCCGCCCTTCGCCGATATCTGCAGCTACTACGAAGCCGCCGCTCGGAGCCTGGGCTGGCGGCCCCGCACCGTGATGCTGCACCGCCGGGCGACCGAGCCGGTGCCGGGCTTCGAGTATCCCGGCGAGGGCGATTTCGAGGCGGTCGTGCGCACGCTGCTCGGGGAGGAGGCCCCCGTGCTCACCTTGTGCCACCGCCATGAGGCCTACCGGGCGGTGATCACCAGCCGGGCGGTGCGCGGTCCGGTGGTGGCGGTGGCTCACGAGTTCGGCTTCTTCGAGCGTCGCCGGCGCCGTCTGCGCCGGCGTTGGGATGCGCTGCTGCGCCGGCCGCGGGTCCGCTTCGCCGGCGTCTCCGACGCGGTGGTGGAGGAACTGGCGCTGGACGTCGACGACCCGCTCCTGCTTCCCAACGGCATGGATCTGCCGCGCGCCGACGCCGCCCGGATTCCCCGCCCCGAGGCTCGGGCCGCGCTCGGACTGTCGGACGCCGAGTTCTGTATCGGCGTGGTGGGACGCCTGCACCCCAAGAAGAATCCGCAGCTCGCCCTCGACGGCTTCGCTGCTGCTGCCGGCCGCATGCCCCGGGCGCGGCTGGTGTTCCTGGGCGACGGCGCCCTGCGTCCGGAGCTGCGCCAGCGGGCCGGCGATCTGCGGGTGTCGTTCACCGGATTCGTGGCCGACGCGCCGCACCTGATGCCCGCCTTCGATCTGCTGGTGGTGCCGTCCGGGGGCCGCGAAGCCTTCGGTATGGTGGTGCTGGAAGCCATGGCAGCGGGCGTTCCGGTGCTGTGCGGGCCATCGCCGGGGCCGCGGTTCGTCATGGACGAGCTCGGGCGCCGCTTCGCGCCCGCGGCCCCCGATGTCCTGGGCGAGGCCCTGGTGGCCGCCTACGTGGACTGGGAAGCCGGGGTCCTGGGAGCGCACGTTCGACAAGCGCGCGAACGGGTCGAGCAGGAGTTCTCGGTGCCGGCGGCGGCCCGCCGCCTCGAGGCGCTGGTGAACGACCTTCAGCGGGGGGCCGTGCGGGCGTAGGGGCTCGCCTCTCCCGGAGGCCGCGTCTTGAAGCGACGGTGTGCCCACAGGTACTGTTCCGGCCGTTCCCGTACCGCCGCTTCGATGAGTCTGTTGATCCGCGTCGCGTCCGCCACCTCGTCGCCGCTGGGATAGTGCTCCAGCGGCGGGTGAAAGCGTATCTCCCAGGTCAGGGTCTCGAGGTCGCGGAACTGGCTCATGAAGACGACGGGGGAGCCGTTGAAACGAGCGAGGCGCGCAGTGGCGGTGATGGTGGCGGCGGGGACCCCGAAGAACGGCGCGAACACCGAGTGCTTGCGGCCGTAGTCCTGGTCCGCAGCGTACCAGACGGTGCGGCCCGCCTTGAGTCGACGCAGGGTCTGCCGGGTGTCGTCCCGCTCGATGACGCCGCGGAAGTAGTGACGGCGGCCGCGTACCTGCAGCCACTCCCAGACGGGGTTCTTGTTCTCCCGGTACATCACGTCCACCTCGGTGCGCTCGCTCACCGGCGCGCTGGCGACGTCGATGCAGGAGAAGTGCCCGGCGAGCAGGACCACTCCCCGGCCCCGGGCTTGAGCGCGGGTGAGGTGCTCCAGACCGTGTACGGTGAAGCGGTGGCTGATACCGTGCCGCGGATTGAGCCACACCAGGATCATCTCCGCGAGGCTGACCCCGGTATGAACGAAGGAAGCCCGGGCGAGCCGGCGGCGCTCCGCCGCCGATCGCTCGGGGAAGCACAGGGCCAGGTTGGTCTCCGTGACCCGACGCCGGTGACGGGCCAGGTGGAAGCCGGCGATGCCGATGCCCTTGCCGGTGGCGATGAGCAGCCCGAGCGGCAGCCGCGCGAGCAGCCAGGCCAGCCCCACCGCCAGCCAGGCACCCCACAGGCGCGGGCTGTACGGCTTGGGTCTGGGCTTGCGTCGCGACATGGGACTTCCTCGGGCAGCCGGCCATTCTATCAGCCGGCCCCGGTTCTGCTATTCTGCCCGCCATGAACCTCCCCTCCCTGAAGTCCGTCCACGTCCTGGTGGTGGGCGACGTGATGCTCGACCGTTACTGGATCGGCGCGGCCAGCCGGGTCTCGCAGGAGGCGCCGGTGCCCGTGGTGGACGTGCAGCAGACCGAGGATCGTCCCGGCGGTGCGGCCAACGTGGCCCTCAACGTGGCGAGCCTGGGGGCGCGTTGCACCCTGGTGGGGCTCACCGGGGACGACGAGGCGGCACGCACCCTGCGGGCCGTGCTCACGGCGGCCGGCGTGACCTGCGACTTCGTCACGGTGGACGGCTGGGCCACCATCGTCAAGCTGCGGGTGGTGAGCCGGCAGCAGCAGCTCCTGCGCACGGACTTCGAGCGCCCTCTGCCGTCCGCGAGCCGCGGGGAGGCGCTCGCGCGGCTGCACGCCCGCCTGCAGGCCCACCTGCCTGGCGCCAGCATCTTGGTGCTGCAGGACTACGACAAGGGCGCCGTCGACGATCCGGGGGCGCTCATGGCCGCGGCAGCCGAGGCCCGGGTGCCGGTGGTGGTGGACCCGAAGCACAAGCCGCTGGCGAGCTACGCCGGCGCCGATCTGGTGAAGCCGAACGTCCACGAACTGGAGGCGGCGGTTGGCCGCTGGGACGACGACGCCACCCTGGTGGAGCGTGCCCGGGAGCAGTGCGTCCGCCACGGCTTCGCTGCCCTGGTGGTGACCCGCGGCGGCAAGGGCATGACCCTGGTGCAGCGGGACGGCAATCACCGCCACATCCCGGCGCGGCCCGTGGACGTCTACGACGTCACCGGCGCCGGCGACACCGCCGCGGCGGCGCTGGCGGTGACCCGCAGCCTGGGGTGGGAGCCCGAGGCCTGCGCCCAGGTGGCCAACGTGGCCGCCGGCATCGTCGTGGGGCGGGCCGGGACCGCCGCGGTGACCGGGCCGGAGCTGTCCATCGCCCTGGCCGCGGCGCCGCACCCGGACCGGGGCATTCTCAGCCGGGGGCGGCTCGAGGACGTGGTGAGCCAGGCCCGGGCCCGGGGCGAGCGCATCGTCTTCACCAACGGCTGCTTCGACATTCTCCACGCCGGTCACGTGGCGTACCTGGAGGAAGCCCGCGCCCTGGGCGATCGCCTGGTGGTGGCGGTCAACGACGACGCCTCCGTGCGCCGGCTGAAAGGCCCGGGACGGCCGGTCAATCCCCTGGAGCGCAGGCTCAAGGTGCTCTCCGGTCTCATGGCCGTGGACTGGGTAGTCGGGTTTCCGGAGGACACGCCCGAGCCGCTGCTCGAGGCGCTGCGGCCCGACGTGCTGGTGAAAGGCGGCGACTACACGGCCGACGAGGTGGTGGGCGCCGATCTGGTACGCGGCTACGGCGGCGACGTGCGGGTGCTCGGCCTGGTGGAGGACCTCTCCACCACGGCCATCGTCGAGCGCATTCAGCGGGACGACTGACCGCCGACCCGTCGCTACGAGGTGCAGGCCCGGGCATTCTCCCGCAGATGCCCGGGATCGATGGTCCCCGTCACGATGCAGGATACCCCCGGCTGCCGTGCCACGAACCGCAGGCTGTCGGTGCCGGCGTGTCCGCTGGCCAGCGCCTTCTTGATCAGCACGCCGCGACCCTGGGCGGCCGCCTCGGCCACCAGCGGCAGCTCCTCCTGATGCTCGATGTTCAACGTGGCCATCACCACGTCGGCGCCCTGCGCCAGCGCGCGGCGGCCGCCGGCCAGGGTCTTGTGGGACATGCCCGCCGCCCGGATCAGCCCTTCGTCGCGCAACTGCGCCAGGGCGTCCAGGGTGCCGTAGCGGTCGAGAATCGTCAGATCGTCGCCGTTCGAATGAATCAGCACCACGTCCAGATAGTCGGTTCGAAGCCGCTCGAGTGAGCGCTCCACGCTGCGGCGCACGTGCTCCGGAGTGAAGTCGAAGCGGGAGCGGCCGTTCTCGAACTCCTCGCCCACCTTGGTGCAGATGACCCAGTCGCTGCGGCTGCCCTCGACCAACGCCCCCAGCCGCGCTTCGCTCGTGCCGTAGGCCGGAGCGGTGTCCAGCAGGTTGATGCCCAGGTCCCGGGCGCAGTCCAGCAGCGCGCGGGCCTCGGCGTCGTCGGGAATGCGAAAGGTCCGGGGGTACTTCACCGCGATGGCGCGGCCGAGCTTCACGGTGCCGAGACCCAGCAGGGAAACCCGTATGCCCGTGCTGCCGAGCGGCCGATACTCCACGTCAGCGGCTCCACGGCGGGGCGCCTGCCGCCGCCGGCGGCAGGGGCAGCGCGGGGGCCGATCCGCCCCGGGGCGGCGGCAGCAGCGCGAGCACCCGGTCCCCCAGATCGGGTACCAGGCTCAGCTTGGTGGGCCAGGCGACCACGCAGTTCCCCTCCGCCACGGCGAACGCCTCGTCGGGACGTGTACCGCCCCCCTGCGCGGGCTCCGCCCGATCGACGCGAACGGTGGCGAGCTCCGCCCGCTCCCAGTCGATCCAGGGCAGGCAGGCGTCGAGCTCCCGGCGTGCGTGGACCTTCAGCTCCTCCGCCGCCATGGCGACGCCGTCGCTGGCGAGCTGTCCCCCCAGATACCAGATCCACCCGTCGCCGTCCCGATGGCTGGTGATGGTCAGCCGCGGCTCCGGCCGGCGGATGCCGGTGAGGCAGTGGGCGAACACCGGGTGCGGGTAGTCGTGGCGCACCATCACCTGGTGCAGCGGGCGAAGCTGCATCCGCGGTGTGCCGATGCCGAGGCCCTCCAGCAGCGGCTGCGTGCCGGCGCCTGCCGCGAGCACCAGGCGCCGGGCCGAGAGGCGAGCTCCGGGCAGCGCGATCTCGATGCCCGCGGGCCCCGGCCGCAGGGCATCGGCGTCCACCCGATGGCGGTACAGACACCCGGCCACCGGCGCCCGCAGGGCCTCCACCAGGGCCGATGTGTCGAGCACGAAATCCTCCAGCGCGTACACCACGCCGGCGAATCCGGGCGCCGTGAATGCGGGCGGCCACTGCCCCGGGTCGAGCCGGCGGATCCGGCCGCGCAGGCTGCGGCTGGCGAAGAACGTGGTGAGACGGCCCAGGGTGGAGGCCTCGGCGAACATGTAATAGCGGTCGGAGAGCGGTGTGAGGGTACGGAGATCCACCTCGCCGCGGCCCTCGAGGCACGCCCTCCAGCGCCGCGGCATGTCGGCGATGGCCTCCGACGCCCGGGTGAGGTTGCCGGAAAGCGCGTATTTGAGGCCGCCGTGGATCAACCCCTGGCTCGCCAGGGTCTGGGCGCCCCCCAGGGCGCCGGCTTCGAGCAGCACCACGGAATGGCCGCGCCGGGCGAGAAGGTTGACGAGCCACAGCCCCGCCACCCCACCGCCCACCACCACGACGTCCGCTTCGTGTATCGGCTTGTCGTCGCTGCTGCTGGTGGTCGCGGCGGTCATGGTGCCGGCGAGCCTAGAGGGAAGGGGGAGCGAGCGCAACAACGCTGTCCGCTTTCCGCTTTCCGCCGTCCGCAGGAGGGTTCACCCCAGCATCTGGCGACCTGCCTCTAGCGGATAGCGGATAGCGGATAGCGGATAGCGGACAGCGGACAGCGATCTCCCCACCTTGACGCCCCCACATCCCCCCCGCACGCTTCCCCCATGTGGAGCATCCTCTATCGACTGGTGTTGCTGCTCGCCTGGCCGGTGGTGCACCTGCGCCTGCGCTGGCGTGCCCGGGTGGAGCCGGAGTACGGCCGGCGCGTGGCGGAACGATTCGGCCGGGTACCGGCCGAGGTGCCGCCCGGCTGCGTGTGGTTCCACACCGTCAGCGCCGGCGAGACCATCGCCGCGGCACCGCTGATCGCGAAGCTGGCGCGGCAGTTCGCGCCGCTGCCCTTCCTGGTCACCACCATGACTCCCACCGGCTCGGCGGAGGTGATTCGCAGGCTGGGGGGCCAGGTGCATCACTGCTACCTGCCCTACGATTTTCCCTGGGCCGTGCGGCGCTTCTACCAGCGCGTGCAGCCGCGGCTCCTGGTGTTGATGGAAACGGAGCTGTGGCCGAACCTGCTGGGTGAGGCCCATGCCCGGGGCGTCCCCGCGCTGCTGGTGAATGCGCGCCTGTCGGAGCGTTCCGCGCGCGGCTACCGGCGCCTCGGCGCCCTCACCCGCGACATGCTGGGGCGAATGCGTTACATCGCTTGTCAGTACCCGGACCATGCGCGGCGATTCGTGGAGCTGGGTGCGCCGGAAGCGCGGGTGCTGGTGCACGGCAGCATCAAGTTCGACGTGGCGCTGCCGGCGGATCACGGCCGCCGGCTGGCGGCGCTGCAGAGGGTCTGGGCCTTGAGCGAGCCCGTCTGGATCGCCGGCAGTACCCACCCGGGAGAGGAGCAGGCCGTTCTGCAGGCCCACCGGCGCCTGCGGGACCGCTTCCCGGAGGCGCGCCTGATCCTGGTGCCGCGGCATCCCGCGCGGGCGGACGAGGTGGCAGCGTCGTGCCGTGACCACGGCTTCACCGTGGCGCGCCAGAGCCGCCCTGCCGCCGCCGACGGCGAGGCCGCGGTGATCGTGGGCGACGTCATGGGGCAGCTACTCTACCTGTACGGCCTCGCCGGGGTGGCGTTTGTGGGCGGCAGCCTCACCGAGATCGGCGGGCACAACCCCATCGAGCCGGCCGCCTGCGGGATTCCCGTGCTCATGGGCCCCCGTGTGTTCAACTTCGAGGACGTGGTGAAGGCGTTCCGCGAGGCCGGGTGCCTGCGGATCGTCACGGACGCGGGCACGCTCGCCGAGGCGCTGGAGGACTGGCTCGGAAATCCCGAGACCCGCCGCGCCCTCGGGGACCGGGCCCGCGCGGTGGTGGCGGCCAACGCGGGCGCGCAGGCGCGGCTGTGCGGGCTGCTGGAGCGGGAGATTGCGGCCGCCGCGGGGGCGGACGGTGCGCCGGTGCTTTGCCGGGCAAAACCATCAGATTAAGGTTAAGGTGTCGCCGGTCGCCGAGGCGAGGTCGGGAATCGGGAGCGGGCGGCCGACGCGTGTGGAACAGTCAAAGGAAAAACAGTCGATGAAGGAAACGTCCAGGTTCCATGGGGCTCTGCTGGCCGCCTGCCTCGCGGCTTTCCCAGTTGCGCCTGCCCATGCCGCGCAGGCCGAGCCGGAAGGCTATCTCGACAGCACCCTGGCCGGTGTCTACGAGCTCGCCGTGGAGAACGACTACACCATCGCCCAGGCTCGTGCGGAGTACCGGGCGGGTCAGGAGGAGCGCCGGCTGGCGCGGGCCGGCCTGCTGCCGCAGCTGCAGGGCGGATTCACCTATGCCGAGTCGGAGTCCGAGAGCCGGGCTTCCTTCGCCATCGGCGATCAGATCATCGAGAACGCCAACGACACCGACACCGACCAGGAGGAATGGGACGTCTCCCTGGTTCAGCCGGTCTTCGACGCCCCCGCCTGGTTCCGCTTTCAGCAGGGCGTCAAGCTCTCCGAGCAGTCCGCGGCCAGCTTCGCGGCGGCTCAGCAGGATCTGATCCTGCGCACGGTGCGCAGCTACTTCGGGGTCCTGCGCGTGGCAGCGAATCTCAAGGCGTCCCAGGCCCAGGAGTCGGCCCTGAAGGCTCAGCTCGATCAGGTTCGGCAACGCTTCGACGTGGGCATGGTGGCCATCACGGACGTGCACGAGGCCCAGGCAGGCTACGACCTGGCGGTGGCTCAACGGTTGGCGGACGAAGGCTCACTGGGGAGCGCGCTGGAGCTGCTGTCGGTGCTGACCGGGCGCTCCCACGGTGAGTTGTGGGTCCTCGAGGAGGAATTCCCCGTGGTCACCCCGGAGCCCGCGGACAGTGCTGCCTGGGTGGCGTTCGCACTGGAGAACAACTTCGACATCAAGGCGGCCCGGCTGGCGCGCGAAGCGGCCCGCAAGGGCTCCCGGGCGGCGGCCAGCGAGCACCTGCCCACGGTGGATCTGGCGCTCTCCTACACCGACACCAACCAGGACGTGACCCGTACCGATCTCGGCAGCGGGATCACCACTTCGTTCCCCAACGACCAGGAGTTCGGGGTCGTCTCCCTCAACGTGACCCTGCCCCTGTACACCGGCGGCTTCACCAGCGCCAACCGCCGTCAGGCCGCCGCCCGCTACGAGGCGCAGCTCGCCGGCTACGAGGGCACGGTGCGGACGGTCACCCAGGAAACCCGGGCCAGCCACATTCAGGTGCTCTCCGACGTTGCGCGTACCCGTGCCCGCGCGCAGGCGGTGACCTCGACCCGCTCGGCGCTGGAGGCCGCCGAGGTGGGCTACGACGTGGGCACCCGGAACGTGGTGGACGTGCTCCAGGCCCAGCAGGCCTATTTCTCAGCGGTACGTGATTACGAGAACAGCATCATCGACTACGTGGTCGATCTGGCGGTGCTGAAGCGGCTCTCCGGAACTCTGAGTCCGGAGGACGTCTATGAGCTGAATCAATGGCTGGCCAAGCCGCCGGAGCCTACCCTGTCCGGCACGTCGTCCCGCCGGCCGGCTGGCGGTGACGGGTCTTGACCGGCCGTGTAGAGTAGTCCTCCGAGAGGAAGTACCGGAAGCATGCTGAAGAAGCGATACCGTATCGACCTGCCGGCGCACATGGCGGAATGCGACGCCAACTACCTGCGCCTGATGAAACTGTTCCCGGCGCTCCGGGAGGAGGACGTCAGCGCGTTCGGCGTGGTGCTGGGCGAGCATCCCTACCACGTCGAGCTGCGGGTGCGCGAGCGCGGTCCGTACACCACCCTGGTGGAGCTGCTTCAGCTTCCGGATGCGCCGTGGAACCCGCGGCCGCGGATGCTGGTACGGTTGTACCACGACGCTCGCAGCGCCGAGGTCGTGGAGTGCCACGGCGCCCGGCACTTCCGCCCGGTCTACGACTACCCCAATCAGCACATGCATCTGCCGGACGAGAAGGCTCAGGTGAACCGGTTCCTCACCGAGTTCCTGTCCATGTGCCTGCGCCACGGCCTGGCCACCTCGGAGCCGGTACCGGCCGGGTGAGCGCGGTGGCGCCGCTGCGGGTGCTGCACATCACCGACACCCATCTGCTCGCGGAGCCCGGAGCACGGCTGCTCGGGGTCGACACCGCCGAGACCCTGGCCGCGGTGCTGGGACAGGCCATGTCGCAGCGCATCCCGGACGTGATCCTGGCCACCGGGGATCTGGCCCACGAACCGTCGCCGCCCACCTACGCGCGCTTCCGGCAGATCGTCGACGACGCCTTCCGGGGGCCGGTGCTGCATCTCCCGGGCAACCACGATCTGCTGGCGCCAATGGCGCCCCTGCTCTGCGAGCCGCCGTCCCTGGCCGTGGGCTCCTGGGAGATCCTGGGCTTCGACACCCACGTGGACCACCGGACGGAGGCGGCGCTGGGCGTCCGGGGGCGCCGTGCGCTCGAGGCGCGGATCCGTGGCTCCAGCGCCCGTTTCCTCCTGCTTGCCTGTCATCATCCGCCCGTGGCGGTGGGCTGCCCCTGGCTCGACAAAGACTGCATCCCCGAGGGGCACGAGCTGTTAGAATCCTGCGCGGCGCACCCGCGCGTGCGCGGCCTGGTGTTCGGCCACGTTCACCAGCAGGTGGAGACGGCCCACGGTCCGGTGGCGGTGCTCGGCACCCCGTCCACCTGCTTCCAGTTCGAGCCCGGCTCGCGGAGCTTCGCCATCGACCGCTCTGCGCGCACCGGAGTTCCGGGCTATCGCTGGCTGGAGCTGCATCCGGATGGCGCCCTCACCAGCGAAACCCACAGGCTCACCGGCTTCGAGTTGAGCATCGATTTGTCTGACAGGTCCTGACACGTATGGCAGAAGCCAAGTACTCGGCGGAATCACTTCAGGTGCTTTCCGGGCTGGAGCCGGTGCGCCGGCGCCCGGGGATGTACACCGACACCACCCGGCCCAACCATCTGGTGCAGGAGGTGGTGGACAACAGCGTCGACGAGGCGCTGGCGGGCTACGCCCGGCAGATCGACGTGACCCTGTTCAGGGACGGCTCGGTGGAGGTGATCGACGACGGCCGCGGCATGCCCGTGGACGTCCACCCGAAGTTCAAGGTGTCGGGAGTCGAGCTGATCCTCACGCGCCTCCACGCCGGCGGCAAGTTCGACAAGACCAATTACAACTTCTCCGGCGGCCTCCACGGCGTCGGCGTGTCGGTGGTCAATGCCCTTTCGGACTGGCTGGAGGTGGAGGTCCGGCGCGACGGCCAGGTCTACCGGCAGCGCTACGAGCACGGCAAGCCCGTGAGCAAGCTCGAGGTGGTGGACACGGTGGGCAAACGCAACACCGGCACCCGGGTCCGGTTTCTCCCGGAGGCCGGCTACTTCGATTCGCCGAGGATCTCGGTCTCGCGGCTGAAGCACCTGCTGAAAGCCAAAGCCGTGCTCTGCCCCGGGCTGCAGGTGGCCCTCACGGTGGAGGCGGATCCGGAGCAGAACGCCACTTGGCTGTTCGAGGAGGGTCTGAAGGGCTACCTCGAGGAAGCGCTGGCCGGGGCGGAGACGGTGCCCGATCAGCCGTTCATGCAGAACGCCGAGGGCAACCAGGAGGCGGTGGACTGGGCCGTGCTCTGGGTGGTGGACGGCAGCGATCTGGTGACGGAGTCCTACGTCAACCTGATCCCCACCCCCCAGGGCGGCACCCACGTCAACGGCCTGCGCAGCGGTCTCACCGAGGCCATGAAGGAGTTCTGCGAGTTCCGGGATCTGCTTCCCCGGGGCGTCAAGCTCACCGGGGACGATCTCTGGGAGCAGTGCGCGTACGTTCTGTCCGCGAAGCTGGCCGACCCCCAGTTCTCGGGCCAGACCAAGGAGAAGCTCTCGTCGCGCCAGTCGGCGGCGTTCGTCGGCGGCGTCGCCAAGGACGCCTTCAGCCTGTGGCTGAACGAGCACCCTCAGGAGGGGGAGCGGCTGGCGGAGCTGGTGATCGCCAACGCGCAGCGCCGGGTTCAGGCGAGCAAGAAGGTGGCGCGCAAGAAGGTCACCGCAGGACCGGCCCTGCCCGGCAAGCTGGCCGATTGCTCCGGCCAGGATGCCGCGCGGGCGGAGCTGTTCCTGGTGGAAGGCGATTCCGCGGGCGGTTCCGCCAAGCAGGCCCGGGACCGGGAGTTCCAGGCCGTGATGCCGCTGCGCGGCAAGATCCTCAACACCTGGGAAGTGGCGCCGGCGGAGGTGCTCGCCTCCCAGGAGGTTCACGACATCTCCGTGGCCATCGGCGTGGACCCCGGCTCGAAGGATCTCTCCGGTCTGCGCTACGACAAGGTCTGCATCCTCGCCGACGCCGACTCCGACGGCGCCCACATCGCCACCCTCTTGTGCGCCCTGTTCGTGCGCCACTTCCGGCCGCTGGTGGAGGCCGGCCACGTGTTCATCGCCATGCCGCCGCTGTACCGCATCGACGTGGGCAAGGAGGTCTACTACGCCCTCGACGAGTCCGAGAAGGAAGGCGTGCTCGACCGCATCGCCGCGGAGAAGAAGCGGGGCAGCGTCTCCGTGCAGCGCTTCAAGGGGCTCGGCGAGATGAACCCCCTGCAGCTCCGCGAGACCACCATGGATCCCGACACCCGTCGGCTGGTGCAGCTCACCATCGACGACGACAAGGGCACCGACGACGTGATGGACATGCTCCTGAACCGCAAGCGCGCTCCGGACCGGCGAAGCTGGCTGGAGTCGAAGGGGGATCAGGCGACGCTGGAATAGCGCTGTTCGCTCTCCGCTAACCGCTAGCCGCTATCCGCTAGAGCGGTGAAGCCAGCGCCCGGTTCGTCTTTCCGGCGGACAGCGGACAGCGGACGGCGGATAGCGGACAGCGAACTTCTCAACCACCGAATCAGCTCGAGTACACATGGCCACCGAGAATCAAGATTTCGAGAAGCTGCCGCTTCGCACCTACACCGAAAAAGCGTACCTGGACTACTCCATGTACGTCATCAACGACCGTGCCCTCCCCCACATCGGCGACGGCCTGAAGCCCGTCCAGCGGCGGATCATCTACGCCATGGGGGAGCTGAACCTCGCCAGCACCGCCAAGTACATGAAGTCGGCGCGCACGGTGGGGGACGTGCTCGGCAAGTTCCATCCGCACGGTGACAGCGCCTGCTACGAGTCCATGGTGTTGATGGCCCAGCCGTTCTCGTTCCGCTACCCGCTGGTGGACGGCCAGGGCAACTGGGGCGCGCCGGACGATCCCAAGTCCTTCGCCGCCATGCGCTACACGGAAGCCAGGCTCTCCCGTTACGCCGAGCTGCTGCTCTCGGAGATTCGCCAGGGCACCGTGGATTACGTGCCCAACTTCGACGGCACCTTGAACGAGCCCAAGCTGCTGCCGGCGCGGGTGCCCTTCGTGCTGCTGAACGGCAGCACGGGCATCGCCGTGGGCATGGCCACGGACATTCCCCCCCACAACCTCAACGAGGTGGTCAGCGCCTGCATTCACCTGCTGGACGATCCGAAGGCGACCGTGGCCGATCTGATGACCCACATTCGTGGGCCGGACTTCCCTTCGGAAGCGATGATCATCACCCCGGAGGAGGACATCCGGCAGATCTACGAGAGCGGCCGCGGCACCGTCAAGGCCCGGGCCCTGTGGCAGAAGGAGTCGGGGGACGTGGTGGTGACGGCGCTGCCCCACCAGGCGTCACCGGCGAAGATTCTCGAGCAGATCGCTCAGCAGATGCAGGCGAAGAAGCTCCCCATGCTGGCGGATCTCCGTGACGAGTCGGACCACGAGAACCCGACCCGGCTGGTGCTGGTGCCCCGGTCGAACCGGGTGGACGTGGAGCGGCTCATGTCTCACCTGTTCGCCACCACGGATCTGGAGAAGAGCTACCGGATCAACCTCAACCTCATCGGCCTGGATCAGCGGCCGCGGGTGAAGAACCTGCGGGAGATCCTGGAGGAGTGGCTGGCTTACCGCCAGCAGACCGTGACCCGGCGGCTCCAGTTCCGCCTGGAGAAGATCAACGAGCGCCTGCACGTCCTCGAGGGGCTGCTGATCGCCTACCTCAACCTGGACGAGGTGATCCGCATCATCCGCGAGGAGGACGAGCCGAAGCAGGCGCTGATGCGCAAGTTCGCGCTCAGTGACATTCAGGCCACGGCGATCCTCGATCTGCGCTTGCGCCAGCTCGCCCGGCTCGAGGAGATGAAGCTCAAGGGTGAGAAGGACGAGCTCGAGGGGGAGCGGGCCGACATCGAGAAGACGCTCGGCTCCAAGGCGCGGCTCAAGACCCTGATCAAGAAGGAGCTGCTCGCGGACGCAAAGACCTACGGCGATCCGCGCCGCTCTCCGCTCGAGGTGGCGGAGGATGCCGCCGCCTACAGCGAAGAGGATCTCATCAGCAACGAGCCCATCACCGTGGTTCTCTCGGACAAGGGCTGGGTGCGCGCGGCCAAGGGTCACGAGCTCGATCCCGCGGAGCTCGGCTACCGGGGCGGCGACAAATACGGCGACTCCGCCCGGGGCCGCACGAACGATGCGCTGGTGTTTCTGGATTCCACCGGCCGCAGCTACTCGGTGGCGCCCCATACCCTGCCGTCGGCCCGGGGCCAGGGCGAGCCGTTGACCGGCCGCCTCAAGCCGCCGCCGGGAGCGCGCTTCGTGGGGGTGGCGCTCGGGCCGCCGGATTCCAAGGTGCTGCTGGCGAGCAATGCCGGGTTCGGCTTCGTCTGCACCCTGCAGGACATGGTCAGCAAGAACAAGGCCGGAAAGGCCGTGCTGTCCGTGGGCAAGGACGGCATGGCCCTGAAGCCGGTGCAGTTACCGCCGACGGCGCCCGTTTCCGTGGTGGCGGTGACGAATCAGGGCCGAATGCTGGTGTTCCCGCTCGCGGAGCTGCCGGAGCTGGCGCGCGGCAAGGGCAACAAGCTGATCAACGTGCCCGCGGCGGCGTTCAAATCGGGGGAGGAAGCGGTGGTGGCCGTGGCGGCGGTCGGCGACGGGGACGAGCTGCTGGTGCTGGCGGGCCAGCGCCACCTGCGGCTGAAACCCAAGGATCTGGAAAACTACATGGGCGAGCGGGCGCGGCGTGGCCGCAAGCTGCCCCGGGGCTTTCAGAAAGTGGATGGGCTCGAAGTCGCTTCCCGTTGAGCGAGCACCTGCTCCGCCTGCCCGGCGACGAGGGCGTCCGCCTCGGGTTCGAGTCCGGTGGCCAGCAGGCAGCCGGCGTCGCTGGTGTGGAGCTCGTCGAGCAGGGGGTTCGCCAGCGGCCGGGTGGTGACGCCGTGCGCCGTGGACAGGGCCCGGGCGCAGGGGGCGGAGAGCGCCAGCGTGGTCTCCGGGGCCAGTGCGGAGAGCAGGGCGGCGTCCGATACGGCGTCGTCCTCCAGCCCCGGTGCCTCGCCTTCCGGGCACCATGCCAGGTTCAGCCCCAGCCGATAGACGCCGTAGGGCGCCTGGTCCCGTAGCAGGCGGGCCAGCAGGAAGGCCCCGCACAGCACCTGGAACGGCCGGTCGGGGTCGTCGGCGGGGTCGTGCATGGGGTCGAAGTCCACCAGCACGCCCACCCCGGGCAGCGTCGCCACCCGCGCCCCGTAGAAGGCGGCCACGGCCTCGGCCAGCTCGAGGCCGAGCGACAGCTCGAAGTCGCGCTGGCTGGCGGTGAGACTGAACTGGTTGTAGAGATTGACCGCCAGCAGGAAGTGGCAGACCGGCGGGGCCGGTTCCGCCTCCTCTTCCGCCGCGGCTGGCATGGGCTCCTCCGCGGGCTCCGCGCGCTGCGCCGGCACCGGTAGCTCGAGCCAGCTCGGCCGCCGCGGCAGCAGGGCCGCCAGCTCCCCGCGGCGGGCAGCCCCGGCCACCGACCAGGAAACCGCCACGGCGAACGGCACCAGCAGCACCGCCGCCAGCACTGCCAGGGTGCGGCCGCGATGGGGCTGGCGGAACGCCCGGGGCTGCAGGAAGACGCGGACGTAGCCTACGATGCTCTCGTCGATGACCACCGGCGCGCTGTACTGCGGCCCCTCCAGCGTACCGGTGCTCGCCAGCACCCGGTCGTCGGCCGAGTAGCTGGCGATGCCGGCGACTTCCGGCAGGTCCGCCAGGCGGTTCCCCAGCACCGCCAGGTGCATGCGGTTCTGGGACAGCAGCGGCTCCACCGCCAGCCCGGCCAGCGCCTGGGCCGTGGCGGTGCCGAATCGGTCGACCCGGGCCTGATCGGACTCGGTGAAACGAAGAATGAGGTGCAGGGTCACGAGACAGAGCAGGGTGGCGGCGAACGCCGCCAGAAGGACCGTCCGGTCCGGTTTGACGAGGTCTGACCAAGACGTTAGCTTCACGCGGGCCGATCGCTCCGGGCGGTTCAGGGAAGTCGAGAGACAAGGCGGTATCTTTGGCCAGCGAGATAGTACTGGTAAACGTTTCCGGTGAGGACCAGCCCGGCCTGATGGCCATGTTGACATCCGCCTTGGCGCAATATCAAGTGCGGGTGCTGGACGTGGGCCAGGCGGTGATTCACGACGAGCTCAACGTGGGTCTGCTGGTTCAGATCATGGACAGCGCCGACACCGCGGCGGTGATGAAGGACCTGCAGTTCAAGACGCGGGAGCTCGGTATCGCCGTTCGCTTCACCCCCATCTCCGAATCGGATTATCACGACTGGGTGGCGAGCCAGGGCAAGCCGCGCTACATCGTCACCCTGCTCTCCGCGGGCTTCACCGGCGAGCAGCTCGCTGCGGTCACCCACATCGTTCACAGCTACGGATTGAACATCGACTCCATCCGCCGGCTCTCCGGGCGGGTACCGCTGACCCGCCATGCCGGTCACGCCCGCACCAGCATCGAGATGAGTCTGCGCGGCGTGGTGCCCGATGCCGAGGCGCTGAAGGCGGAGCTCATGGAGGCCGCCGATCGGTTGGTGTTCGACTTCAGCGTTCAGGAGGACACCGTATTCCGGCGCAACCGGCGGCTGGTGGCCTTGGACATGGACTCCACCCTCATCGACGCCGAGGTCATCGACGAGCTGGCCCGGCTCCACGGGGTGGGCGAGCAGGTGTCCGCCATCACCGAGCGCGCCATGCGCGGCGAACTCAAGTTCCGCGACAGCTTCCGCGCCCGGGCGGCGCTGCTGAAAGGCCTGCCCGAGTCCGCCCTCGAGCGGGTGGCGGAGACCGTGGCCCTGAACGAGGGCGCGCACCGGCTGATCAAGGCGCTGAAGATGTTCGGCTACAAGACCGCCATCATCTCCGGCGGCTTCCAGTACGTGGGCGAGCACCTGCAGCGGCAGCTCGGCATCGACTACGTGTTCGCCAATCGCCTGGTGATCCGCGACGGAATCATGACCGGCGAGGTGGATGGGCCCATCATCGATGCGGAGCGCAAAGCCGAGTTGCTGCTGGAGATCGCCCGCCGGGAGGGCATTTCCCGGCAGCAGACCATCGCGCTGGGAGACGGCGCCAACGACCTGCCCATGCTGAGCGCCGCCGGTCTCGGCATCGCCTATCACGCCAAGCCGCTGGTGCGGGAGACGGCGAGTCACGCCATTTCCAACTTCGGCCTGGACAGCGTGCTGTATCTGCTGGGGTTCAGCGACCGGGATATCGAAGCGGTGCTCGACGACTGAGCACTCAGCCCGGGGACAGCTCCGGCTGTGCTCATGAGCGGTTCACGTATAGCAGTCTGCCCCGCGGCTGGCAAGCGCGCTACGCTCTCCTGCGGCATATTCGAGGGAGAAGCCATGACGACGATTCACCTTGTGGAAGGGCCGGTCGGGGCCGGCAAGTCGACCTTCGCTGCGCGGCTTTCGGCCGATCACGCGGCACCCCATCTGGACCTGGACGAGTGGATGGTGACCCTCTTCAGCCCCGACAGGCCGGGCACCGGCTTCGTCGCGTGGTACTCGCAGCGCAAGCAGCGCTGCATCGAGCAGATCTGGCACGTGACCTGCGAGCTGATGCGATCCGGCACGAGCGTGGTGCTGGAACTGGGGCTGGTGCAGAGGCAGGCCCGTGAAGAGTTCTATCAGCGGGTCGATGCTTCCGGCTACGAGCTCGCGATCTACGTGCTGGACGCGCCGGAGGAGGAGCGGCGGCGGCGGGTTCGCGAGCGCAACGGGGGTGCTGGGGGCACGTTCAAGATGCAGGTCACGGACGAAATCTTCGACATCGCCAGCCGCGCCTGGGAGCCACCGGACCCCGTGGAGTGCGCCGAGCGACCG
This sequence comes from Pseudomonadales bacterium, assembly GCA_041686955.1. GTDB lineage: Bacteria > Pseudomonadota > Gammaproteobacteria > Pseudomonadales > Azotimanducaceae > UBA7803. Next base: position 80,410 of record JAWLCV010000009.1, read on the forward strand.
ATCCGGCTGATATCCGCGCTGTAGCCGAAGGCGCGCGAACGCACCTTCAGTCGTCGGTGCTGAAGTCGAAGTTCATCTCGGTGCTGGGCTCCTGCAGGTAGTGCCCCTGGATGTAGTTCGCCCCCGCCTGCCACAGCGCCGACAGCACGCCGGCGCTCTCCACCATGGGAATGATGGTCAGCTTGCCGGCCGACTGGAGGTCGCGGATCATGCCCGTGATCTCGTCCTTCAGCTCCGGTTTCGCCATCAGCCGCTCGATGTGGGAGCCGTCGAGCTTCACGAAGTCCACGGGGAGGTGGCCGAGAATCTCCATGGCGTTGTCGACCAGGCCGAACCGCGACAGGGAGGCCCGGCAATGCATGGCCTTCAGGCCTTCCACGAATTCCCGGGTCTGTGCCACCTGGCCGGAAGCATCGTGCTCCGTGATCTGGAAGATGACGGCGTCGCTCGGCAGCCGGGCCGCCTTGACCGCCACGCCCAGCCACTGCAGGAATTCCCCATCGGCGACGCTGTTGGCGGTGAGGTTGATGGTGAGCCGGGTGTTGTGACCCTTGGAACGGTGGGTCGAGAGCATCTTGATGGACTGCAGGATCACCCAGCGGTCTATCTTGCCGGCGACGCCGTGCTCCACCGCCGCGCGGAGAAATTCGTTGGGCGCGAGGTGCTGCCCGTCCTCGCCCAGCATGCGCAGGAACACCTCGTAGTGCTCGTCCGAGTCGCCACGCAGACTGATGATGGGCTGAAACAGCAGCAGGAAGCGCTGGTTGTCGATGGCATCGTTGATCTGCGCGAGGATCTGTCCCGCGCCGCTCTCGGGCTCCTCCCGAGCCACATCCTTGCTCAGGACATCGATGCGGTTACCGCCGGCGGATTCCGTCGCGAGCGCCGTGGCGAAGGCCGAATTCAGCGCGGCCTCGAGGATCTCGGCCGGGCTCGCCTGGGCATCCTCGTCCAGCTCCGCACCGCCGATGCTGAGGGTGGCTCTCACGGTCTTGCCGGCGATTTCCATCATCAGGGCTTCCGCGGCCTTGCGCAGGCCTTCCACCCGGTCGAGCAGCTCGGCCCGATCTCCCGCGCCGACGGCGAAGGCGAACTGGTGGGGGCTGAGGCGCGCGCACGTCCGACCCTCGAGGCCATTGGTGAGCAAGGCCAGCAGTTGCTCTCCCACCGACTCCGCGCCGCGCAGGCCGAGCTGCTGCTGGTGTGCGGAATAGCCGTCCACCTGGGCCACCACCACGGCCCGGTACCCCTGGTCGCCGGCCAGCACCTCCCGGGCATCGGTGAGAAACGCCGAGACGCCGGAGCCGGCCGCGGCGGTGCCGTTGGCGTGGCCGGCGTCGCCGTTTGCGGTGGCCGCGCCGTTCGTGGTGGCCGCGCCGTTGGCTGTGGCCCCGCCATTCGCTGCCGCCTCGCCGTTCGCGGTCGGCCCACCGTCGC
>JAWLCV010000010.1:0-37209 GCA_041686955.1 Pseudomonadales bacterium
CGAGTTCATCAGCGCCCCATGGCCAGCCTGGACCGCAATCGGCATCGTAGAGCTCGCGGTGCCGGGGGCACGCGTTGAGATTAGGGTTGTGGCTGAGGGCTAGTTTTGGGTAGATCGGCAAACTGCCAAGTCACAGTAGCCTCTATAACAAGTGCGAAGTTGGTCGATGTTGTAGCCTGCCCGCGTCAATTCGTCAGCAAACTCCTCTGTAGAATGCAGCCAATACAATCCGTTAGCCTGCCCCTTAGAGCCTCGCCGGTTCTGACGCAGTGTCTCCAATCCATTCCTTAGAATTCTCACAACCTCTCGAAGGCCGCCTTCCTTGATGACACTACCAATGATGTAGAGCGACCAGCTCAAGGTATCCAATCGTCGCCCAAAGTCGATGATGAAGAAGGTTCCGTTTGGCTTCAGCCACTGCTTAGCCTTCTTCAGAAACTCATCTCGGGGGCGAATCGCATAAAGTGCATTGACGCAGATGATCAAATCAAAGGCCCCGGCCGAGAAATTGGCGTCTGAAGCCAAACAATGCTTAATCTCTACGTTCGAAAGCCCAGCAGCTTGGTACTTCTCTCGTGCAATTTGGTTCATCGTCTCATCTGCATCCAAATGGACGAACTTCGCATTCGGAAGATCTTGAGCAAGCGCGCAGATGAAATTGCCCGTTCCAGCGCCGACGTCACAAATCACCGGATCCTGCGGAAGGTCGAACCCCGAAATCAAAGACCGCAGGATCTCGATATTTTCTCTGTAGCTGGGGTTAGCTGTAGCCAGAACATCGTACTGGGTCGCGTATGCGTCCCAATCGATCTCGCGCGGTTGTGATGGAGACGCCCCGGTCAGTGGATCATGAGCTACATCAGACGTTGCGTCCATAGACCTGCCAGACTACTTCTCAGCACTTAGCCCGCTCTCAAACGATCAAGCAAGCGAGGAGCTATAGAAAGGTTGTACAAAAGCGCAAGCCCGATCACTAGCGACGAGCAAACACCAAACGTGCTGTTCATTCTGAAGTCGGAGGCTACCAGCACAAGGAGTCCTGCCACAAGCGTTATTGATGTCACGAGGATCGCAGTGCCAGTTTTATGGATGCTGTAGGCGACCGCACCCCAACGTGAAAGGTCCAAGGTCCTTGCACCCACTAGATAGCGGTACGTGAAATGAATCGTATCGTCAATCACAACTCCAATAGTGGTTGCCACTACTAGGGTCGCCGCCATCCCAATTTCCGAACCAGTCCAGCCCCAAACACCGAAGCCGGCTACTACCGGCAGCAGGCTCGCGGCAAAGATCGTAAGCGAAACCCTCAGGTCCCGGAAGTACAGACCAACCATAACAGCCGAAATCAGGATGCTGATCGCAATTCCCCATGACATCTCCCTGACGCTTTCGCTCGAGAGATATGCAGTTGGCACACCTTCCCCTGATACGATTACGCGATCGGGTATTCCGTTCTTTTCGGCCCACTTTTCAATCGACTCCACTAGATCTCTGATATCTCTCATCGAAACATCGCCAAGGAAAACGGAGACGCGTGTCTGCCGATGATCTACATCCACGAAGTCCTGGGCGCTTTGACCTATGTTCAGCGACAACTCATACGACAGAAAGTATTGGGCCAGCTCCTCGGCACCTTGGGCGGCCAAATCTGAGCTCCCCGTGAAGACAACACTAACGTCGCGGAGAACGTCTAGGATCGAGGCTACATTCACGACTCTACGGTCGTTACGAAGATAGTCAGTGAGTTCGCCCAGGACTTGTAACGAAGTGGGCTCGTAGATGCCGGCCGATCCGCCGGCGTCGTAAACGACATCGATGTGATAAGGTCCTGCGAGCAGGGAGGATACCGCTTCGGTATTGGTGCGAAACGAAGTGTCCGTGGAGAAGTAGCGGACGAAATCTTCATCGAAGTTGAGCTTAACCACACCAACTAGCGCAACAGCGAACGTCGCAAACGCCGGCAGCATCATTGGCCGAGTCTGTTCTAGCCATTTCGCATAGCGGTTCATCACCGCCTGCAGCCCCAGCAAGTAATTGGACCTACGAATTCGCTTCAGCAACGCAAACATGACCGGAACTATCGTCAGTGAGAAGATCGCCCCAGCTACCACTCCAACCGCCGAGAGCAGTCCAAGTTCTTTTAGGGGTGGCGCAGAGACGAAACCCATTGACATCAATCCGACAGCGGTTGTGGCAGCCGTGAGTGCCACAGGGCGCCAGTTCGCCAAAATGCTAGTCCGCACAGCCTTCTCAATCGCGGGTCTCGAGTCCAGATTGGGTTCCCGAAGTATGTGCAAAAACACGTGCATCGCAGCCGCGACCACCAACGTGAAGACGATTAGCGGGACCGTCGCCGTCGCGGTGTTGATAACAAAGCCGAGCCAACCTGCGGTTCCGAGGCTAACTAATACCGCAGCTACACCAACAGTGGTGAGCATAAGCGCTGGAACAACTCCCCCGAGAAACACAAATAGCATGACCGATAGAACAATGAGTGCGATCAGCATCAACGAACTAGAATCGGCACTCGCGGCATCATAAAACGCTTGCATCATCGGGACCGCCCCAGTCAGGTAAAGCTCGTACTGGGGATACTCGTTCTTGAACTCCTCAACCAATGATCTCGCCTGACCTGCCACCAAAGAAACCGTCTCCGGCGTTGGCGCTGAAAGATCTACGTTGGCTATTACTGCAAACGAGACTCCACGCGTATCGATTAATCGGTTGACAAGATTTGGCTTGAACAAGAGCCGGAGCCGCTCCGGCTCGCAGCGCTCACTCTCTGCCGGGCAGGCATAATCGAGGAGGTTGTAAACCGCTAGCGATTGATCCTCGTCGACCGCTACCGGATAGTTGGCGACGGAGTTGACCGACACCACGTGGTCTAGGCTCCACGCCTTCTCTGAGAGCCAGCGAATCGCAGACGCCGCCCCCGGGTCATCTGCCAGGGCGCGCTCAGAATGAATCACAAACAGAAGACTACTATTCGAGCCGAACTTGGCTTCGAGGTCGAGCAGGTTCCTGAAATGTTCGTGGCCCGACCCAAAAAAAACCCGGTTGTTCGTATCGATGGAGAGCGACGAGGCTCCCCACAGGCTAGCGCCCATCAAAGCAATGAATGCCAACGCAGTGAAGGCTTTCGCTCGGAGAATGACATCGATCACTTGGTGTTGCCGACCTTCAATTTTGTAGGGCGAAACAGTTTCCTGACGTGGTAAACCAGCGTCGACACCGGTCCCAATGCCCGATAGGCCAAGAGCCTCGCCCTGTCTATACCCGTCGGCTCGATCAAGGACTCGGCCGACAGGTACTGGGCAACTTCCCGCCAGAGAACATTCCAGTAGAACGGGTTGACGCCACGCCCCATCATGAGCTCGAACGTGTTGACTATCATGATGTTCAGAATGCGATCACTCTTCCACTGAGGTTCCGTATGACGAAGACCGGTGTGACGGAACCCAATCTTTTCGTAGAACGGCACCATATGGTCGAGGCAGGACATGACAACCCATGGTCGATCGCTCTGTATCAGGTTGATATAGGAGTACCTAAACAGAGCCGCAAGCAGGTCGTTCCTTCTGAATCCTGGATGAGTCGCTACTCTGGATATTTCAACGATCTGATCCCGCCGAGGCAGAGTCTTCGGCCATTCGAGATAAGCTTCGTGCTCCATCGGCTCATCTAAATCGTTGAAACGAATTCGAGATGTTGCGACCACCTTTCCTCGATATTTCCCGACCACAATTCGGGACCGTGCATCATTCAGGTCAGCGAGGTCTTCCGGCGAGGCCCCTTCTTCTAGGTTTCCATCCTCTGAGTGGGCGAGGTGTCTGAGCTCTAGCACTGCACGGTAGTCTTCTTCCGATCTGAGATTGTAGAAGTCGACGCCCAGCGACACCTTCTTTGGCGCGAACCCCACCTCTTTTAGGTCAGTGAGAGTGTCTACGTTGCTGAACTGCAGGACATATTGACCGATTACTGCTTTTGCATGTTCGCCGATCGATCGGTATCTGGTGCCAAGCACTAAACGATCACGGCCCGCGAATGCTGCGATCCCCACCCTAACGATCTCCACGTCTATCTGCACCACCTGTGCCATTGGGAACACAGTTGTGAGGCTCATTCGCATGCCTGGAATGAGGAACTTATTTCTCAAGCTACAGCTGAGCTGAAAGCCCTCCGCTGATATGTCCCGAACTTGAAAGTACATGAAGTCGTCGAACCGACCCGGCGTCGGTGCAACGCAGGTCGGAAGAAATTCGTCACTACAGATCCATCGCTCCCCGGTCCGTCTTTCAACCCCCGGAATTGCTGAGGCCACCTTCCTTGCGAGCCTGATTCCAAGAACGTTTACGTTCTGGTGGTTCCTCACCAGATCGACAACTAGTCCTTCGAAAACGGTCCTTTGACCCGAAAGAACCAATTCAAGATCTATCTGCTCCCCTTTTTGCCAGTCACCGGATACGGAATCCGCTAGTAGTTCCACGCCGAGCGGGCTAAGCCGCCAGACTCTGATTGGTTCGAATGCGCCCTGGGAGCCCCGCTTGCGGATTCTTGCGAGCACGCGCTCATGCGCGCGTATGTCGGCTGGGGCTATAGACTGATGGATGTCTGAGAAGTCCAGCTTGTAATCGTCACGCCGCGACAGTTGCTGTACTTCGTTGCTGGTAATCTTCTGTTCGAAGGGCGTTGAGGGCTCTGATGATTGATGCATGATTCTGATCGCTCGGTGCGACGGCAAAGACGTACTTTACATCCGCGAAATCGCGAATTGATACCCCGAGCTTCTCCAAATCGATTCGCCTCTGGGTCACTTCCGGTGCCAGCCCCCTCAGAAGGTTACTCGCGGCGTCCGTCAAAACGAGGTCACCTGGATTGAGGTAGTGGGAGACGTTCCGATTCTTGGTGAGTTCGTCGATTCTACTTAGCAAATTCACTGGATCTCCGAGCGCGGTGATCTCTATCGAGGAGTCCAAGCCACCGATGTTGCCCACTAATGCAGTACCGCATGAAATCAAAACGTACCTTTCTATGAGTCTCGAATTGACGGTGGCGTTCATGTCGTGGTTGAGTCGCGAAACCGTCATACCTGCCGCCACGCACGCGAGCAAGTTTTGAGTCGTTTGGTCATCATCGAAGTAGGCGAATATCAAGTCGCCAATTTTCCTCGGAATACCCCTGAAATTCTCTATGGCATCCGTGCAGGCCTTCACCTCCGGGATAACACTGTCCCAAACAAAAGATTCAATATCCCTGGATTGCTTCGTAAACCCCCGAATGTCGCTGAAAAGACAGGCGACCTCTCGGATTCGGGGGGTTAACACCTCAATAGACGCCTCCAGTACGCTCATGCGCTGCTTGTCCATGCAGTCGTCGATTCTCTGAGCAATGACGCGTGGGATAAAGGACCTGATCCGATCCGCAAATTCCATGTTGAGCTCGATGATCCGTTTCTGCGCAGCGATGTTCTCCTGGTTTAGGAGAAATGACTTGACCTCCGACAGGTAACTGGATCGAAGTACTAGTGACGCCATCAGGGCGACGATTGAGCCCGTGAAGATGTACGTGGCAGGTATATTTGCCTCAATCAGTACTGGGGTCTGCGTGCCAATCGTGAGGCCGACAAATAGAATGCTCTTGAAGGCTGATAGCCGAAGCGCGAACGTGCAAACCACGATCAGGAAGTAGCAGAAGACCCACGATTCCAGGCCGTGCCACAGGGCTACGTACGCCTGCGCCTGGCACAGCAACCAGCACATTGCTACTGCTGGGAGTTTGTACCAAGCCCAACGTGTGGCGGGCGTAAGATAGAAAAGGAATGTAAAGGAAGCGCAACCTGCGACAAACAGGCGGAACGTCAACCAAAAGCCAATCGGCTCAAGTTTATTTACTACGTCATAAAAGAAGTAGTGGGCGACGTACACGATCGCCACTAGCGGAAAGAACAACCGCACGCTAAACAGGAAGCTTTCCCGATCCTTTTCAAGCCAAAGCTGATTCCACGGCGTTCCCTCGACGAGCACGCTCGGGAACAGCCATGCGATGGCTGAGTCGAACCATTTCACCGCGCTTCATTTCCTATCAGAACGAGTCGGTTCAAACTGCCGCTCCTAACGGCGAGCATTATTCCAACGCAGGATTCAGGACCGATTTGTTCAGCTCCAATAGCGCACCATTCGACGAATGTGCGCCTGTTCACACTTTCCCCGCCATATCCCGCTGAGTAGCGCCACTAGTCAAGTCTAGTCGAGATATCGCAGTCTTCTACTGGGCGTACAAGAAATTCGATTGGTTCGCTGCGATATTTTTATTTAGATGTCAAAACAATGCGGGAGATATTGGACTGAAGGTTTCCCCGGGCTGCTGTAAGACATCGACCATAGTCACCGGCCAGAACCTTACGGAAAATCAGTAGAAGAGCCGATGGTGCACGCCCATGAAGAGAGGCATCAGGGTACTCGAATCCGAGGCCAAGAACAGCGCAAGGTACTCCGAAAGGCACTTCCGCCTCTTGGGACTTCTCGCTGGATTAATTCCACTCGCCTACGCCGTCGACTATTTGGTCGGGCAACCGCACTTTGACACCTTTTGGATCCGACTGTCCGCCTTTGTAGCGGCGCTCCCGCTCGTGTTCTATGAGCGCGCGGTACCTCAATTTAGGCCTTGGTTTCACGTCTACTTCGTAACCGCCGCCACCTACTCGTTGCCACTCGCCTTCGGGTTGATGTTGGTACTAAACGCGGCATCAGCTCCTGCCGGGTCGACAATCGAGGTGCTCTGGATCCTTCAATACTTCGTTTCCTTGTTCCTCTTCATTCAGCTCATTCATAGTGGACTGCTCGCAACTCTCCTTTGGATTGCCAGTATTCTCATCGCCTTCTCATCGTTGATGTTCCTCGAGTCGATCAACTGGTCGGAGCTCAGACGGGTCATCCTTTACCCGGTCACCGGCTATCTGACAGCCATATTCGTTGGGATCCTCACGAACCGAAACGTCGACTACGTCAACTCGGAGAAGCTCAAGGCCGCATCGGCGATCGGCTCGAATATTGCGCACGAGCTTCGAACGCCACTGGCTAGTATCCGCGCACTTGCCCGAGCAGTAGGCAGGCACTCGCAGGTCCTCGTCGATACCTACGCCCGAGCTCGCGAGGCCGAACTTCACTCCGGCGATCTCACCCAAGCGCAGATCGACGGGCTCCGAGAGGCAATGCGCTCAATCGAGCAAGAAGTGGCCTATTCCAACACCATAATCGACATGCTGTTACTCAACACATCGGATGGGCTTAATGGGTGCTCAGACGCCGCCGTGTTTTCGGCGTCCGATTGCGTGCACGAAGCTTTAGATCGGTACCCTTTCAACAACAGCCGCGAGCGAAGTTCAGTTACCGTGCGACTCGTACAAGATTTTCAGATCAACGCTTCTCGAATTCTGATCGTCCACGTCCTGTTCAACCTTCTCAAGAACGGCGTGTACTACGCCCAGAAATCTGCCAATGGTTCAGTAGAAATTGTCATCGGAATACAACCTCGGTGCATCGAAATCACCGACACCGGCCCCGGTATACCGATTTCCATTCGCCGCCGAATCTTCGATAGGTTCTACACGTCTTCAAGATCCGCCCAAGGTGCTGGAATCGGCCTGAGCTTCTGTCAGGCCGTTTTGACTTCACTCGGCGGGGACATTCAGTGCGAATCCCAAGAGGGGAGTTACACCACCTTTCGGCTCAAGTTTCCGCCAGTCAGAATGGCCCGCGCAATCTAACATCCGCGTCATCGCCAGGCACAAACCCGCGAGCGCTTGATTCAGTACATGCACCCATAAACCGCCTCCGCAACCAGATTCGCCGACGTACCCCCGCTGACCACGCCTCCCTCCATCTGATTCATGGCGAAACAGAAGCTGAGTTTGAGTTCGGGGTCGTGAAACGCCATGGAGCCGCCAGCGCCGGCGTGGCCATAGCTTCCCGGTCGAATTCCGATGGGGGTGTCTTCGTGGTACAGCATGAAACCCAGACCGAAATGCGTGTTCGACTTCAGCACCTGGTCCGGTCCAATCGAGTGCGTAGAGGTGGCCTGGCGAAGGAGGTCCGGCGATATCAGGGTGCCGAGTTGGTCGTACATGCGCGCAGCGGCGCGGGCGGTGCCATGGCCGTTGGCGGCGGGGATCTCGGCCCGGCGGAAGGCGGGGGTGTTCATGTAACCAGCGCCCATGGCGGGATTCTGGAAGGCGGCGCCGGTGGGGGTGGCAGGGTTGCCGAAGTCGCGCATCATGGCTTCCATAGCCGGTGCGCGGTCGCCGGCTTCCCCGGCGCGGATCCGGGCCGGAAGTATGTCGGCGCACCGCGGGAGGTCCGATTCGGGCAGGCCGATCTTGAAGTCCAGACCGAGCGGCGCTGCCACCTCTGATGCGAACCAGGCGCCGATTCCCCGGCCGCTGCTGCGCCGTAACACTTCCCCGAGCAGGAAGCCGAAGGTGCGCGCGTGATAGCCGTGGCTGCTGCCCGGCTCCCACCAGGGCCATTCTGCCTCCAGCGCGCGGGTGAACCGCGGCCAGTCGTAGAGGATGTCCCGGTCCACCGGATGGTGGAAGCCCACCAGACCCGCCTGGTGGCACATGAGCTGGCGCAGCGAGATCGACTCCTTACCGGAGGAGGCGAATTCCGGCCAGTAGCAGGAGACGGGGGTGTCGAGATCGATCAGGCCGCGCTCCACGGCCTGCAGGAGACAGACGGATGCCATGGCCTTGGTGACGGAAAACATGCAGACCAGCGTGTCGCGCTGCCAGGGCCGCTCTTTGCGCCTGTCGGCGTGACCGTGCCAGAGATCGACCATCAGATCCCCCGCCACCGTGACCGCCACCGCAGCGCCTACGTCCCGGCCAGCCGAGAAGCCCGCCATGAAGGCCTCCGCCACCGGAGCGAAGCGCGGGTCCAGATATCCCTCGAGCTTCACCATCACCTGCCGCCGATCTCGAGCCCAGATGATGAAGAACGGGTTCGTACCCCGCAAGGCGGGATCCCTCTGCTTCCTTTGACTTCGCCCGGGCGCCCCATAAACTGCGGCGTCTTTCCGAAGTCGGTGACATGAGCGCACGGGATCTCACGCAAGGGGCGGTGACTGGATCGCTGTTCCGTCTGACGGCACCCATGATGCTGGGCGTGTCGAGCAACATCGTGGTGTCGATGCTCGAAATCGGCTTCATCGGGCAGTTGGGGACGGGGGAGGTCGCCGCCGTCACCTTCACCTTCCCGCTGGTCATGATCCTGAACAGCATCGCTCTCGGCATCGGCATCGGCACCTCCTCGGTCATCGCCCGCAACGTGGGCTCCGGGGAGCGCACCCAGGTCCAGCGGCTCGGCACTCACAGCGTGATGCTCGTGGCGTCGGCCATGACATTGCTGGCCTTCCTCGGCTGGGCGACCATCGATCCCGTGTTCACGGCCCTGGGTGCCACCCCAGAGCTGCTGCCGCTCATCCACAGCTACCTGAACGTGTACTACCCGAGCGTTCCCCTCTTCACGCTCACCATGGTGGCGGGGAACGTCATGCGCGCCAACGGCAGCGCCACCATCCCAGGGGTGGTGATGACCGTGGGTGCCGTGCTTCAGCTCGCGCTGGACCCCTTCCTCATCTTCGGCTGGTTCGGCTTTCCCCGGCTGGAACTCACGGGTGCAGCCGCGGCCCTGGCCATCTCCCGGCTGGGCACCACGGCGGTTCTGCTGCTGTACGTGGCGCGGGGCGGCATGGTGCTTCTCGAGAACGTGGCGCAGGGGTTCGTGGGGTCGTGCCGGCTCATCCTTCACGTGGGCTTGCCCGCCATGGCCACCCAGCTCATCGGCCCGGTGAGTGCCGCGATCATCACGCGGCTGCTGGCGAACCACGGCGAGGTCGTGGTGGCGGGCTTCGGTGTCGCCTCGCGCATCGAAGCCGTCGCCGTCATGTTGCTGTTCGCCCTCTCCGGCAGCATCGGTCCGTTCATCGGCCAGAACTGGGGTGCGAAGCGGCCGGACCGGGTGAAGGAAGGGCTGCGGGTCACCTACCAGTTCTGCCTGATCTGGGGCGGAGTGGCCGCGCTCGTCATGTTCCTGTTCGGCGGTACCATCGCCTCCTGGGTGGATCAGACAGGGCCCGTGGTCGACACCGCTTCCTTCTATCTTTCCGTGGTGCCCTGGAGTTACGGCCTCTGGGGGGTTCTGATGATGTCCTCCGCTTCATTCAATGCCCTGGGCAAGCCCCTGCCCTCCACCATGCTCTCCTTCACCCGCATGTTCATCCTCTACATTCCCATGGCGCTGCTGCTGAATCTGCTGTTCGGCTACAACGGGATCTTCGTGGCCACCGCCATCAGCAATTCCATCATGGGCACCCTGGGATACCTGTGGTTCCGACGCAGCTTCTTTCCCCGCATCGCGCCTTGATCCGGCTCAGCCAGCCCCGCCTCCGGCAGGCCGGGATGCCAGCCAACTCCTGAGGTGCTCATGCACCGCGGCACGCACCGGTGAGGGTGGCGAGCCGGCACCCTCGATGAGGTAGACGCGCCGCTCGATCCGCGGCGCGCCGGCCACCGGGTGCAAGCGTCCGCCGGCGAGATCGTCCTCCACCATGGGCAGCGGCAGATAGGCCGCGCCTCCCCGGGCGTGGATGAACTCCCATGCCACCTCCGGCGCGTCCACCCGCAGCACCGGATCGGCAAGGTCGGGCAGGTCCCGTGAGACGGTCATGGAGAAGGGCGTCCCCCAGTCGACGTGCACGTAGCCTTCCAGGTCTTCCAGGGCCCGCTGACCCGGCCGCTTAGCCACCAGCATGAGCTCCATCGCACCGATGACGCGAGCCGAGAGGTCGCTGACCTGAGGCGGCTCGTAGAGCAGCGCCAGGTCCAACGACTGCTCGCGGACGCGGTTCACCAGCGAGAGCGTGGTGGAAAGCTCGAGTTGCAGCATCAAGGCCGGGTGCGCGCCATATAGATGAGGCAACCAGCCCTGATACAGCACGCTCCAGATGCTGTTCAAGCTGCCCATGGCCACCAGCTCGGCGTGCTCATCGGCGCGGCCTACGCTGAGCGTGGCCCGATTCCAGCTCCGCAGCACGTGCTCCGCGTGTGGTAGGAATCGCTGGCCGGCCGGCGTGAGCTGGATGTTGTTGCGGCTGCGGGTGAACAGCCGCGCGCCGAGGTGCTCTTCCAGCAGCCGAATCCGCGCGCTCACGGCCGCAGGGGTGACGAAAAGCGCTTCCGCGGCCCGGGAGAAGTGACGGGCGCGGTTGACCTCCAGAAACGTGCGAATGAGCTCCGAGTCCATCGCTACCTCGAAGTGAAGATATTTTTACCGTTGGGCCAATTAAATATTGATTTATTTGTTTAGGGAACGGCGGCTAATGTCGTTCAGCGCCCGCCAAGCCGCGGGCGCGCCAGGAGTTTTCGGATTTCGAGGACGATGAAGCACCATCACTTCGACGACGGTTTCGACCTGGAACCGGACGATCTGCCACCCCCGTTGTCATCCCGCATCGAGCACCTCAGCCGCAAGTGGGCGGAGGAGGAAGAGGAGCAGCGTAGCCGTCATCATCGGCGCGCCAACGCTCGGCGACGCATCGAGGATTGGCGCGAGGAACGGTCGATCAATCGGATGCTCGAGGACGATCTCGACCTCGAGTGAGCTGGCGCGACGCCGCTCGGGCGGCGGGCGGGGTTCAGCGACGTTGCGATCTCCACGCCGGTGTCGGAGACTCCCGCCCGAGTTCACGAGGGAGCGCGAGATGGTGGGCGTCTACCGAATCCACGAGACCGGGGGACCGGAGGTTCTTCGATGGGAGCAGGAATCGCTCCCCGAGCCTTCCAACAGTCAGGTGTTGGTCCGGCACACCGCGGTCGGCCTGAACTACGTCGACACCTACTTCCGCAGCGGCTTGTACCCTGCCGCGCTGCCGAGCCGCCTCGGCACGGAAGCGGCGGGCGTGGTCGAAGCGGTGGGTCCCGAGGTTGCCGATTTCTCCGAAGGCGACCGCGTGGCCTACGCCGGGGCGATGGGGGCCTACGCCGAGGCCAATCTGGTTCCCGCGGGCCGGCTCGTGGCGATTCCCGAGGGAATCGGCGACGACGTGGCGGCGGCCAGCCTGCTGAAGGGCCTCACCGCCTGCTATCTGCTCACCCGCACGTTCCCGGTCCGCGCTGAGCACACCCTGCTGGTGCACGCGGCAGCCGGGGGCGTGGGGTTGATCCTGTGCCAATGGGCCCGGCACATCGGAGCCACGGTGATCGGTACCGTGGGCAGCCCCGAGAAAGCGGCGCTGGCGCGGGAAAACGGCGCCGACCACACCATCCTCTACGACCGCGAAGACGTGGTTGCCCGGGTACGCGAGCTCACCGGCGGCCGCGGCGTCGACGTGGTGTACGACTCGGTGGGAAAAGACACGTTCCAGGTCTCACTCGATTCGCTGGCGCCGCTGGGGATGTTCGTCAGCTACGGCAACGCCTCGGGCAACGCCCCGGCCGTGCAGCCCCACGATCTGCAGAACCGGGGCTCGCTGTTCTTCACCCGCCCCACCCTGGCGACCTACACCGCCCGCACCGACGACCTTCGCGCCATGGCTGCAGAGCTCTTCTCGCTGATCGCCAACGGCACCGTGCGGGTCCACATCAACCAGCGGTATCCACTGCGGGAGCTCGCGCAGGCCCACCGGGATCTCGAGTCGCGGCACACCACGGGTTCCACCGTGCTCGTGCCGTGACGATCAGATCTCCAGGAGCTGCTTGCCCACGTTCCGGCCGGTGAACAGCCGGTTGAGGGTGTCTGGGATGTTCTCGAAGCCCTTCTGAAGGTCTTCCTGATAGACCAGCTCGCCGCTTCGCACCCAGCTCAGCAGATCTGTGACCGCCTGCTCGGCGCGGTCCATGTAATCAAGGACGATGAAGCCTTCCATGCGCGCGCGCATCACCACCAGATTCATGAGATTCGCCGGACCCGGTTGCGGCTCCACGGCGTTGTAGCCGGAGATACCGCCGCACAGCACCACTCGCGCCCGCTGGGCAATGTGGTTCAAGGCCGCCTCGAGAATCGGGCCGCCCACGTTGTCGAAGAACACGTCCACCTTGCCGGGACACAGCTCGCCTATGCGCCGGTCGACGTTTTCGCTCTTGTAGTCGATGACGGCGTCGAAACGGGCGGCCTCCGTCAGCCAGCGGCACTTCTGTTCGCCGCCGGCGATTCCCACCACCCGGCAACCCCTGATTCGGGCGATCTGTCCGGCGACGGATCCCGTCGCGCCGGCCGCCCCGGAAACCAGCACCGTTTCGCCGGCGTGGGGCCTCCCCACGTCGAGCATGCCCCAGTACGCCGTCAGACCGGTGACCCCGAGCACGCTGAGGGGCATGGTGGGGGGAACGCCTTCGGGAATCCGGGTGACGAATGGCCAGCCGGCGCCGGGCTCCACCACGACGAAGTCCTGCCAGCCACCGGTGGTCTGCACCAGATCACCCACCTGGAAGTCCGGGTGACGCGACTCCACCACCTCGGCCACCGAGCCGGCGCGCATGACCTCCCCGATCTGCACCGGGGGCAGATAGCTCTCCCTGTCCTCCATCCAGCCGCGCTGAGTGGGATCGAAAGACAGGAACCGGTTTCGCAAAAGAAGCTGGCCCTCCCCCGGCTGGGGAATCGGCACCTCCCGATACTCGAAGTCGTCCCGGGTCACCATGCCGTGAGGGCGGCGCGCAAGAACCCACTGCCGATTGACGTTCATCAGATCTCCCGTACGAACCCGGCCGGAACCTTGATTAAATCACCGCCACCGGTCAGAGTCATCGCGACATCCAACCCGCACGAGGCACGCCATGAGCGACCGCGACATCGTATTTCTGTCGGCCACGGAACTTGCGCAGCGGATCGCCGGCCGGGAGCTTTCCAGCGAGGAAGTGCTGAAGGCGTACCTGGAACGGGTCGACCACCACAACTCGACCCTGAACGCCATCGTGGTGGATGTGCGCGAGCAGGCGCTGTCGCGGGCCCGGGAGGCGGACGCGGCGACCGCCCGGGGTGAATCGTGGGGGCCCCTGCACGGCGTGCCCATGACCATCAAGGAGTCCTACAACCTCGCCGGCACGCCCACCACCTGGGGGAATCCGGATTGGCGGGAGAACGTCGCCACGGAAGATGCGGTGGCCGTGCGAAAGCTGAAGGAAGCCGGCGCGGTGGTGTTCGGCAAGACCAACGTGCCGCTCGCGCTCGCGGACTTCCAGAGCTACAACGACATCTACGGCACCACCCGCAACCCGTACGATCCGGACCGGGTGCCCGGCGGTTCCTCCGGCGGCGCTGCGGCGGCCCTGGCCGCCGGGATGACGGGTCTGGAAGCGGGCTCCGACATCGGCGGCTCCATCCGCAATCCGGCGCACTACTGCGGCGTGTTCGGCCACAAGCCCACCTGGAACCTGCTGTGGACGCGCGGACATTCCGGGCCCGGAGACGTTCACGCGGCCCCGGACATGGCGGTGATCGGGCCCATGGCACGCTCCGCGCTGGACCTCGACACCACCCTGCGGGTGCTGGCCGGACCGGACGACATCCTGGCCCGGGGCTACCGGCTCGAACTGACCGAACCGCCCGAGCAGGGTCTCGACGGTCTTTCGGTGGCGGTGTGGCCGGATGACGCCATGTGCCCCGTATCCGCCGAAGTGCGAGCCCGGGTCGAGCAGGTAGCCCACATGCTCGAGGACGCGGGCGCCCGAGTGGATCGCGAGGCACGACCGGACTTCGACCCCGCTCACAGCCACGAGGTCTACCAGAACCTTCTGCAGGCCACCATGGCCTCCCGCATCCCTGGGGAGGACTACGAGAGTCTGCGCCGACGGGTGGCCGAGCTCGATCCGGACGATCTGAGCCCGGCGGCCAAGGTGCTGCGGGCGCAGGTCTCCAGCTTCCGCGACTGGTCGGCCAGCAACGAGGCCCGCCACAAGCTGCGCTGGCAATGGCACCAGTTCTTCCAGCGTTACGACGTGCTGCTGACTCCGATCATGCCCACCACCGCCTTTCCCCACGACCATCGGCCGTTCGGCCAGCGGACCATCGAGGTGGACGGTCGCGAGTACCCGTATTTCCAGCAGGTGTTCTGGGCGGGTCTCACCGGCGTCGCGTTCCTCCCCTCCACGGTGATCCCCACGGGCCTGTCGGAGGCCGGGCTGCCCATCGGCCTGCAGATCGTCGGCGCCGAGTACTCGGACCTCGTCACCATCGGCGTGGCCCGACTCCTCGAAGCCGCCGGCTGCCAGTTCGTGCCGCCCCCCGCATACCTCTGAGAGCGCGGAGTGAGCGTCGTTGTCCATGCGCATCCGAACATTGCCCTGATCAAGTACTGGGGCAAGGCGCCCGGCCCGGGCAATGTGCCCGCCACCCCCTCCCTGTCCGTGACCCTCGACGCCTTGACCACCACCACCGAGGTGGAACAGGCGGACGAGGACGCGTTCTACCTGGACGGGCGACCGGTGGACGACGCCAAGGTGGCCCGGTGCCTGGCCGAGCTGCGCGAGCGCTTCGACGTGCCGCCGCTGTGCATCCGCTCGAGCAACGACTTTCCCACCGCGGCGGGGCTCGCTTCCTCGGCGTCCGGCTTCGCGGCGCTGATCACCGCGGTCGACGCCCTGTGCGGCCTCGGCATGACCCCCGGACTTCGCTCCGAGTTCGCGCGACGCGCGTCGGCTTCGGCCGCCCGATCCGTGTTCGGCGGCTTCGTGGCGCTGGAGCCCCCCGCCTGGCAGGGCCGGCCCGTGCTCGACGCCGAGGCGTGGCCGCTCAAGGTGGTGATCGCCGTCACCGACACCTCGAGCAAGGCCGTCTCGTCCACGGACGGCATGCGGCTCTCCGCCGCAACCTCCCCCTACTACGACGCGTGGGTGGAAAGCACCCGGCGCGATTTCGACGAGGCGCTCACCCACCTGGGGGCGCGCGACTTCGGCGCCCTGGCGGCGCTCGCGGAGCATAGCTGTCTGAAGATGCACGGCCTGATGCTCGCCACCCGCCCCGGGCTCCTCTACTGGAACGCAGCCACCGTCGCCTGTCTGCAGCGGCTCCGGGCGTTGCGGGACGAAGGCGCGGCGGTGTTCTTCACGGTGGACGCGGGCCCGCAGGTGAAGGCCGTTTGCCTGCCCGAGAGCGAACCGGCCGTAGTGGAGGCCCTGGCGGCGATTCCCGGCGTGAAGGACGTCCTCTCCACCGGACTGGGCCAGGGAGCCAGGACCGGCTCATGATAAAGGCGCGAGCACCGGGCAAGGTGGTGCTGTGGGGCGAGTACGCGGTGCTCGCCGGCGCGCCGGCGCTGGTGATGGCGGTCGACCGGTTCGCCACGTGCAGCGTCGCCGCCGCCACGGGTGACGGGGCCTGGCACTTTTCGGCTTTGGGTCATCGCGCCCCGAACGCGGAGGTGCCACGGTCGCGGCTGACGGCCCACGAGGCTCCGGCCGCCGATCAGGTGTGGCACCTGCCGTGGCACGTGCTGCAGGCGCTGGATTGCCGCGATCTGCCGGCGGGCGGCCGGATGGAGCTCGACACCCGCGCCTTTCACGTCGATCACCAGAAGCTGGGGCTCGGCTCCAGCGCTGCCCTCTGCGCGGCGGTATACGGCGCATGCTGCCGGCTGCTCGGTCAGCCGGCGGAGCTCGCCACGGCGCTCGCCATTCATCACCGGCTGCAGGGCGGCGCCGGCAGCGGCCTCGACGTCGCGGCCGCCTGGCATGGAGGAACCATCCGGTTCGAACGGGGCTGCGCCACCGCCTGGCGACTGCCGGAACACCTGCACCTCGCCTTCGTGTGGGCGGGCGTCCCGGCGCGCACCGTGGATCACCTCACACGCTTTCGCGCCTGGCGGGAAGGTGAAGGAGGCGCGGCGCTGAACGATCTCGCCGCGGCGGCGCGGGAGCTGTTCGGCCACGGCGACCTCCTCGCCGGCCTCGCCGACTACGTCGCGGCGCTCCGCGCCCTGGACCGGGCCGCCGGCCTCGGAATCTACGGCGGCGGGCACGAACGGCTCGCGCAGCTTGCCATGGAAGCCGGAGTGGTCTACAAACCGTGCGGGGCCGGGGGCGGTGACATCGGCGCCGCCTTCACCCCGGATCCTCATGCGGCCGAGCGCTTTCTGCGTCTCGCCGGCGCCGACAACCGATTCCTGCCCGTACCCCTGGAGATTGCGTCCCATGGTGTCGAAGTCACCGGCTGACGGTCCCGCCGAAGGCGGCGCCCGCATCCCCAACTTCTTCAAGATGAGCGTGGCCGAGCGCATCGCCGCCCTGCATCGGCGCGGCCTGCTCTCCGAGGCCGACGTCCGGGCTCTGGCCTCGGGTGATCACACCCTGCGCCTTCCCGTGGCGGACAAGATGATCGAGAACGTGGTGGGCGTGTTCGGACTGCCCCTGGGGTATGCGCTCAACTTTCTCATCAACGGCCGGGATTACGTGATCCCCCTGGTGGTGGAAGAGCCCTCCATCGTCGCCGGACTCTCCGGGGCCGCCCGCATGGCGCGGCTCAGCGGCGGGTTCGCCGCCACGAGCACCGAGCCGATTCTCATCGGCCAGGTCCAGGCCGTAAACATCGCCGACATGGAGGCCGCCAAGGCCGCGCTCCTGGCGCGGAAGGAAGAGATCCTCGCCCTGGCCAACAGCCTTCATCCGAAGATGCAGGCCCGGGGCGGCGGCGCGCTGGAGGTCGAGGTGTTCAGCTACCCGGCCCCCGAGGACGGCCGGGAGATGCTGGTGCTGCACCTGCTGGTGGACACCCGGGACGCCATGGGCGCCAACCTGGTGAACACCATGTGCGAGGGCGTCGCCTCCCTGGTGGAGACCATCACCGGCGGCAAGGTGTTTCTGCGCATTCTCTCCAACCTCACCGACCGGGCGCTGGCGCGGGCGACGGTGCGCATCCCGTGCAGCAACCTGGAAGGCAAGGGGTTCAGCGGCGAGCAGGTGCGGGACGGCATCATCCTCGCCAACGACCTGGCGCTGGTGGACCCGTACCGGGCCGCCACCCACAACAAGGGCATCATGAACGGCGTCGATGCGGTGGCCATCGCCACCGGCAACGACTGGCGCGCCATCGAGGCCGCCGCTCACGCCTACGCGGCTCGCGACGGCAAGTACCGGGCGCTGACGCGCTGGTACCGCGGCGAGGAGGGGGAACTGGTCGGAGAGATCGAGATTCCCATGAAGGTGGGCACCGTGGGCGGATCGCTCGAGACCAACCCCAGCGTGCGCATCAACCACCGGCTGCTCGGATCACCCGACGCCGGCGAGCTGGCGGGGATCATGGCGGCCGTGGGCCTGGCACAGAATTTCGCGGCGCTGCGCGCGCTCTCGACGGACGGCATTCAACAGAATCACATGACGCTCCACGCCCGCAGCGTGGCCAGCACCGCCGGCGTGCCGCCGGAGCTCTTCGACACGGTGGTGGAGGCGCTCATCGAGTCCGGGGAAATCAAGGTCTGGAAGGCTCAACAGATCCTCAAGAACCTGGCGCGCCGCACGGTGCAGCCGGGCAGCGCCGAGCGCAGCTCCGCCTGCGGCAAGGTGATCCTGCTGGGTGAGCACGCGGTGGTCTACGGCCGCCCGGCGCTGGCCCTGCCCATCCCGCTGGCGGTGGAGGCGGTGGTCCGCCAGGGTGGCGAAGGGGTGAATCTGGTGATCCCGCGCTGGGGGCTGGAGCAGAAGATTCGCCCCGCCGGCGGCCAGGGCCTGGGCGGGATCCTCCACAACATCCTGGAGGGTCTCGGGCTCGCCGGCCGCGCCATGACCATCGAGGTGATTCCCCATGTGCCGCGGGCCATGGGCCTGGGCGGTTCCGCGGCGCTGGCGGTGGCGGTCATTCGCGCCCTCGACCGCGCCTTCGAGCTCGGCTTGGCGGAATCGGCGGTGAACGCCCTCGCCTACGAGTGCGAGAAGGCGGCCCACGGCACGCCGTCGGGCATCGACAACACCATCGCGACCTACGGCGCGCCGCTGATGTATCAGCGCGCCACCACGGATCCCGAGCAAGCCGGCGCCGGCCGGTTCGAGGAAGTGCGCCTGAGCGAGCCGGTGCCCCTGGTCATCGGCATCACCGGGCGCGAGAGCCTCACCGCCGCCACCGTCGCCCGGGTGCGGCGGGCGTGGCAGACCCATCAGGCGCGCTATGACGCCATCTTCGACCAGATCGCGGCCCTTACCCGGGCCGGCGTCGAAGCGTTGCAGAGCGCTCACTTCGAGGAGCTCGGCGAGCTGATGAATCTCTGCCAGGGCTACCTGAACGCGCTTCAGCTCTCCACCCCCGAGCTCGAGGAACTGGTGCACGTGGCCCGCCAGCACGGGGCCCTGGGCGCGAAGCTCACCGGCGGTGGCGGCGGCGGATCCATGATCGCCCTCTGCCCCGACACCCAGGATCGGGTGGCCGCGGCCATGGAGCAGGCGGGCTACACCAGCATCAAGGTCACCGTCGCGTAAGCGCGGACCCGGGCGGGCGCCGCGAGGATCAGGATTCGTCGAGCAGCCGGATGTGAGACGTGTCCGGGGCCGTCGGCGGCGGTGGCGGCTCGGCGTCGTTCAGCGTTGCGCCCACCGGCGCCAGCGACAGGTGGTCCACCTCCGGCGGCGCCACCGCCGGGGCCCGTTCCGGCTCCTCCGGTTCACCTTCCTGCAACGACAGCCCCGAAAGGTCGATCTCCGGCGCAGCCGGCCTGACCCGCTCGTCGTCCCGCAGGATGGCGCTGCCGGGGGGCAGGACTTCGAACCCCAGCGCTTCAGCGCTGGCCGGCGCTTCAGTACCTGCCGGCGCTTCAGTACCTGCCGGCGCTGCAGGGCCCGCCGGCGCGTCGCCCTCCGCCGTCTCGAGGGGCACCACGCGCAGTCGGGCGCCCGCTTTGCCGAACAGGGTCTGCAATCGCGCCGCGGCGGGTTTGTCCACTTCGCGTTTCACCACCACCGGGTGGCCCGAAAAAAGCTTGTCGAGCTGCGCATCATCGAAGCCGGCCAGCGCGGCCAGGCGCTTTCGCACCACGGCCGGGTGCTGCCCCTCGAGCACTTCGCCCCGGAATATCAGCTTGAAACGATCGGTCATGCGTCGAAGTTTAGTGTACGAGCCACCCGTCACGTTGCGTCCGTTCCCCCTTGAGGTCAATATCCGGGAACCGACAACGTGAGGCAGGGAGGCGAACATGGGAACCCCCGCGCGTGTAGTGGTGCTGCCGAAGGATACCTCGGTGCTGCGCATCGAGGAGCTCGAGTTGCCCGACCCGGGCCCCACTCAGGTGGTGGTGAAACAGTTCGCCTCGGGCATCTGCCATTCACAGCTCCACCAGATGCACCGCCCGCGAACGAGTCCGGTGATCCTCGGCCACGAATCCACCGGCGTGGTTCTGGCCACCGGCCGTGACGTGACTCATGTCCGCGAAGGCGACACGGTGCTCGTCACCTGGGTGCCGCGGAACGCCGTGGCGGCCACTGCGCCCCCGGTCCGTGCCACCCTGCAGGTCAGCGACGGCCTCGCCGAATCCGAGAACGTCTTCACCTGGGCGGATCACACCCTGGCCGACCAGCAATACGTGGTGAAGGTCGACCCCGGCATCCGCACCGACGTGACCTCCATCATCGGCTGCGCGGTGATGACCGGAGCCGGTGCGGTGGTGAACACCGCCAACGTTCAGCCCGGCCAGAGCGTCGCCATCTTCGGCGTCGGCGGCGTGGGTCTGTCTGCAGTGGTGGGGGCCCGGGTGGCGGGCGCCAACCTCATCATCGCCGTGGATCTCGATGACGCGAAGCTCGAGTTCGCGAAACGCTTCGGCGCGACCCACGGAATCAATGCCAGCCGCGAAGATCCGGTGCAGGCGATCCACGCGCTGACGGGGCACGACGATCAATTCACCATCTTCCACTCGCCGGTGAGCGGCGTCGACTACGCCTTCGACTGCATCGGCATCAGGACCACCATGGAGCAGATCGTCCCGGTCTGCCGCACGGGCCACTTCGGCGCCCGCGCGGGCGGCACGGCGGTGCTCGTGGGCGTGCCAACCACCAACGTGGAGCTGAACGCCCTCGACGTGCTGCTCAACGAGAAGCAATTCATCGGCAGCATCGGCGGCTCCTGCGCACCCGAACGGGACTTTCCCCGGTTTTTGGAATGGCAGGAGAACGGTGACCTGGATCTGGATGCCCTGGTGACGGCACGTTACACCCTCGACCAGATCAACGAGGCCACGACGGCGCTCGAGCAGGGCAAGATCGCAGGCCGGGCCATCCTCGAGTTCGACACCTGATGCCCGGGGTTTTCGCGCGTCCGTGCAATCTGTCAGTTCTCTTGTTGTTTTTAGAGTCGAATCTGTGAGCTGCGTCACCGCAGGCACGCGGCACGATCCACTCGCTCGACACCCGATGGCTTGTCACGTCCGCAGCCCGCTTCCAGCGGGTACAAATCGCGTTTCCTGTGGTATCGTGCAGCCTCGGTCAACAGCCACAAAAAGAGGCTCTATCGTGAAGAAATCAGCAATCGCTCTCATCGCAACTTTTGCCATTGCGGGCTGTGCGTCCGTCGATACCAATCGCGTAGACACCCTGGAGTCGCGCCTGAGTGATCTGGAGAGTCAGGTAGAAGCAGCCGCGAACTCTGCGGATCGAGCCGCCTCGGCTGCGAACCGTGCCAGCCAGGAAGCGAGCGCCGCTCAATCCACGGCACAGCGGGCTATGGACGCCGCGAATCAAGCCAACGAGCGCGTGCAGCGGATCTCCGACACCTGCTGCGCCCGTAAGTAGATCAGATTCTCGCTGGAACGCCGGTCGGGGTTTCCAGCAATTCCTGAACCCGCGCCCAGTCGATGACTGCGGCGCGGTTTTTTGTGGCCGCTTCGATGCGCTTCGGCAGCTCAGCCGGATCGGGGTCCGAATAGATGCCCCGGTGGACCTCGACGAACAACCGGTCACCACGCCAGCCCACCTTGAACGGCTCGTCGACGATGTGCACCGGCGTGCCCTTGCCCGTCAGCTCCGCCAGCGTCGCGATGTGAGGCTCGTACAGCCGGATGCACCCATGGCTCACCATCTGTCCCACGCCGAAGGGCTGGTTGGTGCCATGAATGAAGTAGCCGGGGATGTCGAGCTGCAGCGCCAGTGAACCCAGCGGATTTTCCGGCCCCGGCGGCACCACCGGCGGCAAGGGGTCACCTTGGGCAGCATGCTCCTTGCGTGACGACGCGGTGGGGGTCCAACTGGGGTTCTCGATGGCGGTGATGATCTGCGTCGTTCCCAGCGGCGTGCGGAATTCCTGCCGTCCCAGCCCCACCGGGTAGGTGATCACCATGTCGAGGTTCGGCGGATAGTAGTAGAGCCGATATTCGGCGAGGTTCACCACCACCCCCTCTCGCGGCCCGTCCGGCAGCACGTACTCCGTCGGCAGGATCACCTCGGTGCCGTCGCCGGGCAGCCACGGGTCCACGTCCGGGTTGGCATCCAGAAGCTCGCGGTATCCCAGTCCGTGCCGCTCGGCGATGGCAGCCAGGGTGTCCTCGTAGCGAGCGCGGATGGTGGTGACCGCCCCGACCACCTGCACGTCGTCGTCCCGCAGGGAGTAGGCCGCGGCCCGCGCAGCCGGCGCGGCCCATACCGCGGCGCCGACGAGACAGAGGGCGAGAAGAAGAGTGAGCGGGAAGCGGTGACTGAGTGCAATCATGGCGGCAATCAGACCACGACGAAAGTGGAAATTCCAGATGGCCGGCGCCGGCTTCCCCCGCTAAGGTTGCCGCACCAGGCAAAGAGTTATGCAGTCATGTCCATGGGCGAAGCGGAAGTCGACGCCATCGTCCGCCACGGGCTCGGTGACGGCTGCGCCTACTCCGCCGCCGTGCTGACGCCCAAACGGCTCGTCGTGCGGCATACGGCGCCGCAGCCGGCATTGCCCATCTACAGCCTGACCAAGACCTTCATCGCCACCCTGGTGCTCGATGCGGTGTCGGCCGGGCAGCTGCGGCTGGAGACGACCCTGGACGAGCTCTGCCCGGACGTTCCCGAGGCCGGCCGGGTGAAGGTGCGTCAGTTGCTCGATCATACCGCCGGCCTGCCGGACTATGGCGCCTTGCCGGAATATCACCGCGCGGTGGCGGCCGGAGAGCCGGCGTGGGATTTCGAGCGGTTCGCCGACGCGACCTACCGGCGCGGGCTCCTCTACCCGCCCGGCACGGGATGGGCGTACTCCAACCCCGGATACGCGCTGCTCGTCAGGGTCCTCGAGGGTGTCTGGTCGCTGCCGCTGGAACGGCTGCTGCGGGAACGGCTACTCGAGCCGCTCCACCTGAAGCGCACGCGCCTGATCCACTCCGTGGAGGATCCGGCACTCTGCCCCCCCGGTACCCACCAGGACGACCCGATGCGCCGCTACGATCCAGGATGGGTCTGGCACCGGCTGCTGGCTTCGGACGCCGCAGACTGTGTGCGTTTCCTCGACGCATTGCTCGCCCGGCAGTGGCTGGGGCCGGAACCGACCGCGGCCATGACCGAGCTGGTTCCCGTTCCCGGCGAGCACCCTCCGTGGAGTCGACCGGGCTATGGCCTCGGCCTGATGGGCGAACGAACCGGCCCCCGGGGCCCGGTGTTCGGTCACAACGGCGGGGGCCCCGGCTACACCACCAGCGCGTTCTACTTCCCCGCCACCGGCGCGACCGTCGCGGTGGTGGCCGCCGTGGAAGCTCCCGACGCGGTGCTCGATGCCGTCTTCGCGCTCCACGACGCGCTCGCGGGCCCGTGAACGGCGACGCTACGCAAGGGGATGCTCTTCCCAGCCCAGGGCCGCTTCGAACGCCGAGCCCGCACGGATGAGCGTCGGCTCTCCCAGAAATCTGCCGACGAGCTGAAACGACTTGGGCAGCCGGTCCTCGGTCGAGCCCGCGGGCAGGGTGATGGTCGGGTGACCCGAGTAGTCGAACGGGGCCGTGAACGTGATGAACTCGGCGCGACCCTCGTCGACGTCCAGCTCCGAATCCAGCGCATCGAGCTCCGGGGGCAGCATCGGCATGCACGGCGCGATCATCACGTCGACGTCCTCGAGCAAACGGTCGAACGCCTGCCGGAACTCGCGGCGGGTCCGCTCCAGATTCTGGTAGTCGGCCTCCGTCACCCGCAGGCCCAGCTCGATGAGCCCGGCCAGGACGGGCCCGTAGGCGTCCTTGCGCGAGGGGTAGTAGCGGGCGTGGGCCCGGGCGCATTCGACGCCGCAGGTGAGGGCCCAGCCCTCCACCAGAGTGTGGGTGGAATCGGGCACGGTCACCTCCCGGACCTCGGCGCCGAGCTCCCGAAAGATCGCCAGGGCGTCCCGCACCGTCGCCGCCACCGCGGGCTCCACCCCGCGGCTCACGTACTCCCAATCCACCCCGATGGTCATCCCGGCGATGCGCAGAGCGGTCAGCGCAGGGTAATCGGGCACCGCGTCGGGCAGCGTCGTCGCATCGCGCTGGTCCTGGCCGGCGAGCACCTTCAGCAGTATCGCCGCGTCCCTGACGGTGCGCGTCATGGGCCCGATGTGGTCGAGAGACTCGGCCAGGGGGAACGCTCCATGCCGGCTGACCCGCCCGTAGGTGGGCTTGATCCCCACCAGCCCGCAGCTCGCCGAGGGAAAGCGGATGCTGCCGCCCGTGTCGGAGCCCAAAGCTCCGTAGGCCATGCCCGCGGCCACCGCCACGCCGGAACCGGAGGATGACACCCCGGGCCAGCAGTCGGGATTCCATGGGTTCACCGGCGCTTCGATCGCCGGATGGTGGGCGCCGAAGGCGCCTTCGGTGAGCTGGGTCTTGCCGATGATCACCGCACCCGCCTCCTTCAGGCGGGTGACGACGGTGGCGTCCTCGTCGGGAATGAAGTCGCGCATCACCAGAGTACCCGAAGCCGTGGGCACGCCGCGGGTGTACAGCAGGTCCTTGATCGCCACGGGCACCCCGTGCAGCGGCCGCAGAGGCTTACCGGAACGGCGTTCCTCGTCGAGCCGCCCGGCCGCGGCCAGGGCCTGCTCGCCGAGAACCCGGGCGTACGCGTGCAGTTCCGGCTCCAGGGCCTCGATACGCGCGAGGCACGCCTCGGTGACGTCCCGCGCGCTCAGCTCACCGCTTCTGATCTGGGTGCGCACCTCGTAGAGCGATCGGTAATGCAGCTCGGTCATGCTCCTGCACCTGTCTGTTGCGGCTCGAGGTCGAAGATCTTCCCCGGGTTCAGCAGTCCCTTCGGGTCCATGGCTCGTTTGAGTGTGCGCATGAGCTCGATCTCGGCGGGATTGCGGGAGATGTCCAGATACGGTTTCTTCTCCAGACCGACGCCGTGCTCCGCGGAGACGGATCCGCCCACCGCGCGCAACGGCTGGTAGACACAGGCTTCCACGGTGTGGCGGATCTCGGGCGTGAGCGTCTCCGGCCCGACCACCACGTGGAGGTTGCCGTCGCCGAGGTGACCGAAGACGTAGCAGCGGCAGGGACCCGGCAACTCGAAGAGCCGACTACGTACCTCGGCCACGTAGGCCTCCATGTCGGAGATCCGCAGGCTGACGTCGAAAGCGACGGTGGGGCCGTCGCGGAAACACTGCTCCACGTCGTCGCGCATGGCCCAGAGCTGGCGCCGCTGGCTCTCCGACTGCGCCAGCACCGCGTCGACGATGAGGGACTGCTCGTAGGCCTCCGCCAGAGCCTCCTCCACCGCGGCCTCGTCGGCGCCCATGGCCTCCACGAGCACGTAGTACGGGTAGTCCTGGGGGAGCGGGGGCTGACTCTTGGCAGGCTCGGTGGTCACCAGCGTGTAGAACTCGTTCCACATCACCTCGAAGGCCGACAAGGTGCCACCCAGGGCGGCGTCCATGTGCTTGAGAAAGGCCGGCAGCTTCGAGAACTCGTCCACCGCCACGAACAGGGTGGCCAGATGCCGGGGCTGCTCGCGCAACCGCAACACGGCCCGGGTGACGATCCCCAGGGTCCCCTCGGTGCCGATGAACAGGTGCTTCAGGTCGTAGCCGGCGTTGTTCTTGATCATCCGGTTCATGCTGGAGATCACGGTGCCGTCCGCCAGCACCGCCTCGAGCCCCAGAATCATGTCCCGGGTCATGCCGTAGCGGATGACCCGGTTTCCGCCCGCGTTGGTGGATATGTTTCCGCCGATGGTACAGCTTCCGCGGCCGCCCAGGTCCAGGGGAAACAGCAATCCGTGCTCCTCGGCCTGCTCCTGAATCTGCTGCAGCACCGCCCCGCTCTGCACCACCATGATGCGATCCACGGGATCCACGGCCTCGATGGCCTTCATGCGCTCCAGCGACAGTACGACATCGTCCGGGCCGGTGAGCGCTCCGTTCACGAGGCCGGTGAGACCGCCATGGGCCACCACGCTCTGACCGTGATCGTGACAGATCCGCATGGCGGTGCTGACCTCGTCGGTGGAACGGGGGCGGATCAACGCTTTGGCCTGGATGGTGTCGCGTCGCCAGAGGCCGGCGGCGCGCTGATGCACGTCGTCACCCGTCAGCACGCAGTCCTCGCCCAGAGCGTCCACCAGCGCTCGAACAACCTCGGTCATGGTCGGTTCCTCCCTTCCGGTTCCGGTGGCGGCAGTCCCCACATCCTGCCCGTGCGCCGCCGATTCGGCAAAGCCTACTACGATCACCGCCGCGACGCGCCGCCGCCCGCGTCTGCGGCCTTGCGCGTTCCGCTTGCGCGTGCCGGGTGATCTTCCCACAATGACTGCGCCGGACCGGGCGCGCCCCGGGGGCAAGGGAGGCAGGCCGTGACCGATCTCATCTTCGAGAGCGCCGCGTCGCTGGTGGCCGCCATGCGGCGGGGCAAGCTCACCGCCGTCGATCTGATGAACGCGTGCTACGACCAGATCGAGCGCCTGAACCCCCGGCTGAATGCCCTCGTCAATCTGCTTCCCCGGGACCGGGCCCTGGAGCTGGCCCACGGCGCGGACCGCGCTCAAGCCGCCGGCGACCGGCTGGGGCCGCTCCACGGTCTGCCCATGGCGCCGAAGGACGCGGTCGAGGTCGCCGGCTTCCCCACCACCTTCGGATTCCCGCCGTTCCACGACCGGATCGCCGCGGCGGACGACGCCCTCGCAGCCCGGCAGCGGGCCGCGGGGGCGATCTTCATCGGCAAGAGCAACATGCCGGAGCTCGGGCTCGGCTCCCACACGGTCAACGCGCTGTTCGGCGTCACCCGCAATCCGTACGCGCCGGAACGTACCGCCGGCGGCAGCAGCGGCGGCGCCGCCGTCGCGCTGGCCACGGGCATGCTCCCGCTGGCGGACGGCAGCGACATGGGCGGCTCACTGCGCAACCCGGCTGCGTTCTGCAACGTGGTGGGCATGCGGCCCTCCATCGGCCGGGTCCCCGATCGCCGCCCCATGGGCTGGTTCGCCCGCCTCTCCACGCCCGGCCCCATGGCGCGCACCGTGGCGGACACGGCGCTGCTGCTGTCGGTCCAGGCCGGCCATTACCGGGACGACCCCCTGTCCCTGGGTCAGCCGGGCCACGCCTTCGCCGGAACGCTCGCCCGGGATCTGCGTGGGCTGCGCGTGGCGTGGACCCCGGACCTCGATCTCGTACCCGTGGCGCCGGAGCTGGCCAGCATCGCCGAGTCCGCGGCACACACCTTCCGCGACCTCGGCTGTCACGTGGAGCGGGACTGTCCGGACCTGCGCGGCGCCATGGAGGTGTTTCAGGTGCAGCGGGCAGCCGCCCTGGCGGTGCTCGGGCACGCCCTGGATCGGGACGTACCGGATTGGCGCGAGCATGCCCGGGAGCCCGTGATATGGAACATCGAACGGGGGCTGGCACTGCAGGCCCGGGAGATTCTCGAGGCGGAGGTGACGCGCACCCACATCTACCGCCGGGTGGTGGAATTTTTCGAACGCTACGACGCGCTGCTGCTGCCGGCCACTCAGGTGCCGCCGTTCCCGGTGGAAACGGACTGGGTCCGCGAGATCAACGGACAGCCCATGGATACCTACATCGACTGGATGACCATCTGCTGCGCCGTCTCCGTCACCGGGCTGCCGGCCATTTCGGTTCCGGCGGGATTCACGCCCGAGGGCCTGCCCGCGGGCGTGCAGATCGTCACCGGGCCCCACGACGACCTGGGCCTGCTGCAGCTCGCCCACGAGTTCGAGCAGGCCACCCTGCACTACCGGCGGCGTCCCGGAGTGGTCGATTGACTCCCGCAAACCCGGACCAGCTCCGGCTCATGGTGGTGGCGGCCCATCCGGACGATGCCGAGTTCCACGCGGGGGGCCTCATGGTGCGACAGTGTCGTGCCGGCGGCCCGTTGGCCATTCTCTGTCTCACCGACGGCTCCGCAGGGCATCATCGGCTGGGCCGCGGCGAGCTGGCGGCGCGGCGCCGGGGCGAGGCGCAGCGGGCGGCGGACCGGCTGGGAGCCGAGCTTACCGTGTGGGACGTTCCCGACGGCGAGCTGGAGGCCAGCATCGCGCTGCGCCAGCGGCTGATCCGTGAGGTGCGCCGGTTTCGTCCCGACGTGCTGGTCACCCACCGGCCCGAGGACTACCACCCGGATCATCGCGCCACCGCCCGGCTGGTGCAGGATGCCTGCTACCTGCTGCGGGTTCCCAACGTCGTCCCGGACGTCCCGGTTCTCGCCGAGGACCCGGTGGTGCTGGCCATGTGCGATTTCTTCCAGCGGCCCCAGCCATTTCGTGCGGACTGGGTGCTGGACATCGGCGACGACTTCGACGCCGTGGTTTCCCTGCTCGCCTGCCACGCGTCCCAGGTATTCGAGTGGCTGCCCCACGTGGAAGGCGTCGCCGTCTCCGGCGACCGGCAGAGCTGGCTGGCGGAGTTCTACGGGCGCCGACCCCAGGCGGTGGCCCGCCGCTTCGGCCCGCCCGGAAGCCGCTACGCCGAGGCGTACGAGCTGTCGGAATACGGCCGCCGGATCCGTGTCGAGGCCCTGAACCAGCTCCTGAACGGACGATTGGCAAACGGCGGCGGGTAGCGGGCGGGCCGCCCCTGCTAGAATGCACTCATGAACCGCCGCTACAAGACCGCCCGCTGCATCCTCTACCGGGGGAACAGCTTCCTGCTCGCGATCCACAACCGCTATTGGGCCGGCCGGCGCCGCTGGGGGCTGCCGGGCGGCCAGATCGAGCGGGGCGAGTCGCCCGCCACGGCGGCGGCACGTGAGCTCGAGGAGGAGTTGGGGATCTACGCCCCCGAGCTCTCGGAGCTCGGCGCCTACTCCTACAAGCGCGCGCTGCACATGGTGTACGCCGCGCCTCTCGTGGAGGACGTGACGGGCTTCGACGAGGGGGAGCTGCTGGACGTGGGCTGGTTCAGCGAAGCGGACGTGGCGCGACTGAACGCCCAGGCCGCTCTCCACGCGGGCTACGAGCTCGAGGCCATCCGCCGGCTGCGGGTGCGGCTTCTGGGCACGCCCCCGGCGGCCGCTTCCTTCTGAGGCAGGCGCCGCCGCGCTAACGGCGTCGGTCGCGAAACTCCTCCGTGGAGTTCACCCGGGGGAACGGTTCATCGGGCACCGGACGGTCCAGGAAGTCGCACAGCGGCGCCCAGCCCTGCTCCGGCTGGAACACCAGCAACCGGTCTTTGGGCGCCTGTTTCTTGACGTATTCGTTGTGGGCCAGATACACGTCGATGGCGTGCTCCTTGTCCTCCACCCGGCCGTGGAAGGTGCCTTCCCAGACGAGCTCGAACACCATCTCCGCGAATTCCCGGGTGGCCGGATCCTCCGCCTCCCGGAAGGCGAGGCTCGAGGGGTAGATGGTGTTCATCACGCTTTCGTACCAGCGGTCGGGGTCGCGCTCGGAGAGGATGACACGAGCGTTCGGGTAGTGGCCGAGCTGCAGCTCCCAGAAGTTGCAGGCCGGCCAATCCACGCTCGCCCCGTAGCCCTCGAACAGCGTGTCCCAGTCCGTCGGCTCACCCCGGGTCGCGTCCTGCCACAACGCCACGTGGCCCGGGTTCTGCGCGACCTCGATCATGTGGTAGCACTTGCCGAAGCCCAGCTTCTCGAGCGCCAGCTTCAAAGACAGGGTGCCGGTACGGCCGAATCCGGCGCCGATGACTTCGATGGTCATGATCTCTCCTGTTGCCGCCGGGCGCGCCCGTCCCGGCTCGAGGGAGATACTACCATTCGGATCGCGACAGTCCGTTGACGGCTTGCCGGCCCCCGCTACAGCCACATCACCAGGCTGGCGCCGAGCCCCCAATCCGCGCTCGCGTCGGCGAGCCCCACCAGCACGTGGCCCCGAAACTGAACCCGGGAGCTCAGCCGCCTGCCGAGGAACAGGGTGGCGTCGGCGGCCGGATCCCCCGATGCCACCACTTCGGGCCGGTAGCTGAGCATCCCGCCGAGGCTCGTGTCCGACGACAGGTACACCAGGCCCCCGGCGGCGGCGAACCACGTGTTCTTCAAATCGTAACCCTCCGGCTCCCCGCGGACCTGATAGCCGGCGCTGGCGAACACGGCGCCTTCCTGGAGGAATCGATACACGTCGAGCTGACCGGAGTAATCCGTCTCGCCTGTCCCCAGCCCCTCGTCCTCGTCCGCCGTGCCGAGCTTGACGGTTCCGGTGAGATCGATGGCCGTGGCACCGTCCGGGCTCTGATACAGGTTCTGCAGGGTGACGCTGGCGATCACGTCACCGAGCCCGCCGTCGGAGATCTCGGGCCCCTGGCCCGGCAGCAGCGTCTCGGAGCTCTCCAGGCTGCCAGCCGGGCCCTGAACCCAGGCGTACGGCACCGTGACCCGGAAAATCAGATCGTCCCGCTGCACGTCCAGGGTCACAGGCACGTAAACGTCGTCGATATCGCCGCCGCCGGTGCCGTAGTCGCCGCTGCGATATTCGGCGCCGATGGCCAGCGACGCACTGGACTCCGCCCAGCCTCCTGCCGGCCACCACGGGATCGTCAGCACCAGACTTCCGACAAGATTCCTAACGAACGAATCGGGCCGGCTCATCGCGTGGTGCCGATCACCGGTCATCCTGATCTACCCGCAGGCGATCGCGGTCCTGATCCCTGTCGGGGAGCTGATCCCCGTCAGCGTCGCGGTCCCGGTCGCGGTCGCGCAACCGGTCCTGGTCGCCGACCCCGGGCTCCTCCGCCTCCTGCAGCGTGATCCCCCGAGCCTGCGCCCGCTCCTGCATTTCCTCGCGGTGCTGCTCGCGGAAGCGGTTGCGTTCCGCTTCATCGGGGATGGCCTGGAGCTGCTCGCGATAGCGCAGCCGCTCCTGCTCGGTCATGACCTCCTGACCGTAGATGGGTTGGTCCTGATGAACCCGCAGCCGGTCGCGGTCCCGATCCGCCGCTCGGTCCATGCCCCGATCCATGGATCTGTCCATGGATCTGTCCATGGCCCGGTCCATGGTGCGGTCCCGTTGCTGGGCCCGATCCTGGTCCACCTGAGGCTGCCGGACCGCGGGCCCCTGCTGGCCGCCGGGACCGGAAGGTCCGGGCGCCGCCACGGCGGCGAAACCCGTGGAAAGCCCCACCGTGAGCACCACAGCCGGGATCGCGCGGACCCGTAGACGCTTTTGCGTGAATCCGTTCATCGCCGTCACCTCGCTTGTTGGGGCGTGGTCG
This sequence comes from Pseudomonadales bacterium, assembly GCA_041686955.1. Classification (GTDB taxonomy): domain Bacteria; phylum Pseudomonadota; class Gammaproteobacteria; order Pseudomonadales; family Azotimanducaceae; genus UBA7803. The sequence continues at coordinate 31,575 of JAWLCV010000010.1, forward strand.
CCTCCCACCGTGGAAGGCGTATCCTTCTGAGGCTATGACTTCGAAACGGCGCGAGCTATCCGAACAAACCCGTACCCGCGTTCACTCCACCGTTATGGTGATGGTCTGTGACGTGACGGGCGGGTCGTGGGGAATGTGCAGATGATCGCCGACCACCAGGGTGAGCCGATGCTCGCCCGGCGCCAGCTCGATTTCCGCTTCGGTCTGGCCCGCGCCGAAATGGCGCACCCGTTCCGTCGCAGGAAGCGGCAGGCCGAGATCGAGCTCACCGACGTCCTGGTCGATGAGCAGATGGTGGTGACCGGTGCCCGCACGTTCGACGCCGGCGGGAGCGACGCCCATGCCCCTCAGGCCGAACTTCACGGTGACCGGACTCGTCAGCACCGCTCCGTCGGCCGGCTCGATGAAGTACACCTCGGCCTCCGGCTGCGCGGTCGGGTTGGCCGTATCGGCGGCTGTGGCGGCGGCACCGTCGAGGGCGAGCAGCAGGGCAGCGCCGAGGCTGCAGACCATGGGGAATCTCAAATCGTCCTCCTCCTTCGATCATTGAGCACGAGGGTCATTATGGCACTCGAAGGCCGGGCAGACAGCGCCGCAGAGGGAAAGCGTCAGGACGTCTCGCCGAGGCGATAGACCTCCACGGCCGTATCGTGGAACAGCCGTGCCTTCTCGGCCTCGGAGGCATCGGCCACCAGCTTCTTGAAGGCGTTCCACAGCACGTGGTAGGAGCAACTCTGCTTGTCCACCGGAAAGTTGCTCTCGAACATGCAGCGCTCGGGACCGAAGCAATCGATGGCGTGGCGATAGTACCGGCTGGTGGCCGCCACCAGCTCCTCCGAGGTGGGGGGCCGCTCCCCCTTGTGAAAGCCGAAGCCGTTGATGGGCATCACCAGCCCACCCAGCTTGGCATGGACGTTTTCGCAGCGCGCCAGCTCCGCCAGGTCCCTGCGCCACCCGTCGAAGATCTCGTCGCGGTGCCCCTCGTAGGGACCGATGCCCAGCGGACCGCCGAAATGATCGAGGATGATGGTGACGTCGGGGAATGCCCGCGCCAGGTCCGTTAGCTCGGGAATCTGCGGGTGATAGAGCCAGGCGTCGAAGCTGAGACCGCGGCGCGCCAGCTCCGCGAAACCGGCGCGGAACGCCGGATCCAGCAGCAGGCCGCGGGGCGGATGGGTGTGGGAGTTTCGCACCCGTTCGTCCGCGTCCCAGCCGGCGGCGTGGCGGATGCCGCGGAACCGGCCGCTGCGGGCCAGATGCAGATCGAGCACCTCGCCCACCCCGGCCCCCAGGGTCAGATCGGCGAAGCCGACGATGCCGGCGCACGCGCGAAGCGCGCCGTACCCTCCGCTGGCGGACATGGCGGCGATGCCGTTGACGAACTCCGTCTCCCCCACCGGCCGCAGCGCCTCCGGTCCGTCCGCCCGGTACATGCTGGCGCATTCCACGAAGACGGTGGAGACAACGTTGTGGCCGCTGCCCACGTCATCGAGCAGCTCATCGAGCAGGTAGCGGCTGCCGGGATGATCCCAGAGATGATGGTGCGGATCGCAGATGGGCCGCTCCGGCTCGAGGATCTCTTCGCGCACCTGCGCCAGCCACTCCGGTCCGGTCATGCTCTCCTCCCACCCAGGTTGCGCTCCACGAGCTTAGGGGCGCTGACGCCCCCAGGCAAACCCGGGCGTCAGTAGGGGGAATCCCGGATGTATCGGAACGTCCCGCGGCACTATTTTAGCAATAGCTAATTTAGGAGCACCCTTATATGTCGCTCGAGAAAGCCGTAGAAGCCTTCGCCGGGTTCATGGTCCTGTTGTCGGTGGCCCTGACCTACTTCGTCCATCCGGCGTTCGTCTGGCTCACCGTGTTCGTCGGCGTCAACCTGTTTCAGCAGGCCTTCACCGGGTTCTGTCCCGCGGCCACGGTGCTGCGCCGGCTCGGCTTCAAGCCGGAACGGGAGCTCGCGCGCGCCTGACGCCGGCGGCTGGTGCACTGCGCCGCCGTACACTAGTAGACCACCACCGAGCGGATGCTCTCGCCCCGGTGCATGAGCTCGAAGCCGTGGTTGATGTCGTCGAGGCTCAGGGTGTGGGTGATCAGGTCGTCGATGTTGATCTTGCCGTTCATATACCAGTCGACGATGCGCGGCACGTCGGTGCGCCCGCGGGCGCCGCCGAAGGCCGTGCCCCGCCACACCCGGCCCGTCACGAGCTGGAACGGCCGGGTGCTGATCTCCTGGCCCGCGCCGGCCACGCCGATGATGATGCTCTCGCCCCAGCCCTTGTGGCAGCACTCCAGCGCCTGGCGCATCACGTTCACGTTGCCGATGCACTCGAACGAGTAATCCACGCCGCCGTCGGTGAGATCGACGATGGCCGCCACCACGTCGTCCACGTCCGCCGGATTGATGAAGTCCGTCATGCCGAACTTCTCCGCCAGGGGCCGCTTCGCCGGATTGAGATCCACGCCGATGATGCGGTCCGCCCCCACCAGGCGGGCCCCCTGAATCACGTTCAGGCCGATACCGCCCAGCCCGAACACGGCCACGTTGGCGCCCGGTTCCACCTTCGCGGTGTTGATGACCGCGCCAAGCCCGGTGGTCACGCCGCAGCCGATGTAACAGACCTTGTCGAACGGCGCGTCGGGCCGGATCTTGGCCAGGGCGATCTCGGGGACCACGGTGTAGTTGGAGAAGGTGGAAGTTCCCATGTAATGGTGCAGCATCCGGCCGTTCAGGGAGAACCGACTGGTCCCGTCGGGCATCACGCCCTTACCCTGGGTCTCGCGGATGGCGCCGCACAGGTTGGTCTTGCGCGACAGGCAGAACTTGCACTGCCGGCATTCCGGGGTGTAGAGCGGAATGACGTGATCGCCGGGCCGCAGGCTTCGCACCTCCGGACCCACCTCCACCACCACGCCCGCGCCTTCATGGCCGAGAATCGCCGGAAACAGTCCCTCCGGGTCGGCCCCCGAGAGCGTGTAGGCGTCGGTGTGACAGAGCCCCGTGGCCTTGATCTCCACCAGCACCTCGCCGGCCTTGGGACCTTCCAGATCCGCGGTCTCGATGGACAGAGGTTGTCCGGGCCCGGTGGCGACTGCAGCGCGTGTCTGCACGGCTATGTCCTCCGATTCGATGGCGGTTTCCCGGGTAGAATGCCCTACCTCGCTGAACGATTCATCCGCCTTGCCGTTTCAACTTCGGGTAAAAAACTGGCAGAGCTACCTCCCCCTCTGGGGCGTGCTGCGGCGCTATCGCCGTGACGACCTGACCCACGATGCCGTGGCGGGCCTGGTGGTCGGCGTCATCACCGTGCCCCAGGCCATGGCCTACGCCGTGCTCGCCGGTCTGCCGCCCGAGGCCGGTCTCTACGCCAGTCTTCTGCCCATGGTGGTGTACGCCGCGCTCGGCTCGTCCCGGCACATGGCGGTGGGGCCGGTGGCCATCACCGCCCTGATGGTGGCCACGGCCGTGGGCCGCTACGCTCCGGAATACCAGCAGAGCTACATCGGCGTCACCACGGTGCTGTGCGTGCAGGCCGGCATCTTTCTCTGGCTGCTGCGGCTGTCGCAGATGGGCGGTCTGGTGAACCTGTTGAGCCTTCCGGTCATCACCGGTTTCGTCAACGCCGCCGCCGTGCTCATCGTCATCAGCCAGCTTCCCGCGTTCACCGGCATCGGCAGCGGCGAGGCCACCGATCCATTCCACCAGTTGATGACCCTGGCCACCCACACCGAGGAGCTCAACGCCGCCGCCCTGCTCCTCGGCGCCGGCAGCCTGGCGGGCCTGTGGCTCGTGCGCCGCCACGCCGTGACCCTGCTGCGCTGGCTGCGCCCGGAGATCACCGAGGAGCACCCGGTGAGCCGCACCGGCCCCATGCTGGTGACGGTGCTGGCCGCCGTGGCGGTGGTGCTGTGGAATCTCGACGTGGAGCACGGCGTGGCCGTGGTGGGCGACCTGCCGTCGGGCCTGCCGGGTTTCACGCTGCCGCCGTTCGACTGGCGATTGTGGGTGGACATCGCGCCTTCGTCGGCCATGATTGCCGTGGTCTCCTACGTGGAGAGCTACTCCATCGGCGCCACCCTGGCGGCCCGCCAGCGCACCGGGGTGAATGCCCACCAGGAGCTCATCGCCCTGGGGGCCGCCAACGTGAGCGCCGCCTTCACCGGCGCCTATCCCGTGGCCGGGAGCTTCTCCCGCTCGAGCGTCAACTATCAGGCCGGCGCACGCTCGCAGGTGAGCTCCCTGGTGTGCGGGGCGCTGATCGTCCTGACCCTGCTGTACTTCACCCCGCTGTTCGCCCGGCTGCCCCACGCGGCCCTGGCTGCCATCGTGGTGGTGTCGGTGCTGGGCATCTTCGACATCGAAAGCCTGCGCCGGCACTGGAAGGTCTATCGGGAAGACAGCATCACCGAGCTCGTCACCTTCGCCAGCGTCCTCGCCTTCGGCGTCGAGACCGGGATTCTCACCGGGGTGGCGCTCTCCATCGCCTTCTTCGTGCGCACGTCCAGCCGGCCCCACGTGGTGATCGTGGGCCGCGTTCCCCACACCGAGCATTTCCGTTCCGCGCGACGCTACGACGTGGAAACCTTCCCTCACGTGGCCGCGATCCGCATCGACGAGAACGTCAACTTCACCAACAGCCATCAGATCGAGAACAAGCTGCTGAAGATCGTGCAGCGGCGCCCGGGTACCCGCCACGTGCTACTGGTGATGAGCGCGGTCAACATGATCGACATCAGCGGCCTGGAGATGCTTCACCGCCTGAATGCCAACCTGGAGGACATGGGCATCAAGCTGCACCTCTCCGAGGTGAAGGCCCCGGTGATGGAGCGGCTCGAAGGCACCGAGTTCATTCTGCGCCTCACCGGCAGCGTGTTCTTCACCACCGATCAGGGCATGCGCGACCTGGCCGAGCGCACCTGACCGCCCGCGCGCCGGTGTAGTAAGCTCGACCGAACCGAGCGCGCCGCTCAAGGAGGACCACATGTACCCAGGCAAATGGGCCCGGGAAGCACCCGACAAGGCGGCGGTCGTTCACTCGGAAAGCGGCGAGGCGGTCACCTTCGCGGCCCTGGACGAGCGCTCCAACCGGCTGGCGCAACTCATGTGGGCCCGCGGTCTTCGCCCAGGAGACCACATGGCCGTTTTCATGGAGAACCACCTGCGCTACTTCGAGGTGGTGTGGGCCGCGCTGCGCTCGGGCCTCTACGTCACCACCATCAACCGTTACCTGACGGCGGAGGAAGCCGGTTACATCCTCGACGATTGCGAGGCCCGGGTGCTCGTGGCCTCGAAGCACTTGAGCGAGGTGGCCCGGGAGCTGCCGGCGTCCGCGCCGCGCTGCCACACCTTCCTCATGGTCGACGGCGTCGAGCCGGGGTATGAGCCTTACGAAACCACGCTGGCGGACTTCCCGGCCGAGCCGCTCGCCGACGAGCCGGCGGGCCAGTTCATGCTCTACAGCTCCGGCACCACGGGCCGCCCCAAAGGCATCGCCCGGCCGCTGACCGGCGCCAAGATCCACGACGACGCGGGCCCGGTGGGCGCCCTGCAGCGGGCCCTGTGGGGATTCGACGAGAACACCGTCTACCTCTCGCCGGCGCCCCTGTACCACTCCGCCCCCATCGGCTTCTCCAC
>JAWLCV010000010.1:37309-79121 GCA_041686955.1 Pseudomonadales bacterium
GGCGCCCAGCATCCCGAGCACCCCAACTGGAGCGCCCTCGGCGACGTGGGCTACGTGGACGAAGAAGGCTATCTGTACCTCACCGACCGGGCCACGTTCATGATCATCTCCGGCGGGGTCAACATCTATCCCCAGGAGATCGAGGATCAGCTCGTCATGCATCCCAAGGTGGCGGACGTGGCCGTCATCGGCGTGCCCGATCCGGAGATGGGGGAAGCGGTGAAGGCCGTGGTCCAGCCCGCCGCCTCGGCCGAGCCCGGGCCGGAGCTCGAAGCGGAACTGCTCGACTACGCCCGGCAGCACCTGGCCCACTACAAGTGCCCGCGCAGCGTCGACTTCATGGAGGAGTTGCCGCGCCTGCCCACCGGCAAGCTCTACAAGCGCCTCCTCAAGGACGCCTACTGGGGCAAGAAGGGATCACGCATCGTCTGAGAGCGGCGAGCCTCGCCGGCTAGAGCGCCGCGAGCTCCGGCAGCGCCGTGTAGCCGGGACACACGGCGGCCGCCCGGTCCCGGGCCTCCCGAGCCTTCTCCGGCGCGCCCCGCAGCAGCCAGATCTGCGCCATGCGGCGATGAGCGGTGGGATCCGCCAGGCCCGCCGCCAGCTCCTCGAGCTGGCCGTCGAGCTCCCGCTCCACGGCCGCCGGCACCCGCTCCGGCGCCAGGTCGCGCAGAACCGCGTAGTAGTAGGCCCGCGCCACCCGGTCCGCAGCCGGCGCCGTGCCCCGCAGATGATCGCGCTCGGCGATCTCCACCGCCCGCAGGTACGCATCCACGGCAGCCTCCACGTCGCCGTTGCTGCGATAGGCGTCACCCAGGTTCCCCCACATCTGGTGAATCTCCGGCGCCCCCTCGCCGATGGCGGCAATGGCCCGGCGCCGCAACCGGATGGCCCGTTCGTAATCGCCGAGAAAGTAGTACACGCTGCCGAGAAACTCGTCGCCCACGTACGACTGGGGCGCGAGTTCCCGCGCACGCAGGTACGCCTGGCGCGCCCGTTCGAAATCCCCGGAGCACGCATAGAAGCTGCCCAGGTTGCCCAGCACGTACTCGTTCTCGCTGCGCGCGCGCGCCTGCTCGCTGACGGCGATGGCCGCCTCCAGATGACCTTCGAGCCACTCCATGGTGGCCAGGGAGAACAGCGGCTTCCAGATCAGCGGGTCCAGCTCCGCTGCGGTTCTCGCCGCCCGTTTCGCCTCTGCGAGCTCGGCGGCGTCACCGCTCTGGCGATAGGCCTCGAGGAGGGTGGCCGCCAGAGCCTCGAACCCGGTGGCGAGCATCGGTTCCCGGCCCGTGAGCGCCCGGTGGAGATCGACGGCTTCCCGTATCCGCCCGGTACGGGCGAGGAAGCGGCCGTGCGCAGCCATCACCAGCGGGTGCTCCGGATCGAGCCGTACCGCCTCGCCGCAGGCGCGGGCGGCGCCGCGAAGCATCCGGTCCTCCTCGAACATCCAGTGCTCCTCGAGCAGGGCCCGGCAGAGCCCGGCGTGGGCTTCGGCGTAGCCGGGGTCCTGCCGCAGAGCGGCCTCGAAGCGCGTCTCGGCGCGTTTGACGTTGAGCTCGTTGGACGGCTGATCGAGACGCCACTCGCCGGCCAGATAATCGTCCTGGGCGGCAGCGGGGGGAAAGTGGGGCAGCGGCCCGCGCGCCGTCCCCACCGCGTGGCCGATGGCCTTCGCGGAGCGCTCCGCCACCGACTGCAGCCGACTCGCGAACACGGCGGAAGGCCCGCTCTCCGCCCACGCCTGCCTGCGCACACCGTCGACATAGGTGTAGATCCGTACCGCGGCGAGCCGACCCACGCGGACGACCTCGCCGTCGACGATCACGTCGAGGCGGAGCCGCCGCGCCAGCGCCGGCAGATCGGAACGCGCCGACAGGCCGATGGCCGTCTCGGAAGCCACGTTGAACGTGTCCTGGAGCGCGGCGCGCAGGGCCTGGCGCAGTCCCGCGTCGTCGCCCTCGAGCGGCAGTACCATGAGATGCGGCCGACCCAGGGGCAAGCGCGCCGGAGCATCCGCCGGAACCGTCTCCGACCCGTCCGCCACGTCGTGATCCCACAGCCGGATCCCGACCGCCAGCGCCAGCACGGCGGCGACGGTGGCGGCAGCCCCGCGCAACAGGGCGCCGTAGGGAAGGCCCTGCCTCGGGCCGGAATCCGCCGCCGCTGCGGCGCTCTCGGGGTGCGGCCCGGCCTCCGCCTCGTCAGCCGTCTTGTACAGCGTGTAGGACGGCACCCCGAGTACCTGGGCGATGCGCTCGAGCGACCGGGGCTCCACCGGCAGCTCACGAAACGCCCGATTCACCATGTCCTTGGGCGCCGAATCCAGACCCTCGACGTCGGCAATGCGCTCCGCCAGCGCCGCCTGGGTCTGCAGGCCCGCATCGAGCAGGGCCCGGGACAGCCGCGCCCGCGAGGCACGGACACCCCGTCGCCGTTGCGGTTGCTGATCCCGAGGCGCCACGCTTCTCTCCCGTTCCCGCTCTCCTCCCGACGGATGGTACCGAAAAACGCGCCGTAGATGCCGCAACTGCAGCTATCTGCCGTTAGCCGACGATGCCGAACGGCCGGCGTCGGGGCACGCTGCCCTCGAAACCATCACGACGAGGAGGCGAACGTGGCTTACATCGACTCGGTAATCGGCGCGGGAGAACGCGTGGAGTATGTGGCGAAGGTCAGCATCTGGTCCATGCTGCCCCTGTTCCTGCTCGGCCTGGTCCTGCTGCCCCTGTTCGGCGTGGGGCTGATCCTCTGGGCCGTGGCGTGGCTGCGCTACCTAACCACGGAGCTCGCCATCACCAACAAGAAGATCATCGCCAAGTTCGGGTTCATCAAGCGCGACACCATCGAGCTGCTGTTGCCCAAGGTGGAGAGCATCCAGGTGAACCAGTCCATCCTCGGCCGGATGTTCGACTACGGCTCGGTGGTGGTGGCCGGCGCGGGGAACCCCCAGGCGCCGGTGCCGGGCATCGCGGATCCGGTGGGCTTCCGCCGGCGCTTCATGGAGGTTCAGGAACGCTCCACCCAGGCGGCGTGACGACGGAACCGGTCATGACCCGGGAGCCCCGAGCTTTGCCGCGAGCGCCGCCACGTCGAGCTCACCTTCCCGGGTCTGGCCGCCGATCTCCAGGAAGCGGGTCATGTTGCGCCGGGCGTCGTCGGTGCGCAGCAACCGCTGGAACAGGTAGGCCTCCTCCACCAGGCCCTCGGCCAGCGGCCGATCCGAGGCGGTCACCGCCGCTTTGGCGAGTCGCACCGCCTCCACCGGGAACGAGGCGATGCGGTCGGCCAGCGCGTCCACGAACGGGCCGATGGCTTCCGGCTCCAGCGCGCGGTTGAGGTACCCCCAGCGCTCCGCGGTCTCCGCGTCCAGGTCTTCGCCGCCGAGGATGATCTCCAGCGCCCGCGCACGGCCCACCAGCCGCGGCAGCCGCTGGGTTCCGGTGCCGCCGGGAAGGATGCCGAGCGGCACCTCCATCTGATTGATCCGGGTACGCCCGCGCACGCCGAAGCGCATGTCGAAGCCGGCTGCCAGCTCGCTGCCGCCTCCACCCACCCGGCCTTCGATCTGGGCGATGGTCACCTTGTCCATGGTGCGGAAGCGTTCGCACATGGCGTGGTACTCGTTGCCCCCCTCGTCGCGCTCGGCCGCGCCGTCGGTGGGAAACTTCAGAATGGCGGCCACGTCGAAGTGGGCGAGAAAGAAATCCGGGTCGGCGCTCTTCATGACCACCACGGTGAGCTCCGGATCGGCCTCGAGCTCCCGGGAAAGCGCCGACAGCTCCCCGAACAGCTCCAGGGTGATGAGGTTGATGGGACGATTGGTGACGGTGACCGTGGCCCGGCGCCCCCGCTTCTCCACCTCGAGCATCCGATAGTCGTACGACATCCCGTTTCTCCCCGCTGATCGCCTTCTGCATAATGGCGCTCCGGCATCGGTGGAACAACACATGGAATCGGCCATTCGCCAACGCATCCTCGACCGAATCGACGCCCTGGCGGACGAGCTCATCGCCGTCTCCCACGCCATCCACGCCCGGCCGGAGCTGGCCTTTCAGGAACGCTTCGCCTGCGGGCTGCTGTGCGACACGGTGGAGCGCTTCGGTCTCACCGCCCGGCGCGAGGCTCACGGTCTCGAGACCGCGTTCGAGGCCACCTTCCGCGGCGGCGAGGGGCCGACGGTGGCGCTGCTGGCGGAGTACGACGCTCTGCCCGGCATCGGCCATGCCTGCGGCCACAACCTCATTGCCACCGCAGCCCTCGGCGCGACGTTGGGCCTGCAGGCCGTGCAGGAGCAGTTGCCCGGGGCCGTCCGGCTGCTCGGCACCCCGGCGGAGGAGAAGGGCGGCGGCAAGGAGCTCATGGCCCGGGCCGGCGCCTTCGACGACATCGACGCCGCGCTGATGATTCATCCGGCGGGCGTGAACATCGCCACGATGCCCTGCATCTGCGTGGCCGAGGTGGAGGTGATCTACCATGGCCGGGCAGCCCACGCCTCCGCCATGCCCCACAAGGGCGTGAACGCGCTGGACGGCCTGCTGCTGGCGTACCAGGCGATCTCCAACCTGCGCCAGCACATCCGCGACCAGGAGCGCATCCACGGCATCGTCACCGACGGCGGCCAGGCGCCGAACATCGTCCCGGAGCGGGCGGCCGGGGAGTTCTACGTGCGCGCCGCCACCGAGAAGCATCTGGCGGCTCTGAAACCGCGGGTGCAGGCGTGTTTCGAGGCGGGGGCCCGGGGCAGCGGTTGCGAGGTGGAGGTCCGCTGGGCCGACGTGGACTACCTGGACCTGAACACCAACTGGCCCCTGGCCCACGCGTTCCAACGTCACGGCGAGGCCCTGGGCCGGGAATTCCTGAATCCCGAGAAGCTCGGCGGGGCCGGCAGCACCGACATGGGCAACGTGAGCTACCGGGTCCCCTCCATTCATCCCATGCTGGCGTGCGCGCCGCCGGAGGTGGTGATCCACAATCCCGAGTTCGCCCGCTGGGCGGGCAGCGAAGCCGGCGACCGGGCGGCCCTGGACGGCGCCAGAGCGCTGGCGCTCACCGCCGCCGATTTTCTCCTGGACGCCGACCTGCGCCGGGAGAGCCGCAGGGCCTTCGAGATCTCCCGCGGGCTCGCCTGATGGACATCGCCTTCAGCCGGGAGCACGAAGCGTTTCGGGACGAGGTGCGGCGCTTTCTCGACAGCGCCCTCACCGACGAACTGCGCGACGCCCAGCGGCGGTGTCCGGGCATCTTCCTCGACTACGAGCACAACATCGTCTGGCACCGCATCCTGCACCGCCAGGGCTGGGTGGCGCCATCCTGGCCGGAACGCTACGGCGGAACCGGCTGGGATCTCACCCGGCGCTACATCTGGGCCACCGAGTCCACCCTGGCGGACGCTCCGAACCTGGCCCCCATGGGGCTCGGCATGTGCGGCCCCATGCTGATCGGTCACGGCACCGCGGAGCAGAAGGATTACTACCTGCCGCGCATCCTCTCCGGCGAGGACTACTGGTGCCAGGGCTACTCCGAGCCGGGGGCCGGGTCGGATCTGGCGGCCCTGAAGCTGCGGGCCACGAGCGACGGCGACCACTACGTGCTGAACGGCACCAAGATCTGGACCACCCACGCCCACGTGGCGAACCGCATGTTCTGCCTCGTGCGCACCGACGACACGGGCAGGCCGCAGCAGGGCATCACCTTCCTGCTGCTGGACATGGACACGCCGGGCATCACCGTGGAGCCCATCGTGTTCGCCTCGGGCACCCACGAGGTGAACCAGGTGTTCTTCGACGACGTCCGCGTGCCGAAGGCGAATCGGGTGGGCGAGGAGAACCAGGGGTGGACGGTGGCGAAGTACCTGCTGGAGTTCGAGCGGGGCGGCGGCGGCACCGCGGCCCAACGCACGGCGCTGGCCCGCCTGCGGCGTCTGGCGGCGTCCATTCCCACCCCGGCCGGCACGTTGGCGGAGGACGTGGACTTCAAGCGCAAGCTCGACGCCGCGGACGTCAGGCTGCAGGCGGTCCAGTACACCGAGTTCCGCATCATGGCCGCCCTTTCCCAGGGCCGGAACCCGGGCCCGGAATCCTCCATCATGAAGAACCTGGGCGCCGACGTTTCCCAGCATCTCACGGAGCTCGCCGTGGAAGCGGTGGGCCACTACGCGGCGCCGGCCGGGACCGGACCCGAGCGCCAGGAAGCGCCCGTGGGGCCCGGCGGCGGCGCGGCGGCCTTCGCCCGCTATTTCAACCTGCGGGCCAGCTCCATCGCCGGCGGCACCAACGAGGTGCAGAAGAACATCGTCGCCAAGCTGGTGCTGGGGCTCTGAGCCGCCGGACACCCCACCCGGCTCAAGGAAACGACCGCCCCGGCGAGAGCACCTCCGCAAACCGGTTCGGTCGGCCCGCCAGCAGGTCCGCGGCGACGCGGCTCAGGGCCGGCGCCGTCTGCATGCCGGCGCCCCCCTGGCCCACCAGCCAGAAGAAGTCGCTCACCCCGGAGTCGTAGCCCACCGCGGGCAACCGGTCCGGCAGGAACGTGCGCAGCCCCGCCCAGGTCTGGCCGAGGCGCCGCACCTGCACCGTGGTGAGCTCCTGAAAACGATCGACGATCATGGCCAGGTCGAGCTCCTCGGGCCGGGCGTCACACGGCGCGCAGGGGCTCTCGTCGGCCAGGGAAACCATCAGCGACCCCCCCTCCGGTTTGAAATACAGCCCGCCCTGTACCCGGTGGATCAGCGGCCAGGCCGACGGATCCTCGTCGAGATCCAGCAGCAGGGCCGTGCGGCGGAGGGGCTGCAGGCCCAGGGGCCGCACCCCGGCCATCTCCGCCAGCTCGTCGCCCCAGGCTCCCGCCGCGTTCACCACCACGTCCGCCTCCAGAACCCGTTCGCCGAAGCCCACGCGCCAACTCCGCCCCGGACGCCGCTCCAGACGATCCACCCGCGCGTTGTTGATGACCTTGCCGCCTCCTTCCGCGAGCCGGCGGCGAAAGCCGTCCAGCAGCCCGTGGGCGTCCAGGGAGAGGGCGTTGGGGTCGATGACCGCCCGATGCACCCGCTCCGGGCGGAGGATGGGCACCTGGCGGAGCACCTCGGCCGCGGGAACCTCCCGCAGATCGGGACACAGCGGGCGCCAGGTCTCCACGAACGCATCCAGCTCTGCGACATGCGCCTCGTCGGCGATGGTGACGTCCCCCACCGGCTGCGCCCCGTGGCGCCGATGGTGATCCACGCTCTCCAGCGACAGCGCGTGCACCACCTCGTTCATGAAGGCCTCGATGTAGACGGCGGCGGAGCGGCCGGAGCTGTGGTAGCCGGGCTGCATCTCGGCCTCGAGCACCGTCACCTCGAAGTCCGCCGCCGCTTCCGCGGCGCAGGACAGTCCCGCGATGCCGCCGCCGACCACCGCCAGTCTGGGTTTCATGCACGCTCCTCGAACCGAATCCTCTGTCCACTGTATCGGCGCGCCCGGTCCGGCGCGAGGGTCTGGCTTCATGGCTTCCCCGCGGCCGTCCAATGCCGCAAGATGGCCGCTCCCGACTGCCGGAGAACCTGCCATGGCGGAACAGTTCGACGCCCTTCGCGAGGATCACGTGACGTTCATCAACGCCCAGCACGTCTTCTTCGTGGGCTCCGCCGCCCCGGACGGCCGGGTGAACGTGTCGCCCAAGGGGCAGGACAGCCTCCGGGTGCTCTCGCCCAACGAGATTCTTTGGATGAACCTCACCGGCAGCGGCAACGAGACCGCAGGTCACGTGCGGGCCTGCGACCGCATGACCCTCATGTGGTGCGCCTTCGAAGGACCGCCCCGGATCCTGCGGGCGTACGGCCGCGCCGACGTAGTGCATCCCCGGGACGACGCGTGGGCCCGCTGCGCCGAGATCCTCCCGCCGCCCCTGGGCGCGCGGCAGTACTTCGTCCTGCACGTCGATCTGGTTCAGACCTCCTGCGGCTACGCGGTCCCCAACTACCGCTACGAAGGGGAACGCAACGTCCTCACCCTGTGGGCCGAGAAGCGGGGAGCCGACGGCATCGAGCGGTACTGGTCCGAGAAGAACACCCGCACCATCGACGGCCTGCCCACTTTCGTGGCGGGCGAGGAGTGAGCGCGGCGCGGCGACCTCAACGGTCCCGCCGCCACCGTGATGCGGCCACGAAGCCCGTGGCCGCCGCCAGGCCGGCCAGCACCCACACCCCCACCGGGCCGGGCAGGTACTCCGCCCGATAGAAGGCGTCGCTGACGCCGGGGACGCCCCACAGGTCGCCGCTGCCCTCGCCGACGACGAGTTGTCCGCGCATCCCCTTCTCCATGTGCTGAGCCAGGTCGCAGTGGATCAGATAGGTGCGATGCGCCGCCGGCGCGATGAAGGTACCCGTCTCCTGCCCGCCGCCCATGGCCTCGATGTGGAACATGCCGGCCGGATACAGGTACTTCGGCAGGCCATGCACCATCCATTGATGGCGCACATCGTCCTCGTTGACGAAGGTGACCGTCACCCGGCTGCAGCGAGGCACCGCCACCTCGTGCCGGCTCATGCCGAACACGGCGCCGGGGACGTCCGCCGCGTAGCGCCGCCCGGCCCGGACCGTCAGCGCCACCTCTTCGCTGATGGCCCGGCACCCCCGGGGCAGGCGGTCGGTGTTCTCGTTCATCACCACCCCGCCGCCGGCGGTTCCGTGATGGTGATGGGAGCCGTCCATGGCCCCGCTCGGGGCGGCGAGCAGCAATCCCGGCAACAGCCAGCGCAGGGAACGGCGCACCTCAGCGCCTCCAGACCCCGTTGGCCACCAGCGCGCCCAACGCCCCCAGCGACAGGCCGAGAACGGCCAGCCGGGTCAGCAACGCCCAGTCCGGCCCCGGGTCGCCGAACAGGCCCGGCGCGTAGCTCTCCCACACGGGGACCTCCTTGCGGTAATAGGCCTCGGTGAAGTAAGGCTCCCAGGACACTCCGCGGGTTCGCGGCCAACCGGCGTCGTCGAGATGGCCGCTGTCGACGATGGCGCTGATGTTGCCGCCCGGGCCTATGCCGTCGGTGGTGACGCCGCGGTTCTGGTGGTCGTGGTACAGCCAGATTCCCGGGCCGTAGCTGTTCAGCCCGTCATCGACGAACGCGAGCGCCAGATCCGCGCGCTGGGCCGTGGCGAGCCACACCACGTCGCGGGGCGCGCGGGCGGCTTCCGGCACCGCCACGCCGTCCTCGTGGGTCACGGTGAACTTGTGACCGTGGGTGTGCAGCGCGATCCCCTTGGACCCGCCGTTCACCACCCGCAGCTTCGCCCGGGTGTCCGGCCGGCTGTGCACCAGAGACTCACGGAAGGTGTAGGGGAACGACCGGCCGTTCAAGGTGAAGTAGTCGACGCTCGCGTCGGTGACGTCGTACTCGCGGTGCATGGCGCGGGTGATGAGGCGCGGGTCGTTGTGCGTCTGGATCCGCTCGCCCAGCTCACGGTCCAGGTCCAGGTAGTGCAGATCGTACTCGGCGTCGAATCGCTCCCGACTGGTGACGGAGCGCACGCGTACCTCGCCCGCGCCCAGGTTCAGCGTCTGCAGGTGGTTGTCGGGCCGGTTCTCCTCGATGACGAACAGCCCCTGCAGGCCCATCTGCACGTGCACGTGGGGCTGGACGTGGCAGTGATAGAACATGGTCCCGGCCTGGCGCGGCGTGAGCTCGTAGGTTCGCGCCTGTCCCGGCATCACCGGCATCTCGCTGGTGAGCGGCACACCGTCGTTGCCTTCCCCGGAGCTGTCGACGAATCCGTGATCCGCGCCGTGCAGGTGCAGGGTGTGGGGCATGTAGTGGGTGTTCTCGAGGGTGATCCGCACCACATCGCCCTGCTCCACTCGGATGGCGGGAGACGGCAGCCGCAGCGCGTCGCGCGCCTCGTTGGACTCGAAGTTCTCCACCGCCATGCCCACCAGCTTGGGGGCGAACACCCACAGTCCCGGCGTCACCCCCGGCGCGATGGGGTAACGGGTGACCGGCTGGTCGGAAACCGGTGAGCCGCCGTTCAGCTCCGCCACTTCGAGGCGGATGTGGATCTCGTCCGGGTCGCCGTCGCCATCGAGGTCGGCCCCCTTCTCCACCGCATCGGCCGTCAGCCCGCTGCGCGCCAGGGTCTCCGCGCTCACCCGGTTGGTGCCCCGCACCACCGCCGCGATCAGGTACGGGTCGTCGGCCATGCAGCCGGGGGACGCCGCGATGCTCACGCCCTCGATTTCCGCGGCCGCGCGGCGCCCGGCCACGTCCTCCGGACAGAACGGTTCCGCCTGCGAGGCGGGCGCGGCGGCCGACGCAGGCAGCGGCCGGTACTCGGCCGCGCCGAACCAGCGGGTGAGCTGCAACCGCAGGCCCTGGGGATACCACTGGGGCGGGAACGCGAGCAGGGCCACCACCGCCACGGCCACCCAGGTCCACCGGCCACGTTCGCGCACGGCCATCAGGCGGAGACCCGGCCCGGGCCGCCGCTCCGCTCGCGCAGCATCAGAACCGCCAGCGCGGCACCGGCGGCCGCCACCCCCAGCCCGGCCAGCACCCAGGGCCAGGGGAATGCGGCCAGCCCGACGGCGAAGGGGAAGACGCTGGTATAAGTCTTGGCCTTGCTCGGGTGGCCGGCGGTGACGATGCCGATGTACTCGCCCGGTTCCGTGAAGCGGTGGGTCACCTGCAGCCTGGCGGAGGGCTCCACCGTTGGGGGCCGGTAGAAGACCGTGTGCAGCTCCAAGTCCACGGCCGCCAGGTCTTCGAGCCGCACGAACCGGCCGAGCCCCGTGGGATCCCGGATGATGCGGAAATCCACGGGCACCTCCTTCAGGCTCTCGTGCAGGTAGTCCAGCACGAACACGGTCTCCCCCAGGTCCGGAAGATCCTCGCAGAATTCCTCGTCGCCGCGGCTCTCCGGCTGATAGGCGGTGAAATGCGCCTGGTAGAAACCGATGGTCATCACGCACCGGTCGTTGGCGAGCATGACTCCGCCCCCTGCCAGGGCCTGCACCCCCAGCAGCTGACCGAGCAGCACGACCACGCTCACGAGTCGGCGATTCATCGGCAGCGTTACCTGCTCACCCTTCCTCCCCGTATCATGACAGATCGCTCGAAGAGGAAGGAACGGGATCATGGAACTGGTGCAACGAGAGGATCGCGACGGTCTGGCGGTGCTGACGCTGAACCGGCCGGAGGTGCTCAACGCCCTGAGCCCCCGGCTCTTCGTGGAGCTGCGCGCTCACGTCGACGCGCTGGCGCGGCAGACCGAGGAGGTGGGTTGCGTGATCCTCTGCGGGCGCGGCCGATCCTTCTCCGCCGGCAACGACCTCAAAGCCATCCAGGCCGGCGAGACCGCGCCGAGCCGCCATTTTCAGGCACAGACGCTGGATGCCATCGAGAGCCTGCCCCAGCCGGTGATCGCCGCCGTGCACGGCCACTGCTACACGGGGGCCCTGGAGCTGGCGCTCGCCTGCGACCTGATGGTGGTGGCCAGCAACGCGCGGATCGCCGACACCCACGGCAAGTGGGGCATGTCCCCCACCTGGGGCATGAGTCAGCGACTGCCGAGACGGGTGGGCCTGCTGGCCGCCAAGGAGATGATGTTCAGCGGCCGGGTCGTCTCCGGCGAGGAGGCGGTGGCCATGGGGCTGGCCAACCGGGCCGTACCGGAGGATCAGCTTCTGAGCGCCGCCGAAGCGATGGCCCGGAGCTTCCTCGAGAACTCCTGGTTCACGCTGCGGGCCGACAAGATGCTGGTGAACCGTGGCCTCGACTACACCCTGCGCGAGGGGCTCGAGTTCGAACGCACCCACAGCCCGGGCCGCGGGCCGGACGTGGCGGAACGCCTGGCCCGCTTCGGCGGCTGATCCCTCAGGCGGCGGTGGCCGCGACGGGCGGCAGGGAGAGCCTCAGGGCGACGCCGGCACGGCGCAAGCCGGCCAGATACTCCGCATCGTGGATGGGGTCCAGCCACGGTGCGGGGGTGGCGGTGTCGCTGCGCACGATGTGCAGCCCGTGCTGATGGACGAGATCCGCGGCCAGCCGCTCTGCGGCATCGAGGCTGCGCCCGTACGCCAGCACGGTGCAGTAGCCGCACGTCTCCTCCTGGCGACGCCGCACCACGTAGATGAACAGGTAGCAGGGCAGCGCCGAGCGCAGGCAAACCGGTCGTTCCATCTCGTCCTCCGCCATGAGGCGCCCGCTGGGGTGCGCCTTTCCGGGTCGTCCGGCTCCGTTTTGCACCGGATCGGTGCGCCTCGGGGCCGTCTACGGCGGCCGCAGGCCGCGTCGGCGGATGCCAGGCAAACGCCGTGCCACGAACGGGCAACGGCGGTGAGGGCTACGGCGACCGGTCGACGAACGCCCGGACGTGATCGGCGACTTCCTGAAACACCGGCCGCGGATCCCGGCGCCGGGACTTACGGACCCGGTAACCGTGATCGGCGTCGTCGAGCCACTGCAGCTCGGCCCGGGGGCCCAGCGCCGCCACGACCCGGCTGAGCAGGTCCGGGTCGGCCAGGGCGTCCCGGGTGCCCGAGACGAACAGCTCAGGCACCTTCACCCGGGACAAATGCTCCGCCCGCCCGGTGCCGGGACGCCCGGCCGGGTGCAGCGGAAAGCAGAGGCAAACGAGCCCGCGGCAATCCACGGCCTGCTCTGCCACGGCGTGGGAGGCCATTCGGCCGCCGAAGCTGTGGCCGCCGACGAACAGCGGCAGATCCGGCAGGCGCTGTGCCGCTACCTGGGCCGCGCGCGCCACGGCCGCGACCGCCACGGCGGGCGGGTCCACCCGGCGCCGGCCGGTCTCCATGAAGGGAAAGTTGAACCTGAAGCTGGCCACGCCCGTCTCGGCCAGCGCCTCGCTGATGCCGATCAGGTTGGCGTGGCGGTAGCCCGCTCCCGCGCCGTGAGCCAGCACCAGCAGGGCCGTGGGCGCCGCCGGCAGGGCGAGCTCGGCGGAGAGCGGCCCCGCCGCGACGTCTACCTGCAGCGCTTCGACCTGCACGGCGGGCGCGAGGGGGAAATCACATGAGCTCGTTCATGCTGCGGATGATGCGGCCGACGATGCCGTAGTCCACCGACTCCTCGGGGCTCATCCAGAAGTCCCGGTCGGTGTCGCGCTCGACCCGCTCGAGGGGCTGACCGGTGCGTTCGGCGATGATGCGGTTGATGCGCTGCCGGGTCTTGACGATCTCCCGGGCGTGGATCTCCACGTCCGCGGCGGTGCCGCCGATGCCCCCGGCCGGCTGATGAATCAGGAACCGCGTGTTGGGCAGGCAGTAGCGGTTCTCCCGCTCCGCCGCCAGATAGATGTGGGTGGCGATGCTGCCCACCCAGCCGGTACCCACCATGCGCACCACCGGCTTGATGAACTGGATCATGTCGTAGATGGTGTCCCCCGACTCGACGTGGCCGCCGGGCGAGCCGATGTAGATCGTTATGGGGTCGTCCGATGCGTAGGCTAGCGCCAGCAGCTTCTCGGCGGTGCGGCGGGCGACGTCGATGTCGATCTCGCCGAACAGCGTGAGCGTCCGTCGCTCGAACAGCGTCCGCTCGAGGAATTGAGACTGCCGGACCGCTTCCACCGCTTCCTCCGGGCCGTTCTGGATGTTCATGCCGTCGCTCCACTGTCGCGAGGCGCGCCCTCGCGCGAGGCGCCTCGTTGAGGTTAATCTGAAGGCCGCACATCTTACCTTGGAACACCGACATGCTGCATGGGGGGAGATCATGCCGTTAGCACCCGAAATCCAGGCTCTGCTCGCCGAACTGGCCGCACAGGAAGGCCCGGCCATTCATCAACTTTCACCGGCCGAGGGCCGTGAGATGTACCGGCTCATGCGCCCCGCTAACCCGGAGATTCCGGTGGCCGCGGTGGAGGACCGCCGCATAGCCGGACCGGCGGGGGACATTCCGCTGCGCATCTACACCCCGGAAGGCCCCGGGCCGTTTCCGGTGTACGTCAATTTTCACGGCGGAGGCTGGGTGATCGGCGACCTGGATACCGCCGATGCGGCCTGCCGGGACATCTGCCGCACCGCCGGCTGCGTGGTGGTGTCCGTGGACTACCGGCTCGCGCCGGAGCACGTCTACCCTGCAGCGGTGGATGACTGCTGCGCAGCCACGGCCTGGGTGGCGGAGCACATGGACGAGCTGAACGGCAACGGCCGGCTGGCCGTGGGCGGCGAGAGCGCCGGCGGTAACCTGGCGGCGGTGGTGTGTCAGTGGGCCCGGGACAACGCCGGCCCCGAGATCCACTACCAGATGCTGCTGTATCCGGTGACCGACTGCCACTTCGAATGGGACTCCTACCGCGAGAACGGGCAGGGCTACCTGCTGGAGCTCGAGACCATGCGCTGGTTCTGGGACCACTACTGCCCGGAACCCTCCCAGCGTCAGCAGCCCCAGGCGTCACCGCTGCGGGCCGGCAATCTCGCTGGTCTGCCGCCGGCGCTGGTGATCACCGCGGAGTTCGACCCGTTGCGCGATGAAGGCGAGGCCTACGCCGCAGCGCTGCGTGCCGCCGGAACGCCCACGGAAGCGGTGCGGTTCGACGGCCTGATCCACGATTTCATGGCGACGGCCCAGGTGTTCCAGGCCAGCCGGCATGGCTTCGAGCACGCCTGCCGCGCGCTGCGCCAGGCGCTGACGTCCTGATTGGGGAGGTGCGTGTGCTCTATCTGCTGCTCTGTGAGGACAAGCCGGACAGTCAGGCGCTGCGGCTGGCGACCCGGGAGGCCCACCTGGCCTACGTCACCGATCACGGTGAGGGGGTTCGCCTGGCCGGGCCCCTGCTCAGCGACGACGGGGATCGGATGGTAGGCTCGCTGTTCATCCTCGAGGCGGACGACGCCGAGGCCGTGCGCGCGTTCCACCGGGAGGATCCCTACACCCGGGCCGAGCTCTGGCAGAGGGTCCTCATCCGCCCGTTCCGCCAGGTGCTGCCGCGCGCCTGACCCGCCGGTGAAGGCCATCTGGAATTACGACGCCGGGCCGGCGCTTTGCCGCCGGCTGGAAGCGCTGGCGGCGGAGGGTATCGAGGTGGCCGTCTGCGCGGAATCCGACGACGCCCGGCTGTTCCGCCTGCTCGAGGACGCGGAGGTGCTGTGGCACTGCCTGCGGCCCGTGGATGCCCGGGTTCTGGAGGCGGCGCCGGCGCTCAGGCTGGTGCAGAAGATCGGCGTCGGGGTCAACACCATCGATCTGGACGTGGCTCGCGCCCGCGGGGTGGCGGTGTGCAACATGCCCGGCAGCAACAGCAGCGCGGTGGCGGAGCACACCCTGGCGCTCATGCTGGCGACCTTGCGCCGGCTGCCGCAGTTCGACGCCGACGTGCGCCGGGGACGGGGCTGGTCGTGGGATCCAGAGCGTCAGGACCGGCTGGGCGAGATCCGCGGCCGCACCGTTGGCCTGGTCGGTTTCGGCGCCGTGCCGCGGCTGCTGGCGCCGACCCTGCACGCCATGGGCGCCCGCGTGCTGTACACGGCGCGCGGCCGCAAGGACGCGGCCCCGGCGGAGTATTGGCCGCTCACGGCGCTCCTCGCCGAGGCCGACATCCTCTCCCTTCACGTACCCCTGACCACGGAAACGGAACACCTCCTCGACCGGCGCCGCCTGCACCGCGTGAAACCCGGGGCCGTGCTGATCAACACCGCCCGCGGCGCGCTGGTGGACGAAGAGGCCCTGCTGGAGGCGCTGGAGAGCGGCCGGCTCGCCGGAGCCGGGCTCGACGTATTCGCCACGGAGCCCCTGCCCGCCCATCACCCGCTGCTGCACCGGGACGACGTGGTCGTCTCGCCCCACGTGGCCTGGCTGACTGCCGAGACCCTCGAGCGAAGCCTCGCCGTGGCGGCGGAGAACTGCCGCCGCCTGGCGGCCGGTGAGCCGCTGCTGCACCGGGTGGCGTAGCGGGTGACGCGGCGCCGAGGCATCATGCACGGGCCACGGCCGGGAGCAAGCGCATGAGCAAAGCCATCGTGATGGGCGTGGGCCCAGCCCAGGGGCTCGGGGCACGTCTGTGCCAGCGGTTCGCTGCGGAGGGCCTGCACGTGATCGCCGCCGGCCGCAGCGGTGAGCGGCTCGAGGACCTGGCCCGGCGTATCCGCGAGGACGGCGGCCAGGCCACCTCGGTGGTGGCGGACGCCACACGCGAGGAAGACGTGATGCAGCTCTTCGACCTCGCCGGCGGCGACGTGACGCTGGCGATCTACAACGCCGGCAACAACATGCCCGGCCGGATCGCGGATCTGGATGCGGCGTACTTCGAGCGCGCCTGGCGGGTGGGGTGCTACGGCGGCTTTCTGTTCGGCCGCGAGGCGGTGCGGCGCATGCTGCCGCGCGGGGCGGGGACCCTGCTCTTCACCGGCGCCAGCGCATCGCTGCGCGGCCGCGCCGACTTCGGCGCCTTCACCGCGGCCAAGGGCGGGTTGCGCAATCTGGCTCAGGCCATGGCCAAGGAATACGGCCCGGAAGGCATCCACGTGGGGCACGTGATCATCGACGGCGCCATCGACGGCGACAAGATCAGGGACGCGGCCCCGGAGTACGTAGAGCGGCTCGGCCCCGAGGGGCTGATCGACCTGGACGGCATCGCCGATGCCTACGTGTATCTCTACCGTCAGCCGCCCCGGGCCTGGTCCTTCGAGGTGGACGTGAGAACCTCGAAGGAGCGCTGGTAGCCGCGGCACGCGAAGGTCTCGCGCGCCGCGTTTCGGCGGATCAGTCGACCCGGGCCTCGGCGTAGCCGGACACCACCACCACGCCGTCCTGATTGGTGGTTTCCACCTTCAGCTTGACGATGCCGTCCGCCACTTCCTCCACCGTGGCGGTGGAATTGAGGGTGTCCCCGGGCCACACCTGATTGGTGAAGCGCACGCCGAACTTGGTGAGCCGGCCGTCGCCCACGTAGTTGGTGAGCATGCGCCCGGTCATGCCCATGGTGAGCATGCCGTGCGCGAAGACGCTGGGGTAACCGGCCACCTTGGTGGTGAAGATCTCGTCCGTGTGCAGCGGGTTGTAGTCACCAGAGGCGCCGGCGTACTGGACGATCTGGGTGCGCTTCAGATCCTCCACCAGGCACTCGCTGTAGGTATCCCCAACCGAGAGATCGCTTGCCTTCAATGCCATGTCCGTTCCTCCCCTACTTCGAATCCACCGGGCGTTCGGTGCGGACACCGACGCTGCGGGCGGTGATTACCAGCTCGCCGTTCTGATCCCGGTACTCGGTGATGGACTCCGAGAACACCAGCTTGCCGGCGCGCTTGCTCTCCTTTTCCCAGGTGTTGCCGGGCTTGGTGGTGGCGGACAGCACGTCGCCGGGCTTGATGTGCCGGTGATACTCGAAGTGCTGCTCCGCGTGCAGGCCGCCACCGCCACCGCCGCCGCCACCGCCGCCGGCCTCCCGCTTGATCCCGGTGGGCTCCTTGCCGGAGCCGAACCAGGGCTCGCCGATCTTCGGGCGCAGGAAGTAGTCGGGGTCGAACTGAGCGCTGGCCTGAGCGAACGTCGGCGGCGCGATGATGCTGCCGGGCTCGGTGGTCTTGGCGTGCTCCTCGTCGTAGTAGATGGGATTGGCGTCGCCGATGGAGCGCGCGAACATCATGATGTGGCTCGCTTCCACGGGAAACTTCTCTACGGCCATGGGTGATTCCCCCTCTGTGTCAATTCAGCTTCCGGAATTTCGGACCCGGGAGTATCCCCGAAGGCACCGCCGGGGATCAATTCACCGCCCCTTGAACCGGGGCTCCCGCTTCTCCAGGAACGCGGAGATCCCCTCCGCCTTGTCCTCGGTCTGCACCAGCGCCCCCTGTGCGTACTTCTCCAGCATCAGCGCGCCGGCGAGGCTCGCCTCCATGCCGAAGTGCACCATGGCCTTCATGGTGCGGGGCACGAATGGGGCGAAGCGCGCCAGCTGCTCGGCCATCTCGCGAGCATGGTCGATGAGCGTTTCCTGGGGCACGACCCGGGTCACCAGGCCGATGGCCAGGGCGCGCTCGGCGTCGATGGGCTCCCCCATGAGCAGCATTTCCATGCCCCAGCCGCGGCCGACGATGCGCGGCAGCCGCGCGGTGGCGCCGCCGCCCGGGATGATGCCGAGCTTGCCCTCGGGCGTGGCGAAGCGCGCGTTGGGGCTGGCGATGCGCAGATCGCAGCCCAGCGCCACCTCCAGCCCGCCGCCCATGCAGATGCCGTTGATGGCGGCGATGGTGGGCTTGGGTGTGCGCTCGAGCTGATCCGCGAGGCCCTGGACGATGGGCTCGAGAGCCTTGCGCAGATCCCGGTGCACCACCTCGGACAGATCCGACCCGGAGGCGAAGGCCCGCTCCCCGGCGCCGGTGATGGTGATCACCCGCACGTCGTCGTCGGCGGCAGCCTGCGCCGCCGCATCCTGCAGATCGTCCAGGGTCGCGAGCGATATGGCGTTGTGCCTTTCGGGCCGATTGATGGTGATCAGGGCCATGGGCCCCTGGACGTCGTACAGGATGTTCTCGTATCCGCTCACTGCTCGCCTCTCAGTTCGTCCGTCAGGGATCGCAGCCCGCCGCCGAGCCGCTCCTCCACCTCTTCGCGCACCCGCCCTTCCGCCTGTTCCCGGGCGCCCTCGAGATCCACGCCGCGGGCGACCATCTCCCGGCTCACGGCGCGATAGATGGGTGCGAGAACCTGGGCGAGCACCTCACCGACGGTTGCTCCGTTGGACTCACGGCCGATGTCTGTGAGGTGAACGTCCGGGATGTCGATGGCGGCGTCGCCGAGCAGGTCGGATTCCGCGGAGGCGCGGGCCCCGGTGAAGTCGAAGCGGTCGATGATGAGCTTCACCTCCGACTCGACCCCGGTCTCCTCGGCCCGCTGGTTGGCGCCGATCTGCGCGTTCAGGTGGTCCATGATCTCCTGGAGGTTCAGCGTCCGGCCGCGCATCAGCGCCGCCACCTGGGCGCCGTCCACCGACACCGCCTCGAGCACCACCAGATCGCTGGAGATCTGGCCGGTGTCGAGCACCACGTCGACGCGGTCGAGGCGGAACGCAGGCGGGCCCTCGAAGCCCTGGGGATTGCCCACCACCAGACCATTGATGCTGGCCGAGCCCTCGGCGAAGGACACGTCCACCCCGGACACCGCCACCGGCGCGCCCAGGTACTCGGTACCGTAGCGCTCGATGGCACGCTCCAGCAGCGCGCCCGAGTTCATGGCCACGTACACGCCGACGGCGATGAGCAACACCGCCACGCCGGCGATGATCCACCCCAGCACTTTCATGTTCCGTCCTCCGCCCGAGCGGGCCTCACTCCATGTTCTCGATGAAGGCGCGAGCCTGGCTGATGGAGGCCTCCATGTCACGGATCAGCGCCGACACGTCCGATTGCACGCCCGCCACCTCGCCCCGGAGCGAAGCGATGGCCTGGGCATTCAGGTTGTGCTTCAGGTAGAGCACGTAGTCACGAAAGGTGTCGAGCACCGGCCCCATGCGATCCTCGGCCCGCTGCATGGCGGTCATGAGCGACTCGTACTGGGACTCCGAATCCCGGAGCTGACGCTCGCTGGAGCGCCGCAGCTCCCGGTTGCCGATGAGCTCGATCTCGTCGCGCCACTCCTCGAACAGCGCATCCGACACCGACTCCACCGCATCGATGCGGCTGCGCACCCGCTCCGCCTTCGCCTCGGCGTCCTCGAAAGCGTCGTTCAGGGCGTCGTAGGTGCTCTCTAGCTCCGAAGGGGGCACGGTGACGACGCTGGAAAACTGCTCGAACGCGTTCTCGAACTCTTCCTTGGCTTCCTGCTGGCTTTCCGCGGCGGCGGACACGCGGTCCACCAGGATCTCGCGCTTGTGAACACCGATCTTCTCCATGGCGCCGTAATAGGCGCTCTCGCAGCCGCCGGCGACGACGACGAGCAGCGCCAGGATCACGGCCCCGGGGCTCGCGGGCCGGCTCTTTGCGGGGACGAACCTCGAACTGGGCATGGCGCGCACTCCTCGTGGTGTCCATGGGATCGTCGGTTGGGAACGATGGGGAGCCTAGGCCAAGGGCCGAGGGATGTACAGCGAGCCCCCGCCGCTTAGAATGGAATCACGCAAGTCAATTAACCACGCCGGCGGGGGGGGAGCACTCATCATGGAAAACCTGCTGAGCACGGACGAGATGTCCCGCTGGGCCGACCTGGCGATCGAGCTGGCGGTGCTCTACGTTCCCAAGATCCTCCTGGCGCTCGTTGTGCTGCTGGTCGGCTTGTGGGTCATCAACCGCGTGCTGAAGATGACGGCCCGGGGGCTGGCCCGCAGCCGCACCGAGCCGACCCTGGCGCGGTTTCTGGAGAGCCTGGTCGGCGTGGGACTGAAGACGCTCCTGATCATCAGCGTCATCTCCATGATCGGCGTCGAGACCACGTCGTTCATCGCCCTGCTCGGTGCCGCCGGACTCGCCGTGGGCCTGGCCCTGCAGGGGAGTCTCGCCAACTTCGCCGGCGGCGTCCTGGTGCTCATGTTCCGCCCCTACAAGGTTGGGGACTACATCCAGGCTCAGGGCGTGAGCGGCACGGTCACCGACATCCAGATCTTCAACACCATTCTCAACACCCCCGACAACGTCCGCATCGTCGTACCAAACGGCGCCATCTCCAACGGCATCGTCACCAACTACTCGGCGGAGCCCACCCGGCGGGTGGACTTCGTGTTCGGCATCGGCTACGGCGACGACATCGGCCGCGCCCGGCAGGTGATCGCCGAGCTGATCGCGGCGGATGAGCGGGCCATGGACGATCCCGCGCCGCAGATCGTGGTGGGCAATCTGGGAGAAAGCTCCGTGGACATCATCGTCCGGGTGTGGACCAACGCCGCCGACTACTGGGGCCTGAAGTTCGACCTGACGGAGCGGGTGAAGGAAGGCTTCGACGCCGCCGCCATCAGCATCCCCTTTCCGCAACGGGACGTTCACGTGCACCTCACGCCGGAGCCGGGCGAGCAGGCAAAAAAAACCGCCGGCCTGGAGAGGGAACCGGCGGTGGAGTCGACCTTATGAAGGTCTCAAGGGGATAGAGATAGCCTCATGAGAAAGCAGCGTATTGCTACTCGCTACGGTGACTACTATGCCGGAGAGCTGTTTCGGGAGAATTTCCCGGACGGCGCGTTTTGTGACATTTTGTTTCCAATCCTCCGCCGTGCGTGGGACCGGTTGTGACCGATCACAGGGTCACCACCACGTCCGTGCCGCCTTCCGGGCCATCCTGGATGCGTACCCGCCAGCCCTGAGCCTGGCAGAGCTGCTGCACGATGGCGAGGCCCAGGCCGCTGCCGCCGGTCTTGACGTTGCGTGAGCTGTCGAGGCGGAAGAACGGCTGAAACACCGCGTCTCTGGAAGCTTCCGGAATCCCCGGCCCGGAGTCGACCACGTGGATCTCCCGTTCCCGCAAGAGGACGCGCACGTTGTCCCCGTGCTGCAGGCCGTTGTTCACGAGGTTGACGAGGACGCGCTGCAGCGCGCCCGGCGCCACGGATACGCGCTCCTCGACGGGTTCCTCCACGGTGAGCGGGACCGGCGGATCGAAGCTCGCCAGCACGTCCTCGACGAACGGCACCAGCTCCACCTCCTGGGGCGCCTCACCCGTGCCGCGGGCGAAGCGCAGGGCATCACCGATGAGCGCGTCCATGGCCTCGAGGTTGCGCTCGAAGCGCTCCACCAGCTTGGGGTCCACGTCGTCCGGCAGCAGCTCCAGGGCGAGGCGCATCCGGGTGAGCGGCGTGCGCAGGTCGTGGGAGATGCCGGCCAGCAGGGTGGTCCGGTTGGACAACAGGGTGGAGATTTCCCGGGCCATGGTATTGAAGTTCCGGGCCAGCGACGCCAGCTCGGCGGGGCCCTGCTCCGGCAACGGCTCGAAGTTCTCGCCGCCCCGGAAGGTTTCGGCCCGCCCGGCCACCAGCATCAGCGGTCGGGCGATGCGCTGGACGATGAACAGGGAGGTCAGGAACACCACGAGCGCGCCCAGCACCACGATCATGATGCCCACGTACAGCGGCTGGATGTCGCGGCGCGCCGGCGAGAAGCCGATCTGCAGATCGTAACCGCCCATGGGCACGTCCACCCAGACCAGCTCGTTGCCCTGCTTGAGCGACACGTCGATGCCGAGCCGCTCGCTCAGCTTCTCCTGCAGCAGAGACAGATAGGGGCGTCCCATGTCCGCCGGAGCCAGGGCCTGCTGCTCCCCCGAGATGATCAGATCGTGACTCTGGGCCAGCTCCAGCTCGAAGTAGGGCCGCGCCTCCGGCGGCAGCTCCACCCAGGTCTGAGCGGACAGCACCAGCAACGCCGCCTCGTCGTCCGCCGAGCGCGCGGCGATGGGCTTGATGACGAACTGGTTCAACGCCAGCACCGCGATCACCACGATGAGCAGGGCGCTGACGGCCAGGGTGAGGTTGGTTCTGACGAGCAGCGAAAGGGAACCGCCGCGGCCGCGGCGGGATCCTTCCGGATCAGCCATTGCCGTCAGGGCAGAACATGTAGCCCTTGCCCCAGATGGTCTTGATGTAGATCGGGTTGGATGGATCGGGTTCTATCTTGCTGCGCAGGCGCGTCACCCGCACGTCGATGCTGCGGTCGAAGGGAGACCGCTCCGCGCCGGTCAGGAGATCGAGGATGCGATCCCGGTGCAGGACCTTGTTGGGGTGCTCCGCGAGAATCGCCAGCAGATCGAACTCGCCGGAGGTGAGGGGCACCTGAGCGCCGTCGCGCAGTAGCTGGTGGGCGCCCAGATCGAGCACGAACGGGCCGAACCGGAGATTCTCGCTGCCCTCGCCCCGGGCCTCCCGGGGCCGTTGCGCCCGCCGGAGCACGGCCCGCACCCGGGCCAGCAGCTCGCGCGGATTGAACGGCTTGGCGATGTAGTCGTCGGCCCCCACCTCCAGGCCGACGATCCGATCCACGTCGTCCCCTTGCGCGGAGACGATGATGATGGGCACGTCGTCGTCGCGCTTGAGCTGGCGCGCCAGGTTCAGGCCGTGCTCGCCGGGCAGCATCAAATCGAGAATGATCAGGTCCACCGGGTGATCGGCGAGGTAGGCCATCATGGCCTCGCCGCTCTCCACGCACGCCACGGAGAACCCCTGTTGAGAGAGGTACGCCTCGGTCAGCTCGCGGATCTCGGGGTCGTCGTCGACGACCAGAAGCTTTGCGGTATCGCCGTCCACGGAAGGAGTGTATCAGGGTGCAGGATCGGTGACTCGGAGGATGGGCAGCGGCTCCTGCACGTCGGGAGGCGCTGGTTCCAGCGCCTGCAGCACGTTGCCGAGAATCGCGTCGGTTGCCTCGTCCCCGGTCTCGTCGTGATCGGCCGGCGCCACCGCGCGCCGCTGAGCCACCCGATGCTCGAACCCCAGGCCGAAACCGAGCCGCTCCGCCGCCAGCTCCTCAGCGTCGATGGGACGCACGTGCACCACCTGGGTCTCGATGTGGATGACGCGGCCGTCGGGCTGGCGAATGATGCGCCCGTAACGGCGCTCGGTGCGGATGCGGATCACGCCGCTGCGGCCGCTGTTCCGGGCCATGCGCAACTTCATCTCGGTGAGCAGGGCCCGGCGCTGGTGCTTGTTCAGCGAATCCCAGCTCGCCGCCAGCGCCGTCAGCTCCTCGTCCGAACGGTCGCCGTAGGCGCGGGAAGCCGCGGCCGATTCCGCGGCCTCGGCCAAGTCGGCCAGCCCCACGGTCAGCAGCAGCGCGATTCCCAGCCCTTTCCAGGTGGCCGTGATGGCAGCAACCTCCTTTCGGCCTGCTAAGCCCGGAGCCGTATTCTCGACAGCGCCTGTTTCGGCGCCATTTCCCCAGAGTTTCAATGTGTTACAGGCCATGGCCCGAGCCGCGCGCGGACCGGCGTGGGCTCAGACGGCCTCGAACAGCCCCGCCGCTCCCTGGCCGCCGCCGATGCACATGGTCACGACGCCGTACTTCTTGTTGCGGCGCTTGAGCTCCCGCAGGATCAGGCCCGTCTGTCGCGACCCGGTCATGCCGAAGGGGTGACCGATGGCGATGCTGCCACCGTTGACGTTGTAGATCTCGTTGTCGATGCCCAGCTTGTCCCGGCAGTACAGGCACTGGGACGCGAACGCCTCGTTCAGCTCCCACAGGTCGATGTCGTTCAGGGACAGCCCGGCGTTCTTCAGAAGCCGCGGAATCGCGAACACCGGCCCGATGCCCATCTCGTCCGGCTCGCAGCCCGCCACGGTGAAGCCGCGGTAGATGCCGATCGGCTCGATGCCGAGCTGGGCCGCCCGCTCCGCGCTCATGACCAGGGTCATGGACGCGCCGTCGGAAAGCTGGGAGGCGTTACCGGCAGTCACCGTGCCGTTCTCCTCGAACGCCGGAGCCAGGCCGGCCAGCCCCTCCAGGGTGGTGTTGGGGCGATTGCACTCGTCCCGGTCCACGGTGACCTCGACGTGGCTTTCCGCGCCGGTTTCCTTGTCCACCTTCAGCATGGTGGCCTTCATGGGCACGATCTCTTCCGCCACCCAGCCGGCTTCCTCAGCCCGCGCGTACCGCTGCTGGCTCTGCAGGGCGTACTCGTCCTGGGCCTCCCGGCTCACGTTGTAGCGGCGGGCCACCACCTCGGCGGTGTTGCCCATGGCCATGAAGATTTCCGGCTTCTCTTCCACCAGCCGGGGATTCGGCTTGGACTTGCCGGGCTCCTGACGGGTGCGCATGGAGATGGAGTCTGCGCCGCCGGCGATGGCCACCTCGGTTTGCCCGGTGGCGATCTGATTCGCCGCCATGGCGATGGTCTGCAGACCCGACGAGCAGAACCGGTTGATGGTGACGCCGGCGGTGGTGATGGGGAGCTTCGAGAGCACCACGGCCAGCCGGGCCAGGTTGCCGTCCTGCTCGCCCACGTGGCTGGCGGCGCCGACGTAGACGTCCTCCACCTCGTCGGGGGACACCTGAGGGTTGCGCTCGAGAAGCGCGTCGATGCAGTGGGCCAGCATGTCGTCGGACCGGGTGAGGTTGAAGCTGCCCCGGAACGACTTGGCGAGCCCGGTGCGAACGCTATCGACGATGACGACGTCTCTCATGGTATTCCCCTGCGTGTAGCGACTGATGACTGCGAGCCGGGGATGGTAACCCCTGCCGCGACCGCGTGCTACCCGGCCCCTGAAGCCGGAAAGAGGGCGGCGGCACGGGCCGCGCGCCCTCTCGAGGGGCGAGGCCGGGGCTTTAGAAATCCCAGCTCACGCTCACGGCGAAGGTGCGGCCGACTTCCTCTTCGAAGGTGGTCACCCCGTCCCGCTCGATCTCGACGCTGTCGTTCAGGATGTTCTGGAGTTTCGCCTTCACCTTCACCTTGGCCGACGGATACCAGGCGTAGCTGACGTCCAGGGCGTGAAACGGCTGCTCGAACCCGTCCGGGGCCCCCAGCCGGCCGGCCAGGAACAGGCGCTCGTCGAACACGTTGTACACCAGCGTGGCCGAATGCCGGCCGTCCGGCGAGTCGTAGCCGAGCTGCAGGTTGCCGATGAACGGCGCCGCGTTGGTCAGATCCCGCTTCCGGTTGGTGGGGGCGTTGGCCTGGGAACCGGCCACCAGCTCCGACTCCTGGAACGTCAGGTTGGCCTGAACGTAGAACGGTTCGAGCCAGCGGTGCGCGAAGCCGAGCTCCTTGAGCACCTCGAGCTCCAGGCCGTAGATCTCCGCCGATTCGGCGTTGACGATCTCCCGCGCCGTGTTGGTGTCGCTGGCGGGCACCTCGAAGAACTCGATGGGGTTCCGGATGTCCTTGTAGAACAGCGACACGGTGAAGTTGTCGCCGTTCGCGAAGAACCACTCCGCCCGCAGGTCGTAGTTGTCGAGCTCCGCGGGCACCACCCCGGGGTTGCCGAAGACCAGATCGTCGGTCAGCGGGTCCACGTAGCTGGCGCGGGTGATCTCCCGGAGGTCCGGCCGGGTCACGGTCTCGCTGTAGCCCAGACGGAGCTGGAAGGTCTCCGCCAGCCAGTCCGACATCCAGGTGAGCGACGCCGCCGGGTAGAAGTCGTCCTTTATGAACGAGCTTTCCAGGAGCGCCTCCGGATCGGTGGTCACCGCGGGGTTCGCGACGTCGAACCCGAAGGGGTTCCAGTCCACGGCCACCTGCTTGTAGTCCTCCCAGCGCACCCCCAGGGCCACGCGCCAGGTGTCCCGGAGCGTCCAGTCCACGGCCCCGAACCAGGCATCGGTCATGGTGGCGGCCAGGTAGCTCTCGTTGTTGGCCCCACTGCGCCTGAGCTCGAAGTTGTTGTCCGGGTCGGTGATCACCGCGTCCGAGAACACCTCGCTCAGGGGGCCCTGCAGGGTGGTGGGGTCGTCGATGCCGAACAGGCCCAGGGTGAACTGCACCTGCTCGTAGGAGCGGGCCTGAGCGGTGTGACGATAGCCGCCGGAGACCTCCAGGAACGACCGGTCGAAGTACAGCGGCAGCGACAGGGTCCAGCCGTAGTCCTCCACCTCGTCGGCCAGATCCGTGAACCGGTAATCGGCGCCCTCGGCCACGGTCCGCACGGCCGGATCGGCGATCTCGCCGGTCAGCGGATCGGCACGGCCGTCTCTCGCCACCACCACCTCGTTGGGAATCCCGGTATCGGCGTCGGAGTCGGAATAGAACCAGTCGAGTTCCAGGTCGTCCGGCAGCATACGTACCAGCCCTGCGGGGAGGTAGCCGTCCAGCAGGTCCTGGGTCGCCCGCCCGAGCCGGTGATCGCCCCGGAGCTGATTGACCAGGATCTCCCGTTCCTCGTAGCGGACACGCACGTCCTGGTAGCCCAGGCCGCTGGAACGCTGGCGGTTCTCGTTGAAGAAGGTGCGCACCGAGGTCTCGTCGTCGGTGTTGCGCAGGAACAGCGACGAGAACACCACCTCGTGCTCCTCGGCGTAGCGCAGGCCCACGTTGCCGCTCCCGGTCAGATTCACGCTGTAGGTCGCTTCCCGCTCCTCGGCGTTCTGCTCCTCGGGTGCGCTGAAGCTGGCTTCGTACTTCGTGGTCTCCCGCCACTCGTTCTCGTAGGCGCCGGAAGCGAGAAACCCCACCTCCAGATCGTTGCCGATGAAGAAGCTGTTGCCGAGGTAGCCCTTCACATCCAGATCCGGATCGGTATCTTCCTCCTCGATGGTGAGGTCCCGATACAGCAGGGTGGCCAGTTGCCGGTTGACGGCTCGCGCGTCCGCCAGCGTGGCCCCGGGCTGCCCCTGGGCGCGCAGGGTGGAGAGAATGCTCTGCGGGCCGATGTCGCCCCGGAACCGGTTGACCTGTCCGAGCAACTCGCCGGACAGAGCCCGGGTCCCGTCGTCCGTGCCCCAGAAGTCGTCGTCGCCGCCCGAGTAGGTCAGAACCTCGCCGTCGTTCTCGGTATTGAGGCCGCTGCCCACCTCGAGCCCGAACACCAGCCCGTCCGGCAGTCCTTCGGTGCGAATGTCGATGTTGCCGCCGCCGAACGCGGCAGGCTGATCCACCGTGAACGACTTCTGCACCCGCAGCGACTCCACCACGTAGGTGGGGAACAGATTGAGCGGAATGACGTTGCGGGTCAGGTCCACCGAGGGCACCCGGGCGCTGTTCAGGGTGGTGCTGGAGTACCGCTCGCCCAGGCCGCGAACGTAGACGAACTTGTCGTTCACCAGGGTGAGCCCGGAGACCCGGCGCAGCGCGGCGGCGACGTTGCTGTCGCCCACCCGGGTGATGGCGTCGTCGCCCAGGAGGTTCGTCACCGCCGAGTCCGCCTTGCGCTCCTCGACGAGCTGCGCTGCGGCGTCGAAGGAGCGGCCCACCACCACCATCTCCTCGATGGGGCCGTCGTCGGCCTCGGCCGCTTGAGCCTCGGCCTCACCGGCGCTGGCGCTGCCCGTGCCGGTCAGCACCATCGCTGCGGCCACGGCCGCAGCGAGATTGGAGCGTTTGAAGTAGTCGGGGATTTTCATCGTCTGGCCCTACGGTTGCGCTTCGAACCACAGGGGCTGGGCGCGGTTGTCCTCGAAGATGCCGAAGGTCCAGCCGGCGAAGGGATTGTCGGCGCTCTGGCTCAGCGCACCGATGAAGTCGCCGCTCTGGGGACCGCCCGCCGGTGCCGCGTCATCCACGACCATGCTGGCGTAAGCAATCGAGAAGATGGCAGGCGTACCTTCCAGAAGTTGGAGCTGGGTATCCGCGGCCGCCGTCGGGTCGACCACGCCGGTGACGGTGGCGAACACCACGCCCTGATCGTTGGCCGCCCAGTCCTCCACGGTGATGGCGTTGGGCAGGGCGTTGCCGTTGGTCCGGTCTTCGCACGCCATGATCACGGAGTGGAGCTCCACCGCACCGTCCTGGGCGAGCTGCAATGTCCGGTTGTCGAGGCGCAGACAGTAGTTGGTGTCCGCCGCGGAATCCGGCCCGAACGACGCGATCACCATGGAATCGTTCACCACCGGCGCGATCCCTTCGCGGAAACGCCAGCCGGCACCCGGGTCGTGGGTGGCCGTATCCGCGCCGTTGGCGGAGATGATGCACGTCAGGTTGTTGATGGTCGGCGCGCTGTGAAGGCCGCGGGCGATGAAATCCTCCACCACCGCCGGGTCGAGACTGTCGAAGGAGCCGATGCCGTCCGCCTCGATGCAGTGGTTGCCGTCAGTCTCCGACTGGATCACCAGAGCGGTGTCGATGCTTCCGATCCAGCCTTCGTCCACGTCGATGGAGTCGTCGCGCACGTAAACGGCGGCGAAGTTCTCGAAGTCGACGGCCCCGCCGAACATCTCGATGCCATCGTCGTAGGTGGAGTAGGTCTCCAGGTTCCTGACGATGGTGTTGCGGCCGACGGCTCCGAAGGTGATGCCGTTCAGCTCGTCGCCGTTACCCACCTCGGCACCCGTGTGCTTGACGATCACGTACTCGAGGCGTCCCGAGCTGTCGTCGTCGTTGTCGCCGCCGTAGTAGTTCTCATCGAGACCGGCAGACCCTTCGGACGCCACGTGGCACTCGCTGGCGAGCGCCAGGTCGACCCCGCGGGTTCCCGTGTACTCGCACTTGTTGGTGACCCCGAAGCCGTCGATGACGATGCCGCCCCACTGGGACACCGCCTCGGGATCTGAGTCCAGGTCGCCGTTGAGGTCGGAGGTGGAGGTGAAGGTGATCGGCGCGGAAGGCGTGCCCACGGCAAAGAGCTGAGAGCCGCGATTGATGACCATGAAATTGTCGTTGGATTCCCAGGCCAGGGTGGCGCCGGCCTCGATGGTCAGGGTGGGTCCGTCACCCCCCTCGGCGATTCCGGCGGAAGCGAACTCGGCGTCGCTGTCGTAGGCGTTGCCCACGAACAGGCTGCCCTGGAAGATGTGCGCGCCCCCGGCCGGCAGCGCGGGAATGGTCAGATCCACCACCAGGTTGTTGCCTGCATCCACGAAGGTGGGGCTGTAGGTGCAGTGGGTGCCGTCGTAGCTGCCCTGTCGGGTCTGGCCGCCCTCGGTCGTGTAGGACGCGCAGGGATTGGTGTCGCCGCTCGGCTGCTCAGTCGTGGTGTTGTTGCTGTTGTTCACCGAGTTGTCCACGGTGGTGGGGGTCAACTTTATGTCGCCACCCCCGCCACAACCCGCGAGCAACCCCGCCGCGCAGGCGGTGGTCGCGAGCACGCGAACGGAATCTTTCATGAGGTTCATCTGATGGGTTCCCCCGCTGAGTTGATACGAAACTGCCGGTTGTCACGCCGGTTCTCAGGGTGGGAACGCTAGCAACGGTTCGTTTCAGGCCGGTTACGGCTTCATGACAGACGCATGAACGAGCGGACCGATTGCGTCACGGACAGGAAACATGCGGCCTGTAGGTTTCGAAGAGGTCGAGTGCAACGCCAACGTCATGGGCTATCGAGAGCTGCTCAAGAGCTACATCCGCCATCTGGAGCTGGCGGCCGGTGACAATTTCATCGACTTCGACGGCAACGAGCCGGTGCTGAGCGCGAGCGAGGCGAGCGAGCTCAGAAGGCTCGCGGCGGAGCTGGAGCGCGACACCCACCGAGGCCGGGCGGTGGGCCGGATACGGAATTTCAACAGTCGGCTGCGGGTGCTGATGAACCGCCACGCCCTGAGCCCGGAGCGCGTGGCGAAGCTCTCAGGCTCCCCCGTGGAAAAGGTGCGACGATGGCGCACCAACCCCTCTTCCGACGGCTATCTGCCCATGCGCGAAAGCGAGTTCG
The DNA here is from genome assembly GCA_041686955.1 of Pseudomonadales bacterium. Taxonomy (GTDB): domain Bacteria; phylum Pseudomonadota; class Gammaproteobacteria; order Pseudomonadales; family Azotimanducaceae; genus UBA7803. The sequence goes on from JAWLCV010000010.1 coordinate 67,446, forward strand.
CCCGCTTCGAGGCGGCCCTGAACCGCTGGCTGGAGACCTGCGTCAGCCAGCGGCCGGGGCGGGTCATTCCTCGGTAGCTTCGTCCACGGCCTCTGCCGCATCCTCGGTGGCCTGCTCCGCCTCGTCCGTGGTGGTATCGGCCGCGGAGCGCATGGCCTCGCCGGCTTGCTCCGCCGCAGCCCCGGCGCGCTCGGCCAGATCGTCGGCCGCCTGCTGTGCCTGTTCCAGGGTGTTTTCGGTGGCGCTCTGCATGTCCTCCAGCATGCCCCCCTCGGTATCGCCCGCTTCAGCGTCCTGATCGGCGCCTTGTCCGCAGGCCGCCAGACCGAGCATCAGAATCAGTGACAGTGCCAATCGGTTCATCATCGTTCACCTCCATTCTTGTCATGGCGCCATGAGCATATCGGTTCCGCGGGCCCGGCACACCACCCCGGATCGGAGCCCCATCCACTCCATGCTATGCTCGCGCTCCTGCCGTAGCCTAGGACCATCGACCGATGCTGTACGAGAACTACCAATCCCCCTGGCTCGACGACGAGCTGCGCATCCTGCAGGACGCCGCCCGCAAGTTCTTCGAGCAGGAATTCGCGCCGCTGAACGAGAAGTGGATCAGCCAGGGAAAGGTGGACCGGGAAGCCTGGAACAAGGCCGGCGAGGCGGGCCTCCTGTGCGCCGAGATTCCGGCCGAGTACGGCGGCGGCGGCGGCGATTTCCGTCACGAAACGGTCATCATGGAGGAGATGCATCGCGCCGGCGTGACCGGGTTCGGCAACCAGGTTCACAGCACCATCGTGGCGCCGTACATCCTCAACTACGGCACCGAGGAGCAGCGCCAGCGCTGGCTGCCGAAGATGGCCACCGGCGAGCTGGTCGGCGCCATCGCCATGACCGAGCCCAATACCGGCTCCGACCTCCAGGCCGTGCGAACCACGGCGATCCGCGACGGCGACCACTACGTCATCAACGGCGCCAAGACCTACATCACCAACGGCCAGCATGCCGATCTGGTGATCGTGGTGGCCAAGACCGATCCCACCCACGGCGCCAAGGGAATCTCCCTCGTCGTGGCGGAGACGGCCGATGCCCCCGGGTTCCAGCGCGGCCGGAATCTGAAGAAGCTGGGCCAGAAGGCCGCCGACACCTCGGAGCTGTTCTTCCAGGACTGCCGCGTGCCGGTATCGAACCTGCTCGGCGAGGTGGAGGGCAAGGGCTTCGTCCAGCTCATGCAGCAGCTCCCGCAGGAACGGCTCAACATCGCGCAGGCCGCGGTGGTGGCCATGGAGCGCGCCATCGAGATCACCCTGGACTTCGTCAAGGAGCGCAAGGCGTTCGGCCAGCGCGTGCTCGACTTCCAGAACAGCAAGTTCAAGCTCGCGGAGTGCAAGACCGAGGCTCTCATCGCCCGCACCTTCGTGGATCAGTGCGTGCTGTGGCTGCTCGAAGGTCGTCTGGACGCCGCCACGGCCTCCATGGCCAAGTACTGGTGCACCCAGAAGCAGTGCGACGTCATCGACGAGTGTCTGCAGCTCCACGGCGGCGCCGGCTACATGGACGAGTACGAGATCTCCCGGATGTACGCCGATGCCAGGGTGCAGAAGATCTACGGCGGCACCAACGAGATCATGAAGGAACTCATCGGCCGGACCCTCGGCTAGGCCCGCCGGGCCTTCCCGCCGCCGCGTGCGGGCGTACTGGCAGTTCTACTGGCCCCTGGCCCTCACGGGCCTGGCCATGGTGCTGTCCATCCAGTTCCAGAACGCCGCGCTCGCACGCTTTCCAGAGGCCGCCACGGAGCTGGCCGTGTTCGCCCTGGCCTACGGCACGTTCGGCTTCTTCCGCGCCAGCCTGAACTTCATCAGCCAGCTCACCAACGTCTACGCCCGCAGCCCACAGGCGACGCGCAAGACCTTCCGCTTCGTCGCCGGCGTGGGCGCCGGGCTGATGGTGCCGCTGCTCGCCCTGGGACACCTGGACGCCGGCGAGCGGCTGTTGCAGCAGGTCTACCACATCGACGCCGCCCTCGCCGGCCGGGTGCGCGAGTATCTCCAGTACCTGGCTCCCCTGGTGGTGATCTCGGCCCTGCGCTTCTACTACACGGGGTTGCTCATTCAGGCGCGTCTGACGGGCTGGGTCACCCTGCTGAACGCCATTTTCCTCTCCACGGTGATCGCCGGCCTGGTGGCGGGATTCGCCCTGGGCCTGCGGCCCGTGGCGGTGCTGGTGGGCGCCGAGGCGGCGGCCATGCTGCTGCATCTCGCCGGCACCCTGCTCGTCGCGCGTGCCCGTTACCAGCCGCCGCGCCAGGCCGAGCACGAATCCCTCCGCTACCGGGAGCTGGCGGGCTTCTTCGTCCCCGTCTCGACCACGGGAATCATGTTCGCCCTCAGCCGGCCCGTGCTCTATGCCTTCGTCAGCCGCACACCCGGCGGCATCGTCGCCATCGCCGCCATGCGCGTGGCTTTCGACTTCTCCATGCTGTTCCAGCAGGCGGCCAACCAGTTCCGTCACTTCTTCGTCACCTTCGGTCTCGACGACCTCCCGGAGAAGCGCCGCTTCATGGCCCTGGTGTGCGCCGGCCTCACCGGCATCATGCTGCTGTTCGCCGTAACGCCGCTGTCGAACCTCATCTGGAAAGGCCTGATGCGAATCCCCGACGACGTCCGCGCGCTGTCCGTGGACGTGATGCTGGTGATGTGCCTAATGCCGGCGGTGATCGTCTTCCGCAACTACTTTCACGGCCGGCTCATGGTGGAACGCCGCACCGTGGGAATGGCGGCGGGCGCCATACTCCGGGTCGCCGGCATCTACGCCGCCTGTCAGGCGCTGTTCGGCCTCGGCTGGCTCAATCACGTAACCGCGGCGCTGGTTCTAATCCTTGGTTTCGTCATCGAGGCCGCCGTGGTAGTCCACGCGGCGCGCCGCCGGCCGGTCAGAACGGTAACGGGGAACGCGTGAAGGCGACGGCGAAGATGTAGCCGACGGACAACAGGGCGCCGACGAACCCGGCCACCTGCAGCGGCTTGCCCGGCGCGCGCATGGTCAGCACGCCGAAGCCGATGTAGGCGAAGAGCCCGACCAGCTTGGCGCCGAGCCACCCGGACACCGGGGAGAGGCTCAGCCGATAGGCCATGACGACTCCCAGCACCAGCAGCAGGGTGTCCACCACGTGCGGCGCCACCTTCACCCACCGCTCCCGGCGCAGGGGCGAGTCGGTGAGCGCCCAGATGCCGCGGATCACGAAGCCCACCACGGTGAGGTACGCGAGCGCCACGTGGAACGACTTGAGCATGAGGCCTCCCCCGATGTCGTGCGGTGAACCGTCCGCGACCATACGTCATCGGCCTCTGCTGCGAAAGCCGCCCGCCCCGCGAACCGGCTCGGTTATACTCGCGCCTCCTCGAGAGCACCCGGAACGGCCGATATGGAAGGACCCACCTCCCACATCTATTTCTCCCAGCGTCTGCGCCTGCACTACGTGGATTGGGGCAACGCAGGGGCGCCGCCCATGCTGCTCATCCACGGCGGCCGCGATCATTGCCGCAACTGGGACTGGGTCGCCCAGGCGTTCCGCGACGAGTACCACGTCATCGCCCCCGACCTGCGCGGCCACGGCGACTCCCAGTGGATGGTGGGCGGCAGCTACCATCAGGTGGATTACGTCTACGACATCGCCCAGCTCCTGCGCCAGACCGACATGAACCCGGTGACCATCATCGGCCACTCCCTGGGCGGCGCCATCTCGCTGCTCTACACCGGCCTGTTCCCGGAGACGGTCACCAAGCTGGTGGCCATCGAGGGGCTGGGGCCGCCGCCGGATCTGGTGCGAAAGCGCATCGAGCAGCCGGCGGCCGATCGGCTGCATCTGTGGATCGACGACCTGCGCAAGCTCTCCGGCCGCATGCCGCGCCGCTACGCCACCCTGGAGGACGCCTACGAGCGCATGCAGACGGAGAATCCGCACCTCACCGAGGCTCAGGCGCGGCATCTGACCATCCACGGCAGCAACCAGAACGAAGACGGCACCTATAGCTGGAAGTTCGACAACTACGTGCGGGTGTTCCCGCCCACCGGGCTCGCCTTCGACGAGCAGTACGCGCTGTGGTCGCGGATCACCTGCCCCACCCTGCTGGTGCGCGGCACCGAGTCCTGGGCGTCGGATCCGGAGAAGGACGGCCGGGCCGCGCACTTCCGCGACGCCCGGGTGGTGAACGTGGAGCGGGCCGGACATTGGGTCCACCACGACCGACTCGACGAGTTCCTGCGGATCACCCGGAATTTCCTGGCGGGCTGAAGGGTGAGCGGGCGCGCCGAGGGCCTTCATGCGTCGCCATGGCAGGGCGTCTTCTACGTCACCGGGGGCGGCAGCCTGCTGCTTTCCGAACTGCTCACCACGCCGGGCGCGTCGGCCACCGTGCTGGAGGCCCGGGTGCCGTACGACCAGACGGCGCTGGAAGAGATCCTCGGCCGTCACCCGGACCAGGCCTGCTCCGACGCCACCGCGCGGGCGATGGCCATGGCGGCGTTCCAGCGGGCCCGCCATCTCGCAGGCGGCCGGCATGCCGGACGGACGTTCGGTCTCGGCTGCACGGCCAGCCTGGCCAGCCGCCGCGAGAAGCGCGGGGCGCATCGGGCGCACGTGGCCGTCCAGACGGAGAACCTCACGTGGGCGGCGCGTCTGGGCTTCCACGGGGATCGACACGAAGAGGAACAGGGGCTCCTGGAGCTGCTCTGGCACGCCCTGGGCCAGGTCGTCGAGCTGCCGCTCGCGGCCGCTCTGCCGGGCGAGCCGGAAGTCGCCTGCACCGTGGCCGAGCCGGCCTGGCGCCGGCTGATTCTCGGCGAGGAGCCCGCCCATGCGAGCCGGCCCCACGATGGCCGGCTGTTGATGCCGGGGGCTTTCAACCCGCTACACCACGCCCACCGGCGCATGCTCGAGATCGCCGAGCAGAAGACGGGACTCCCCGGCGCCTACGAGCTCTCCGTGGTCAACGTGGACAAGCCGCCGCTGGACTACCGCGAGATCGCCACCCGCCTCGAGCAGTTCGACCGGCCGGTCTGGCTGACCCGCCTGCCCACCTTCGTGGAGAAAGCCCGGCGCTTCCGGGGCGCCCATTTCGTGGTGGGCGTCGATACCCTGGTCCGCATCATGGACAGCGGCTACTACGGCGGCATGGAGGCCCGGGACCAGGCGCTGGCGGAGCTCGGCGAGCTCGACACCCACTTCGTGGTGTTCGGGCGCGAGCTGGAGAACCGGTTCGTCTGCCTGTCGGATCTGACCCTGCCGAGCCTGCTGGCAGATCTCTGCATCGAGGTGTCGCGGGAGGAGTTCTCCGAGCCGGTGTCCTCCACCGCGCTACGGCGCGGGTCCGTCACCGACCCTTTCCCCGGGAAGGGCCCCTGAGGCGACCAGGTTGGTCTGCAGATAATCGATGAACACCCGCACCCGGGCCGGCAGCGCCCGGCTGCGATAGAACAGCGCCACGGACAGGGCCACCGGCTCCCGGGGCAAACCCACCGGCGCCAGTCGCCCGGCGCGCACCGCAGCGTCTGCCAGCAGCACCGGCGCCTTGACGATCCCGCCACCGAGCTCCGCCGCGCGCAGGCGCAGCGCCAGGCTGTCGAGGGTGAGGGCCGGCGTCATCGCCACACTCTCGACCCGGCGCCCGGCTCGAAAGTGCCAGAGCGGCTCGTCCACCGGCAGCACCGCCGGCAGGTGCTGCAGCCGCTGCAGGGACACCAGCGGTTCCCGCACGGCGCCGGGGGCGGCAAACACCCCCTGCCGCAGGCTCAGGAACGGCACCGCAATCCAGTCGGACGCGGGCAACGCCCATTCGTAGACCAGCAAGGTCAGGTCGAACCGATCGGGATCCGCCAGGGCGCTGCGCTGGTAGTGGTCACACTCCACGGCGATGCCCGGGTAGGCCCGGGCGAACCCGGTGAGGAGACGGGCCAGTTCATCGGTGAGGAGCTCCGCGGGCACCTGCAGGCGCAGCGGCCCTGCCGGCTCACGCTGCAGGGAACGGAACTCCTCACCCAGACCCTCGAGCTCGTCGAGCAACGGCGCCGCGGCGGCGAGCAGACGCCGGCCGTCCTCGCTGAGGCTGAGGCGCCGGGTGGTGCGGTGAATCATCCGGGCGCCCAGGTACCGCTCGAACGCCGCAACCCGCCGGCTCAACGTGCCTTTGGGCATCCCCAGGGCTCGGGCGGCGGCGCTGAACGAACCGGCCCGGGCCACGGCGGCGAACAATCGCAGGTCTTCGAGGTTCATCACGCGCTCCGCGGCTGCGTCAGGGACTGTCTCATTATCGGAACAATGTAGCTGCTTTTGCCCAACTAGTTGCCAGGTCGGGTCGTCTGTAGCGTATCCCCCAACTCACCTCGAACCGGAGATACCCGTGACCACCACATCGGATCTGGAACGACAGTGGACAGCCGCGCTCACCGCCCCCGGCACCGTGCTCGTCAAGTTCAGCGCCCCCTGGTGCGGCCCGTGCAAAGCCATGGAACCCCAGCTGCGCCAGCTCGAGGCCTCGCCGGACACCCCGCCCCTGGTGCGGGTGGACGTGGAGGCGGCCCCGGGGCTCGCCGCCAGGTACGGCGTCAGAGCGATGCCGACCCTGATGCTGCTGCAGGACGGCGAGCCGGTGCGCAGCGTGGTGGGGCTGCAGACCTACCCCCAGCTCGTGAACTTCCTGACCGCCTGAGCGCTCCGGTTGGCTGAAGCTCCGGGGCACGACGCGCACCGAGCCGGCATGTCCAACAGGCAGGAATCGAGGTTGCAGCCATACGGCCGACCCGCAACACTGTCGGATACGCCCTTGCCCGAGAGTGGAGCTCGAGAACATGGTCAGCAAGCGGCCCGGACCGGGATGGGTGGCCTCGACGCTCTTACTGCTTTGCTCGGTCGCCGGCTGTGCTGCAGTCGGCGGCCCCGGGCCCGAATGGGCGAGCGCGCCGGACGCGAATCTGCCGGCCTTCTCGACGTACGCCTGGGCGGAGGGCCCCGGCGACACGCCGCAGACGGTGCTGGATTCCCAGGTTCGCCAGGCGCTGCGCGCCGAGCTGCTGAAGAAGGGTTACCGTGAGTCGCCGGACGCCCCGGACTTCCTGGTCGGTTACTACACGGTCGAGCATCAACGGGGCCAGCGTTCCAGCCCGGTGACCATCGGCATCGGCGTGGGAACGTGGGGTCGCCACGTCGGCGGCTCGGTCGGCACGTCGGTCGGGGTGGGTGGCGGCGGTGACCCGGATCTGCGCTACCGGCTCGCGATCCGCGCGGTGGAACGGGACGGAGGCCACGAACTGTGGACAGGCGCTACCACGGCCTTCAAGCTCCCGGCGGACGCGGGTGTGGTGAATCGCGCCGTGGCCGGCGTCATGCGCGGGTTTCCCGATCGGGAAGAATGACGGCGCCGTGACTACTCCAGGTCCTCCAGCCGCTTCGGCCAGTTGTCCTTGAGCAGCCGCGACAGGGCGCGGTCTGCCAGCAAGCGGCCGCCCGTCTGGCACCGGGCGCAGTAGTTGGCTTCGTTCTCTGCGTAGCGTATGCGCTGAACCGGCGACCCGCACACCGGGCATGGCTCGCGGTACCGGCCGTGAACGGCCATCTCCGGATGGAACGCCGTGACCTTGGCGGGGAAGTCGTCGCCGGCCTCGCGGCGCAGGCGCTCCGTCCACTCCGTCAGCACATCGACGCAGGCCCCGAACAGCCGCTCGAGTTCCTCGTCGCTCGCCGCGTGCGCCTGCTTGAAGGGGGAGAGGCGCGCCCGCAGCAGAATCTCGTCGGAATAGGCGTTGCCGATGCCGGAGAGCACCCGCTGATCCGTGAGCGCGCGCTTCAGGGTGTGCCGGGTTTCCTTCAGCCGGGCCGCGAACGCCGGGTAGTCCGCCTCGAGCACCTCGAGGCCTCCGGGATCGAGCGCCGCCAATGCGTCGCCGCCCTGCACCAGCCGCAGCGAGGCCCGCCGCTTCTTGCCCGCCTCGGTGAACAGCAAGGTGCCTTCGGTGAAGTCGAGCGCCGCCAGGCCCACCCGCTTCGGCACGGCAGCCCCGGCGGCGCGCCACTGCAGCCGCCCGGCGATCATGAGATGCAGCACGACGAAGTAGTCGCCCTCCAGCTCGATCACGAGCTGCTTGGCGAGCCGCGAGCAGCCGGTCACCCGCCGCCCGCCGACCTCGCCGATCCCCGGCGTCACGGTGCGCAGCACGAAGGGACTCACCAGCCGGATGCCCTCGAGTGTCCTGTCCCGGACCCGCGCCTCCAGGTGCTCCCGATAGACCGTGAGGTCCGGCAGCTCAGGCATGCCGGATGCCCATCTCCTCGGTGTGGATGACCGTGCGCCAGCGGCCGCCGTGGAACCGCCAGACGAGCAGTGCGCCCTTCAGCATGTAGTCACCGATCAGCGCCGCGTACACCCAGAATACCGGGAGCCCGAGATAAGTGGCCAGCGCCGCGAGCCCGCAGCGCATCCCGATGAGCCCCAGGAACGTCGCCACCAGCGGGAACCGCGTGTCCCCCGCTCCCCGCAGCGCCCCGCCGATGGCGAAGTCCACGGCCATGAGCGGCATCATGGAACCCAGCACGTGAATGAACTGCACCGTGTACTCGATGGTGAGCGGCTCGTCGCCCAGGAAGAACACCGCCAGCCCCTGGGAGTAGTACACCACCAGCGCCCCCAGCGAGCCCATGATCACCATGGCGAGCCACATGGCACGCCAGCCGCTGCGGGTGGCGGCGGCGTGGTCGCTGGCCCCGAGGTGCTGGCCCACCAGGGTGGAGCCGGCGATGGAGAAGCCGAAGCCCACGGTCATGCACACGGTCAGCAGATTGACGCCGATGTTGTACGCGGCGAAGGCCTCGGTGCCGTAGAAGTTGCCGATGAGCATCAGGAACGCGAAGAAGCCCACCTGGAACACGCCCTGCTCCACGGCGGCGGGATAGCCGATGTCGAGGAGCTGCTTGAGGCGGTGACGCCGCCACCAGCCGCCGCTGACGTGCTTGACCCGGAACTTGTTCCTCACCCAGAGCCCGAGCAGCACCACGGCGCCCACGCTGAAGGAGATACCCAGAGCGATGGCGGCGCCGGCCACGCCGAGGTGCGGGAATCCCCAGTTTCCGAGCACCAGCGCGTACAGCAACGGCAGGTTCAGGAGATTCATGGCGCCGCTGATCCACAACGGCGACCAGGCGTCGCCGGAGGCGCGCAGCGCCGCGCTCAGGATGAAGTTCACGGCGAAGGCCACGTTGAACACGCTCAGCCAGCGGATGTTCGCGGCGGCCAGCTCCAGGGTGTGGGGATCGAGCCCGAACACGCCCGCCACCTGGCGCGCGAACAGCAGGCCCAGCCCGGTCACGGCCAGGGCGAATGCCCCGGCGAGCACCAGGGAGGCCATGGTGATGCGGCTCGCCTCGCGGTAGTCCCGCGCCCCCCAGGCCCGGGAGACCAGCGCCGTGGTACCCACGCTCACCGCCATGAGGATCGCCTGCATGGCGAAGAAAACCCGCTGGCCCGCGCCCACCGCCGCCAGCGCCTGAGCGCCCAGCTCGCCGACGAACTTGGTCTGCGCCATGGCGACGATGGTGAACGACAGGTTGCCGAGGATGGACGGCAACGCCAGCTCCCAGATCCCCGGGCGCCGCTCCTCCGCCGGAGCGATCTGGACCTCCTCCACCGTTGCCACTGCCGTGCGTAACCTCGACCCGACTGCTACTATTTCCCGCTCTTTCGCGGGCGCCCGAGAAGAACCGTCCGACGCACCGGCCGCCGGGCCGACGCGCAAACACTGCTGGGAACACAGACCATGACCGAGTACACCGACATTGCCGTGACCGTCGACGACCACGTGATGACCGTCGAGATTCAACGCCCGCCGAACAACTTCTTCGACCACTCTCTCATTGGTCAGATAGCGAACGCGTTCGCGGCAGCCGACGACGACCCCGATTGCCGGGCCATTGTGCTGGCCGCCGAGGGGAAGCACTTCTGCGCCGGAGCGAATTTCGGAAGCGGCAAGGACGATGATTCCGGAAGCCGTGATTTTACCGAGGAAGGATTTCGAAACACCACCGGAATTCTGTATCGGGAAGCGGCCCGGCTGTTCGCCAACACCAAGCCGGTGGTCGGCGCCATCCACGGCGCCGCCATCGGCGGCGGCCTGGGCCTCGCCCTGGTGCCGGACTTCCGGGTGGCGTGCCCGGAGGCGCGGTTCGCCGCCAACTTCGTCAAGCTCGGCATCCATCAGGGCTTCGGCATCTCCGTCACCCTGCCGCGGATCGTCGGCCACCAGGCGGCGGCCATGATGCTGCTCACCGGCCGCCGCGTCGGCGGCGAGGAGGCCCTCGAGCTCGGCCTGGTGGACGTGCTCACCGACCAGGCGAACGTGCGGTCGCGGGCGCTGGAGCTGGCGCGGGAGATCGCGGAGAACGCACCCCTGGCCGTCAAGTCGGTGCGGGCCACCCTGCGCGGCGACCTGGCGGAGGCGGTGGCGAAAGCCACCGAGCACGAGCTGTCCGAGCAGCAATGGCTGCGGGCGACGGAGGACGCTCAGGAAGGCATCCGGGCCGTGGCGGAACGCCGGCCGGGCAACTTCAAAGCCAAGTGAACCAGGAGGACACCATGAATCTCGGCAGACTCGGCGTCTGGTACTTCTTCGACGGCCTGCCCGCCGGCGCAGCCGCCCAGGCGGCGCAGCGCATCGAGCAGCTCGGCTACGCCGCGCTGTGGATCCCGGAGACGGTGGGCCGGCACCCGCTGGTGCACGCGTCGTGGCTCCTCGCCAACACCGAGAAGCTCGTCGTCGCCACGGGCATCGCCAACATCTATCACCGCGAGCCCGGCGTGGCCCTGGCGGGGCAGATGACCCTGGCGGAGCAGTCCGGCAACCGCTTCCTGCTGGGAATGGGCGTCTCGCACAAGCCGCTGGTGGAGGGTGTCCGGGGGCTGGAGTACGGCCCGCCGGTGGCCACCATGCGCAAGTATCTGGAAGGCATGGATGCAGCGCCCTACAACGGCGCCCGGCCCGCCGAGACGCCGCCCCGGGTCATCGCCGCGCTGGGTCCGAAGATGCTGGAGCTGGCGCGGGACAAGTGCCAGGGCGCCCATCCCTACTTCACCTCCCCCGAGCACACCGCCATGGCGCGGAAGATCCTCGGCCCGGACAAGTGGCTGTGCGTGGAGCAGAAAGTGATCCTCGAAACCGATCCCGCCAAGGCCCGGGAGCTGGCGAGGCCCGTCGCCCGGATCTACACCGGCCTGCCCAACTACCGCAACAACTGGCTGCGCATGGGCCTGGATGAGAACGACTTCGAGAACGGCGGCTCCGACAAGTTCATCGACGCCACCTTTGCCTGGGGCAGCGCGGAGAAGATCAAGGCGCGCATCCAGGAGCATTTCGACGCCGGCGCCAGCCACGTCTGCATTCAGCCGGTGAACCCCAACGGCCAGTTCGGCGACCTGCACTGGGAAGCGCTGGAGGCGCTGAAACCATGAGCGAGTTCGAGGGACGGGTAGTGGTGATCACCGGCGCGGCCGGCGCCCTCGGCCGCGCGGCTACCGAGCATTTCGCCGCGGCCGGCGCGCGGCTCGCGCTCCTCGACGTGGCTGAGATCGAAGGCCCGCACTACAGCCGGGTGTGCGATCTGCTCGATGCCGGGGCCTGCCGCGCCGCGGTTGCCGA
>JAWLCV010000011.1:0-76187 GCA_041686955.1 Pseudomonadales bacterium
ACTGAAAATCCGCGTGTCGGCAGTTCGATTCTGCCCCTGGCCACCAAGTAGATCAGGTAGTTAGCGCTCGCCACCCCCTGATCCCGGTAGCCGTTGCGGGGCTTTTGTGGAGCCTAAGCGGCCATTCTGCCCCTTAACACCACAAGTTCCGGCTGTTCACCGTCCCGATCACACACCCGGTTCGCCGCCTCGATGAGCCGAGATAGCTCCGCAGCGGAATAGTGCGTTGTGATACGCTTGGGATGAAATTTCGTTCTGCATCCCCAATCCATTCTGCGGGGACTAATCTCTGGTCGGTTCCGCTATTTCGCTCCGATAAGGCGCCGCCGGGGCAGGAGCCTGTCAGGATTTTTGTTTGTGAGCCGTAAGATGTCCGAGGGAGGACAGCTATGGCGAACGGAAGAGGAAGATTACGGACGAGCTGCTCGATGAGCTGCTCAATGGGGAGGATCCGAAGGAAGCCTTTCTCAACGGCATTCCTCGAGACCGGCAGGGCCGATTACGTAGAGTCTGCTGGGACACGGAAGTCGCCAATTGGACGAAAGGACGCTGGGTCCTCCATGCCGTAGAGCTCGCGAAGGTGTCAGGTAACTGCTGGGGTAACGGCAGCCAATTCGTCAGGTGGTCCGTTCGCTTGCGCCCTCATGGCGGGACGCTGCTAGTCTATGTGCCATGGCGTTTGGTACGCGACCACCCGTACTTGAGTCCCAGAAAATTACCTAGTGAGCCAGCTATCCGAACGGGTCGTGTTTGCCGCCGCCGTTGCCTGGCGTTATGACAACAACACGAAGGAACATCATGCTCGCGAACGCGAGATTCCAGCGCCGGTCATGGCGCCGCGCGCCATGACCGGCGCACACAGTAGACTAGACGTGTAGCTCCACATTTAGTTTATCTCGGGATGTGATCGGCAAGGTGCCGGTAATTTGCTACAGATGCTGCTCGGCCGTATCCGTGCTGGAAAGCGCCAGCAGCAGGGCGCCGGAGGCGCCGGTCGGCGGGTAGATCAGCTTTCGGTTGATGAATTGCTTCACCGTCTTCGCTTCCGCCCCCGCCTGCACGAGCGCGCGGTCCCAGCCTTGGGTGCGCACCGCGCCGGAACGGCCGAGGTCGAGGCAGGTGACGTAGCGTAACTGGGTGTATGGCAGCAGCGGCTGACCCAGCAGGTCACGCGCCGCGTTCTCGCCAGCGAAGCGGCCTGTCTGTAGGGCGTGCTGGCAGGATTGCAGCGCCACATGCCCATCGCCGGTGTCCGCAGCCGCACTGTCGCCGGAGACGAACACGCCTGGAGCCGCGGGCGCTTGCAATGCGTGGTCGACCACCAGCCGGCCGAGCGCGTCCCGTGCGCCGGGCACTTCGGCGATGTACGGCGCGGCCACCATGCCGGTAGTGATGGCCACGGCGTCGGCCACGATTGTTTCGCCGTCCGCCAGCTCCACCCGGTCGGCCGCCAGCCCGGTCACCTCGACAGCCAACCGCAGTTTCACTTCCGCTTTCGCGAGTGCCGCCTCAATCTGCGGCCGCGGCCCGGGACCGAGCTCAGGGCCGACCACCTCGGCGCGGTCCAGCAGGACGATGCGGGCCCGCTGCCCGACGGCCGTTCCACCGTGCTCGGCCAGGCGATCGCGCAGCTCCAGCGCCAGTTCGATGCCGGTGAAGCCGGCGCCGACGATGGCGATGGTCGGCGCCCGGCACGACAGTGCGATGTCGCGCAGACGCCGGTCGAATTCCACCGCCTCAGCCTGGGTATCGATGCTGAACGCCGCCTCGGCGCCGGGCACCGGCGGGCGGCGCATCAGGCTGCCGGTGGCGACCACCAGCCGGTCGTAACCAAGGTGTGTGCCGGTACCGAGCGTCACGGTGCATCCTGCGAGATCGAGACCGGTCGCCTCGCCCTGCACGAACCGCACGCCAGCCGCATCAAGCAGCGGCGGCAGTTCAACCCCTAGGGTCTCCGGGCGAGCCTCATACAGCCGCGGGCGCATCTGCAGCACCGCCTCACGGGAGAGCAGGGTCACCGCCGCCCGATCGCCGATGACCCGCCTGGCCGCCATGGCCGCCCAGAACCCGGCGAAGCCGCCACCGACCACCAGAATCCTGCCACCCATTGTCACCTCCTATCGTGCTGCTGACGCAGCGGCTGGGGTAGGGGTCGTCAAACCAGCCGCCGACGACCGCGGAGAAGGTCGTGAAACGACTTGGCCGTCGCCCGACTGCGTAGGCCGGCGAATGTGTGGGCGGCGAGTTCCTGGCGCACCGCCTGCACACCCCTTTACCATAACAAGACACTGCACTACATTAATTTCCGAATGATTCCAAAGGCTCGCTCCCGCACATCTACCTTCAGCCCGCTACGCCTTCATCATCCACACTTGGAGGCATTCAGAAGAAGACGCGTTATCCTTGCTATTCGCTCAGACAGGTGCCGCTAAAGACTGCGGGCGATCAGCTCTTTCATTATCTCGTTGCTGCCCCCGTAGATGCGTTGCACCCGCACGTCGGCATACAGGCGAGCGATGGGGTAGTCCAGCATGACCCCAGCTCCGCCGTGGAGTTGCACGCAGTCGTCGACGACGTCGCACAGCGCGTCGGTGGACCACCATTTGGCCATGGATGCCTCGGCGGCCGACAGTTGTCCATCCATGTACTTCTGAATCGATTGATTCACGAAAGCACGCAGCAATTCGAGCTTGGTCCTAGCCTCGGCGAGTTTGAACCGGGTGTTCTGAAGATCGAACAGGCTGCCACCGAAGACACGCCGCTGTCTGGTGTACTCCACGGTCAACGAAATAGCGTAATCCAGAAGACCGACGGCCGTGATGGCGATCAGCAGTCGCTCCCACGGCAACTGTTGCATCAGCTGATAGAAACCCTGACCCTCGAGGTGACCGAGCAACGCCGTCTGCGGGACGCGAACCTCGTCGAAGAACAACTCAGCAGTGTCCTGACCCTGGGTCCCGATTTTCCGCAGCGGCTGGCCTCGGCTGAAGCCCGCTAGCCCTTCAGTCTCTACCACCAACAGCGAAACACCTTTCGCTTTCGCGTCAGGGTTCGTTTTGCAGACAACGATGAACAGGTTTCCGATGAGGCCGTTGGAAATGTAGGTCTTCGAGCCGTTGATGACGTAGTGATCACCGTCCCGGCGCGCCGTGGTCGTTATCGCTTGCAGATCTGACCCGGCCGCCGGCTCCGTCATCGCAATACCGCCAATCCGCTCCGCCGCGGCAAGCTTGGGGAGCCAGTCCTGCTTTTGGGCCTCCGTCCCGAATGCGAGGATGTAGTGGGCGACGATGTTGTGGAGCGGGTTCCCGAAGCTGGAGTCTCCGATTGCCCCTTGCTCCATGAAGACGACGGCATCGTGAGCCGCCGTGCCTCCCATCCCGCCATAGCATTCGGGAATCGAAGTGCACAGCATCCCCTGGCCTGCAGCGAGCTGCCATATTTCCGGCTCGACGCAATGATTCGCCTCCCACGTAGGCATCCTCGGGACGAACTCTTTCAGGTAGAACTTCTTCATCGAAGCCTGGAATGCTTCAACCTCCTCGTTCATCCAGGCGGGACTGCCCATCATGCTTCTCTCCCTCGGCACCCAATGCTTGTGTGGGCCCAGTTCAGCGTTCACACATCATTGTTTTTCGTCGCACGTTTTGCAACACTTTCCGTCATAGTTTCTTAGTTTTGTCGTACTTATGGAATTCGGGAGAGGAGGAAAGCGCAATGGCGGGTGACGTGGAGGCGAGGGTGAACCGGGAGCTTAAGCGGTTTGGCTACCGTAGCGGACGAACTGCAGGCGAGACCATAGAACCGGCCCGGGAGTGGGATGCCTTGCAGTCCGATTTCCGCACGCCGTCGAGGCGATCGCTACCGCCTTTGCTGGCGCTGGAACCGGAGGTCGTCGGCCTGATAAAGCTGTATATTGTCCAACGCAACACGGCCGATCTGATGATGGATGACTGCAACCGAATCCACCAGAAGATCGCTGAATCCGGCGCCGACCCACAAATCGTGGAGGCATACGCGCAAGCACGAGACGCTTTCGAAGAAGCCGTTGACCGCCTTGGTAAGGCCGGAGATTCGGTGTCGCGGGCGCTTGCGGCTTCCGAATCCGGCAGCTAACCTTCGCCGCGCTCGCAGAAAGCGCGCCCCAGCTCTCCTGTAAGAGCCAATTTTTTTCGTACTCATGAACCGTATGACCAGGACACTGTTGCGCAGCCAAACCGATAAGGTTTTAAAAAACCTGAACCTCAAGCCAAAGTCGATCCTGGCGACCATCTACGGGGACATGCTGGTTCCGTACGGAGGAACCGTGTGGCTCGGCAGCCTGGTGAAGGCTGCCAAATGCTTCGGCATAAACGAGGCGTTGGCCCGAACCTCGACGCTGCGTCTGAGCTACGACGGCTGGCTGCATCCGACCAAGGTCGGAAAATACAGCTACTACTCGATGACCCCGGAGCATACCAAGCGGATACTCAACTACTACCCAAAAATCTACTCCGTCCCCCACAAGAATGGCGGATATTCCTGGTACCTTCTGCTCACTGCTGCGACAGAGCTCGATAAAGACGACTACGCGCGGCTGCGTCAGGAGCTTATGTGGCTGGGCGCAGGTCAACTGGCGCCGCAGGTATTCGTGATGACATCCCAGTTGGCCGAAATCGAGAGCATCCTCGGTGCACAGAACCTGCTGAATCGCATTCAGGTGATGGAAGCCACTCCAGTCTTACCTTCGGATCCGGAATTGCTTCGAGTCCTCGCGTCGAAGGCCTGGAACATCGATGCCCTTGCCGGTTCCTACAAGCAGTTCCTGAACTGTTTTCGCCCGGTGTGGCAAGTGCTGGAGAGAGGCAAGACCGATATCGACCCTGAGACCGCTTTCATCCTTCGAACCCTGTTGATCACCGAGTATCGCCGGTTGGTGATCCGAGACCCCGCCCTTCCGAATGAGCTGCTGCCCCAGCCATGGAGTGGTCATTCCGCCTTCGCCCTGTGCAAGAGCATCTACCAGAAGGTGCTGGAGCCGTCCGAGTTGTTCCTCCACGAGGTGATTCAGACCGCCGACGGCGCACTTCCCGATACGCCCGATGAGGTTTACCAGCGTTTCGGCGGACTGAGCAAGTAGTCCGCCGAACCCTTGCTCAGCTACGCCACGGTAACGCGCTGCGTATCCAGTTCCGCGTCATCCATCGCATAGCCGATTCGCTGGTCGTAGTCGGCCTCGACGCCGTCGACGAACTCCAAGCCTACGTCTTTGATTCGCTCTCGCGCCATGTCGAGATACTGCGCCTGCGCCTCTTCCGGACGCAGAATCTTCAACCCCATGTCGTAGTATCGGTCGAAATTTGCCGACTGAACGCTTCCAGGCTTCGAGGGGCGGCCATACATGCCCATTCCCATGGCCAGAAACTTCGGCACCCGGGCCTGGAGCTTTTCGCGAGCCGCTTCCCCTCCGAACTCTATCGCGCGCTTGACGCCCCACACGCCAAAGCCCATATGCCCGACTTCCTCACGCGCAATCCGCTCGGAAACTTTCGCCCAGGGCAGATACGAGCATCTGGTGTATTGCCCGAGAAAGACGACGGCGCCAGGCGTCGCGACGCAGGACATCATCACGACATCTTCCCAGCACTGAAACTGGCTTCTCCAGTATTGGCGCCGAAACCCATTGATGATGTTGACCTTCGAAGGGTCGGGGTTCTCCGGGTTGTCGCGCATCTCGGCCATCCGCGAGCGTACGTCGATGCCAAGGTCTTCGAGCACAGTCCACAGATAGAACGCGTGTCCGTATTCCTCCATGGCCTTTTTCGAGAGCCTGTAGGCTTCTTCCGGCCGCGGTGCGAACTGGATGTTCTCCGAGACGCGCTGCGCTCCAGCATATTCCGAATCCGCCTGAAACGTCAGAAGATGCAGCAAAGCATCCCGATACGGCTCCGGTAGCACATCACCTTTATCATACAACTTCATCTACTTTTCACTCCTGTTGTCGACAGTGGCCAACCAATTCAGAAGGCATGCCGGGTCAGCGACCTTGTCGCGAATACGATGAGCGCTCGCGCGCTCGCGCTCGATGCCGTCGATGCGATGCCACGTCCGTTTGTCGATGAACGGCTCTGGCAGCATCTTCAGGCGACGCAGGAACAGCCCACGGTCGGATGAGGGGGCTGAATGTTCGACTGACAGTGCTTTCGCGACGACGGCCTTCGCCTCCTGACGGTTGGTTGCTATGGTTCCGCTGGCGCCCCGGGCACACCAGCCGACTGCATACAGACTCGATTCGATGTACCCGTCAACGTTGCGGAAACCGCCGTCGTCAGCGATGTCAGGAAAACCATCCAGAGCCGGACTTCGAAATCCTATGGCGCCGACGACTGCGTCTACGTCCATGAATCGTGACCCTGCAGGCCCACCAGTCAGCGACAGCCTCAAGCGGCAATCGCGCGCATCGATGCGCTCGACCACCGTGTTGAATACGAATCGAATGTTCCGGCGGCTGGCGTTCCGGCTTGCTGCCGCTTCGAAGAATTCCGCGACGTTGCCATGGCCGGCCCTGCCCGTATCGGCCACGGATGAGGACGCGTTACAGACTTCCAGAGCCACGTCGTCCAGCTCCGACAGCTCCCGAAGCTCATTTATGGAGAATCTGGTCGCATCGACGTTGCGTCTGCCGAGAATGCTGATCCGGGCGATACCGGAACGAGCGATGGCGCTTTCCGCGATGTCGCTGATATCGCTTCCGGCCCACTGCGCCCCCCGCTTCGAAAGCACACGTGCGATATCGAGAGCGACGTTGCCATTGCCGATAATGGCGAGGTGCTGGCCCAGCCTTGGGCTCAGGGATGCGTAATCCGGGTCCTTGTTGATCCATCCCACGAATGCACGCGCCCCATACACTCCTTCCAGGTTTTCACCGGGTATGTTCAGCGAACGGTCGAGTTCCGAGCCTACGGCAAGTATCACGATGTGATAGGCCCGACGCAGCTCGGCCAGTTGCACGTCGCGACCGATACTCACGTTGCCGAAGAAGCGCACCCGGTCGTGATCCAATACGCGCTGAAACTGTCGCGCAATGGCCTTGGTTCCCTGGTGGTCGGGCGCGACACCGGTGCGCACCAGGCCGAACGGCGCGAAAGCGCGGTCGAAGACATCGATCTCTACTCCGGCCGTCGCCTTCAGCAGAGCATCTGCGGTAAAGAAACCTGCCGGTCCCGCTCCTACTATGGCGACGCTCAGGCTCATTGCTGGTCAGGCTCCAGTTGCGCAAGAAAGCCCGTCAGGCTGTGAAGAAACTGCTTCGGCTGCGTCAACGCCGGGAAGTGTCCACCCCTGGCGAAGTCCTGGCGATCAACGACGTTGTACGCTCTGTTGACCCAGGCATCGGGCGGCGACGGAAAAAATCCGTCGCCCGAGAAGATGAAACCAGTTGGCACCTCACAGCGCTGCAGCGGCGCAAGCGCAATCGATCGGTCCTGACGGTCGGCCCAGTAGATCCAGTTGGCGGATGCGATGTTGCCCGTGGACCAGTACAGGGTAATTGCCTGGAGGAGGTCGTCCATGGACAGGCCCGAGCGCTGGACCCCGCCGGACCACCCCAGATACTTTTCCGCCATCCATCCAGCAAGCGCAACCGGCGAGTCGGCAAGGCCAACGGCGAGCGTGGTCGGCTTGGTTGCCTGCAACTCACGATAGCCCGGGTCCAGAGCAAGCTGGCCCTGAGTTTCCTTCAACCAGCTCTTCTCCACATCCGACAGCGGCCCGCCGGCAGCGGGCTTGAGCCCGAGCATGGTCAGATGTATACCGGCCACCGCTTCGGGATGGTCGACGCCAAGCCAGGATGCAACGACGCTGCCCCAGTCACTGCCATGCGCGAAGAACGACGGATGCTGGAACACCTCCGTCATCATGTACCGCCACAACGCCGCCAGCGCCCGCGGAGCCATAGGGCGTGGCGGGGGAGGAGACAGCCCGAACCCCGGCAGATCCGCGATGTAAACCGTCCTGCCGAGAGACTGCAGGCCGGCTCTGAGCTTCTGATACTCGAGAAAACAGCTCGGCCAACCCGGCGTCATGAGAATCGGCGTTCGCTCGTCGCGGCCACGGCAGACCCGCTCGACGTGTACCCAAAGCCGTTGGCCGGTCGCGTCGGTCAGCGAGACCATGAAATGCTCGGTCTCATTCATCCTTCGCTGCGCAGCTAGCCAATCGAATCCGTCGATCCAGTAGGCGCTGAGTTCCCGGAGGTACTCGAGGTTTATGCCGTACTGCCACTCGGCGTCGTCGGGCTCGTGTGGCCAACGGGTACGCATGACCCGGGAACGCAAGTCACTAAGCACCTCCTGGGAGATCTCCACGTGCAATGGTCGCGTCCGGTCGCGGTCAATCACAATGCTTTACCCGTCTCGGTATCGAATATTTTGAGCAGGACCTTGCCCGTATTGGTGCCGGCGAAAAGTCGGTCAAGAGCCTCCGGCCCCTTCGAGAGGCCTTCGATCACATCGAATTGGTAGCGGAGTCTTCCCTCCCCTACCCAGCGCTCGAGCGCGTCTTCTGCTTCCTTGAATCGGTCGGCATAATCGAAGTAGACAAACCCCTGCATGCGCGCACGGTTCGCCAGGAGTGACAGATATTCGGCGGGACCTTGCGGCCTTTCGCTGTTGTATTGGGATATCCCGCCACAGATCACGACCCGGGCGAACGCGTTCAATCGACGCAAGGCGTAACTGAGCGTTTCGCCGCCCACGTTGTCGAAGAACACATCGATGCCGTCCGGTACGGCCCGCTTGAACTCAGCCCAGAAGTCCTTCGCCTTGTAGTCGACGACGGCGTCCGCGCCGAGGCCAGCAACCTGCAGGCACTTGGCTGGGCCTCCCGCGATCCCGACGACTCTGCAGCCCTGTATTCGGGCGATCTGTACCACTGCCGAGCCGACCGCACCGGCCGCGGCTGAAACGACAACGGTCTCTCCCGCCACGGGGCGGCCGACATCGAGGAGGCCGAAGTACGCAGTGATTCCTGGAAGTCCGATCGGGCCGAGCATGACCGGGAGGGCCACGCCAGGACGAGAAGGCCGCACGTAGGTTCCATCACTCACCGCAAAATCCTGCATGCCGAACAGGCCGCTTACCGACATTCCGACCGGATAACCCGAGTGCTTCGACGCGAGCACCGTCCCCGCTGCAAAAGCTCGCATGACGTCGCCGGGCGCAACAGGATCGATGTAGGACTTACCCGATGCCATCCAACCACGCATGGCCGGATCGATTGAAATCCAGTGTGATCGGACCAGAAACTCACCGGCCGCGAGCGTCGGTGGTGGAACTTCCTCGTATGCGAAATCGTCCGGCTGGGGGAACCCCACGGGCCGGTTCGCCAGCAGAATCCGTCGATTCAGGGCCACTGAAGGGTGCACCGTAGAATCCTCCTTGCGCCGGTTCTAACGGTGCGTGAACTTCGGCTCTCGGCGTTCAGCGAATGCAGCCATCGCTTCCCGCTGGTCATCGAGCGCGAATGTTGCGTGGAGCATGCGTCGCTCGAAGCGCAGGCCTTCAGCCAACGTGGTCTCGAAGGCACGGTTGATCGACTCCTTGATCATGTAGACCACGGGTCGGGATGCTGTCGCAATCTTCTCAGCCATCGACTGCGCCGTTTGCATGAGGTCGCCCGGCCGCACCACTCGCGACACCAGACCGATCCGCTCCGCTTCGGCCGCGTCGAATATGCGCCCGGTCAGACAGAGCTCCATCGCCTTGTGTCGGCCCGCGAGTCTCGCCAGCCGCTGGGTACCGCCGCCTCCGGGTATCGTCCCCACGCTCACTTCCGGCTGGCCGAAGCGTGCGGTGTCGTCAGCAATGACGATGTCGCAGGAAAGGGCGAGTTCGCAACCGCCGCCGACCGCGTAGCCCGCCACCGCCGCGATCACGGGTTTTCGACACGTCGGAATCGGCTCCCAGCCTTTGGTCACGAAGTCCTCGAGGTAGGCTTCAGCGAAAGATTTATCGGTCATTTCCTTGATGTCCGCCCCCGCACTGAATATCTGGTCTCCTCCGGTGACAACGATCGCACCCACGGACGGATCGTTCTCGAATTCTTCGAGCGCTTCCGAAAAGCGGGCCATCAGCTTCGAATTCAGGGCGTTGCGCGCATGGGGCCGGTTCAGCCTTGCGGTACCGACGCCTTGGGTCTTGCTGATCGCTACCAGTTCGTCATCCATCGGAATTCATCCTTGGGCACTCGATGCGAATGTTATACAACATATATTTTGTCCTTAGAACGTTTTGTGTGGTATATATGCTATTGCTGGCGTGGTCGACGTTGGCCGGACCTCCGCCCTCCTACGAGGAGAAACGCGGTGTGCGGCGCTCCTTGAACGCGGCGATGCCTTCTGCGTAATCGGCCGTTCCGGCAAGGACGCCCTGAGCCTGTGCCTCGAGATCCAGAATCGCGCCGAGGGGCTCAGTGCCCGCCTGACGCAATAGCTGCTTCTGAGTCTTGAGCGCCAGCCGCGGACCGGCGGCAATGGCGACCGCCATCTGTTTGGCCGTTTCAAAGAGCAGCTCGCTCTCGATGAGCTGGTTGACGAGCCCCCACGCGAGTGCGTCGTCTCCCATCACGGGTTGGCCGGTATAGATCATCGCCAGCGCTCTTCGATCTCCCACCGTCCTCGAAAGAAAATAGTGCCCACCGGAGTCCAGCGCTCCACCCAGCCTGGAGAAGGGCGATGAGAAGGCGGCCGTCGGCGTCGCGAGAACGATGTCTGCTGCCAGTGCGAGACCGAGCCCGATCCCCATCGCGGCACCGTTCACGGCCGCGATGGTCGGCTTCGAAAGATCGAACATCGCCGCGATGAGCGGATTGACCACGTCCCTCAGAATCGCCTCTGCATCTTCTCCAGGCGCGGCATCTGCCAGATCCCGGCCAGCGCAGAATGCACGACCGGATGACGACAGCAGCAGACACCCAACTTCTTCGCTCACATCCGCCCCAACCAACAGGTCACGGATCCGGGCGACCATGTCGAGCGTCAGCGCGTTCATCTTCTCCGGGCGGTTCAAGCGCACGTTCAATACGCCGTTTTCGAACTCATAATCGAGCCCGCTGCTGCGATGAATCGGCTGCTTCTCGAACGCGAAGGCATCCTCAGGCATACATCTCCCCGATCAAGTCGCTGTACTTCCCGCATATCAGTTTTCTTCGCACTTTCATGGTCGGGGTCATCTCTTCGTCAGTGGGCCCGAATACACGAGGAAGAATTCGAAACTTCCTGATGGATTCCGCACGGGAGACGGATGCGTTCACCCGATCGATCTCCTGCTGCACGGCGCTGAGAATCATCGGCTCGAGACACAGCTGACCAGGATCACTGTGTCGAGCCGCAGCCAGATCGGGGAAGGACTCCTGCACCGCGGCCAGATCCAGCACAACCAGCGCAGTCAGGTAATTTCTGCCCTCGCCGACGACGATCGCATCGGCGATCACACCGGCTCGCTTCAACGGTATTTCCACAATGGAGGGCGCGATGTTCTTGCCGCTACCCGTGATGATCATGTCGTTGATCCGATCGCTCAGAATCAGGTTGCCGTTGGCGTCCAGTCGACCGATGTCTCCGGTTCGAAACCAGCGCCCCTCGAAGGCTTCGCTGTTCTTTTCCGGCTTGTTCAGATAGCCCCGGAACACATGCTGTCCGGCAACGAGAATTTCGCCCGCGGGGGAAAACTTCAGCTCACCGAACGCGGTCGGCTTGCCCACCGTGTCGAGGTGTAGATCCTCGACACGGTTCGTCGCGATGATGCCGCACTCGGACATCCCGTAGAGTTCGAGCATGGGCAGGCCGACGGCCCACATCCACAACATCAAGTCAGACGGGAAACGGGCACCGCCGGACGTCAGAACGACAATCTGGTCGAGCCCGACCCCACGCAGAATGCCTGCAGCCTGGCGACGACGGGCGAGGTCGTAATGCTTCTGGAGATCGTCGTCCACCGCGGCGCCGGCCAGCCGCAGGCGCGCGTAGCGCAAGCCGGTCGCGAGATCCTGTTGGTACTGCCGTTTGACCAGCGCAGGCTGGGCAGCCAGCCACTCTTCGCAGGATCTCTGAATCTTTTCATACACTCTCGGCACGCCGAGGATGAAGTGCGGTCGGATCTCCACCAGCTGCTCGTTCAACCGCGCGACATCGGGAACGAAGTAATTCACCCCGGCGTTCGCTATCGAGTAGTAGGTAAACAGCCGTTCCGCGACGTGGCAAAGCGGTAGGTACGCAGGTCTGCGCCAGCCGGCCTGCATTCCGTAGAGCGCGGGACAATGCTCGATCTGATGAGAGACGTTGGCGTGGCTCAACATGGCGCCCTTCGGGTCGCCCGTCGTGCCGGATGTATAGATGAGCAGCGCTAGATCGTCAGGCTCCACGTCTCGATTCAATCGAAGCCAGCCGCCAGGGTCTTTTCGGAGTTGCAGATCGCCACTGGCGACGAGTTCATCAAACGAGACGGTGGTTGGGCTGCCAGCCGTCGTAGCCAGCGGCTCAAAGTGAACGATGAGTTCCAGGGTCGAACATTCACCCCATATCGAAGCAACCTTGTCGTATTGGGCCTGATTTTCGACGAATATCACCCTGGCCCGGCAGTCGTTCACCACATACCGAATTTTCCCCGGGCTGTCGGTCGGGTAGATGCCTGCCGATACCAGGCCGACTCCCTGCGCGCCGATGTCCGCGACGATCCACTCGGGTCTGGTCCAGGACAGGATGCAGACCACATCATGTTTGTGCAGACCCCGGGCAGCCAATCCCAGCCCCACGCAACGGTTCCGGTGAGCAAAGTCGTGCCAGGACAGGAACGGCCACATGCCGGCGTCGTCGCGGGACGCCAGCGCGGCGTCGCCTTTTAGAGCGCAGGCAAGATCCTGAACAAGAACGGGAAACAACCCCCGCGGATTGCGGGGCGGCAGGCGCGCGGCGACATGCTCAGCGCGATCGTCGTTCATCATTGCCTCCCCCGTTCGGTGAGGTGCTCGCTGCGCACCCTGTCGAGCCAATCCTCGAGCCAGCCTACTGCGACATCATCGGCAAAGACCTGCGTGGCGGCGTCGACCTCGAGCGTCGGTTCGACGTGATGGCAACCGAGCGATTTCAGCAGGGCTTCCATCTTTCTCCCCGCCCAGCAGAACGTTCGGTGATAGGTCTGATCGCCCAACGCAACGATTCCAAAGAACAAGCCGGAAAGATCCGGCCTGTCGAGCGACCAGCGGTCATACAGGGGCACGAGGCAATCCGGGAGTTCTCCTTCACCGTGCGACGACGTGCAGACGACCAATCCGGCCAGACCTGCGACATCGGGAATATCTCCTTCCGGAAGTATCCCTGCGCGCAGGACGTCCGTTGCGTTGATACGACTTGCAAGAGCCTCGGCCACCATAGCGGAGTTTCCTGATTGCGTGCCTACGATCAAAAGTACTTCCGGCAACATGAGCTGAACACAGGCCGCCGCGCCTACAGGGACACCCCGAACTGCAGACCCACCTGGCGGGTGCGATTCAAGGTCGCGAACCGGGAGCCCGTTATCAGCGGGGTATCGCTGGTCTGGTCGGTGTAGAGCTTGTCGGTCAAGTTCTTGCCGAAAAACGCGACGTACCAGAGGCCACTGTGCGGCGATATCTGGATCCGCGCGTCCAGCAGTACGAAACCATCCTGGTTGACTGCCGGATCATTGTTAGTCGATGGGTTGTACTTACTGCGGAAGTTGCCATCGACGCGGGCATCAACGTCGTATGCACCGACGGAGTGTTCCACCTGAATGCCGGCGGTACCCGACCACTTGGAGCTGTAGGGCGTTTCTTCTCCCGACAGATCCTGCACGCAAACCGCACCCGGAGCGGTCGTGATCCGTTGCTCGAAGAAGCAGCCGGCGCCTGGAAACGAGGAGTACGTCGAATCGAGATATCCCGCGGCCAGATTGAGGGTAATGCTGTTACTCGCCCTCCACATCAGGTCTATCTCGGCCCCTCGCGATTTCGCCTTCGCAGCGTTGGCGACAACGAAGTTGGTCGAGCCATTGAAGATACTGACCTGAAGATCATCGAACTCCGTATGGAAGGCCGTAACATCGACGCTCATGCGCCCGCCCAGCAGGCGACTCTTCACCCCAGCCTCAACGGAAGTCGCCTCCTCCGGGCGGAACTGGGCTTCGTCGCGATCGGTGCCTGCGTAGAGCCAGTCGACGCCGCCAGCCTTGGAGCCCCTGACGATCTTCAGGAAGCTCGTCGCGTTCTCCGTCAGGTCGTACTGCAGTACGGCCTGCGGCATGAAGTGGTCTTCTGACCTTTTGATGCCGGTGAAGTCGTGGGCGGTGCCGAAGGCGAGCTGAAACAGCGTCGTGGCCGGTGGAAAAGGCGGCGACGGCAGTACGATCATCTCGGCAAGCGGGTTGAGCGCCCCAGTGATGATGTCCGCCGACCTCGCCCCCTGATCCGCCTTCGTCTGGATATCCATGTACCTGGCGCCAAGCTCGAGCCTCAGGTCATCGGAGACGTGGTAGGTGAAGTCGAGAAATCCCGACCAGCTGTCTCTTTCCTGATCGAGATAGTTGCGCCGGGCGAACGTCGGAACGGGAGTTCCCAATGCACTTAGGTTCGTGTCGGTGCGGCCGACGGCCTTAAGTTCGTCTCTCTGGAAATACACCCCTACCGTGAAATCGACGTTGGAGCCGTATGAGCCCGACGCGCGTACCTCCTGGCTGTACTGTTTGTACTTCTCGTTGGTAGTGAAACTGAAAACCGGCAGGGGACTCAGATCCCCCTCAGTCGTCTGCTCCAGATCGTAGGCGCTGTAGGCAGTGAGCGCAGTCAGCGTGAAGGATTCGGCCGTATAGACGGCTTGTGCCTGGTATGTCTTGGGCCGCATATCGACGCGATCCTGCCGAAGCCCGAGCGGCGCAGGCTGCCCGACCACCCGGTCTCTGTCGAACGCAGACTCGATGAGCGCCGGGTTGTTCAGCGCGTTGCTGATCGATTGCAGCGTATTGCCCCTGACTCCCAAGTCGGCTTCTTCAACCTTGAAGGACACCTCCAGGTTCTCGCCGAGTTCGAGTATGGAGCTCAGGCGAAACGCGCGGTTGTCGAAGCGTGGATCCTGGTCGACATAGACGTCGTTGACGCTCTCCAGCCACCCCTCGTCAAGGTCTTGCGCAAAACCGGCGAGTCGTACCCGGAATCTCTCGTTGATCGGAATCGTCACTCCTGCGCGCGTTATCACCTCTTGATGGTTGAACTCGTAAGCCACACTGGCGTCGGCCTCAAATACCTCCCCGGGTCTGCGGGTCGTTATCGCCAGCGCACCCGCCACGGTGCTGTTGCCGTACACCAGAACCTGTGGCCCTCGGAGAAACTCGACCCGCTCTATGTCGAAGAAGGGAATCCGCGCCTGCTGACCCCGGCCCACATATACATCGTCGACGAATGTTCCGACTGCCTGCTCGAAGGAAGCATTCGACCCCGATCCAGCACCTCGAATGTATTTGAAGGGCCCGATCGAACCATTGGTCTGCCGGAAGTTCGGAATGTAGAGCGCGAAGTCTTCCTGTTGAACGAGCTGCCGATCGACCACCCACTGCCCGGAGACGGTGGTCATCGATATGGGCACGTCTTTCGTCAACTCCTCCTTCTTTCGGGCCGTGACGACGATCTCTTCCAGCACCGCCGTGGCCGACGCGACTTCCGCTACCAGCGCCGCGGGAGCGAGGATTGCGCCGGCCGACACGCTCGCCGTCACCGCGATCGACTTCAGCCCCCACAGAAAGGAACGTGCCGAGCGGCCATCCCCAGAATCTTTATCACTCTTCACCATTGTTCTCCCCATTTCGAAGTTGGTGCTGATGGCCGGCAGGCCGAGCACGCGAACTGCATCCGTTGATCACCCTGTTGCAGGTGTTTTCTCGAGCCCGCTGAAAAATACGCCGAACTGACCACCAGTAGCCGCCAACTCCTCCAGAGAGGTCGCCGGCTTCCAGTACGCGCCGTAGGTCGCCTCGAGCCTGCGGACGGCCGCCAGGACCGTCTGCAGTCCCCTGCCGTCCGCATAGCGCATCGGTCCACCCGAAGCACGAGGAAAGCCGTAGCCAAGGGTTAGGATTGAATCGAGCTCGCCGGCGGAGTCGACGATTCCCTCCTGCAGCACCCTCGCGCCCTCATTGATGATCGGCAGAATGCATCGGTCGACGATTTCGCTTTCCGTGCTGTTGCGCTGTGGTATGCCCAGGCGCCTGGCCTCGTCACGCGCAAGCTCTGCAACCAGCGGATCGACTACTGGCGGAATTCCGGATTCGTACAGGTAATAGCCCCGCCCCGTTTTCTGACCGAGATGATTCCGCTCAACCAGCACGTCCGCCATGCGGTAATAGCTCGGATCTCCTGGAAGCGCCTGCGAATTCTCCTGACGCGCGCGGAATGGGACGTCCAAGCCGACGAGGTCCGCAACCAGGAACGGCCCCATCGAAAAACCAAAATTCACCAGGGCTCGGTCGATCCGCTCCGGTGACACGCCTTCGAGCAGCAAATAGTTTGCCTCTCGCCCGAAACCTTCTATGACCCTGTTGCCCGCGAACCCGTAACAGTTGCCGACCACGACACCTGCTTTACCCAGTCGCGTCGCGAGAGCCATCGCTGCCGCTTCGAGACCAGAACCCAGGTAACGGGTGCGGACGATCTCGACCAGAGGCATTACATGAGCCGGACTGAAGAAATGCAGACCGATAACACTGCCCGGACGGCTGGTTGCTTCAGCGATTGTCTCGACATCAAGGGTTGAGGTGTTGGTTGCCAGGATCGCGCCAGGCTTGCAGATGCTATCCAGCCGACGAAACACCCCCCGCTTTACGTCCAGCGACTCGAACACCGCTTCAACGATCAGATCACAGGATTCGAAGTTGTTGAGATCAAGCACCGGCTCGAGCGCGGTCAGAAATTCAGCGGCTTCAGAGCAGGAAAACCTGCCTTTGCTGGTCATTCGTTCGAAGGTCGTCCGGATCTTCGCGGCTGCGGCGCTCAGTACTGCGGGTTCGGCGTCGTGCAGCTTGACGGGAATGCCGGCAATCAGAAAGGCCAGCGTAATGCCAATGCCCATGGTCCCGGCACCGACCACTCCGACCGAATCTATGGAGACATCCCGATGAGGGCCCAGCGCGCGCGGAACGACCGGAGCTACCCCTTCGGGTTTCGGCAACTTATCGGAAATGCGATTGGCCACAGCTATGCCTCCCCTCAAGACCAGCCCGCGTGTTCGCCGTAGAGCCGGAGCAGACGTTCACTTTAGTACAACTTTTTTTAGCGCACAATATCTTTTTCTGTTGTATATAAATTGCCAAGGAACGTAACATCACCGCGATCAACTTCAGGGGAGACGAACATGCGCGAGGCAGTCATAGTAGCGACGGCGCGAACGGCCATCGGCAAGGCCTACAAGGGTGCGTTCAACGATCTGGAAACGCCGACGCTTGCCGGCTATGCAATTCGCGAGGTGGTACGGAGGTCCGGGATCGAAGGCAATGAGGTCGAAGACGTCGTTGTCGGCGCCGCCAATCTGCAGGGGTGCCAGGCAAGTACGCTTGGGAGATTTTCGGCCATCGCCGCCGGTCTCCCGGTTACGACGGGAGGCATGAGCATTGATCGCGCCTGTTCTTCGGGCCTCATGGCCATTTCCACGGCGGCAAAGCAGATCATCTGCGATGGCATGGATGTGGTCGTCGGCGCGGGGGCCGAGTCGATCAGCCTGGTACAAACCGAAGCCATGAACAACATCAGGTTCGAAGACCCGCGGGTCATGGGTATCAGCCCCGACATGTACATGAGCATGTTGCACACGGCCGAGGTCGTTGCCACGCGCTACAACATCTCCCGCGAGGCGCAGGATCGTTTCGCGCTGGAGAGCCAACTGCGTGCCGCAGAGGCTCAGCGGACAGGGCGATTCGACGACGAGATCATGGCCGTCACGACCAGAAAGCGCGTCGTCGACCAGGCGACCGGCGAAACCACCTATCGTGAGGCGACGCTTTCCGCCGATGAAGGCGTACGCGCGGATACCACGCTTGCGGGGTTGAGCAAACTCTCGCCCGTCGTCGGCGAATCAGGACACGTCACGGCCGGGAACGCTTCCCAACTCTCGGACGGCGCCTCAGCGTGCCTGCTGATGGAATCGCGGACAGCAAAGCAGAAAGGGCTGCAACCACTTGGCGTATACCGAGGTATGGCAGTAGCCGGCTGTGAACCGGATGAGATGGGGATCGGGCCGATCTACGCCGTTCCCAAGCTCCTCAAGCAACACGGATTGCGAATCGAGGACATCGGGCTCTGGGAGTTGAATGAGGCCTTCGCGGTTCAAGCGATCTACTGCAGAGACTTTCTGGAAATCCCGAATGACCGGCTCAACGTCAATGGTGGCGCTATTGCCATGGGCCATCCGTACGGCATGTCCGGCTCCCGGATGATCGGGCACGCTCTGATCGAGGGCCGACGCCGCGGCGTCCGGTACGTGGTCGTCACCATGTGCGTGGGGGGCGGACAGGGCGCCGCGGGACTGTTCGAGGTGTTGTGAACTTCGACCCCGCCGCGGGTTTGGGGCGAATCCGCGGCCTGCTACAGCCCGGTCCACAACAGACCGGCAGCAGCGCTGATCAGCATTATCCACCCGGCGTGAATCCGGCGCAGAGCGCACAGGCTCGCACAACCGCTGACCGCGTAAATTCCGGCAGCCGCCAGCACGAACTGCGAGTTCAATTCCGCGACGCTGGCGAACGACATGGTCGCAGCGCCTAGAATGATCCAGCAGGCAGATGGCACATGCCAGACGTAACGCACCACACGTTGCCGATAGATCTCGCCAAGCCCCCAGCTTGCTGCAGGCTGCGGCAGTACGCGTCGCTCCCCGATAACAGAATGAAACAGCCCGACAGCCACTCCGAGAAACCCTGACAGCAGTAGTACAGCGTGCATCATTTTCTAAACCCTCTGGTTCGGCTCGTGGCCCGTCACAGTAACATACTACATCTCATTGCATTTGAGATTCTATTATGTTGTATATAGTTTCACTCTTCACAGACTAGGTGAGCACAGATGCAGGACCAAGCGCCCGTTTCGCCGACCACCGCGCCGAGAGGTCCGCAGCGAAACTCCGTGGCCCATGGCGACCGCGTTCCTATCGCGACATGTGACTTGTACGAGTACTTGAGGCGGTCCGCCGCTGAATTTCCTGGCAGTGCCTGGGTACGAATGGATGATCTGCGCATTTCCTATGCCGACGGGCTGAAGCTGGTGGATAAGCTCGCTCAGGGCCTGGCGCGGTTCGGGCTGCAGAGAGGCGACCGTCTCGCCGTCATCGCCCCGAATCTACCCGCCTACCTCCTGCTGGCGTTTGCCTGCTGGCGGCAGGGCTACATTCTGGTCGGCATCAATTCCCTGTACGCAACGCCGATGCTGGCAAAGCGCATCAGAGACGCCGAACCCAGCCTCATCGTCACCGTCGACGCGTCGGATGTTCAGAAACGGGTAACCTCGGCTCTGGGTGACGACAGCACCACGCGCCTTGTGGTGCTGAAGTCCGATTCCAGCGATGTGGCAGGTAAGCAACGGCCCGTGGCGGCCGGGAATCTAGGGTGGCATGACATACTGGCGGACGCACGTCACGAGCCGGCTGCGGATATAGAACCCGTCACGGACGTCGCCGTCCTGCAATACACGGGCGGTACGACCGGCGAGCCGAAGGGCGCCATGCTGACCCACGGCAACATTTCCGCGTGTACGACGCAGCTGATGTACGGGATGCCGGAGTTGGCGGCCGGCAACGAGCGGTTCATCGCCATGGGCCCGTTCTCGCACATCATCGGGATCACGCTGATCATGGTGGCGGCCACCGCCATCGCAGCCGAAATCGTCATACCGCAGCGATTTCACCCCGAGGAGACCTCTCAGTTCTGCCTCGACGAAGCAATAACAGTCATATTCGGCGTACCGACCGTGTTCAACGCCATCGCGAACTCACACGCCGCCCGGTCTGGCATCTGGCTCAGCCTCAGGTATTCCATGTGTGGTGGCGCGCCACTTCCCGCAGAAATCGCGGCCAGCTTCAGACGCGTCACTGGATGCGACCTACTACAGGGGTACGGATTGTCCGAAAGCGCGGCGGGCATCTGCTTTACCCCTCCCGGCAAGCCCGTCCCGGCCGGCTCGGCCGGATACCCGCTGGCGGGAAGTCGCGTCGAAATCAGATCCGTCGACGACCCGACCGAAGTTGTCCACCTCGGCGAGATCGGGGAGATAGCGGCCGCAGGACCACAGATCATGCGTGGCTACTGGCGCCAGCAGGCCAGGACCGAAGAAGTCATGATCGGCGATCTGCTGCGCACGGGAGACACCGGATATATGGACGAAGCTGGTGCAATATTCATCGTCGATCGAATCAAGGACCTGATCATCGCCAGCGGATACAACGTCTACCCTCGACAGGTGGAGGAGGCCATCTACAAGCACCCCAGCGTTCGCGAAGTCGCGGTCATCGGCATCAAGGACGACTATCGAGGCGAAAGCGTAAAGGCGGTGGTCTCGCTGTTGCCGGGAACGACCCTGGGCCTTGAAGAGCTCCAGCAGTTCTTGAGCTCGGAGCTTTCTCCTATCGAGATACCCAAGGCACTGGATGTCATGGAAGAATTGCCAAAGACGGCGGTGGGAAAGATTTCGAAGCTCGATCTGCGGGATACGCTTCGAGGGCTAGGGTGACGCGGATAATGGTTTCAGCTCTGCCCTTGCGCACTTTCTAGCTGATGCTGGTGTGGATCATCAGGCTCCCAGATCGACTTTTCGACAGACGTCTCGCGATCGGTCGAGATCGATGCCATCGAGCGGCGCGGCCGTGGGAAGTTCCTTCAGTCCCTGGGCCGACGACTGCATGACGTGCTGCCTGAGCATGGCACGCGCATCTCCAGCACGCTCAGGATCAGCCAGCGCCGGCGCCACGCTGCGCACCAGAGGCACATCCTCCTTGCGGACCTGAACCTCGAGCCGGACAAAGCCTGCCCGCTTCATGCGGCGCCGATAGCTCGCTGCTGGCGATCTTCGAGATGAGGTCACGTGCGCCCCGCTCATGGTTTCCGGAAACCTTACCGGAGCGGGCCCGTAAACTGAATCATCGCGCTGATGCAGCACGGGGACGTTTATAGGAAACTATTCGAACGTATCCGGACCCCGGCGTATAAAATGGCATAAGTCCAGAGTGGCCCATGTCTTTTTTTTAATCATACTGCTTGCTGACGGCGAGACCGTTTACAACGCGTTTTTCGACCGAGGTTTCAAACCATGAAGGCCGAGGAAGGCGCACCAGTGGAGGAACTCGACCGCTTCGAGCGGATCGCCAATGGCTGACAGCCTACCCAGGCGCCGTCGCTAATTAACGCGACCCCGAACGTGGTCAAGCCGGCTCGTCGGCTTCTGTTCCTGAAAATTTCTCATCGGACTTTCCGGTACAACTGCGGAACACCCCCGAATTTCGGCCCCTTACGCCAAAGTAAGACAACCTATTGTTTCAGCTCGATTTTCCCCAACAGTTCCGTAGATCGCCGCATCCAACCAAATCAGTAACTTATTGATTCTTAAGGCACTGAAAATCCGCGTGT
Source organism: Pseudomonadales bacterium (assembly GCA_041686955.1). Taxonomy (GTDB): domain Bacteria; phylum Pseudomonadota; class Gammaproteobacteria; order Pseudomonadales; family Azotimanducaceae; genus UBA7803. The sequence continues at coordinate 21,645 of JAWLCV010000011.1, forward strand.
CGGCAGTTCGATTCTGCCCCTGGCCACCAAGCAAATCAGCTACTTGCGGATGTTTCCCTTTCAGTCCGTCGAGTTCCCGCCGGAGTCGGTGGCCGTTGGCAGCCGGATCATTGGCCCCCACGAATGGCACGCCATAGACTCGCGTGACCCACCACTGACGCGCGTCTCGGCGAAGGTGGCCTGGGGTCCATTCGGAATGCTGCCCTGTGGCTCGGCCGGGCGCCGGCGCGCACGCCCATCACGCGGGCCGGCTCCTCGCGCCCTTGTGAATCCCCGGGTCGCCCTCGTTCCAGAGTATGCGCTGCGCGATCGCCGAGATCTTCCATGAGTCGTCCGTAGGGTTCAGCACGAAGGTGTAGAACGCGTGGGAATTGAAGTGTCTTGTCCCGTCCGATCGAAAGATCAGGCAGCTGGCCGACACTGTCGCCGACCCATCCAGCACATCGATGTCCATATTCGCGAGCACATGGTGCGTGGCAAGCTCGGCCAGCGCCTCGCACCGTGATCCCACGTATTCATCCGATGCGACATTCGTGGGAGACCCACCTCGCAGATCCGCGTAATCGACGCCGATCGTCGGCTCCAGGAGCCCCCTCATCGACTGCCAGTCCTTCAGATCGAAACAGTTCATGAATCGATTCAGAACCTTCGCAATTCGTTCATGGTCGGTCATCTCGTTCCTTAGATGAGGCGTCTTCGACGGGCGGCGCTGCTGCCTGCCGCAGGTGTCACTTCGCGTATCACGGTCGGCTGGTGATCCAACCTGCATTCTCCCCTGATGCCGAAAGCATGTCCTGTGGAGCACACCAGATCCAGCGGATTCGGCCACCCGACGTCACCAAGGGCGAGCACCGAAGGCGCGAAGACCTGGACCAGGCCGTGCATCGGTACGCCGCTTGCGTGGACGTCGACCTCTTCGGCAGCGGAGGATCCGGAGCATGCGCTACGAGCTCTACTACTGGCCCGGCATCCCGGGGCGGGGCGAATTCGTGCGGCTCGCCTTGGAGGATGCGGGCGCGGATTACGTCGACGTGGCTCGAGGTGAGGACGACGATGGCCCCGGCACGGCAGCCATGATGTCCCTCCTGGCCGGCGACGGCACGGACCAACCACCGTTTGCGCCGCCGTTCCTGAAGGCCGGCACCGAGGTGATCTCCCACGTGGCCAACATCCTGCAGTTCCTCGGCCCGCCGCTGAACCTGACGCCCGCCGACGAGGCCGGGCGCCGCTGGGCCCACGGGCTCCAGCTCACGTTCACCGACTTCGTCGCCGAGATCCACGACGTGCACCATCCGCTGGGGTCGTCCCTCTATTACGAGGAGCAGCGGCCCGAGGCGCTGCGCCGGGCCGCCGTGTTCCGCGAGCAACGTCTGCCCCGCTTCCTCGGCTATTTCGAGCAGGTGTTGACCCGCAACCCTCACGGGCTCCGGCACCTGGTGGGCAGCGCGCATTCCTATGTGGACCTGTCCCTGTTTCAGGTGATGGAGGGGCTGCGCTACGCATTTCCCAACGTCATGCGGACAGTTGAGCCGACGGTTCCCAAACTCGCGGCGCTGGCGGACCGGGTGGCGGAGCGGCCGAATGTCGCCGCCTACCTGCGCTCGCCACGGCGTCTGCCATTCAACGAGAGCGGCATCTTCCGCCATTACGAGGAGCTCGACCCCTGACCCGTCGCCTCTAGGGCGGGCCGGCAAATCGCTACCGAAGGGAAGAATGACATGCGATGCGTCGCTCCAGTGACGGCATGATGCAGGAGGTCCTGAGAAGTATCAGGACATCCTAGTCCACGAATTGATCAACGGACCCCTGAAGGACAGCGACGCCCTGGTGCTCGACCTGCGGGGCGGCTGGGGCGGCGCGAGCCCGAGCTATCTGAACTTCTTCACCGAGGATCGTCTCGTGGCCCGGAGCATCGACCGGAACGGAAACGTCGGTGTCTTCGCCTCCGGTTGGACGCGACCGGTGGTGCTCCTGGTGGACGAAGGGTCGCGCTCCGGGAAGGAGCTCTTCGCCTACGGATTTCGCGCGCTCGGCAAGGGACCGATTGTCGGCGAGCGCACGGCCGGCGACGTCAAGGAGTCTGGTTGCACCTTAGGTACGCAATGACCAGCCCCACGCTCAGGGCCTTCGAGTTGCACTCGAGAACCATCATGCTGATCGGTGACCTCGGAAAGTAGGCGGGTCTGCCGTCCGCCTCGCGCCGGAGATGCGGTATACCGCCCGTCGGTCTGCGACCGAGCCAGCGAGACTGACGATCGTGAGATGGCGATGGGCCCGCGCAATGCTTTTCTGCAGGGACTCGTCCACTGGCGGAATCATCGATCCGTCAGGCCGGCAGAAGACGAAGTCGTCGCCGTCCTTCACTACGAAATATCCGCCCTCGTGGAGCAGGCGATGATGGAACCGGCAGACGCCGACGATGTTGTCCAGGTTGGTTGCGCCGCCATCCGCCCAGTGGCGGCAGTGATGCCCCTCCCAATGCCTGGTGTGGGTGCATCCGGGCCAACGACAGTGCCTGTCCCGACGCTTCACCGCCCGTCGCAGGGCGGGTGGGATCACGCGGGTCTTTCTCCCCACATCCAGAGGTTCACCGGCGCCGGTCTCCAGGAGACGCACTATGGCCGAATCGCATGAAATTCGCCGCACCGTCTCTTGCGCCACCACCGGACTATCCTCCAGGTGGGGAGCATCGGCGGCATCCACCGGCCCGTGCTCGACCAACGATTCCGCGGAAGCGTGTACGACCACCTGATAGCGGTCCGCCGTGCTCATTCCCTTTCCGGCTGCCGGCGGGGCGGCGAGAAACTGCTCTGCCAGAGCCGCGAGGGCATCGGCCTGACGTGCCGAGTAGGGTACATCCTCGAAGGCCTGTTCCGCCGCGCGCCGCTTGCGGACGCGTCGGATGCGGGCAGCGTCACATGGGGGCCGCTCTTCCGGTACTTTCTGCGAATCCTCGCGGTACACCCACTCCATGGCACGCTCCAGCGCCAGGCGCAGCATGGCCGCCTGCTCTGCGGGCAAGCGTCCTTCGAAGACAAGCGAGCCATCTTCCGTGGTACGGCAGGTGAAGCTTCTGCGCTGATGCGCATTGAGCACGGCCCGAGAGTCCGCGAGACGCTCCACCTGACGCTGCGAGCGCACATACTGCTCCACGTGCGCGGCCGTGGTGGCGGCGGCGAATTCGACGAGCTCCTTCTGGTTGGCGGGGGTAGCGATGCGGGTGACGGCGCGAACCTTCGAGTACGACAGACGGCCTTCCCGGAAGGCGTCATCCACCATCGGAAGGTTCTCGAGAGCCTGGGCGACGCGCACTTTCTCCCGGGCCGTGACCAGATCGAGGCCGCATTTGACGCTGAGCCAGTGGGCGCAGCTCGGCATCTCGGGGGCCCAGCCTCGGATGGTGTCGAGCTTACGGATCAGGGTGAGAAGCCGGTACTCGGCACGGTGGATATGGGCGCAGAGGTCGACGATTTCTGAGGCGAGCGACTCGACGGTGCAGGGATCGGAGGTACTCATGCGTTCGCGGCCTCGACAACGCCTGTATGGGTATCCAGTATTACTGAAATGTCGCTCAAAAACAAGACAAACAAGTACATCAACGCATCGCATGTACGGTGACGTCAACCAGCAGAACATATGTTTGGCGCTCTACCAGCACGGCGCCCGGCTGGGGGCCGAGGGTGCGGATCTGGTTGAACTCGACCGGTCGGTATGCAGTATGATCCGGGCCGTCGGCGGGGCCGGGGGTAAATGACATGGCGGCGGAAGGTTTCGAGCGGGTTCTCACACCGGGCGCAGAGGCTCAGGCTACCAGCCGCGGCCACGGAGTAATCCTGCTCGTTGCGCTGTCTTTGCCCATCGCACTCTACGGCCTGGTCTTCTCCTTCGCTCCGGGCGCCAACCCGGAGTTCCACCAGCGCCTGATGGGCCTGCCGTGGTTCGCCCATGCCCATTTCCTCGGCAGCGGCACCGCGCTGCTGGTGGGCGGTTTCCAGTTCAGCGCCCGGCTGCGGCGCCGCTGGCCATCACTGCATCGCTGGGTCGGCCGCACCTATCTGGCGGCGGTGCTGCTCGGCGGCATCGGCGGGCTCGGCCTCGCAGCCATCTCCTACGGTGGACCGCCCACCCACGTCGCCTTTGCGCTGCTGGCGGTGCTTTGGCTGTACAGCGGTGCCCGGGCCTGGGGCGCCATTCGCGCCGGTGACGTGGCGGAGCATCGGCGCTGGATGATCCGCAACTTCGCCCTGACCTTCGCCGCCGTCACCCTGCGGATTCAGCTCGGGCTCCTTACCGCCGCGTTCGGCTGGAACGCCGACGACGCCTACATCACGGTGGCCTGGTCCTCTTGGGTGCCGAACCTGGTGGCGGCGGAATGGTGGCTGCTGGGTCGGCGGCGCGGCGCTGCCAGCCGATCGAGTCGCCTGAAATCGGCCTGAAACATCGCGAACGCGTGCGGCGGCGCCGGTGGAGGACTACTCTAGCCATCGCCGGGTCACGAGGAGAGATGGCCATGTACCACTCGGGTAATCGAGAGCTGCAAGACCGGTTCGGCAGCAGGGCCCTGGCTGATCGGCTGCTGGAGCGTACCCACCGCACGGCGTTCACCGACGACGACAAGGCGTTCGTGGAGAGCCTGCCGTTCTTCTTCCTGGCCACGGCGTCGCCGGAAGGCGCCCCCGATTGCTCCTTCAAAGGCGGCGCGCCCGGCTTCGTCCGGGTGCCGCAGCCGGACCTCCTGCTCTTTCCGGACTATGACGGCAACGGCATGTTCAAGAGCCTGGGGAACATCTGGGTCAACCCCCGGGTGGCGCTGTTGTTCATCGACCTCGGCGCCGAGCCCAGGCGTCTGCGGGTGAATGGGCGGGCGAGCGTGGAGCTCGAGGATCCAAGGCTGGACGACTTCGTCGGCGCGCAGGCCCTGATTCGGGTCATCCCGGAGCACATCTTTCCGAACTGCCCCCGGTACATACCCGACCTGGTCCACGGCAGAGAATCCGCCTACGTCCCCCGCCCGGGTGAGCCCGCCGTTGAGCCTGCCTGGAAATCCTTCGAGGTGTTCGAGGACGTGGTGCCGCCACGGCACCCGCGAACCGACCCGTCCGGCGCCGGCGGCTGAGCCGATTCGCTCACGGACTTCCGGCGCGGGTCATTCGCAAGCGATGACGCCAGACGCCACTCGGCGAACATGCCCGTGCCCCGCACCGTGTAGCCCGTCCGCTGAAGCCACTCCTTGACGACGTGATTGCTGTTGCTGAACAGCGTGTAGGGCCGATCGTAAGGAACGAAGTCCAGCTGGTAGACGTGGTTACGATGCAGCTCCGCGAAGCGGCGTTCGAAGGCGGCATCGAGGTCGGCGACGAGCGCGGCGACCTTGCGTTTCTCCGCGGGCAGCTCCAGCACGACCAGCCCGGCATGCTCCTCCAGCAGGCGAGCCTCCGCCCTCCGCCCCAGCCACTCCCGACGCGCCAGCGTGCCCTGGGTCGGCCAGAACAGCACGGCCGGCACCCGCCACCACTGCGTCTCCATTCCGGCGTACCACCGCCATTCGCCGTAGCCGTACTCGATGAACGTCCCGTCCGCCTGCTCGAAGGCCAGGCGTGTGTGGCGGCCGAGGTCGAGCAGATACATCGTGCGGACCTCTGCCGGCGGATCGAGCGGGTGGATGGTGTTGGTACAGGCCGATACCAGAGGGAACATGGCGGCGAGACACGCCGATCCCGCCCTGAGGAGGCCCGGGTACCACATGGCTGTTCCCCAACTGCTACGCAGATTGCCCGACATCATTAACTCATTGCCGCAGCCGACCATCAATCAACTGTAACGAAACCGGCTCTGCCTGCGTCCAATGCGCGAGTGTCGTTGCACGGGGCGCGACCCACGCTGATGACGATGGTGAACGGTTTTTCCGCCGGGTCCTGTCAGCGGCAGCGGGCGCTCCTCGTACCGACGATTCCGTCTAGACCCATATGGAGAAATCTCATGAAGTCGAACAACCGGCCCCTGTCCATGGCAGCCCTGATCGGCTCCGCCGTCATCACGACCGCTGGACTGGCGGGGCTCGCACAGGCAGACGATGAAACGCTGTTCGTCGCAACGGAGCTCGAAAGCGGCTACGCCCTCTCCGCGAGAGGCGACACCGAGGGAGCGTGCGGCGAGGGAAAATGTGGAGCTTCCGGCGAACCGAAAGACGGCGCCGAGGGGAAGTGCGGCGACGGCAAGACCGACAGCTCGGGCGGCAAGGATACCGAAGGCAAGTGTGGCGAAGGTAAGTGCGGTGGCATCGCCTGAACCTGTCCGCGGCGACCATCCCTCGGCCGGGCTACGCCGGCCGAGGAATCGCGAAGAGAAGCGTGATCGTCCGACAGGCGGGGCCGGGCTCGGAATTCGCCGCCGCCTGCTTCCCGAGCTCATGGACGTCGAGCCCGATGCCATCGACTTCCTCGAGCTGGCACCGGAGAACTGGATCGGCGTAGGCGGCCGCTTCGGCCGGCAACTCAGTGCAATCTCGGAGCGCTTTCCGCTGGTCTGCCACGGCCTGTCGCTGTCCCTCGGCGGACCGGCGCCTCTGGACATCGATCTGCTGAAGGCCATTCGAACGTTTCTCGACAGCCATGACGTGCAGGTCTACACGGAGCACTTGAGCTGGTGCAGCGACGACAAAGGCCACCTCTACGACCTCATGCCCATACCGTTCACCTGCGAAGCGGTACGCTACGTGTCAAGGAGGATCCGCCAGGTTCAGGACATGCTCGACCGGCGCATCGGGATCGAGAATATCTCCTACTACGCCAGCCTGGGGGACGAGCTTTCGGAGCTCGATTTCATCAACGCCGTGCTTGCGGAAGCGGATTGCGATCTGCTTCTCGATGTCAACAACGTGTTCGTCAACAGCACGAACTTCGGCTACGACCCCTACGATTTCCTCCGCGGCATCGACGGGAATCGCGCGGTCTACGTTCATGTGGCGGGACACTATGTGCTTGCACCCGACCTGAGAGTGGATACCCACGGCACCGACGTGCTCGAGCAGGTATGGGATCTGCTCGGCGCTGCTTACCGGCACTGGGGTGTCCTGCCTACGCTGCTCGAGCGCGACTTCAACTTCCCGCCTCTGACGGAGCTACTCGGCGAGATTCGTCGAATCCGGCTCCTTCAGGCCGAGGCCGTCAGCGATGCATCGACGCAGTAGCTCCCTCACTGGGTTCCAGTCCAGGCAACTCGAGTTCGCGGAACAGGTTCGCAATCCGCACGCGGGGCCCGGCAGATCTGCCACGGAGTCTCGACGGATGCAGATCTACGTGGACCTCGTGCGCGACAACATCGAGTCGTTCCTGGCGAGCGCATTTCCCGTCGCGAAATCATTGCTCGCAGATGACCGGTGGCTGGATCTGGTACGTCGCTTCGTGCGCGAGCATTCGAGCCGCACCCCGTATTTCCTCGAGATCTCCCGCGAGTTCATCGACTTTCTCGCAGGCTCCGGCTTCGACGATCTGCCGGCCTTCATGGTGGAGTTGTGTCACTACGAATGGATCGAGCTCGAGCTGACGGTAGCCCAGGGGGAGGAGACGAGCGACGTCGAACCCCATGGCGATTTGCTGTCGGAAGCGCCCGTGGTCACTCCGTTTCTCCGTTTGCTGACCTACGAGTACCCCGTTCACCGCATCGGAGCGGGATTTCAACCGGACTCGCGGGAGCGGACCCAGCTGGTTGCTCATCGGCGTCCGGACCACCGCGTTGGCTTCATGCAGGTCAACCGTCTCGCCATGGGGTTGCTGGAAAGACTGGATGGCCGCACCCGCGGCGCCGATGCCATACAACTGATGGTCTCGCAGCTCCCGCACGTAGAGCCCGAGCGGCTTCGTGACAGCGGTCGAGCCGCCCTGTGCAAGTTCCGCGAACTGGGAATCGTGCGAGGCACCAAGCGCATTACGTGAAACACGGGAGGGACGATGATGTCGATGATCGAGCACGCGAGCCGGGCCCAGGGTCAACTGGTACGCATTCTGCGCCCGCTGGACGGCACAGGACCCTTGATGCTCCGACTCTATCTGGCCCCGATCATGATCCAGGCCGGTTGGACCAAGTTCGCCGCGCTCGACGACACCGTAGCCTGGTTCGGAGATCCGGAATGGGGGCTGGGGCTGCCGTTTCCGTCCCTGATGGTGCTGCTTGCGGCCGGCACGGAGCTGATCGGAGGCGTCGCCCTGATTCTGGGCCTGGCAACCCGATGGGTCGCCATACCGCTCATCATCGCCATGCTCGTGGCCATCTTCGCGGTTCACTGGGAGAACGGCTGGCTCGCCGTCGCCGATTGCTCGAGCTGGCTCGCAAACGACCGGGTGTTGGAAGCATGCTCGCGGAAGCTGGTGGTTGTCGATCTGCTGAGACAGCACGGCAACTACAACTGGCTCACCGGCCGCGGGACGATCACCATTCTGAACAACGGCATCGAATTCGCGGCAACCTATCTCGTGATGCTCGCTTCACTGTTGTTCACCGGCGGCGGGCGCTACACGAGCCTGGACTACTGGATCAACAGTCGTTCGCCACGGCACCCAGGAACCGACCCGTCCGCAGCCGCCGGGTGAGCGGTTTCGCTCACGAACGACGTCGACACTGACCACCGCCGTGGAAAAGCCCTGCAGCGACAGCATGTGCCGCCGCACATCCCCCTGCCGATCAGTCCCTTCAGGGTCGGGCGACACTGAAAGCCCAGGACCTCACCCGTCTGCCGATCCAGTGCCGAACCGTGGTACTGGACATCGTCGACATCGATCCCGACATAAACTACATTCCCGTTCATAGACGCCTCCTGATTGCGTACGTGGCCTGTCAACCACTTGAGGTATCCATCGATGATGGGAGCCCTCGAGTCAAGAAGGGGGCGTCTATATCTTCTATTCGCATTTAACAATGAGGCAGATCTTGCCGGATTCAACCTCCTCAAGTTTCAAAAATCCTCCGTTTCCCAGTTCTGAAGGACAATTCGAGTTCGTCCTTCATGCCTTGAGCCGTTCTCTTCTAAAACTGTACAATGGACACTTCCGCTCTCTTGGTCTGACGAGCAACGAAGCGGGGGTCTTGCTGCAGCTCGATTGGGCGGAATCCTTTACGCAAACGGAAGTCGCGGAGGCACTTGGCATTGGCAAGGCGGCAACGGGCGTTTTGATTGTCGATCTTGAAGCCCGGGGATTGCTGTGCAGAGAACGCAGTCCAAAGGACGGACGGCGGATCGAAGTCACACTGACTGCCAGCGGTCAAAAGATGGTCGATGAAATACACAAACATGTGCGTGCGCTCGGTCCCAAGCTGCAAAATGGAATCAGTCAGAACGACCTCAAACGCACTATGTCCACATTGCTCAGGATCCGCGCGAACGTTGACCGGATCCGCGAGGAAGAGGCGGACTCTCTCAATTGATCCTTTGAGAGAGTACCACGATAAGTTTCTATTCCGCAGATGATTGATAAAACTGCTTCGACCAACGACGCAGCACACCAATGGGACCGTCGCCCTGAACCAAAGGGGGTCGTTTAATGTATGCCTTGTGCTCCCATATCAAGACGTCGCGAGAGGTGTTCTCCACAACAAGATCAACGGTCTCACGACTTAAACGAGACAATTCGTTCCCTCCTTCGGGCTCTTCAACCAGGAAAAGCAACCGGAGATCAGAGTAAAACTCATCAATTGGCGTTACTGCGACAAGCAAGCGGTAGTGTACCGGTATGAAGGCCTCAAGCCAGGCAACGCCAAGTCCATGGGCATCATGCGTAAGTACTTTGACTTCGTTCTTACCCACAAGGTTTGTCATTGATTGGTGGTACACATGGCCTTTGATGTCACCGGTGACCTTGGGCATTGTCGGTACATCATGGACATAAACAAAATGAGCGATGTCCGGAATATTTTCAGCGATCTCCTGAACATGAACCTTCGCGATCCACTGAAATGACTCATATCCGATCCATCCGTTTGCGCCCCATGCCGGCTCATCCGGCACCTGCCACTCAGGTTCCGCACCGGTCGGACTGAAAAATGCAAAGACCAACCCGCTTGTCTCATTGACCGGCCATGTATTCAATTCGGCATAAGGCTTCTTGTCGGAAGTTTGATAGGGTATCGAAGCACAGGAGCCGTTGGACGAAAACTCCCAAAAGTGAAACGGACATTTGATGTTCTCGCCGTTTATTGCACCGCCGTAGCCAAGGTGCGCTCCCATGTGCGGGCAATGTGCATCGGCCACTACTGCCTTGCCGCTTTCCGTTCGGAACAAAATGATATCGCGTCCAAAGTAGCGAAGCGGCAGAATTTGTCCCGGCTTCACTTTGGATGACTCTGCAATCAGGTACCATCCTGTCGGATACGCTTCGAAGGGATACCGGTACTTGTCAGAGTTGGTGCTGTCATCTTTTATCAAGGTACTCATATCTCACCCTATTTCCCTTTCACGACTTGCCCAGTAGGGCTCCCTCAGTTCCCGCCTCAACACCTTTCCGGTCGTGTTGCGCGGTAACTCCTCCACAAAATCAATTGCCTTGGGCAGCTTGTATCCAGCCAGGTGCGCGCGTGTATCTTCAATGATTTCTTCGGAGGTCGCTGCAACACCGGGGGTTCTTACGACGATCGCCCTTACCGTCTCGCCCCAATGATCGTCCGGCACGCCAATAACCGCCGCTTCCGCTACGGCCGGATGTTTGACCAGTGCATTCTCGACCTCAACCGGATAGACATTTTCGGCTCCGCTGACGATCATGTCACTCACCCGATCGAGGAGATACAGATACCCGTTGTCATCAAGTCTTCCGATGTCTCCGGTTCGAAGCCAATTGTCATTGGTGATCGTCTCGGCTGTCTCTTCGGGCTTGTTCCAGTAACCAATCATATTCTGCGGCGCCCGCACCCAGATCTCACCGCGTTCCCCGGTCTTGATATCTTCACCGGTTTGGACGTCGACAATCCGCAGTTCGACCCAAGGGAACGGTTTGCCGCAAGATCGCATCAGCTCCGGACGGTTTGCCGGGTCATGATCCTCAAAGTCGAGCTGGGAGACCCCGCCGGCTGTTTCCGTAAGCCCATAGAGCTGGATCAGATCGCAACCGAGCATGCGGGTGGCGTCTTCCAGCACGGCCTCGCTGATTGGTGAGCCGCCATAGGAGATGGCCCGCAGCGAACCGAGGTCTCCCGGTTCCACTCCGGGAAAGGCCATGATCCCCTGTATGAGTATTGGCGGTAGGATAATATTCGTGATTTTGAAGCGCTTTATTGCATCAACGATGTCCGCCAAATCGACATCGCGCTGCAATACGATGCGGCTGCCAATTCCCAGGTTGAGCAGCGACCAGCCGGATCCACTGAAGTGGAACATTGGCATCATTGCAAGACTGACTGACTTCTCATCAAGGCACCAGCTGTCCAGCGCTTTAAAGGCTGCGAAGAAGCCGGCTTGCGACATCATCGCACCCTTTGGGAGGCCGGTGGTCCCGGAGGTATACGTAATGAAGGCTACATCGTCATCGGCTGCGGGTCGCATTGGATCCGAAGCCGGTTGCTGGTCGACCCACTGTTCATACTCTTGCCATCGATCATGCGATCCAAAGGCTATGATTGTTTTCAGGTCCGGAAGTTCATTCTCTATGGCTTCGACATGCGAGACAAACTCCGGGCCAACAAACAGAACCTGCGCGCCGGCGTCCCTCAGGATGTACTGCATCTCCGATGGAGCGAGCCGCCAGTTGACACCAACGTTGATCGCATTGATCTTGCTGGCACCAAAAACGATCTCAAAATACTCCGGTGTATTCTTGTCCAAAAAGGCAACTGTCTGCTGTGGCTCCACTCCCGCAGACAAAAGTCCATTGGCTACTCGATTGGATCTGCTGTGGAGTTCGCCATAGAGGATCGACCTCCCTTCAAACTCAATTGCGGCTTTAGCGGCATCACGATTCGCATGGACACGGACAATGTCGGCGATTGACCCAATTTCGGCCAGCAGGGCTTTCGTCATCTGCTTCGCTCTTCCTGAATCAATTGCATCTCTGTGTTGGCGAATAATAGTATGTTAACATACGTTTATTTTTGCGTCAACATGAACGGTTCTTAAAACAAGTCGAGACTAGAGTATGCCAACATCCCCACAAAACGAGTTTCGGGAGGAAGTCCGAAGCTGGCTTTCAGATCATGCACCTGTATCGCTGCGAGGTGTAGAAAGCAGCAAAATTGATGGCGTATGGGGAGGGAAGAAGTGGCAATTTGACAGTGCCGACCAGAAGCGTTGGCTTGAGTTGATGGCCGGACGCGGGTGGACCGCACCGACGTGGCCGACCAAATATGGTGGCGGTGGCCTGACAAATGAACAGGCCGAGATTCTCGCTGAAGAACTCAAAGCGCATCAGTTGCCACCTCCCCTGGTCGGTTTCGGCCTGACCATGATTGGGCCGACACTCTTGCACTTCGGAAATGAGCAACAAAAGGCGGAGCACCTGCCCAAGATATGCCGCGGAGAAGTTCGCTGGTGCCAGGGCTACTCGGAACCGGGTGCAGGTTCCGACCTGGCTTCACTGCAGACGCGCGCTGTGCGGGACGGGGATCATTTCATCATAAACGGCAGCAAGATCTGGACCTCCAGTGCCGACCAGGCGGACTGGATCTTTGCTCTCGTCCGTACCGATCCACACGCCAGGACCAAGCAGGAAGGAATCACGTTCATCCTGATCGACATGGAGAGCCCTGGCGTGAGCACTCGTCCAATTAAATTGATTTCCGGCGATTCACCTTTCTGTGAAACACACTTTGTTGATGTGCGCGTTCCCGAGATAAATGTCGTCGGTGAAGTTGGTGCAGGCTGGAAAATTGCCAAGGCTTTGCTCGGACACGAGCGGTCAATGCTTGCCGATATCCTCGAAGAACTGAGCATGTCGACCGATTCTCAACAGAGCCGGACCACATTGTCCGAGTTGGCTAAACAGCACATTGGCGAGGTCAACGGAAAGATAAGAGATGAGGTCGTGCGCAACCGGGTGGCGGGCATCGAGATGGACGCACAGGCCTTTTCACTAACGATTCGGCGAACAAGAGACGCGGCGGAGGCTGGCCAGCCTCCGGGACCGGAAACCTCAATTTTCAAAGTCTATGGAACCGAGCTCAGCCAGCGCCGGTCGGAGCTCATGGTCCGGATCCTGGGGCCGCAGGCTTTGGGCTGGGAGGGCCCCGGGTTTGATGAATTCGACCTTGCGACCACACGGACCTGGCTGAAATCCCGCACCGAAACGATCGGCGGCGGAACCTCTGAAATTCAGCTTAATGTCATCGCCAAACGCGTACTGGGATTGCCTGACTGATCAAGGTTCATTATGACAGCCGGAGTGCCCCACCCCCTGGAACAATTGCCGGAAAATTTCTACTAGGAGATGCCGCATGGCCCTCGTTCTCAATGACGAACAGGCGCTGATCGCCAAAACAGCCACCGACTTTACCCGTGACCGATCGCCAGTCAGCCGGTTTCGCGATCTGAGAGACCGTGATGAGCCGTTGGGCTTTTCCCGCAGCCTCTATGGCGAGATGGCGGCGCTCGGATGGCCGGGCATCCCCTTTGATGAAGAATTCGACGGAGCCGGTCTGGGGCTGACCGAACTGGTTCTCGTGGTCGAGGCACTTGGCCGCACTCTTGCTCCGGAACCGTTCATAGGCTGTGTCGGACTGGCCGGCTCAGCGCTTGCCTTGTCGAAGGACAATGAACACAACGATGTCTGGCTCAAAGGCATTTGCCGCGGATCCAAGGTCGTTGCGCTGGCGCATCAGGAGGTTCCGTCGCGTTATGACTGCCTCAAGGTCGAAACATCCGCGAAAGCGCAAGAAGACGGCTTTGTTCTGAACGGCCGAAAGATGCAGGTTCTCGATGCGGTCGGTGCCGACGCTTTCATAGTGCCCGCTCGAGAAGCAGGTGAAATACCGCACAAAGATCCAGGCCTGGGCATGTCACTCTTTCTGATCGAAGCCGGCACACCCGGAATGACTGTCGAGCGACAGGTGAGGATCGACCATCGCAATTCCGCCATACTCCATCTCGACAATGTCAGATGCGAGGCGTTCCAGATTGTCGGGCGAAAAGGTGAAGGTGCGAAGGTGCTTGAGCAAGCCTTGGAACATGCAACCGTGATTCTTTGCGCCGAGATGCTTGGCGGAATGTCCGAAGCCTTTTCTCTCACCCTGGATTACATGAAGGGAAGAGAACAATTCGGAGTCCCCATTGGTAGCTTCCAGGCGCTGAAACACAGGGCGGCCAGAGTGTTCATTGAAATCGAGCTTGCCCGTTCTAGTGTAATGGCTGCTGCACGCGCAGTCGATCAGAAGTCGGAAGAAGCCCCGAAGCTGGTTTCATTGGCAAAGGCACGTTGTTCTGACGCGTATATCCTGACGACGAATGAAGCCGTACAAATATTTGCAGGCATGGGTGTGACAGACGAGTGCGATATTGGCCTGTACATGAAGCGGGCGCGTGCATCGGAGCTGACATTTGGGGATGCGGATTTTCATCGCGCCCGGTGGGCCACTCTCAGCGGCTACTAAGTCAAAGACCAGACGATCGTCGAAACAGTCTGGAAATGTTATTTTTTCACTACCCCAGCTGGGACCCGGCTTCGCTTCTCAAACCGAATTTCAACGGCCTTCAAGAGATCAAAGGGAAGATCTGACATCCCATTCTCTTTCTTCCTGATCCAAATCAGGACGTTTCTCGCGCATTCAAAAAGATACCCGATCGCTTTGCGATCGGGTATCGATCATGATTGGCCAACTGAGAATAATAGTCTCCATGGCAACTAGAACCGGGTACGCAAGGTTATGCCCCAGACCTGCGGTTCGCCAACCGTCTGACTCCAGCTGCCGGGCTGAAGGACCGAGTCAAAAACATACTGTCTGTAATCCTGGTCAAACACGTTGTTGGCCCAAAGCAACAATTCCAGACTATCATCTTCCTTGCGCAACCCTATCTGCGCATTGACCAAGCTGAAAGCACTTTGTTCCTTTTGTGGGTCAAGGTCCGCTCCGGTGTTGTAGCTGCTACGATACATCCAATTGGTATTGAAAGAATACCGCCATCCCTCACGGGAGGGCATAGCGCGATCTATTTGCAGACCCAAGCTCGATTGCCACTTCGGCGCATTTGTTACGTTCATGTCCTTGAGATTGGTTGGACCACCAAGAGCGGCCGTTGCATTAAGTATCGGCGTGTCGGCCGTATAACGCGCATCCGTATATGCGACGCCGCCGTTTAGCACGACCCCATCGGCAATAGACCAGCTGTGATCAACTTCAATACCTTTCGAGACCACCTCGGGTACATTCTCGACTACAAAAACCGTGCCAGTAAACGTGTTGACCTGGAAGTCCTTGAATTCACTGTAAAAGGCAGCAACATTCAACGTCATCCGACCATCCAACAGCACGCTCTTCAGTCCCAGCTCGAAACTTTCAACGGTTTCCTTTTCAAATTCGCGCCCGTCACCGATCACATTGCCAAAGGTGTCCAGTTTGTATGCCAATGGATCCAAGTTGAAGCCGCCCGCCTTGTAACCTGTGGACCAACCGGCATATGCGTTCACATCATCAGAGAAGTCATATTGTATTTTTGCTGTTCCAGTCAGTCTGTCCTCACTCCTTTCCAAGGCATAGCCTGCATTGCCGCAGAAAGTCGGAACAGGCACGAGTGTACAAGGCCAGTTATTGTCGACAACACCATCGGTACCCGTCTCATTGACCAGGCTTGATCCGGCTTTGTCCTCATTCGAGTACCGTAAACCCAAATTGAAATTCCAGCTCTCACCAAAACGCCATGTGTTGTTCGTGAAGACCGCCCAACTGTCAGCGTCTTGCCCGAACGAAGCAGAAACCCCATCACCTTGTTGCAACAACGTCGCTATCAAGGGGTTACCAAAAAGGATCCCGATATAGGCCGGACCCTGAGTCGCCAGTCCTACGAGTGGACGTCCACGGCTGGAAATTTCTTCACCTGATACATATCCCCCGAGTAACCAGTCAAGTCTCTCGGTCGATCCGGTCAATCGCAATTCCTGACTCCAGCTGTCGAAATTTTCCAATGTGTCGGAAAACTGAAACAGATCGACGTCTGTGAAGTCGACATCCTGGCCTCGATGGGCTTCAAATTCGCGATACGTCGAAACCGATGTCAAAGTCACCATGTCACCGGACCATTCCAATTCAAGTACCGCGCCGCTATCCTTCACGTGGTCTAACGGTGCTCTGTTCACCCCAACGCGACTGCCGTCACCGCTTACCTCTGTTGTTCCGCCCAGCGCCTGAAGAATAGGACCTGTTGGCCCCACAATTCTAAAGCTTGCGGCGCAGCAACTTTCCTGTTTCTCAAGGCTGTCGAAGATCAACCGGGCTGTAAATCGCTCATTCGGTGTCCAAAGAAGCTGCCCTTTAACCGCCCATCGATCCCGATCATTGAAATCCTCATGTGTCGTGAATTCGCGGATATACCCGTCTCGCTTGGTCCACGCACCTGCGATGCGGAAAGCCAGTTTGTCGGCAACGATCGGCCCCGTCAGCATGCCTTCCACTTTGCGATAGTCCAAACTGCCAAAGCTGGCGCTAATGCTACCTCCGAAATCGAATTCAGGCGCTCTGGAAATGACACTCACGGCACCTGCTGATGTGTTTTTTCCAAACACAGTACCCTGTGGCCCACGCAGAACCTCAACGCGCTCAATGTCCAGTAATTCGTTCAATGCATGTCCGGAACGTCCACGGTAAGCACCGTCCTGGAAAAATCCGACTGCGGACTCAAGACCGATATTGTTGCCAATTGTGCCAATCCCACGAATACGTAGAGTGCCGCCCTTCGAAGAGCTGTTTGCAGTGTTGATCAGCAAGCTCGGCGAAACCTGCTGCAACTGTGAGACGTCCCGGATTCCACGAGCATCGAGTTCTTGCCCGGAAAAGGCGCTCACAGCAATAGGAATATCCTGTATGGATTGTGCACGCTTGGTCGCTGTTACGACAACTTCCTCGATGGCCGCGGGCGATTGCGCGTTTGCGGCCACAGAAACAAGTCCGCTGAAAATTGTCCCCACCAGCAACAGAGCCTGGTATCTCATGTGTTTAACTCCCCAATTGTTGTGCCCCAAGTGATTCCCTGCGACTTCTGCAAGTGGCACTCAGACCTCTGGGACAATTTCAATAAAGACCGGCACCCGCCCCAAAACCACGCGACCGGCGCACAACTTTTCGTTCCAATTTAGCCACTAGACCATCTCATTACCGTATGTTAACATACTATTATGGTATGCTACCATATAATTATTAGGCGTCAATAACAAGATGACCAGCTCCACTTCGGCAATCGCGCCTACAGACAACAGCTCGTCCACGATGTTTCTTGCCGGAAAGGACATCATTGACACGATGATTTTTTTTCCGGCTGCCAAAGGTACCGCACGATATAACTTCGTGCAGGGAGCACTGGGCCAAAACGCAACCGGCGCAGAACATTCCCCGGTTGCACACCTCTTCAACGACTCTGTCGAACTGCCGGAAGGGCGAGATCCCATCGGCTATACAATTGAACAAATGGATACATTCGGCATTCGACAGGCACTTGTGGACCTTGTAACTGATCCGGCCGCCGCTGAAGCAGTGCGTCATTATCCTGACCGTTTCGTCCCTACTGCAACTGCTGACCCCAATGAAGGCATGCCGGGGATACGAAAGATCGAGCGTCTCCATCAGGAAGTGAGACTCCGGGGCGTGTCATTTGCACCATCGTTCTGTTCACCGCAGGTGCCAATCAATGACCGACGAGCATATCCGTTGTACGCAAAATGCGTTGAACTCAACCTCCCACTATTCATAACAGTCGGTGTTCCGGGACCACGGATACCGATGGCCGCGCAAAAGGTAGATCTCCTGGATGAAGTGTGCTGGTTCTTCCCTGAACTGACCATCATCATGCGTCACGGCGGTCGGCCATGGGATGAGCTCGCCGTGATGTTGATGCGAAAGTGGCCCAATCTCTATTACTCGACAAGTGCATTTGCGCCAAAACGGTATCCACATTCGATCATTGACTACGCAAACAACCACGGCAGAGACAAGGTGATGTTTGCCGGCTATTACGCAGCCGGCCTCACGTGGACCCGGATCTTTTCCGAACTTCATAACCTTCCCTTGCGCGAAGAAGTTTGGCCCCAATTCCTCGGCGGCAATGCCCGAAGGGTTTTGGGGATCGACTAGTTCGTATTGCGCATAGCAAGGCAAGTTACGACGTTGTAGAGACTTGGTGATGATAAAGATAGTGAGTCGAGATGGATCAACCGTCGAAATCGAGGCCAAGCCGGGCAGCACCGTGCTGGAGCTGAGCCGCGGAGCCGGAGTGTATGACCTGGAGGCAATTTGTGGCGGGAACTGTTCCTGCGCTACCTGCCATGTGTATGTTTACCCTGTGCCTGCCGAATTTCCGGAAGCGACCCCCGAAGAAGACGAGCTGCTTAACTTCAGCCCGCATCGTAATCAGAACTCGCGTTTGGCCTGTCAACTGACCGTTGTCAACCCGGATACAGAGTTTACTGTGGTGTGTGCACCAGAGGACTAGGGGTATTTGAAACGGTTGTTTATGGATCGTAAGCGACCGTCGGAAATCGCCAGGCTGGTTGAATTTTAAGCAGGGCCCAGCGCCATCAACCGGAGAACACGCCGCTCTATCCCATCGTCGAACAGCAGCTTCCGGCTCTGCGGAATGAATTGCAGCATCACGAGGTGCAACTGCCTCGATTCGTGCTGGCCGAGTTCCACGACTACCTGCGCTGCGGGCGGCTCGAATACGGCTTTGTGCGGGTAAAGTGCAATGGCTGCCGGCACGAACACCTGGTGGCGTTCTCCTGCAAGCGTCGAGGCTTCTGCCCTTCCTGCGGTGCTCGGCGGATGATCGAGACGTCGGCCCATCTGGTTGACCACGTCTTCCCTGAAGTGCCGGTGCGTCAGTGGGTGTTGAGCTTCCCCTGGCCTCTGCGCCTGCTCTTCGCCAGCCAGCCCGATGCACTCGGCCGCTGTCTCTCAGTCATCATCCGAGCCATCCAGAGCAATCTGGCCCATCGGGCAGGGCTCACGGCCGGTAGCGGCGCGCGCACTGGCGTCGTCACCATGATCCAGCGCTTCGGCAGCGCCCTGAACCTGAACATCCATCTCCACATGCTGATTCTGGACGGGGTCTACACCATGGAACAGAACGGCCCCCGGTTTCATCGCGTCGGGGCACCCGACCCGCAGGCCCTCGCGCGCCTGCTCAACCGTCTCGTCCAACGGATCGTGCGCAGGCTCACCCGCGACGGGCTCCTCGTCGAAGACCCCGAACAGCCCTGGCTCGATCTGGAACCCACCGACACACTGGACCATCTGAACGCCGCCTCCATCCGCTACCGTATCGCGGTCGGCCACGGGGCCGGCGGCAGAACCCTCACACTGAAGAATCCGGCCCTGATCCGGACCGAATCGACACCCAAGCCCTTCACTGCCAATCAGAACGGCTTCTCCCTGAACTGCGCCGTTGCCTGCCAGGCCCACCAGCGCGATCGGCTCGAGCGGCTGTGCCGCTATATCACCCGGCCGGCGTTGTGTCTCGAGCGGCTGTCAACGAATGCCGCCGGACAGGTCGTCTATCAACTCAAGAGCCCGTTCCGCGACGGCACCACACACATCCTGTTCAGCCCAGCGGACTTTATCGCCCGCCTTGCCGCGCTCGTACCGCGCCCACGCATCAACCTCACCCGCTACCACGGCGTCTTCGCCCCGAGCTCACCCATGCGCGGCGCGATCGTGCCGACGCCGGCAAGCGCTCGCCGGCGAGGGAAGCTCGAAGAGTCAGCCGCTGCACCGGAGACCCAGCCGTGCTCGTCCACGGCAACACGCAGCGACTGCAACGAACCGCCCACCGCGCCGCTGACCTGGGCGCAGCGCCTGAAGCGCGTCTTTGAAATAGACATCAGCGTCTGCACCCTCTGCGGCGGGCAGCTGCGGGTCATCGCAGATATCACCGATCCAGACTTGATCCGCAAGATCCTCGATCACGTCAACAGCCGGGCACCCCCGCGCCTGCCGCCAAGGCGCGCCGAATCACACCAGACCCCACCCGACCTATTCGCCGAACGCTGATCAGCTTGCGGTAACCGTACCGCCTGCGCTTGCCCATCACAGACTTCCCGAAACCCCATTCCCGCGGCCAGCAATGGCGCCATTCAGGGTGAGCAATTCGCTCGATTCGTCCGTTCACCCCAATGACCAGCGTCGCGAGCAGAGCGCAGCCGAAAACCCATACCAGAAGTGACCGTGGAAAAGGCCCGTTGAATTACCTATCCTCGGCCTCACGGTCGCCGCCAGCAGGAAGAGCCCCATGCTGGGATTCTGCCCGTGAACGATCTGCTCTCTCGGCCCCGGTCTACGGACGAGTATGCGAATCAGTCGGCCCATTAGACGCTGGCCGCGCTCGGCGTCGAGCGCGACAGCGGCCTGACCACGGCCGAAGCAGAAGAACGCCTGCAGCGTCATGGCTTCAACGAAATCGAGGAAAAGGGCGAGCCGCTCTGGCATCGCTTGTTCCGACGGTTCTGGGGCCCCATTCCCTGGATGATCGAGATCGCCGCCCTCCTTTCTGCGCTGGTGCAGAAGTGGGACGACTTCGCCATCATCGTCGTGCTTCTGCTGGTGAACGCCGGCCTCGATTTCTTTCAGGAGCGTCGAGCGCTGAACGCCCTCGAGGTGCTCAAGCAGCGCCTGGCCAAGGAGGTCGTGGTCTTGCGCGACGGCGCTTTCGCCACCATTCCCACCCGGCGACTCGTCCCCGGCGACATCGTCAAGCTGCGGATCGGTAATGTCGTCCCCGCCGATGTGCAGTTGCTCGATGGCGACTACCTGGAGGTCGATCAATCGGCGCTGACCGGCGAGTCTCTGCCAGTGAGCAAGTCGGTGGACGAGCTGGCCTACGCCAACACCATCGTCAGACAGGGGGAGATGCTGGGGGTCGTGGTCAACACCGGCGCTCACACCAACTTCCACGCCGTGGTGGCCCTGGTGGCCAGAGCCTCGCAAGAGAAGCGCAGTCACTTCCAGCGCATGGTGGTCCGCATCGGCGACTTCCTCATAGCCATCACCATGGTTCTGGTCCTGCTCATCGTGATTGTGGGCTTGTTCCGCCACGAGAATCTGCTGGAGATCGTGCGCTTCGCCTTGGTGCTGACGGTCGCCGCGATTCCGGTTGCGCTCCCTGCCGTGCTCTCGGTGACCCTCGCGGTGGGCGCCCTGAATCTGGCACGCCGTCAGGCCATCGTCAGCCGGCTCGGCGCCATCGAGGAGTTGGCCGGTGTCGATGTGCTGTGCTCCGACAAGACCGGTACGCTGACCAGAAACGAGATGCGGGTATCCGAACCCGTGACCCTCGACGGCTTCGACCAGCGGGAGCTGTTTCGCACTGCCGTGCTCGCCTCGAAGCTGGAGAATCGGGACCCCATCGAGCTGCCCATCTTCGACTACGTGCAGGAGACGTTTCCCGACCTGGAGTGGCGCTCCTACCGGCAAACGACGTTCACCCCCTTCGATCCCGTGCGCAAGCGCACCGAAGCCCGAGTGACGAAAGGCGTCGAGAGCTTCGTCGCCATCAAGGGAGCCACCCAGGTGCTGCTGAAGATGGCGCAGCTCGCCGACGAGGACGACCGAAAAATTCGCGACACCGTCGATCGCCTGGCCGCACGCGGCTACCGCACACTCGCCGTAGGACGGCAACGCGAGGGGGCGCCGCTGGAGCTGCTGGGCAGCATTCCTCTCTACGACCCGCCGCGCGACGATTCCAAGCAGGTGATCAGCGACATGCAGGATCACGGCATCGAGGTGAAGATGGTCACCGGCGACAACATGGCCATCGCCCGGGAGATCGGCGGCATACTCGGGCTGGAGCCGCGAACGATGAGCTCGTCCCAGCTTTCGGGCACGACGAGCAACGAGCTGCTAGGCCTGGCCAGCACCCTCTCCGCCGCGATCTACCAGCACCTGCAACCGGAAGTTTCGCAGCGGGAGGCGCGACGCTTCGCAAACGCGGTGATGGACACGGTGCACCGCACGTTCGATACCAGTCTGCTCGAGCGGGAATTCGTAGAGACTCACGGATCCGCCATCGTCGAGATGATCGATACCGTCAAGATCTTTGCGGAGGTCGCTCCCGAGGACAAATACCGCATCGTCGACGTCCTCCAGAAAGGAGACCACATCGTGGCCATGACGGGCGACGGCGTGAACGACGCCCCGGCGTTGAAGAAAGCGGATTGTGGCATCGCGGTGTCGGGGGCGACGGACGCGGCGCGGGCTGCGGCCGACATCGTTCTCACCACGCCCGGCCTCGGGGTCATCAACGAGGCGGTAAAGCAGGCGCGGATCACCTTCGAACGGATGAAGAGTTATGCGCTGTTCCGCATCGCCGAGACGGTTCGAATCATTCTCTTCATGACGCTCAGCATTGTGATCTTCAGCTTTTATCCGATCACCGCGCTGATGATCATCCTGCTGGCGCTGCTGAACGACATCCCCATCCTCGCCATCGCCTACGACAACACCAGAGAGAGTAAGGCCCCCGTGCGCTGGAACCTGCCGGAGATACTCACCGTTTCCAGCGCCCTCGGGATCGCCGGCGTCATCGCCTCCTTCGTGCTGTTCTTCGTTCTTCGGGAGTACGGGTTCGCGGAGGCGCAGATCCAGACGCTGTTGTTTCTAAAGCTGATCGTAGCCGGTCACAGCACGCTCTACATCACCCGCGCCGAGGGCTGGTTCTGGCAGCCGCCCTACCCCGCGCCGCTGCTACTGGCCGCCACCTTTGGCACCGAGATCGTCGGCACGTTGATCGCCGTGTACGGAGTGCTCGTGGCCCCGGTCGGCTGGACCATGGCGCTAGCCATGTGGGGGTATGCGCTGGTCTGGTTCGTGGTCAACGACGGGGTGAAGACATTGGCGTATCGCGCGTTGAGGCGCCGACAGACTCTCGCGGCTTGAGCTCGTCGAAGCTGCGCAGAGCCTCACCCGCCGAAATTAACCCGCCGGTAGTCCGCCAGGGCGGACCGGATGCCGCCCTCGAAAGATGCCTTGAAGTGGTCGCCGCCGCTCGTGTCGTCGCCGGCCGAAATCAGCGATCCGTAATTCGGAAACTCGTAGAGGTAGATGCCGGTCCCGTACCGGATGTCGAACGCGATGGCGTAGCCGAGTGTCCGCTCCTCCACGACGATCGGGACGCACGTCACGCCCACCGTGAGGTTGAATTGCGAGTCACGCGTGGGCGTGATGCGGGCGCGATCGAATTCGTCCTCGACCACCGGCCGTATATCGCTTTCCGTGAACGGGCATCCCTCGGCGGTCACCCACAGTCCCAGATATCGCGCCCCATCGCGCTCCATCCACTCCTTCGGCTCGCTGTGCCCCAGCATCGGGATCGACAGGAGCGCAGCCGCCAGCCATCCCCCGAGACAGACTTCGATTCTCTTTCTCATGTTGCCATTACACCGTCCACCACCCGATTGCGCCCTTCGGCCTTGGCGAGATACATGCGCTCGTCGGCGAGGGAGAGCAGCCCGTCGAGCTGACGTCCGTCGTCGGGAAAGACCGCTACGCCGATGCTGGCGGAAAGCCGAATCTGCACGCCCTCTGCTTCGTAGGGGCGCTCGGCCACCTGGCGTCGGAGTGCCTCCGCTGCGGCGAAGGCTCCGGCCCGTGCCGTGTCCGGCAGCAGCAGGCAGAACTCCTCGCCGCCGATGCGGAATGCCCAGTCGCCGCCGCGCATGCGTTCCCGCAACACGTTCGCCAGGTGCGCCAGCACGCGGTCACCAGCCTGGTGTCCCCAGCGATCGTTGATGTGCTTGAAATGATCCAGGTCCAGCACCAGCAGGGCCAGCGATTCACCGCACCGGTTCGCGGCGCTGGCGAGCCGCTCGAACACCTCGTCGAGCTGCAGCCGGTTGTTGACGCCGGTGAGCGGATCGGTGGTGGCGAGGGTACGTAGCTGGCGGGTCGTCGCCTCGCGATTCGATTCGTAGAGATGAATGAACGTCCAGATGGTGCCGTAGGAAATCAAGAGATGCCCGAGAGTCGGCTCGTTGATCATGGCCGGGTTGCCGTCGTAGCGCCACAGGTAGATCAGGAAGGCGGTCACCGCCAACGGCAATGTGGCGATGAAGCCGAGGCGGCTGCCGAGCAGCGCGTAGAACAGCACTGGCAACACCATCACCCAGATGAAGGATGTCGGCACGGTGTTCGGATCCACCATCCCGAGCAGCACCACCACCGTCAGCGGTATGAGGAACACCACCGCGCGCCAGCGTGCATAGGGCCGGCGAACGGTCTGCCACAACAGGAACAGGTCGACGATGCTCATGACCAGCTCGGCCGAGCCGAGCAGGACCATGCCGCGGGGCAGATTGAGCAGCGCGAACCAGCCGCTGGCGAACACAGCGATGGTGAGCAGCACGATCAGGAACGAGCGCCGGTGGTCCGATGGGCCTTCGAGGCCGTGCTGGCTGATCGTCTCGAGCTGCATCCTGCAAAATTCGATAGCGGCAGAGGCCGGCTTGGACTCCACCGAAGGGCGCGACCGGCACGCGAAAGTTTCTGGCACTTAATAGTAGCCCGTGGAATGCGGCCGTGCACCGGCTGGATTCGCGCTAATGTGACGGTCTGAACGAAACCGAGCTCATGCCCCGGCTCGTCGGGGTGCTCCATCCAACGGGGTGGAAGCCGTCATGGCGCTCTGCCGCTCGGCGCTGCGTCGGTAATGGCGCAGACCCGAAGCCAGCGCGGCGGCCGAAAGCGGTCCGGCGCTCGCTGCGATCACGCTGATGGACCAACCCACCGCCTGGGGATCGCGGAACGCGTAATCCGTTAGAATGGCCACCGCCGTCGGCCCCAGTCCCAGCCCGATCAGGTTGGCGACGAAGAAGTACACGGCCGTCATCTGGCCCCTGAGGTGATTCGGTGTGATGAGCTGGAGTGCCGCCCCGGCCACGCCGCCGTGGAGGCTCGAGGTGAACGTGGCGGCTGCCAGTAGCCCCAGGGCCAATTGAGGGGACGCCAGCAGTGGCATGACTGCGAAGCACGGCGCCATCGTGGCAACGGAGACCAGCACCACTCGCAAATGGGCGTCGCTCTGCCCGGCCCGCCACCAGCGGTCCGCGAGCTGCCCGCCGGTCAGCAGACCGGCTGTACCGAAGATCACGAAGATTACGCCGTAGGCATAGCCAATGTCGGTGGCGCTCCAGCCGTGGGTGCGGATGAAGAAGGTGGGTATCCACGCGGTGCTGCCGTAGACGATGATCACCAGCAGCGACAGGCCGCCGAACTGATGCACGAGCAACCGCGCATTCTGCCTGAGGAAGTGCAGCAAACCGCCGGCTACCTTTCCGCCGTCCACGGCCGACTCTGCCGCCAGGGACACACGGTCACGGCGGGGAGGCTCGCGCATGGCCGCCACCAGCAGGGCCACCAGCAATCCCGGCAGCCCCACCAGCAGGAACGTGAGCTGCCAGCCGGCGAGGGCCCCAACCAGCGGCAGCTCGACGGGCGGCCAATCCGCCACCAGACCCACCACGTAGCCACCGATCAGAAGCGCCAGTCCGGAGCCCACGGGCAATCCCACCGAGTACACGGCGATGGCACGGCCGAGCTGCTCTTTGGGGAACATGTCACTGATCAGCGAATACGCTGCCGGCGACAGCGCAGCCTCCCCCACGCCCACCCCAACCCGGGCGAGAAAAAGCTGCCAGAAGTTGCGTGCCAACCCGCAGGCCGCCGTCATCACACACCAGACGGTAATACCGGCGACGATCAAGTTGCGCCGGTTCCAATGGTCTGCCACGCGGCCGAGCGGGATGCCCATCAGCGTGTAGAAGATGGCGAACGCGAAGCCGGCCAGCAGGCTCGCCTGGGTGTCCGTGATCTGGAGATCGCGTTGCAGCGGCGGGATCAACAGGCTCAGCAGCGTGCGGTCGACGAACGACAGCGTGTACGCCAGCATGAGCACCGCCAGCGCGCCCCAGGCCCGCACGAGCCGAGCTACTCCACCTGGAAGATTCGGTACGTCACGCCACGCGCTGTGCGGCGCCCACTGCCCACGGCCACGATCTCGTTCAGCCAGCCGTAACGCGGTGAGGCCGTTTCGAAGACCGGGCAGATGCGGAAGTAGTACTCCGCAGGATCCACCGACTCCACAGTGGCGGGATCCCGGAAAGCGTCGGCCACCGCTGCTGGTACCACCAGGCGCCCCGTATAGGTGACGTAGATGAGTTCACCGTCGTCGGTCTGCCACAGCGAGCGGACGTCCACGGCCGTGGCGATGCCGCCATCCGCAGCGCTTCCGCCCTCCGACCAGTCCGCACCGCTGCGGCGCACCTCGCCGGACAGCCGCGGGCCCCGGAACCAGCCGCCCGCTATGTCGCTCACCCGCCGGTTTCGCCACGGCGAACGGCCAATGGCCAATGGCGCGTCTGCGTCGAGCTCGATGATGACCTCGCAGAGGAAACGCGCGCTCAAGGTGTCCAGCATGCCTTTTCCCGCTACCAGCGAAACGTGAACGTCGCGCCGTAGGTGCGCGGCGGCTGATACGTGTTCAGCTCCTGACCGAACGGTGCGAACGCGACGACATGGGTGCGAATCAGCTCGTCGTCGAGGTTCTTGCCCCATAGGGCGAGCTCCCACGTGTCGTCTAAGGCCAGCAACGCCACACGCGCATCGATCAGGTCGTACTTCTCCTGAACTTCCAGTGGCGTGTTCGACGCCTCGAAGTAGATTTTGCTCTGACGGGTCCAATCCACGCGGGCGATGAGCCTGCCCCAGAGGCCTACCGGCCACTCGTACTGGGCGCCGGCATTCCATTTGTGCTTCGGCGCCCGTGGCAGCGTATTGCCCGAATGATCGGCGGTGGCACCCGACGCGAAGCTCTCGAACTGAGCGTCCAGATAGCTGTAGCTCATGTTGAGGTCCAGCCCGGGCAGTGGCCGATAGACGGCCTCGATCTCCACGCCGTCGATCTCGGCTGTAGCCGCGTTGCCGATGACGACGCAACAAAGGGGCACGAGCTGGGAGACCTGAAGATCCTCGTAGTCGATGTGAAAGGCCGCGGCGTTCAGCCGCAGACTATCCTCGAGCCACTGGGTCTTTGCACCGAGCTCGTAGCTCCAGGCGAACTCGGGGTCGTATGGCGTCGCCGCGCTGGCCGCCGTGCCCGCTGTACCCTGAAAGCCGCCGCTCTTGAAGCCGCGAGCAGCGCTGGCATAGACCATGGCGTCATCGCTCAATCGGTAGCTCAGCGCGAACCGCGGCGTGAACGCATCCCAGTTCTCGTCGGCACTCACCGAATATTCCTCGCCCAGGGGTGGCGGCAGACCCGGTCCCTCGAGCAGCACACCCGCGAGATCGGCGTCCTTCTTCTCCCACGTCATCCGCGCGCCCACGGTGGCCGTCAGCGCCTCGGTGACGTCGTAGCTCACCTGGCCGAAGATGGCGTAGCTCTCCGCGTCCACTTTCTGCGGAAAGGAGCCGGTACCGGTTACCGCCGGCACCGGAAACGTCTGCACCAGGATCTCGTTGCGCTCGACGTCCTCCGTGAGATAGTAGAGACCGGCCACGCCACCGAGTCTTCCGTCCAGCGCGTGGAAGCTGAGGCGCAGTTCCTGGCTGAACTGGTTTGCTTCCTCGATGTTCTCGTTGAACGACTCGATCTGGGTAGGCGGATTGATGGGATTGCTGAAGAAGGCATCCGCGTGCGCGTAATCCGACGTGCGATACGCGGTGACGGACGTGAGCGTTCCGAGACCGGTTTCGTAGTCCAAGTGAGCGCTGATGCCCGTCACCTCGCGGTCCAGGTAGCCATCGTCGAAGGCGTTGACCCGGCGCGGATCGGGATCTACCCCGACGCAGTGCACGCCGCCATTGAAAGTGACGTCGCAATCGTTGTCCCGCGGCTGCCCACGCTGGTCCTGATTCACGTGATCCAGCGCGACGATGACGTCGAGCACCTCGCTCGGCCGGTATCGCAACGCCAACCGGCCGCCGATGGAATCCTCGTCGTCCACATCGTGGCCGGTGGTCACGTTCTTCGTGTAGCCGTTGCGCTGCCGCGAGCTCACTGCACCCGATATGGCGAAGGAGTCGCTGACGGTGCGGTTGAAGCGGCCGAGCAGCTCCATTCGGTCGTAGCGGCCGAAGGTTCCGCTGACCTCGGCCAAGTTCTCGCCTAGCGAGGGTCGGCGACTGGTCAGGCTGATTGCGCCGCCCACCACGTTCTTGCCGAACAACGTGCCCTGGGGGCCGCGCAGCACCTCGACCCGTTCGAGATCGTACAGATCCAGCGGTGCCGCGCCGCCTCGACCGATGTAGACGCCGTCGACGAACATCACCACCGAGGCGTCGCCGCCGGCGTTCGAATTGATCCCCTCGGTGCCGATGCCGCGAATCGCCAGGTTCGGCTCGCCTGGGTTGACCTCCGTCGCAGTGAAGCTGGGAGTACGCTGGGCGATGTCGATCATCGTGTTCATGCGATTGACCCACAGCTCGTCCTCGCCGTAAGCACTGACCGCGATGGGTACGTCCTGCAGGTTCTCCTCGACGCGCTGCGCCGTCACGACGATGGCCTCTATGACCGTGCTCTGGTCGCGCTGGATCGAATCGCTTCCCGCCGCGGCCTGAGCCAGTCCGGGCCCCGTGACTGATGCGCCGAGAATCAGCCCGGCAGCGCCTGCGACGCCCATGGATCGCTTCATCGACATGATTCCCCTCCCGCATCGAACCTTCACCGGAAATTACATAGGTTGCTAAGGATTTGCAACCGCGCCGCAATCCGACGACCGGAGGGCAGCAAAAGCTCGCCACGCCGCCACAAGTTGACGCCCCTCACGATTGCCGCAGGCGGCGTTCGCGTGAGACACCGATACGGGACGAGGGTCGCAGCCGGAGCGTGATGCGCTCGACGTGGCCGCGCCGCGACTCTGTAACAATGGCGCCCCCTTTGATAAGCGAGTTGACAGATGAGACGAGTGCTGGCAGCAACCCTGGCATTCCATGCCGGTGCCGCGCTGGCGGAGAGCGGCTTCTATACGGGTGCCGGGGTCGGATTCTACGAGGACGATTTCACCGCGGGCGGGGTGGTCGACGTGGAAATCGATCGGACCGACTTCCGCGTGTTCCACGGCTACCGGTTCAACGACTTCCTCTCCCTGCAGGCCGACGTGATCCGCTCCGGATTCGACGTCGAGGCCGATGGCGTCGTGGTGGAGGAAGCGCGACCGTGGCTGGGCGAGGTTTCGGTCAAACCCTCGTTGCCCATCGGCAATCAGCGGGTCCAGGTGTACGCCCGGGCCGGCTACGCGTTCGACATCCGCGACGACGTCGACGCCTTCGACATCGACATCAGCGACTGGTCGTGGGCCGGCGGCGTGGAAGTGTTCATCGACGAGCGTTGGGCCGTGCGGGCCGAGTATTACGGCATCGACTGGAGCAGCGACGCGTTCGAGAACGGCAGCTTCGGGGTGGCTTTCACCTACAATATGCGCGATCCCCGCTGACCGACCCGCCACCGGATCGGTACACTTGCCTGGTGTTGCACAGGACGCAGGCGTGTGACCCGATTCCCCACATGGGCGGCACGGTGGTGCGCGTCCCCGATACTGGCGCTGATCCTCGCCGCGGCCGTGGCTGCGGCGGAGGCTCCGGCGCCGCTGCCGGACTGGCAGGAGGTGATCCGCCGTAGCCCCTACTGGGAGAGCCAGGGGATGCACGGCAACCTCACCACCATCCGCCGCTGGGTGCTGGCCGGGGAGGCGTACTGCGAGGACGAGGAGCGGCATATCCTCTTCGACCGCCGCGCCACCTTCGTCGGCTACATCGAGAACGAAGGTAGCCCGGAGGCCAATCACCGGAAGATCAATCACGAGCGGCGTCGGCTGGCAGCGGAGGGGCGTACCGACGCGTGGGTCGCCGGCGGCCGGGACCGCATCGGCTATCCGTTCGTATTGGCGTGCAAGCAGCCCGATGCCCGCCTGGCGGATGCCCTCGCCCGTTATACCGGCGAGGACGAAGGTGCGCGGTTGTGGGGCACCTGGGACGGCATGCGGGTGGGAACCAGGGACGCGCCGGTGTCGCTGCACCAGGCGATCCGTCAGGTTTACGACGACCGCCTGGCCAGGGGCCGCATCAGCCTGCCCTCCCACCTGCTCTCGACGCTCGCCGGCAAGGTGATCATCGAGAGCGGCGGCCGGCAGGACGCTCATTCCCAGGCGGATGCCCGGGGCGTGATGCAGCTATCGCCGCCGGCGCTGAACGACTGCGAGCTGGATCCCCGATTCCACTTCCACCGGCTGGCGCAGATCGACTGTGCCCTGTACCTGCTCGAGCAGAACCATCGCAACCTGCTGCCGGCTTTCCACACCCGGTTCGGCCACCTGCCCGAGGACAAGGCCGAGGCGCTCTACGACATGCTGCTGCTGCAGGCCTACCACGGCGGTGTGGGGCGGGTGGTCGATCTGCTCACGGACCCGAAGCTGGACGCCGCTGCCCGCTACTTCGCCGACTACCACCACCGTTTCACCGCGGGCGACGTCGCCCTGGGGCTGGTGTTCCACAATCTGGGGCGTAACCGGCTTGGATTCGCGTCGCTTTACTACGTCACCGACGTGAGCATCGCCACCGAGGCCGCATGCGCGGCGGTGAAGGATCTGGAAGGATGTGATGGTCAGCGAATGGCTGTCAGCCGTCGGCTTTCGGCAGGGGACGGGTCGCCAGAGGCTGACTGATCGTCCCCTGCCAGCCGCTGACGGCTGATCGCCGACCGCTCGGACTAGCGGAAGTTGTAGACGGCGGAGATTCCGAGCATGCTCAGGTCGCCTCCGTCCACGTCCACGGCGCTCCACTCACCGCGCACGGTCCAGTTGTCGTTGATGTCGAAGGCGCCGCCGATGCCGTAGGTGAACGCGCTGTCCTTGTCGCTGTCGGAGACGCTGACCAGACCGTTGCTCACCTTGACGTCCATGTCGTAACGCGACCAGCCGAGGACCGCGAAGGCGGTGAAGTTGTCCGCGAGCGGCATGCTCGGGCGCACGGCCACGTCGAAGGCCGAGCCGTCGGTCTCCACGTCGAAGCCCATGGCGTCGCCGGACGCTTCGAACAGCTTGCTGTAGCCCACCTCGAAGCTCACGTATTCGTTCATACGGTAGCCGCCGAACACCCGCAGGGCTTCCGCATTCTCGTCGAAATCGATGTCGTCGACGTCGATGAAGTACATGCCGAGCCCGGAGCCCGCGAAAAAGCCCGGCTCCTCCGCCATGGCGCTGCCACTGATCGCTGCCGCCAGAACCCCGGCCATCATTACTCGACTCTTCATTGTTTCTCCATTTTTGGCTTGGACCGGGGTGCATGGTCTACGGAAGCGACCGGGGCAACCGTGATCCACGCCGCATTCCCGGTGCACGGGCTACGGCGGATTCGCCACTGTGACGAGTCTCACGTAGTCAGTCGATAACCGCCGAGACGCGCCCGTACATGAGCCGGCCATTGCCGTTGATCGGGCTGTAGCTGGAGTACGGGTAAAGGCCATTCGCCACCGGCTGCCCGGCGCCGCTCGAGCGCACCTCCGGGTACTCATCCAGCAGGTTGTGGACCCCTACCCCGAAGGTCACGCTGCGATTGACCGCGAAGGAAACGTCCAGATCCAGCAGCCACAGCGGATCGATCCGCAGCGGGCCGGCGGCGTCGAAGGAGAGATCCTCGGTTTCTCCAAACCGGGTGAGACGGGCTCGCACGTCCACCGGACCGCGTGCCCAGGCCGCACCGAGGATCAGCTTGGAATCCGGCTGCTCGGCTTCGAGCTGCGCCGCGGCCAGCGAGCCGAACGGCTCGAACGTCGCGCCGGTCAGCGGGCTCGTGGTCCCGTGAACCGAGACGTCGGTCCAGCGCCGGGTGGCAGCGGCGTGCAGGTCCAGCCGTCCCGACCGGAGATCCATGGCGTAGCGGGCGCCCAGGTCCACGCCGCGCACCCGGACGTCGCTGCCGTTGAACGCCAGCCGAGCCGCAAAAACCGCGGCGTCGGTTCCGGCCTGCTCCAGCGCGTCCGTCACGGCTGCCCCGGAAAGCTCGTCGGAAAGCACCACCCGGTCGTCCACGTCCACCTGCCAGGCGTCGATGGTGAGACGCAGGGCGGGGACGGGCGTGTAGACCGCGCCGGCGCTCAGGTGAACCGCCGACTCCTCGTCGAGCTCGTCGACCCCCAGGGCGCTGGCCACCGGGCTGCCCGGCGCGAACACGCCTTGCAGCACGGGCCCCGCCCCGGTCGCGGTGGCGCGGGTGCGGGTGTACGTGGTCTGGGCCAGGGAGGGTGCCCGGAAGCCCAGCCCGCCGG
Organism: Pseudomonadales bacterium; assembly: GCA_041686955.1. Lineage (GTDB taxonomy): Bacteria > Pseudomonadota > Gammaproteobacteria > Pseudomonadales > Azotimanducaceae > UBA7803. The sequence continues at coordinate 54,070 of JAWLCV010000011.1, forward strand.
CGGCCCGCAGCAGCAGCGCGTCACTCAGCTCCACGTCGGCGCCGAGGTCGAAGCTGAGCTGCTCGTCCAGGCCGTCGTAGGCATCCAGCCGGAGCGCCGCTGCCAGCGTCACGCGCCGGCCGAGGCGATTGCGGGCGCTGACGTAGGCGGCGGTGAGATCCCGGGTGCCTTCCACCTCGTCCCGATACCCGAAAAAACCCTGGGACCAGGCCGGGACCGGACCCGCCGCCGGGTCGCGCTCGCCGGCATCGAGATAGGAAGCGAGCTCGCCCCGCTCCATCTCGTACTCCTCGCTGCGGGACTCCACCCCGGCTTCCACCCACAGCGGATGCGCGAGGAAGCCCACCGTCAGATCCCGGCTCGCCTCGAGTGCGATGCGCCGCATCTGCATCTCGTTGTTCCCCGTCACGAAGCCGGTGGGACTCAGCCCGCCGAAGCTCGGATTCAGCGAGCCGTCGACGGTCCAGTCGATCTCGTCCTCCCGCTGGCTGTAGCTCGCGTCCCAGTTCCAGCCCCAGTGGCTGCCTTTGAAACCGATGGTGAAATTGCGGTCGTCGATATCCGACTCGACGATGGGCAGGAATCCGTCGGGGTAGAGCTCAGGGGCGTTGCGCGGGTCCACCGGGCGCACGAACTCGGCGGTGCTCTCGCTGTCGCGGGTGCCGAGCGCGGTGAAGCCGTACAGCGTCACCCTGTCGGAGAGCGGCAGCGCTGCATTCAGTGAGATGTCGAGCTCCGTCATCTCCGGGTCGCCATAGCGGGTCTGCAGGCGGTCGATGGTGCGCTCGCGCACGTCGAAGCTGTCGTCGCCACGCAAGGGGTATTGCTGCCGGGGGTCGAAGCCGCCACGGCTGGTGGCCTCACGATCCTCGTACTCGGCGGCCAGGTGCACGAAGCCACCGTTGCCGAGCGCGAAGCCCCAGTCGCCCATCAGCGCCAGGTCGTCGCCGTCGCCATCGTCCACCACGCGCTCGCTGGCGCGGCCGAGCCGCAGGCTGCCGTCTTCGATCACCACCCCTTCCAGCTTGGGCACTCCGCTGATGGTGGTGCGGCGCTGGCCGAAGGAGGCGCCGAGCCGGCCGCCGGCCGGGGCGTCCTCCAGCACGATGTTGATCACGCCGGCCAGCGCCCCGGAGCCGTGGCGGCCGGAGGCGCCGCCCTCCATGATCTCCACCCGGCTCACGGCGCTGAAGGGAACGAGGCCGAGATCGAAACCGACCGAACCGCGGCCGGGCATGTCCGACGTGTAGAACAGCGCGCTGGTGTGCTGCGGCTGCCCGTTGACCAGCACCACCATCTGATCCGGCGCGAGCCCGCGCAGAGTTCCTACCCGCACGTGGTCGTCGCCGGCCCCACCTGCGTTCACGGCAAAGGGTGCGGGAAAGTGAAACGACGGCAGCAGCGCTGCGAGAGCCGCGGCGAGATCCGTCTCGCCGGTGGCGGCCAGCTCGTCCCGGTGCAGCACCGTGACGATGCGGCCGACCGGGGTGACGGCATTGGCTTCGACCGACGAGGTCGCCGACGAGGTCGCCGTAGCCGACGCCGTCGCAGCCGCGGCCAGCAGAATGGGGAACAGGGGCATTGCAACTTCCTTGCGGCAAACGCGGCACCCTACGGCCGGCCGACCCGGAGGTCAATCGGCCACACCGGACACCCGCCGGGCGGACCGTTAGAATCCCCCGGATACAAGGAGGACCCCATGCTGAACCGACTCGACGATTTCCCCGTTCACCAGACCCCGGAGCCCCTGGCCCACCCGGCCACCAGCGACCGCAACGTCTACGACCGCACCTGGTTCAACGGTTATGCCGCCGACGGCTCGTACTACTTCGGGATCGGCATGGCCGTCTACCCGCACCGGGGGATCCTCGACTGCGCCTTCAGCGTGGTGCAGCCCGGGCAGCGCCAGCACTGTTTCTACGGGTCACGCCGGGCACCCGCCGAGCGCACGGAGATGTCCGTGGGACCGTTCCGCATCGAGATCCTCGAACCCATGCGGCGGGCGCGGGTGGTGCTGGAGGAGAACGACAGCGGAATCACCTGTGACCTGGTCTTCTCTGCACGTACGGCGTCCATTCAGGAAGCGCGGCAGACCCTGTGGAACGGCACCCGGCGCACCATGGACGCCACCCGTTTCGACCAGTTCGGCCGCTGGTCCGGCCGGGTGCGTCATCCCGAGGGTGAGATCGTGGTGGAAGAGTCGGTCTGCCACGGCACCAAGGACCGTTCCTGGGGCGTGCGCACGGTGGGCGAGCGCGAAGCCGGCGGCGCGCCTGTACAGCCCGGCGGCATCTTCTTTCTGTGGGCCCCGCTGTTCTGGGAGGATCACGTCTCTCACGCCATCTTCTTCGACGGCCCCCGGGGCGAAGCGCTGGTGCGGGAAGGCATCGTCGCCCCCCTCTACGGCAATGAAACGGACGTGCCGGGGGTGGAGGACGGCCGGGACCAGCGCATGGCCACCGCCCGCCACCGGGTGAGCTACCAACCCGGCACCCGGCTGGCCCGCGCCGCCGAGATCGATCTGGTGAGCCTCGAGGGGGAGACCCGCACGATCGCCCTGGAGCCCATGCTCAAGTTTCAGATGAAGGGGCTGGGCTACGGACACCCGGAATGGGGCCAGGGGATGTGGAAGGGCGAGCTCGCCACCGGCGGCGAGTCCTTCGATCCCCGTCAGGTGGATCCGCTGGCGCCGGAGAACATCCACGTGCAGCAGGTGGTTCGCGCCAGCGACGGCGAGCGCCAGGGGATCGGCGTGCTCGAGCAGATCGTCATCGGCCCCTACGCGCCGGCGGGATTCACCAATTTCCTGGACGGCGCGAAGGGCTGACTCCCACGTACTGCGCCGCAGTACGCTAGTGCCGCTGCGGGTCCGGGCGGCCCCAGGATTTCGGGGCCGCGCCCGCGGCGAACAGCGTGAGCTCCCAGCGCTCGAGGATCACGTCGTGGCGCAGGATGTAGACGGCGCCGTCCGAACCGCGCACCTTGAAGTACCGGTGGTCGGGCGCGATCCAGCGGTCCTGAACCTCCACCACGTCCACCGCCCTGTCACCCAGGTAGAAGCGGCGCGGCGTCTCCTCACCGCGGTAACCGGCATAGCAGCAGACCAGGAGGTCGTCGGCGTCTGCCACGGCCGCCCTAGGACTCGAGCAGCTCGGGATCGCCCACCACGCGCTTGATCAGCGTGCCGGCGGGGATGCGGGACTCGGGGCCTTCCAGCTGGTTGATGATGGCCAGCTCGTCGATGTCGATGGCCGAGGGGTGGCGGCGGTCGAACTCCGCCAAGGTCATGGCCTGATCCACTTCCACGACCCTCGTCACCGCCGGCTCGACCTCCAGGATGTCCGGGTCCTCGAGCCGCGCGAAGCTGCCGATGATGTCGTCAAACGTGGGCTGGTACTGGGCGAACACCTGAGGCGCCGCGTAGGTGACGAGCTGGTAGAGGTTGCCGCCGTGGGCGATGAACGTCACGTAGCCCGTCACCGCGGCCTGCTGGGTCTGTGCCTGAAACACCCCCGTGGCCGCGTCGAGACCGTTTATCGTGCGCTCCACGGCTTGCCCCGGGCGGATGCCTTCCTGCGCCAGGAACCGGCGCATGGCCTCGGCGGGGTCGTCGCCCCTCGCCAGGGTGAGCTGCGCCGCCGCATTCCCCTCCGGACTCGCCCCCACCACCGCCCGCGACAGGTTCTGGGTCTGCCACTGGGGCGGCAGGGCAAACTGGAAGGCCAGCTCCGGGTGATAGAACACGCCGTCGCGAAAGAAGCCGTTTCGGGGATTCGGGCCGTAGACCAGCCCGTCGATGTTACGCAGATAGGTGTCGCGGCCGACGATGGCGTCCGGATCGTCGGAGATCCTGCCCTCCAGGCGCGCGCGCACGTTCTCCACCCGCTCCTCCGGGGCCGGGTGGGTGGCAAGCCAGGTGGGCAGAGCGCTCTGCTGCTCGAGCTCCGACATCCGCCCGAGGGCATGGAACACGTCGGCCATCTCGCCCACCGCGTAGTTCTGCTGTCGGGCGTAGCCGAAGCCGAGCTCGTCGGCTTGCCGCTCGGCGTCGCGGCTGTACTTGAGCATGAGCAGATTCAGCCCCAGCCCCGCCAGATCGGCGAGCGGCCGAAGCTCGGGGGCGAATATCATTCCCAGCCCCATGCCGAGCTGGGCGAGCTGGGCCCGGCTGATCTGTTGCACCGAATGCCGGGCCGTCACGTGGGCAATCTCGTGGCCGAGCACGGATACCAGCTCCGCCTCGTTCTCCATGAGATTCAACATGCCGCGGGTGACGTAGATGAAGCCCCCCGGCAGGGCGAAAGCGTTGGGAGCCGGATCGTCGATCACCTGGAACGACCACGGCAGATCCGGCCGCTCGGAGGCGGCAGCCAGGGACTGCCCGAGTTCGGAGACGTATGCCTGCAGGGCCTCGTCCTCCACCATGGCCATGCTCTGGGCCACCTGCTGTGAGGCTTGGCGGCCGAGGTTCACCTCCTGAGCTTCGGAGATGAGCGAAAGCTGCCGTTCACCCGTGGCCGGATTGATGGAGCAAGCCAGTACGGCAACCGCCGCGAGCGCGGCGGTGAAGGCATTGCGGTGGCGAACTGTGCGGCACCCCATGGTCTTCCTCGGACCAGGAGAGATGGATACGGGAACGGTCACGCCCGTTCCCGTATCCGAGCTCTCCTATCAGCCGGCTGGAATCAGTAGTCCTGCGGCTGTTGCTCCTGCTGTTGCTCCTGCTGCCACTCGGACTCCGTCTGCGGCTCTTGCCATTCGGACGGCTGTTCCGTCGCCTGGCCGCCCTCCTCGAAGGCCGCGAACTCGCTGCGGTCGATCTGCTGCGGCCAGTTGTCCTCCGGAAGCTCCGAAGCCTGCTCGATCTCCTGCTGGGAGATGTTGGCCACGTACTCCTCGGTTTGCGGATCCGACTGCAGCGCCGTCGCCGGCACACCGACCAGCTTCTCCTGGAACATGCCACCCGTCGAGAGCACCACGTACGCGAGCTTACCCTGCTGCATGTCCAGGGCGAAGTCGTCGATCTCGCCGAGCTCTTCGTTCTGGCTGCCCTTCACCGTGGTGCCCATGAGCTCGCTGGCACGCTTGATGTCGCCCTCGGCCGTCGTGGCGCCGGGCTGCGACACCCCGGCCGTCAGGGTCGGTTGTGCGGGCCAGTTGTCCTCGGGCAGCTCCTGGGCCTGCTCGAGCTCCTGGCTCGAGATGCTGGCCGTGAAGCCGTCCTGCTGCGGGTCCGCCTGCAGCTTGTCCACGGGCACGCCGACCAAACGGCCGGCCTCGAAGGTGCCGCCGGTGGAGAGCGCGACGTAGGCCAGCTCGCCTTTCTGGACGTCGATGGCCAGATCCTCGATCTGTCCGAGCTCCTGGCCCTGATCGTCCCGCACCGTCTTGCCCATCACTTCCGAGGCCTTCTTGATCCCGGAGTGCTGCATCTGCGCCTGCTGCATCTCGGTCGATTGCTGCACCTCGGAGTGCTGCGCCTCGGGCTGCGTTTCCACGGGCTCCTGCCCCATCTGGGCGTAGGCGACTCCCGTGGCCGTGCAGCAGCCGACCACCAGCGTCGTCAGCAGCTTGCCATTCATCTTCGACATACCGATTCCTCCTGCTTGATTCGAAATGCTCCACGCGCTGTCCGCGCGGCTCGGCCCATTGAGAGCAAAACGGGTGCCAAGCGCGGATTCAGCGATCCGCGCTCTCACCCAGGGTGTCGGCGGCGTGAGCCTCGCGTCTCCCCATGGGCTCCTGCCCGCCCCGGGTTGTGTCCTTCCGGGTCTGGCGCTCCATCTCGGCGTTTATCTCCGCGCCGAGCACCACCACGAAACCCGAGAGGTAGAACCACAGCAGCAGCACCACCACGCCGCCCAGCGAACCGTAGGTCTCGCCGTAGCTGCCGAAGTTGCGCACGTACACTCCGAACAGCACGCTCCCCACGATCCACAGGGTCGCGGCGGCGGCGGAGCCCCAGTTCACCCAGCGCCACTGGGCGGGATCGCGATCGGGCGCGTACCGGTACACCACCGAGAGACCGAGCACCATGAGCAGCCACAGCAGCACCCAGCGCAATACCGCCACCAGCGATTCCAGCACGCCGCCGAGCCCGATCGCCTGGAGCACCACGGGCACAGCCACCGCCACCAGCACCATGCCGACGAAGGCGACCACGGCGCCGACCGTGAAGGCCAGCGACACCAGCAACTGGCGCAGGAAGCTGCGCTGCTCTTCCTCCTTGTAGGCAATGTTGGTGGCGGTCATGAGTGCCGTGATGCCCTTGCGCGCGCTCCACAACGCGATCACGAAGCCGATCACCGCACCGACCCCGAGCGCGCCGCCCTGCTGCGACGCGAGGTTCTGAAGTCGACTGCCGACGATGCCGGTCACCTGCTCGGGGAGCGCCCCTGCCAGGCTCTCCACCTGCCCGGCGATCTGGTCGGGCGATGCGAACAACCCGTACAGCGACAGCGCCGCCGCCAGGGCCGGGAACACCGCGAGCAGCGCGTACAGCGCCAGACCTGCCGCCACCAGCGAGACGTTGTCGCGGCTGACGTCGTTCTTCACCCGCAAGGCGATGTCGAGCCAGCCACGGCTGGGAATTTCCCGGGGCCGGCGCGCCTCGCGGCCCCGCGTATCGCGGGCCCGTATTGCACTCTGCTGTGCCATGTCTACCTCCGTGGTACTGCGAATCGGAGCACCAGATCGAAGCAGAATCGGTGCCACCGAAGGGCCTGCGGCTGCCCGACTCCTGCTCCCAACGCGCAACTCTTGCACGGGCGCGGATACGTTTTACCCGTGCCTGGCCCGTGTCAGCACACGCCCATGGGCCCTCCCGATGGCGAACCGTCGAAATTCGCGCCGGCGGCGCGTATCGGTACGCGGGTTGCAGGCAACGCGGTCACTTCGCAAACAGCCAGGAGAATCCAATGAAAGGACCGCAGTACGCATCGAGCCTGCTGGCCGCCGCCATCGTCGCCTGCGGCGGGGTCGCGTATACGGCCACTGCCCAGGCCCAGGGCCAGAGTCCCTGCCAGCAGCAGATCGACCAGCTCCAGCAGCAGCTCCAGCAGCAGCCCGTGGGCCAGCAGACGGAGCGGGAAGTCCGGCAACTCATGGAAGCGGCAGGAAACGCCAGCGGCCAGGAGTGCATGGCCTTCGTGACCAGAGCACAGGAGGTGCTGCAACGGCGGCAAGGCGAGACCCAGCAGCAGACGGCCCAGCGAACCCAGCAACAGCAACCGCAGATTGCCGAGGGGCAGCTGGAGAGCGGCCAAGTGCTGATCAACCAGGCGGCGCCGCAGGTGCAGGTTCAGGCCGCGGCCCCGCAGATCCGCGTGCGTCAGCGGCCGCCCATCGTCACGGTGCAGATGCAGCCGCCCATCGTGGAGATCAGCCAGCCGGAGCCGGAGGTGACCGTTTCCCAGACCGAGCCACAGGTGCGCATCCAGGCGGCGCAGCCCCAGGTCCAGGTGAGCCAGGCCGAGCCCAACGTGCAGTTCCAGCAGCAGCAGCCGCAGGTACAGTTCAGCCAGACCTCCGAGCCGCAGGTGCAGTTCGAGCAGGCCGAGGCCGACGTGCGGATCATCGAGTCGGATCAGCAGCCGGAAGTGCGGATGGTGCAGGCCCAACCCGGCCAGCAGCAGGCTCAGCAGGTGCCGCAGTTCTCACAGCTCGACCAGGACAACAACGGTTACATCTCGCAGGACGAGGCGCAGAACCGGCCCCAGCTTTCCCAGCAGTTCGATCAGCTCGATCAGAACTCGGACCAGCGCATCGATCGCAGCGAGTTCGCGGCGTTCCAGGAGCAGAGCCCTGAGTGATCCGAGCGGGGCGGCGGCCGATCCGGGCCGTCGCCCGCTACGTGGAAGTCCGTAGGTCGATCCCCGCAGGGATGTAGCACCTTAGAACAGCCATCCGGCGATACGAACGAGGTGCCCCGTGATCATTCCGCTGCAAGTCACCTGGCGTAACGTGCCCCAGTCCGATGCCGTCGAAGCGGCCATTCGCGATAAGGCCCAGAAGCTCGATCAGTTCTACGACCGGATCGTGAGCTGTCGGGCATTGATCGAAGCCGCCCACCGGCGCCACCACAAGGGCAACCTGTACCGCCTGCGCCTGGAGATCGAGGTGCCGGACGGCGAGATCGTCGTGACGCGGGACCCCGGCGAGAACCACGCCCACGAGGACATCTACGTGGCAGTCCGCGACGCCTTCGACGCCGCACGCCGCCAGCTTCAGGACTACAGCGCCAAGCGCCGCGGCGAGGTAAAGCGGCACGACGAGCAACGCACGGCCGAAGTGATGTTCACCGTACCGGACGAGGACTATGGCTTCCTGCGCACAGCGGACGGCCGCGAGATCTACTTCCACCGCAACGCGCTGATCAACACCAGTCTCGACGAGCTCGAGAAGGGCGCCGAGGTCCTGTTCGTGGAGGAGCAGGGCCGGGAAGGACCCCAGGCGAAGCGGGTATCGCTGGGCAAGCACCACCCGCCCACCCAATGATGTCCGATGGCCGAACCGGCGGACGTTCCGGCGCGGCTGCTCGAGATCGTTGCCGGTCTCGCGCGGGAGCTGCAGCCCGAGCGGCCCGGCGCCGCAGTGCACCTGGACGCCGACCTCGATCGCGATCTGGGGTTCGATAGCCTCTCTCGCGTCGAGCTGCTGCTGCGCATCGAGCACGGGCTCGAGGTCCGGCTGCCCGAGCAGACCTTCGCCACGGCGCAGACACCGCGCGATCTTCTGGCAGCCGTGGAGCAGGCACGCAGCCGCGGAGCGCGTCCACCGTCCGCAGTCCCAGGACAGCCGGCCACGGCTCCGGTTTCGCCGCCGGAGGCCGCGGTCCTGCCCGCGGCGCTCGGGACCCTGCACGAGGTGCTGGCCTGGCGGGCGACCCACCAGCCCACGCGCCCCCATGTCGTGCTGTACGACGGCGCCACCGATGCACCGGAGATCCTGACGTTCGCTGCGCTCGAGGCTGGCGCGCGCAGCCGGGCTGCAGGACTTGCGCAGCGGGGGCTCGAGCCCGGAGATGCGGTGGCGCTGATGCTGCCCACGGGCCGCGCGTATCTGGAGAGCTTTTTCGGCGTGCTCCTCGCCGGTGGCGTACCGGTACCCGTCTACCCGCCGTGGCGTCCGTCCCAGCTCGAGGACCACCTGCGCCGCCACGTGAAGATCCTCGACAACGCACGGGTGCGCGCACTGGTGGCCATGCCGGAGGCGAAGCCGCTGGCCCGGCTCCTGCGGGACCACGTGGAAACCCTGCGCACGGTGGCTGCCCCGGACGATCTGCCGGCCGCGGATGGGAGCTTCCGGCCGGCGGCGGCGCATCCCGAACAGATCGCTCTGCTCCAGTACACGTCGGGCAGCACGGGCCAGCCGAAGGGCGTGATCCTCAGCCACGCCGATCTGCTGGCGAACATTCGCGCCATGGGCGAACGGGTGAGGGCCGACGCCGGCGACGTGTTCGTGAGCTGGCTGCCCCTGTATCACGACATGGGGCTGATCGGCGCGTGGCTGGGGAGCCTGTGCTACGCGATGACGGCCGTGCTCATGCCGCCCACGGCATTCCTGGCGCGGCCGGCGCGCTGGCTGCGCACCATACACGAGCACCGGGGAACGCTTTCCGCGGCCCCCAATTTCGCCTACCAGCTCTGCGCCGACAAGATCACCGACGCCGATCTGGAGGGACTGGACCTCGGCTGCTGGCGTCTTGCGGTGAACGGGGCCGAGCCGGTGAGCCCCCACACCATTGAACGCTTCACGGAGCGCTTTCAGCGCTACGGCTTCGACTCCCGCGCCATGACTCCGGTGTACGGGCTGGCCGAGTGCGCCGTGGGGCTCACCTTTCCGCCGCTGGGGCGGGGCCCGCGCACGGATCGCATACGCCGTGCGGCCCTGGAGCGCGAAGGCCGGGCGCTGCCTGCCCCAGCCGGGGACACCGATGTCGTGGAATTCGTCGCCTGCGGTCATCCCCTTTCCGGCTACGAGGTGCGCATCGTCGACCCCGCCGGCCGCGAGCTCGGCGAGCGGCAGGAGGGCCGGCTGGAATTCCGCGGCCCGTCGGCGACCCGGGGGTACATCGGCAATCCCCGGGCCACAGCGGCGCTGTTCCACGACGGATGGCTCGACTCCGGCGATCTCGCCTACGTCGGCGAAGGCGACGTGTTCATCACCAGCCGGGTCAAGGACCTCATCATCCGCGCGGGCCGCAACATCTATCCTTACGAGCTCGAAGAAGCGGTGGGGGAGCTGCCGGCGGTGCGCAAGGGGTGCGTCGCCGTGTTCGGCAGCACCGATCGCCGATCCGGCGCCGAGCGGCTGATCGTGGTGGCCGAGACCCGCCTGACCGATGACGCGGAGCGGGAGGAACTGACCCAGCGCATCGGCGGGCTGGCCTCGGATCTGCTGCGCTCACCGCCCGACCACGTGCTGCTCGTCCCGCCTCACACCCTGCTCAAGACCTCCAGCGGCAAGATCCGCCGTGCCGCCTGCCGCGAGCTCTACGAGCAGGGGCGGCTGGGGCAGCCGGCGCCCGCGGTTCCCTGGCAGATCGCGCGAGTCTGGCTGGCGGGGCTGGGGCCGCGGCTGCGCCGCCGCGGACACGCGCTGCGTGACGTCGGCTACGCGGCCGTGGTTCACGCTGCGTTCGCCATCCTGTTGCCGCCGACCCTGCTGGCCGTCGCGCTGCTGCCGCGCCCGACCTCGCGGTGGCGCGCCGTGAGCCGGCTGGCGCGGACCCTGCTGGGCTGGAGCCGGATTCCATTGCGGGTGGAGGGTGAGCATCGGCTGACGGCCGGCGGCCAGCGGGTGGTGGTCGCCAACCACGCGAGCTATGCAGACGGGCTGATCCTGCTGGCAACGCTGCCTCGCCCCGTCGCCTTCGTCGCCAAGGCCGAGCTGCAGAGCCGCCCGCTGGCCCGCTGGTTCCTCAGGCGGCTGGGGGCCCGATTCGTCGAGCGCTTCGATCCTCGCCAGGGCTCCGCCGACCTGCGCAACCTGGTGGACGACGCCAGGCGCGGAGTGACCCTGCTGTTCTTCCCCGAAGGTACGTTCACCCGGGCGCCGGGGCTTCGGCCCTTCCACATGGGCGCATTTCTCACGGCGGCCGAGAGCGGAGCTCCGGTGATCCCCATCGCCCTGCGCGGCACCCGCTCTCTGCTGCGCTCGGACCACTGGTTCCCGCGCCGCGGGCCGGTCACGGTGATCGTCGGCGAGGCCCTGCACCCCGCCGGCGGCGACTGGCACGCGGCGCTCGAGCTGCGGGACCGCGCCCGTCAATGGATCCTCGGCACCCTCGCCGAGCCGGACCTGGCCGGAGAACGACCGGCGGGGCCGCCCGGCTGACCGGTCATTCCAACCGCCCCCTCACCGCCACCACTGCCGCAACGATGGTCACCGCGGCGATCACCGCCATGGGCCAGGCGCTGGCGGCCACCGCCGTCGGCGGCAGGTTCTTCAGGAAGCTGCCCTGGACGATCACAAGAAAGTGCTTCAGGGGATTCAGCTCCGCCGCCCACTGCAACACCGTGGGCATGTTCTCCACCGGCGTGGCGAAGCCGGAGAGAAGCACCAGCGGCACGCCGAGGGCGAAGGTGCCGAGAATGGCCTGCTGCTGAGTGCGGCTGACCGAGGAGATCATCAGCCCCAAGCCCACCGCCGAGAGCATGAACAGCCCGAGCCCGGCGTAGAGCAGCGCCAGGGAGCCGGTGAACGGGATGCGGAAGATCCAGATGCCGGCCATGAGCATGACCGTGCCGAGCGCCGTGCCGATGATGAGGGCGGGCACGGACTTGGCGACGATGATCTCGGTGGCGCCGGCGGGGGAGACCCGGAGCTGATCGAAGGTTCCCAGCTCCCGCTCGCGGGCGATGGAAAGCGCCGTGACCAGCAGCGCGGAGAACATGGAGAGAATGCCCACCAGCGACGGGACCGTGAACCAGATGTACTCCAGATTGGGGTTGAACCAGTGCCGCACCTCTGCAGTGACGCGGGCGCCGGGCCGCGGCGGATTCGCGGGGGAGCGCTCGAGGACGATGTCGCGACCGAGGGTGGTGGCTATGGTCTCCAGGTAGCCGAGCGCGATCTGCCCGGCGTTGGCGCTGCGGCCGTCGACGATCACCTGAGCCGTGCCGGTGCCGCCGGCTTCGATCAGCCGGGAGAAGTCCGGCGGCAGCCGCAGACCGAGCAACGCCCGGCGCTCCTCGATGACGGCCCGCAACGCCGCGCCCGAGCTCACCGGCACCAGCTCACGCACCAGGTCGGTGGCGGCCACCCGCTGAACCAGCTCCTCCGACCAGCGCCCCGCGTCCTCGTCCAGCACCGCCACCGCCACGCTCTTCACCTCGAGCGTGGCGGCGAAGGCGAAGATGAAGAGCTGCGCCAGCGGCGGCCCGATGAGCACCATGCGGCTGCGGGGATCCCGCAGCACCAGCAGCAGCTCCTTGATGATCTGCGCGATCAGGCGTTGCCGCATCAGTCCAGGCGCTTTCGGGTGGTAAGCACGGCGACGAGGAAGAACACGGCGCCGATGGCGAGCATCGGGCCGATCTGAGCGAAGAACAGCGGCCACACGTCCCCGGCCAGAAACAGGGTGGTCAGGCTCGTGACGAAATACCGGGCGGGCACCACGTGGGTGAGCCACTGAATCGGCGTCGGCATGCTGTCGATCTCGAACAGAAAGCCCGAGAGCAGCAGGGCCGGAAGGAATCCGGAGAACAACGCGACCTGCGATGCCACGAACTGATTGCGGGTCAGCGCCGAGATCACGAGCCCCTGCCCCAGCGCGGGGAACAGGAACGCGCAGGAAAGCACCAAGAGCGCCAGCCACGAGCCGCGCAGCGGCACCCCCATGACGTGGCGGGCGATGAGCGCGCAGGCGAAGGTGGCGCCGAGGGCGAGCACGAGGTACGGCACCAGCTTGCCCGCCAGGATCTCGACGATGCTCGCGGGGGTGGAGAACAGGGCCTCCATGGTCCCCCGCTCCCACTCCCGTGCCACCACCAGCGCGGTCAGCAGGGTGCCGATCATGGTCATGACGATGGCGATGGATCCCGGCGTGATGGTGGCCCGGCTCTCGAGCTCCGGGTTGAACCACACCCGGGGCTCCAGGGCCACCGGCGGTTCCGCCCCCGGACCCTCCCCGCTCGCCGCGCGGCCCGCCAGCCAGGTCCGCAGCACGCCGGCGGCATAGAGGGCGATGAAGCTGGCGTTGTTGGGTGAGGCGCCGTCGGTGATCACCTGCACCGGGGCGTCTTCGCCGCTGGCCAGGCGCTCCGCAAACTGCGCCGGGATCACCACCATGCCGCGCAGCTCGCCGGCAATGATGCGCGGGGTGATTTCGCGGCGGTCGCGGGCGCGGCTCACCTCGAAGTAGCGGGACGCCGAGAAGGCGGCGGCAAGATCCACGGCCGGCGCGCTGCCCCGCTCCACCACCACGCCGATTGGCACGCCGCGCACGTCCAGCGAAACCGCGTAGCCGAACAGGAACAGCAGCACCACGGGGAGAACGAAGGCGATGAGGATGCTGGCCGGATCCCGCAGCACCTGATAGGTCTCCTTGCGCACCAGGGCGCGCAGGCGCCGGGCTCTGCCGGTGCCGCTCATGCCGGCGCGGCGGCGGCCGCCCCCTGCCGCTCCGCCTCCTCCACCAGCGCGACGAAGGCCTGCTCCATGGTCGGCTCCGGCACCTCGGCGCTGGCCGCCCGGGCACGCAGCTCGTCCGGGGACGCCAGGGCGATGATCCGGCTGCGGTACATCAGCGCCACCCGGTCGCAGTATTCGGCCTCGTCCATGAAATGGGTGGTCACCATCACGGTCACCCCCTTTCCCACCAGTCCGTTGATGTGGGTCCAGAACTCGCGCCGGGTCACCGGATCGACGCCGGAGGTGGGCTCGTCCAGAAACAGTACCGGCGGGCTGTGGATGAGCGCGCAGGCCAGGGCTAGACGCTGCTTGAAGCCGAGCGGCAGCTCGTCCGGCGAGCGCGCCAGCCAGCGCCGCAGCTCGAAGGTGGTGATCATCTCCTCGATGCGGTCCCGGCGCCGGGCGCCGGCGAGACCGTAGATGCCGGCGAACAGCTCCAGGTTCTGCCGCACCGTGAGCAGCCCGTAGAGCGAGAACTTCTGCGCCATGTAGCCCACGTTCTGCTTCGCCGCGCCGGGTGCCGTGCGCAGGCTCCAGCCCGCCACCTCCGCGCTGCCCGACGTGGGCTTCAACAACCCGCAGAGCATCTTGAAGGTGGTGGACTTGCCCGCGCCGTTGGGGCCGAGCAGGCCGAAGATCTCGCCCTGAGCCACGTCGAAGCTCACGTCGTCGGTGGCGACGAAGGCGCCGAAGCGCTTGCTCAGGTGCCGGCAGCACACGGCGGGCGCGGAACTCCCGGCAATGGGCGCCATCTGCTCCGCCAGCGCGGAGCGCCCGCCGGGCCCGCCGCCCAGATGATCGATGAACGCGTCCTCGAAGCGCGGCGATGACGCGGCCAGCCGGCCGCCTACCTCCGCGGCCAGCTCGTCCAGCGCGTGCCGCGCATCGTCGTCCACGGTCACCAGCCGCACCGCGCTGCCCTGAATCACCCCGTCGCGCACCTCCGCCAGCTCGAGGGCTCGGGCCAGCACCTCCCGGCGCTGCCCGGCCACGCCAGTGAGCAGGAACGTCCGCCCCGCCACCCGGCGGGTCAGCTCCCCCGGCGCTCCCGCGAACTGCAGCTCGCCCGCATTCATCAGCAGCACGTCGTCGCACTGCTCCGCCTCGTCCAGATAGGCCGTGGACCACACCACCGTGAGCCCCTCGGTCAAAAGCTCACGCACCATGCTCCACAGTTCCCGGCGCGACACGGGGTCCACGCCGACGCTGGGCTCGTCGAGCAACAGCACCCGCGGACTGCCCATGAGCGCGCAGGCCAGCCCCAGCTTCTGCTTCATGCCGCCGGAAAGGCGGCCCGCCAGCCGTGACTGAAACTCGCCGAGCCCGGTGAAGTGAAGGAGCCGGCGGTACGTCTCGGGACGCTGGGATGCAGGCACTCCCCGCAGGTCGGCGTAGAGATCCAGGTTCTGGCGCACCGACAGATCTTCGTACAGGCCGAAGCGCTGGGGCATGTAGCCCGCGACCCGGTGGACCGCCTCCGCCTCGCGGTCGGTGGATAGCCCCGCCACACTGATGCTGCCCTGGTCGGGGCTCAGCAGCGCCGTGACGAGGCGCAGCAGGGTGGTCTTGCCGGCGCCGTCCGGCCCAACGAGTCCGGTGAGGCGCCCCGGTTGGATCTCGGCGCTGATGCCGGCGACCGCAGTCACCTCGCCGAAGCGCTTGGTGACGCCCTCCAGCACCACGCCGCCGCTCACGGCTCGAGCTCCGCGGGATGCAGCACCACGGTCACCGGCATCCCCTGGCGCAGCCCCTCGTCGGGCTCATCGACGACCACCCGCAGGCGATACACCAGATCCGTGCGCAAGCGCTCCGTGGCCACGTTCTTGGGCGTGAACTCCGCCTGCGGCGAGATGAAGCCCACGTGTCCGCGATAAGGCTCGTCGCGGCTGTCGGTCGCGACCAACGCGCGCATCCCCGGCCGCACCCGGCCGAGGTCGGGCTCGTCCACGTAGGCGCGAATCCACACCGGGCGGTCGAGCGACAGGCTGTACACCGGCTCCCCCGGCGCCAGTACCGCACCGCGCTCGCGGATGCGGGAAAGGATGGTGCCGGCCGAGGGGGCCGCAAGCTCGGTATCGCCGAGCCGGGTACGGGCCTGAGCCACCTCGGCCCGGGCCCGCGCGAGCTCCGCTTCGGCCGCGCGGATGTCCTCGCTGCGGAAGCCTTCCTCGGCCAGCGCCAGGGCTTCCCTCGCCGCCTCCAGACGCGCGGCGGTCTCCCGGGCCCGGGCCGCGGCGGCATCCAGCGTACGTTCCGTGGTGGCCCCGCGGGCCAACAGGGAGCGCTGGCGCTCGAGCTCCACGGCCGCGTCGCCGGCGGCCGCCTCCGCGGCGCGCACCTCGGCCCGGGCCTGCTGGATCTCCTGAGGCCGGGAGCCGGCTCTCTGCTTCGCGAGATTGGCAGCGGCCGCCTCGGCCTGAGCCTCCGCGGCTTGGAGCGCCTGCCCGTAGGGCTCGGCGTCCAGGCGCGCCAGCACGTCCCCCGGTTCCACCCGGTCGCCTTCCTCGCGGGCCATGGACTCCAGCCGTCCGCCAACCCGGAACCCCAGGCGCACGTCGCGGATGTCCACGTTGCCGTACAGGGTGAGGACGCCTTCGCCGTTGCCGCTCTGACGCGGCCACCAGACCAGGGCCGCGAGCGCCACACCGGCGGTCAGCAATAGCGCGATCACCAGCAACCGCTTACCCATCGTCCACCCCCAGCATGCAGCGCAGGTTGCGGCGCAGGGCCGTCTTGATTTTCTGCAGCTCCGGGTCCCCGAGCCGCGGCCATTCCATGTGCCGCAGCACCGCCGCCCGCGCCGCCCGGTACACCAGCACCTGGCCCAGCACCCCGAGCGCCGTCAGCCGGTGCTCCGCCGGCGAGCGCCTGCCCGTATCCATGGCGGCGATCAGCTCCGTGGCCAGCGCGAGCAGCCGGCTCATGGGTCCGCCGTAGAGAATCTCGAAGGCGGCGCTGGGTTGTTGCTGCTCGCGCAGGATGATCCGTGCCCAGGGGGCGGAGCGTTCCGACGCCAGAATGCCGACCAGCGCCTCCACCAGCGACCACAGCAGGTCGAAGTAACGCGCCGGCGCGTCGGCCGGTGGTGCCTGGTCCAGCTCCGATTTCGCCCTCTGCACCCGGGCTGCCACGGGCCCCATGTGGGCGCCCATCTGATCGGCGATGTGCTGCACCGCAGCCTCGTAGAGGCCCTGCTTGCCGCCGAAGTAGTAGGAGATCATGGCGGGATTAGCCCCAGCCGCCACGGCGATGGCCCGGGTGCTGGCCGCCGCGAAGCCCTGCTCCCCGAATGCGGTGATAGCCGAGCGCAGCAGGGCCTCCCGGGCGTCCTCGCCGCGAGACGGAGGCTGGGATGGTCCTTCAGACATGGTCGACTCAGCTAATCAATCGTTTAATTAACCTACGCCCATTCCACCCCCGACGCAAGGCCAATGGAGCCTGGCGTACGTCATGGCCGACCCCGGATATTTCTCGTAGCATCTCCATGGGTCGTCAACGGGAGGCGCTCATGATTCCCCGGTCGGTCACCGTGCTCTGGCTCGCCGTCTGGCTCGCCGTCTGGCTCGCCCTCGGGCTTCATGCCCCTGCTGCCGCTGCCGAGGAGGCAGCGTTCCGCTTCCCCGCTGCGGCGGACGTCACCAGCGCCAGCGATCTGGTGGGCCGGACGGTGGAGACGCGCGACGGCGCCGAGCTCGGCAAGGTGCAGGACTACGCCGTGGATCTCGCCAGCGGCCGCATTGCCTACGTGGTGATCTCCGTGGGCAGCTTTCTCATCGACGACAGTCTCATCGCGGTGGATCCGCGCGCCCTGCGGCAGACCGCCGAGCGCGGCGGCCCTCTGGTGCTGGAAGCCCGGCCCGAGGAGCTGCGCGACGCCGAGCGGTTCGCCGCCGACGGTTGGCCGCTCGAGGCCGACGTGCTCGCGGACGCGGAGGAAATCGCCGCCTCGTCCGGCGGCGCGGGGGAACCGGCCGCCGGAGAACCGGCCGCCGGCCAGCCGGCCCGGCGCGGCTCCGCGACCATCAGCGACGGCACCCGAACCGCCACGCTGTCCGCCGGCGAGCGCAGCATCCGCGTGGTGGAGCCCCCCACGCCCGCGGCCCCGCCGGCTGGCGCCGCCACACCTTTCGAGCGGCTCGACAGCGATGGCGACGGCAGCCTCGACCGCGCCGAGATCGCTCATCAACTCAGCCGGGATGACAGCTTCTCGGCCATCGACGCCGACGGCGACGGCGCGGTGGACCGGGACGAGTTCGAGGCGTGGCGCGGCGGCGGGACCACCGGAGACGACTGAGTTCGGCTTCGCCTCGTTCTCGTAGAGTGAACTGCCTATAATGGGCGGTTTCCTCGCCTGCAGCCGCCCATGAGAGCTTCGATCGCCGCCGCCGTACTCCTCCTCCTCGGAGCCGGAGCCTTGTTCTGGCTCGGCAGCCAGGACGAAGGCCCACCGGGAGAGCCGGGCTGGCGGCCGCCGCCGCCCACGGTGGAAGTGGCGCCGGTGGAGACGGGCCTGGTGGTCCGTAGCGTGGAAGCCGTGGGAACCCTGCGGGCCAACGAAGCCGTGACCCTCCGGCCGGAGATCGCCGGCCGGGTGAGCGCCATCGAGTTCGAGGAAGGCCAGCCCGTTACCGCCGGTCAGCTTCTGGTTTCCCTGGACGACTCCGTCCACGCGGCCGAGGTGCGGGAGAAGGAAGCGGACCGCGCCCTCGCGCAGATCGAATTCGCGCGCGCCGAGCAGCTCGTCTCAGCCCGGGCCGCGCCCGCGGAGGCGAAGGATCGCGCCCTGGCCGAGCTGCAGGCGGCCGAGGCTGCCGTGGACCTGGCGCGGGCACGGCTCGCCAAGACCGAACTGCGCGCGCCGTTCAGCGGCGTGATCGGTCTGCGCCGGGTGAGCGTGGGCGACTTCGTCAGCGCCGGACAGGAGCTCGCCAGCCTGGTGGAAATCGATCCGCTCAAGGTGGACTTCCGGGTGGGCGAGATCCACCTGGCGGAGCTCTCCCTCGGGCAGGACATCGAGGTGCAGGTGGATGCCTTCCCCGGTGAGCACTTCGCGGGCCGGGTCTACGCCATCGAGCCACTGGTGGACGTTAACGGCCGCGCCATCCTCGTCCGCGCGCGCCTGCCCAACCAGGAAGCCCGCCTGCGCCCGGGGCTGTTCTCCCGGGTAGAGCTCATCGTCGACACCGCGGCCGCCGCCCTGCTGGTGCCGGAAGACGCCATCGTTCCCCGGGGCGATCAGCATTTCGTCTACCGCCTGGTGGAAGGCCACGCGCTGCTGACGGAAGTGGTGCTGGGCAAGCGCCAGCCCGAGCGGGTGGAGATCGTCCAGGGGCTCGCCGCCGACGACGTGGTGGTGACCGCGGGGCAGCTCAAGCTGCGTGACGGCGTGGCGGTGACGCCCGTGGAGAGCACCACCGTGGCCGGCGGCGCCGCCGGCGCGGGGGCGCACGGCCGATGATCCTCTCGGACCTCTCCGTCCGCCGTCCGGTGCTGGCCACGGTGGCGAACCTGGTCATCCTGCTCCTCGGTTTCATCGCCTGGGACCGCCTCACCGTGCGCGAGTATCCCAACATCGACGACCCGGTGGTGACCATCTCCACCTTCTACCCGGGTGCCAACGCCAACATCGTCGAGTCTCAGGTGACCACGCCCCTGGAGGACTCCATCGCCGGAATCGAGGGCGTCGACTACCTGAGCTCCATCAGCCGCGCCGAGGTCAGCCAGATCTCGGTGCGCTTCACCATCGACCGGGACCCGGACGCGGCCGCCAACGACGTGCGCGACCGCATCGCCCGTGCGCGCAGGCTGCTGCCGCGCGAGGTGGAGGATCCCATCGTCGAGAAGGTGGAGTCCGACGCCCGCCCCATCATGTACATGGCCATCAGCTCCGACCGCCACGACGATCTGGAGCTCACCGACTACGCCGACCGCATCGTCCGCGACCGCCTCGAGGTGCTGCCCGGGGTCGCGCAGCTCCTGATCCTCGGCGAGCGGCGCTACGCCATGCGCATCTGGCTCGACCGGGCCCGGCTCGCCGCCTACAACCTCACTCCCGCCGACGTGGAGCGCGCGCTCCGGGAGCAGAACGTCGAGGTGCCTTCCGGGCGCATCGAGAGCGTCGACCGGGAATTCACGGTGCTTTCGGAGACCGACCTGCGCACGCCGGCCCAGTTCCGGGAGATCATCCTGAAGGACGCCGACGGCTACCTGGTGCGCCTCGGCGACGTCGCCCGGGTGGAGATCGGCGCCGAGGAAGAGCGCAACATGTCCCGGGCCTCGGGGGACCGCGCCATTGGCCTCGGCCTGGTGAAACAGGCCACCGCCAACCCGCTGGAGGTCTCCCGGGCCGTTCGCGCGGAGCTGGCGCGGCTCGACCAGGTGCTGCCGGAAGGCATGGGCGTGCAGATCGGCTTCGACTCCGCCATCTTCGTGGAAGAGTCCATCGAGCGGGTGTTCACCACCATCTTCGAGGCCATCGCCCTGGTGATCCTGGTGATCTTCCTGTTCCTGCGGAACTGGCGAGCCACCCTGGTGCCCCTGGTGACCATCCCCGTGGCCCTGGTGGGGGCGCTGGCGATCATGTGGGGGCTCGGCTTCTCCATCAACACCCTCACCCTGCTGGCGTTCGTGCTCGCCATCGGCCTGGTGGTGGACGACGCCATCGTCATGCTCGAGAACATCTACCGCTACATCGAGGAGGGCATGCCGCCGGTGAAGGCGGCCCTGGTGGGCTCGAAGCAGATCGGCTTCGCCATCGTCGCCATGACCTTCACTCTGGCCGCGGTGTTCACGCCCATCGCCTTCACCGAAGGCAAGACCGGCAAGCTGTTCACGGAATTCGCCCTGACCCTGGCCGGCGCGGTCATCGTCTCGGGCTTCGTCGCCCTGACCCTGTCGTGCACCCTGGCCTCCAAGCTGCTGCGCCACGAGACGCGCCACGGCGCCATGTTCAACTTCGGCGAGCGGGCATTGCAGGGCACGGTACGCCTGTACCGCCGCGCGCTGGCGGCGAGCCTCACCATGCGGCCGCTGGTGGTGGCGGTGATGCTGCTCATCGGCGGGCTGTCCGTGGTGCTCTATCGCAGCCTCGACGCCGAGCTCGCGCCCACGGAGGACCGGGGCACGGTGATGGGTTTCGCCTTCGCGCCGGAAGGCTCGACCCTGGGCTACCTGGACACCTACGCCCGCCGTATCGACGAGATCTACCAGGGCGTTCCCGAGATCGAACGCTACATGATGATCCTGGGGCGTCCGACGGTGACGGACATGATGTCCTACGCCACCCTGACCCACTGGAACGAGCGCGACCGCTCCGCGCAGGAGGTCGCGCAAGCCATCCTGCCGCAGATGCTCGCCATCCCGGGCGTGCGCGCCTTCTCCATCGTTCCGCCGTCCCTCGGCAGCGGGGGCGGTGCCCAGGAACTGCAGTTCATCATCATGACCTCGGCGTCCTACGAGGAGCTGGACGGCTACGTGCAGAGAATCATGGCGCGGCTGGCGGACGAGCCGGCGGTGACCAACCTGGACACCGACCTGGAGCTCAACAAGCCGGAGATCCGGGTGGACGTGAACCGCGACAAGGTGGCGGCCGTCGGGGTTTCCGTGGAAGAGATCGGCCGCACCCTCGAGACCATGCTGGGCGGCCGCGAGGTGACCCGCTTCAAGCGCAACGCCGAGCAGTACGACGTGAAGCTGCAGGTGGCCGACGTCGACCGCAGCAACCCGGACGATCTGACCCGCATCTACGTGCGCGGCGCCGGCGGTGAGATGATCCAGCTTTCCAACCTGGTGCACATCCAGGAAACGGTGGCTCCCCGGGAGCTCAACCACTTCAACAAGCTGCGCTCGGCCCGCATCAGCGCCAGCGTCGGTCCCGGCCACACCCTGGGCCAGGCGCTCGACCGGCTCGAGGCGGTAACCTTCGAGGTCATGGGTCCCACCACCCAGGTGGACTACGAAGGGGTCTCGCGGGAATTCAAGGAATCGTCTTCGAAGATCTACGTGGCGTTCCTGCTGGCGCTCGCATTCATCTACCTGGTGCTCGCGGCTCAGTTCGAGAGCTTCGTTTCGCCGCTGGTGATCATGTTCAGCGTTCCGCTGGCGCTGGCGGGCGCGCTCCTGGCACTGAAGCTCACCGGCGCCACGCTGAACATCTACAGCCAGATCGGTCTCATCACCCTGGTGGGCCTGATCACCAAGCACGGCATTCTCATCGTGGAATTCGCCAATCAGCTCCGGGCCCAGGGCCGGGATCTCGTGGATGCGGTTCTGGAGGCCAGCGTGCTGAGGCTCCGGCCCATCCTGATGACCACCGGCGCCATGGTGCTGGGAGCCACGCCGCTGGCGCTGGCCAGCGGCGCCGGCGCCGAGGCGCGCCACGACATCGGCTGGGTGGTGGTGGGCGGCATGACGTTCGGTACCTTGTTCACGCTGTTCGTGGTGCCCACGGTCTACACCTACCTGGCCCGGCGGACGCCGCGGCT
>JAWLCV010000012.1:0-76137 GCA_041686955.1 Pseudomonadales bacterium
CGTCGTCGGCGAAAACTGCATCAAGTGCAAGCACACCGATTGTGTGGAAGTCTGCCCCGTCGACTGCTTCTACGAAGGGCCGAACATGCTGGTGATTCATCCGGACGAATGCATCGACTGCGCGCTGTGCGAGCCCGAGTGTCCGGTGGATGCCATCTTCTCCGAGGACGAGCTCCCGGAAGACCAGCAGGCGTTCCTCGAGATCAACCAGGAAATGGCCGAGATCTGGCCCAACATCACCGAGAAGAAAGACCCGCTCCCGGATGCCGAGGAGTGGGACGGCAAGCCCAACAAGCGCGAGCTGCTCGAACGCTGACGGCCACCCTCAGTCGAGCAACTGGCGCGGATCCAGGCCCTCGGCTTCCAGAGACCGGCGCAACCCTTTCAGCGCCTCGATCTGCACCTGGCGTACCCGCTCACGGGTGAGGCCCAGGGCGGCGCCCACCTCTTCCAGGGTGGCGGGCTCGTGTCCGCCGAGACCGAAGCGGCGCTGCAGCACGCTCTGCTGACGTTCCGGCAGCGCCGCCACCAGGCCCTCCAGCCTGCCCATGAGGTCGGCGTCCTGCACGGTGGTGGCGGGGTCGGGCGATGCGCCGTCGGCCACCACCTCCAGCAGATCGCGATCGGCGTGCTCGCGGACCGCATCCACCGACTCCACCCGCTCGGCCAGCTTCAAGAGCCGCCGCACGTCGTCCACGGGCTTGTCGAGCAGTTCGGCGATGTCCTCGGGGATGGGCTCGCGGTCGAGCTTCTGCGAGAGCTCTCGGGCCGCCCGCAGGCAGAGGTTCAGCTCCTTGGTGACGTGCACGGGCAGGCGGATGGTGCGGGCCTGATTCATGATGGCCCGTTCCACCGCCTGACGGATCCACCAGGTGGCGTAGGTGGAGAAGCGAAAACCGCGCTCCGGGTCGAACTTCTCCACCGCGTGGATCAGACCCAGGTTGCCCTCCTCGATCAGATCGAGCAGCGGCAGCCCGCGGTTGACGTAACGGCGGGCGATCTTCACCACCAGGCGCAGATTACTCTCGATCATGCGTCTGCGGCCTGCCGGGTCACCGGCCCGGGCCAGGCGGCCGAAGTGGCGCTCCTCCTCCGCGCTCAACAGCCCAGCCCCGCCGATCTCCTTGAGATAGAGCGCGGTGGCATCCGGTAAACCCGGCTGGTCCAGGCCCGCCCGTTCCGCGGCCCAGGCCGCCCCAGTCCGGGGCACGGTCTCTACAGCGTCTTGCGTTCTCATGGGAGCATCCTTTCTCCGCCATACGTTCGGGCGCCGATCGCCGGCTGCGGCTCAAGACGCTGGGCCGACCTTCGATCCCGGATCCACGGGTTCGCCGTTGCGGCGAATCTCGAAGTGCAGCGTCTCGTCTCTGCGCCCGCCATCTGATGTATCGGCGAGGATGGCGCCGGCTTTAATCCGCTGGCCTTCCCGCACGAGGATGGGCCGATGCAGGCTGTAGGCACTGAGATACGCGGGGTCGTGCTTGACGATCACCAGGTGACGATAGCCGCCGAGTCCGCTGCCGGCGTACACCACCTCGCCGGCCGCCGCGGTGCGCACCACGTGGCCGGGCTGCAGCTGGTAGTCGATGCCCTTGCTGCCGTTGCCGAAACCCCGTTGCACCGGAGCGTCCGTGGGCCGACGCCAGGCGGGCGGGGCCCGATCCGCCGCCGGCGCGGGCGGGTCGGGGCGCGCCCGCGGCGGCGCCCGGGCCGGCGCGGGCGCCTTGGCCGCCACTTGCGACCGCGGCATCCGCCGCAGTTCCAG
The DNA here is from genome assembly GCA_041686955.1 of Pseudomonadales bacterium. Taxonomy (GTDB): domain Bacteria; phylum Pseudomonadota; class Gammaproteobacteria; order Pseudomonadales; family Azotimanducaceae; genus UBA7803. Next base: position 1,766 of record JAWLCV010000012.1, read on the forward strand.
CCGCTGGCCGACGAAGATGGTGTACGGCGCCGCGATCCCGTTGGCGCGCGCCAGCGCACGGTAATCCAGCCCGAAGCGCCAGGCGATGGAATACAGCGTATCGCCCGCCTGAACCACGTAGCTCGCAGGCACGCGGCCGAACACCGGGGAACGGTCCGCCACCACCGGCCGGCCCGGGGCGGCGCAGCTCGCGGCGAGCGCCAGCATCAGGATCAGCAGCGCGCGGGGAATGGATGCCCGCGCGAACGCCGCGGTCACTCCAGCCGCGAGAGCAGCCAAAGGCTCGCGACCCCCAGCAACGCCGCCAGGATCACCGGCCCCCACAGCGACGGCTGCCCCGTGACGGCCTGATAGCCGAGCGGCGACAGCAGCGCCTGCTCCGCCTGCCAGGGCCACAGACGCAGCAGCGAGCCCGCCATGAAGCCCGTGAGGGTGGCGAGCACCGGCTCCCGTGCCCGCCTCATGAGCCAGTACAGCAGCCGCGAGAACAGCAGCAGGCCCACCGCGCAGCCTGCCGCCAGCACCGCCGGCGCCAGCCAGTGGCCCGCGTTGAAGGCGCGCAGCACGGGCTCGTAGAGGCCGAGAACCAGGAGCAGAAAGCTGCCGGACACCGCCGGCAGCAGCCAGGCCGACACGGCCAGCATGCCGCCCACGAAGAACATCCACAGCGGCGCCTCGCCCTCCCGGAAGCCCACCTGCATGAGGGCCACCCCCAGGGCCAGGCCGACCACTCCGTACAGCGCCAGCGCCGCCGGCGGGCGGAAGCGGCCGATCTGTACCACCGAGGCGGCGATGAGACCGAAGAAAAAGCCCCACACCACCACCACCGCGTGATCCAGCAGGTACTCCAGGAGCCGGGCGAACACCACCACCGCGGTCACCATGCCGGCGGCCAGCACCAGCAGGAACGTGAGGTCGTGTGCCCGCCAGAAAGCCCGCCAGCCTTCCCGCCACAGCAACCGCGGCGAGTCCACCAGACTGAAGCTGGCCAGGGCGCGGATCAGCTCGTCGTAGACGCCGGTGACGAAGGCAATGGTGCCGCCGGAGACGCCGGGCACCAGCTCGGCCACGCCCATGGCCATGCCGCGCACGCCGACCCCCAGCCATCCCGACAGACCTCTGGCGGAGGCGGACTCGGGAAGTGCGGCGGGCGTGACTTCGTCGGTCATCGGCGTCCCTTCAGCAGCGGCACGAATCGCACGTATTCGACCGTCTCGACCCGGTGGCCGCTCTCGGTCCGGTCGTAGACCTTGAGCTCCTGAACGTCGCCGCCGCCCACGGGCACCACCATCCGGCCCCCGGGAGCGAGCTGCTCCAGCAGCGCCTCGGGCACCTCGGGCGGCGCCGCCGTCACCAGGATGCCGTCGAAGGGCGCTTCCTCCCGCCAGCCCTCGTAGCCGTCGCCGTGACGGAAGCGCACGCTCAGGATGCGCAGCGCGTTCAGCCGCTGCTCGGCCCGCTCGCTCAGGTCCCGGAAGCGCTCGATGGTGAACACCCGGCGCACCAGGGGGCGCAGCCGCGCCAACACCGCGGTCTGATAACCCGACCCGGTTCCCACCTCCAGCACCCGGGAACGGGGCGCGGACAAGAGAATCTGGGTCATGAGGGCGACGATGAAGGGTTGTGAGATGGTCTGCCCGTAGCCGATGGGCAGCGCCGTGTCCTCGTAGGCCCGGTGCGCCAGGGCTTCGTCCACGAAGACGTGGCGCGGCACCCAGCCGACGGCGGCCAGCACGGCGTCGTTGTGGATGCCCTTCTGCCGCAGCCGCGCCACCAGGCGGTCCCGGGTGCGCTGGGACGTCATGCCGCTGCCGGCCACGTCGATCCGGTTCATCCGCGACCCGCCCGGTCCTGCAGGTCGAAGGCCTCGGCGAGAAAGGCGGTGGCGTAGCCGCCGGCCGGCAGGGTGAACGTGAGCTCCAGCTCGTCGCCGTCGTGCTCCCAGCCGAGCTCCGCCGCCTCCAGCACCAGGGTTCGCCGTGCCTGGTGCAGGCCGGCGTGCTCGAGCCCGTCGCGAATCTCCCGGTGAGGGGCCAGGGCCTCCTGCTCCACCGCCAGCGCTTCCGCCGCGGCGGCGGAGCGCCCCCGCCCCCAAAGCGGTCCGGTGGGCCGCGGTGTGCCGGCCGGGCCGTCCTGGGTCGCCTCCCCCGGAAGCACTCGGTTCCACGTTCCGTCCCGCACCCGGGCCGCCAGCACCTCGTTGAACAGGAAGCTGCGCAGCACCGAGAGGTAGAGCCCGGAGCGGAAGGCCCCCAGCCGGCGCCGGCGCCGCTCCCCCAGCCAGGCGCGTGCGGCGGCGAGGTTGTCGCCGCCGAAGCGCTGAGGCCCGAAGTAATTGGGTGCGCCGCCGGTTCGCAACGCCTCGAGCCGGGCCGGCCAGGTCTCGCCGCTGACCCGCCGCAAACGGATGCGAAACCGGTTCCCCGCCAGCTCGCCGCGCCGCAGCTTGCGCCGGTGACGGCAGGCCTCGAGGACCCGAACGCCCGGGAGCTCCGCCGGCGGCAGCGCGGCCCCCGGGGGATGATCCAGGGGAGTGTGGATGCTGAACCACTGGGTGGTCACGGCATGCCTGTCCTTCATGCCGGCGTAGCCTACCGAGGCCTCCGGCACGGCGAAGGCACGGGCCAGCGCCCGCGCCAGCTCCGAGGTGGCGGCGCCGCTCTTCTCCATGCGCAGGTACAGGTGCTCGCCCTCGCCGGTGGGGGTGAAGCCGGGAACCTCGTCCACCCGGAAGTCCTCGGGGTGCAGCTTCACCAGTGCCCGGGACCGTGGGCCGGCATCGGCCCGCGGCCAGCGGCCCGGCCCCCAGAGATCGGCGGCGCCGGCCGAGGCGGCGGCGCCCGCCGAAGGGAGGGCAGCGCCCTTCGAAGGAAGGGCGGCACTCATTCGGCGTCGCTGACGAGATAGAAGGTCTCGCCCTCTCGCACCATGCCGAGATCGCTGCGGGCGCGGGCTTCCACGGCGGCCAAGCCTTCCTTCAGGGCCAGCACCTCGGCGGTCAGCAGGCGGTTGCGCTGGGCCAGAAGCTCCGCCCGCCCCCGCTGCTCCGCCACCTGCTCGCGCAGCCGCGCCGCCTCCATCATGCCGACGTCGCCGAACCAGGCCTTGTACTGGAGCAACAGCGTCAAGGCCAGCATGATGCCCAGAATCACCCGCATACGGTCACCTACAGTCCCAGGGCGCGCCGTCCCGGATAAACCGCACCGGCACCGAGGGATTCCTCGATCCGGAGCAGACGATTGTACTTCGCCACCCGGTCCGAGCGGCACAGGGAGCCGGTCTTGATCTGCCCGGCGCCGGTGGCCACGGCCAGGTCGGCGATGGTGGTGTCCTCGGTTTCACCGGAGCGGTGCGAGATGACGGCCCGATACCCGGCGTCGTGGGCCATGCGGATGGCATCCAGGGTCTCGCTCAGGGTGCCGATCTGGTTGAACTTGATGAGAATGGCGTTGGCCACCCCCCGGCGGATGCCTTCCGCCAGGATGCGGGTGTTGGTGACGAACAGGTCGTCCCCCACGAGCTGGACCCGGTCCCCCAGGCGCTCGGTGAGGAGCTTCCAGCCGTCCCAGTCGGCCTCGTCCATGCCGTCCTCGATGGAGACGATGGGGTACGCGCCAACCAGGGATGCCAGGTAATCGGCGAAGCCGGCGCTGTCGAAGCTCTGGGATTCGCCGGCGAGCTCGTAGCGGCCGTCCCGGTGGAACTCCGTGGCGGCACAATCCAGCGCCAGGGTCACGTCCCGCCCCAGCTCGTAGCCGGCGTCCGCCACCGCCCGGACGATGACTTCCAGGGCCTCGGCGTTGGAGCGCAGATTGGGCGCGAAGCCGCCCTCGTCGCCCACCGCGGTGGAGAGGCCCTCGCCCTTCAGCACGCCCTTCAACGCCTGAAAGACCTCGGCGCCGCAGCGCAAGGCTTCGGCGAAGGAATTCATGGACACCGGCTGCACCATGAACTCCTGGATGTCCACGTTGTTGTCGGCGTGGGCGCCGCCGTTCAGGATGTTCATCATGGGCACGGGTAGGGACATGGGCACGCCGCCGGCCAGGCCGTTGATGTGCTGATACAACGGCACGCCGCCGTCCAGGGCCGCGGCCTTGGCGGCCGCCAGGGAAACGGCCAGAATGGCGTTGGCGCCGAGCCGGCCCTTGTTCTCCGTGCCGTCCAGCTCGCACATGCGCTGGTCCAGAGCCGTCTGGTCCGCCGGATTCATGCCCACCACCGCCTCCGCCAGCGGGCCGTTCACCGCGGCCACGGCCTTGGTGACGCCCTTGCCCCCGTAGCGGCTCGGGTCGCCGTCCCTGAGCTCCAACGCTTCCCGGGACCCGGTGGAGGCGCCCGACGGGGCGCACGCGGACCCCACGGCCCCGGTGTCGGTCATCACGTCGGCTTCCACGGTGGGATTGCCCCGGGAGTCCAGCACCTCACGGGCGCGCACGGCGGTTATCTTGCTCATGTTCTGGTCCTGCTGTTACGGCTGCGATGAAAAACCCTGCTCCAGGAACGGCCGCGACTTGGCCACCCGGTCCAGGTCCCGGAGCTGCTCCAGAAGCGGCGCCATCAGATGCAGCGGCCAGGAGTTGGGGCCGTCCGAGAGCGCTTCCTCCGGCCGCGGGTGGGTCTCCATGAAGAGCCCGGAGATTCCCGCCGCCACCGCTGCCCGAGCCAGCACCGGCACCATCTCCCGTTGCCCGCCGGAGGCGTTACCGAGCCCCCCGGGCATCTGCACCGAGTGGGTGGCGTCGAACACCACCGGCGCCCCGGTGGCGCGCATGATGGCGAGACCGCGCATGTCCGAGACCAGGTTGTTGTAACCGAAGCTCGCCCCGCGCTCGCAGACCATGATCTGCTCGTTTCCCGTGGAACGGGCCTTGGCCACCACGTGAGTCATGTCCGCCGGGGCCAGGAACTGGCCTTTCTTGATGTTCACCGGGCGGCCCTGGCTGCAGACGTTGACGATGAAGTTGGTCTGCCGGCAGAGAAACGCCGGCGTCTGCAGCACGTCCACCACCTCCGCCACGGCGGCGAGGTCCGTGTCCTCGTGGACGTCGGTGAGCACCGGCACGCCGATCTGGGCCTTGACCTCGGCTAGCACCCGGAGCCCCGCGTCCAGCCCGGGGCCGCGGAAGCTGCCGAGGGACGAGCGGTTGGCCTTGTCGAAGGAGCTCTTGAAGACGAAGGGCATGCCCAGGCCGCCGGCGATCTCCTTCAGCCGCCCGGCGATCTCCAGGGTGAGCGCCTGGCTCTCGATGACGCAGGGCCCGGCGATGAGAAACAGCGGCTGATCCAGGCCGACGCGAAAGCCGCAAAGCTCCATGGCTCAGCGCGCCGCGGCGTCGGCGCAGTCCGAGACCGCTCGGGCCCGCGCCAGGGCCGCCTCCACGAAGCCGGTGAACAGCGGATGGCCGTCCCGCGGCGAGGAGGTGAACTCCGGGTGGAACTGGCAGGCGAGGAACCACGGGTGGTCCGCCAGCTCGATCATCTCCACCAGCTCGCCGTCGGCGGAACGTCCGGAGACCACCAGCCCGTGCTCCACCAGGTTCGGCACGTAACGGTTGTTCACCTCGAAACGGTGGCGATGGCGCTCGCGAATCTCGGTGGCGCCGTACACCCGGTGCGCCAGGGTGCCGGGGGTGATCACGCAGAGCTGCTCACCGAGCCGCATGGTGCCGCCGAGATCCTCGTCGCCGCTGCGCCGCTCCAGGTTGCCGGCCTCGTCCAGCCATTCGGTGATGAGGCCGATGACCGGGTGCGGGGTGCCGGGGTCGATCTCGGTGGAGTGCGCCTGGTCGAGCCCCGCCACGTGACGCGCGAACTCGATGACGGCGGCGTGCAGGCCGTAGCAGATGCCGAGATACGGCACGCCCCGCTCCCGGGCGTACTGCACCGCCATTATCTTGCCGTCGAAGCCGCGCCGGCCGAAGCCGCCCGGCACCAGGATGGCTGAGACGTCGTCCAGCGCCGCGGTGCCGTGGCGCTCCAGATCCTCGGCATCCAGGTACTTGACCTGCACCCGGGTACGGGTGTGGATGCCGGCGTGGGTGATGGCTTCCACCAGCGACTTGTACGCGTCCAGCAGGTCCAGATACTTGCCGACGAAGGCGATCTTCACCTCCCGGTCGGGGTGGAGCTGAGCCTCCACCAGCGCCTGCCACTGGGACAGGTCGGCGGGCGGACACTCCAGCGCCAGGCGTTCCGCCACGAAGGTGTCCACCCCCTGCTCGTGCAGCTTCTGGGGCACCTGGTAGATGGTCTCCACGTCTTCCAGGGAAACCACCGCCCGCTCCTCCACGTTGGTGAACAACGCGATCTTGCTGCGCGCCGACCGCGGCAGGGGCCGGTCGGACCGGCACACCAGCACGTCCGGCTGCAGACCGATGGAGCGCAGCTCCTTCACCGAGTGCTGGGTGGGTTTGGTCTTTATCTCACCGGCGGCGGGAATGAACGGCACGTAGGTGAGGTGGATGAACATGGCCCGCTGGGCCCCCACCTCCAGGCGCAACTGACGGATGGCTTCCAGAAACGGCTGGCTCTCGATGTCCCCCACCGTGCCGCCGGTCTCCACCAGCAGCACGTCGCACCCCTCCGCCGCGTCCTTGATGCGGCGCTTGATCTCGTCGGTGACGTGGGGGATCACCTGCACGGTCGCACCCAGGTAATCGCCGCGGCGCTCCCGGCGAAGCACCTCGGCGTAGATGCTGCCGGTGGTGAAGTTGTTCTTCCGGCTCATGCGCGCCCGGGAGAAGCGCTCGTAGTTGCCGAGGTCCAGGTCGGTCTCGGCACCGTCCGCGGTGACGAACACCTCGCCGTGCTGAAACGGGCTCATGGTGCCCGGATCCACGTTGATGTAGGGATCCATCTTCAGCACGTTGACCTTGAGGTTCCGGGCCTCCAGCACGGCCGCCAGGGAGGAGGTGAGGATACCCTTGCCCAGGGATGAAACCACACCGCCAGTCACGAATATGAATCGGCTCATTTGAGGGATCGTTCACCTCGGGGCGTGCTCACGCCCACGCCATCTGTGGAAGGTCGCACGCGAGGGGCGTGCGCAAGATGGGATTGCACGATAACAAAAGGCCCTGGCAACCTCAAAGAAAATCTCCTCAGCGCGGGTGCCATTCGACCCGGAAGCGCGGCGCCGGCCCGGCGGTTGCCGCGTCGGCGGCGTCGCGCTCGGCGATGCCCGGCACCGCCAGCAGGCCCAGGCGGTCGTACAGCAACGGATACACCGGCCGCCGCCACGGCGGCACGCCGGCCTCCTGGAAGAGTTGCTTGAGGGCACGGTGGTGGCCGCCGGTGCCGAGCCGCTCGCCGCCGCGGCGGAACCGCACCACCACCGGCCCCGCCGGCGAGATGCCCCGCTCGTCCGGCTGCACGTGCAACTCGCCGTGGGGCAGGCGCAGCACGCCCGGAAGCGGCACCTGGTAGCTCGACGCCAGGGCGGGAACCGGCCGAACCAGATGGATGCGCCCCCGATAGCGGCGCAGCACCGCGCCCTTCACCTCGAGTTCCGGGTTGCGGTCGACGGCGACATGTAGCTGACGGTCGAACTCCGCCAGCGCGGTCCGGGGCGGCGCGGCGATGCCGCGCCCGGCGAGCCACACCCGCAGCAGCTCGGGGCGCTGGCGGGACGGAACGGCCGCCAGGTCCGCCACCGGCAGCCAGTCCCGCCCCAGGACGGCGCTCTGCGCCAGCAGTCGATCGGCCAGCCGGTGGCGTTCCATGGCGCCGATGAGGGCCTCATCCACGTTCGGCCAGCGGCGACGGATGTCCGGCAACAGGGCGTGCCGCAGGAAATTGCGATCGAGAGCCTGATCCGCATTGGCCGGATCGTCCACCCAGGCGAGGCCATGGCGCGCGGCGTACTCGGCGAGCCGTGCCCTCGGCAGATCCAGCAGGGGGCGCACCAGCGTACCGGCGCCGAACGGGCGCGCGCGGGGCATGCCGTAGAGGCCGCGGCCCTGGAGCAGCCGCAACAGCACCGTTTCCGCCTGGTCGTCCCGATGGTGGGCGAGGAACAGCAATCCGCCCCGGGCGAGAAGCTCCGCGAACACGGCGTAGCGCGCGGCCCGGGCCTGGGCCTCGACGTTGCCCCGGCTCGGCACCCGGACCCGCCGCGCCACCAGCGCCACCCCCAGGTCCGCGCACACAGCCTCGCAGTGTCGGTGCCACCGGGCCGACTCCGGATGCAGAGCGTGGTCCACGTGGACCGCGGTGAGCGGCCGTCCCCGGCACTCCCGCCGGGCCGCGTGAAGCAGCACGGTGGAGTCCAGCCCGCCGCTGTAGCCCACGAACAGCGGCCCGGAACCCCAGGCCGCCGCCACGGCTTCGCGAACGGCGTTCACCTCACCCCGCGGCGTAGGAGAGCTTCACCCGCTCGTCGCCGAACTCGGAGCGCAGCCTGGCCAGCAGATCGTCGCTGGGCCGGACCCGCCAGTCGGGCCCGAGAACGATGCGCCCCCGGGCGGCGACCCCGCCATCGACGGTCTGATACAGCACGGTCACCGGGCAGCCGACGCCGTTGTGCCGGTGGGGCTCCAGGCAGCGTTTGAGGCGGGCCGGAAGGTCCCGCGGCGCGCTGCGGGCGCACAGATCCAGCAGCAGCGCCCGGCCGTACCGGGCACGCGCCTCCTCCATGGTGTAGACGTTCTCCACCTTGAGCTTGAGCGCGCCGGTGTAGTCGTCCGGCTGCACTTCGCCTTCGAACAGGAGGATCGCGTCCTTGGCGATCTTGCCGCGGTTGGCCTCGAAGGCGTCGGTGAACACCGACGCCTCGATGCGGGCGCTGCGGTCATCGAGCACCAGAAAGCACAGGTCGCCGCCCCGCCGGCTGCGCATGACCCGCATGGATACGACCAGCCCGGCGACGAGCTGGTTGCCCTTCTCCGCCCGCAGCCGGACGATGTCGTTGGGGCAGATCTGGCGCAGCTCCGGCAGGTACTCCTCGATGGGGTGCCCGGTGAGATAGAGCCCGAGGGTTTCCTTCTCGCCCTCGAGCCGCTCGCGCCGGGTCAGCGGCGGCACCTGGATCCGCGCCGGGGGCGCCGCCACGGGCTCGCCCATGCCGCCGAACATGTCGGTCATGCCCAGGGCGTCGTTGCGGGCCGCCTGCTCGGCGCTCTGCAGCGCGTCGGCCAGCTCCGCCGCCAGCCGGGCCCGCACCTGATCACGGCTCTCCCCCCCGGCGGCGAAGTCGTCCATGGCCCCGGAGCGGATCAGCGCCTCCAGCACCCGCTTGTTGGCCTTCTTCGCGTCCACCCGATGGCAGAAATCGCCGAGGCTCTCGAACGGGCCGCCGGCCTCGCGGGCCTCCACCAGCGCCGCTACCGGGCCCTCGCCCACCCCGCGCACCGCGCCGAGGCCGTAGATGACCCGGCCGTCGCGGCCGGTGAAGCGGTAGTGGCTGCGGTTGACGCTCGGCGGTTCCAGGGCGAGCTTCATGCTGCGCACCTCGTCCACCAGGGTGACCACCTTGTCGATGTTCTGCATGTCGGCCGACAAGGTAGCGGCCATGAACTCGGCGGGATGGTGGGCCTTCAGCCACGCGGTCTGGAACGACACCAGGGCGTAGGTGGCGCTGTGCGACTTGTTGAAGGCGTAGCCGGAGAACTTCTCCATGAGGTCGAAGATCTCGCCGGCGAGCTTCGGGTCGATGCCCCGCTCCCCGGTGCCGTGCAGGAACTGCTCCCGCACCTTGGCCATCTCCTCGGGCTTCTTCTTGCCCATGGCGCGGCGCAGCAGGTCCGCCTGGCCCAGGGTGAAGCCGGCGAGCACCTGGGCGCTCTGCATCACCTGCTCCTGATAGAGCATGACCCCGTAGGTGCTGGAGAGCACCGGCTCCATGTCCGGATGCGGGTACACCACGGGCTTGCGCCCGTGCTTGCGGTCGATGTAGTCGTCCACCGCGCCGGACTGCAGCGGTCCGGGCCGGAACAGGGCCACCAGGGCGATGATGTCGTCGAACCGGTCCGGTTTCAGACGGCGGATCAGATCCTTCATGCCCCGGGATTCGAGCTGGAACACGCCCGTGGTCTCGGCCTCCTTGAGCAGCTCGAAGGTGGCGGGATCTTCCAGGGGAATGCGGTCGATGCGCACCGGCTCCGCCCCCTCGGGCAGATGGGCGTTGATGGCCTGCACCGCCCATTGAATGATGGTGAGGGTCTTCAGGCCCAGGAAGTCGAACTTCACCAGGCCCGCCTTCTCCACGTCGTCCTTGTCGAACTGGGAGACCAGGCCGCCCGCCTGCTCGTCCACGTAGAGCGGCACGAAGTCGGTGAGGGCCGAAGGCGCGATGACCACGCCGCCGGCGTGACGGCCCACGCCGCGGACCACGCCTTCGAGCTTGTAGGCCATCTCCATGATCTCCGCCACCTCCTCGTTCTCCTCGATGAAGGTAGCGAGCTCCTTGCTCTGCTCCACGGCCTTGGCCAGGGTCATCCCCACCTCGAAGGGGATCAGCTTCGAGAGCTTGTCGGCGAGGCCGTAGGGCTTTCCCTGCACGCGGGCCACGTCGCGCACCACGGCCTTGGCGGCCATGGTGCCGAAGGTGATGATCTGGCTCACCGCGTCCTGGCCGTAGCGCTCGGAGACGTGAGCGATGACCCGGTCGCGCCCCTCCATGCAGAAGTCGATGTCGAAGTCGGGCATGGAGACCCGTTCCGGGTTGAGGAAGCGCTCGAACAGCAGGTCGTAGCGCAGCGGATCCATGTCGGTGATACCGAGGGCGTAGGCCACCAGAGAGCCGCCGCCGGAGCCGCGGCCCGGCCCCACCGGGATGTCGTTGGCCTTGGCCCAGCCGATGAACTCCATGACGATGAGGAAGTAGCCGGGGAAACCCATCTGGTTGATGATCCCGAGCTCGTACTCCAGCCGTTCCCGGTAACGCTCCTCGGGCAGCTCCAGCTCGCCGAGCTCCGCGAGCCGGCGCAGGCGCCGATCCAGCCCCGCCCGGGCCTCGGTTTCCAGGAACGCCTCCAGGGTCACGCCTTCGGGCACCGGATAGTTCGGCAGGTAGTACTGCCCGAGCGGCACTTCCACGGTGCAGCGGCGGGCGATCTCCACGCTGTTGGCCAGGGCTTCCGGCAGGTCGCTGAACAGCTCCGCCATCTCCGCCGCGGTCTTGAGGTATTGAGCCGGGCTGTAGCGGCGCTCCCGGCGCGGATCGTCCAGGGTCCGTCCCTCGTGGATGCACACCCGCGTCTCGTGGGCCTCGAAGTCGGCCTCGTCCAGGAAGCAGACGTCGTTGGTGGCCACCACCGGCAATCCCAGGCGCGCCGCCAGCGGCACCGCCAGGGCGATGTAGGGCTCCTCGCCGGCGCGCCCCGTGCGCGTGACCTCCACGTAGAAGCGCTCGGGAAAGGCCGCCTGCCATTCTTTCGCGATCTGCTCGGCTCGGGCTTCGTCGCCCTTGGACAACGCCTGGCCCAGCTCGCCGTCACGCCCCCCGGACAGCACCAGCAGGCCCTCCGAGCCGGCGAAGAGCTGTTCCCGGCTCAAGGTTCCGCGCACGGCAGCGTTGGTGTACGCGGCGGACACCAGGGCGATGAGGTTGCGAAAACCGGCCTGGTTCATGGCGAGAACGCCCAGGCGGTAGCGCTCCCCGGCCTCGCCGTGGAGCTCGAGGTCCGCGCCGACGAGGGGCTTCACCCCGGCGGCGAGGGCGGCCTGGTAGAACTTCACCAGGGCGAACAGGTTGGCCCGGTCCGTGAGCGCCAGGGCCGGCATCGCGAGCTCGGCGGCGCGCCGCGTCAGGGGCTTCACCTTGACGATGCTGTCTGCCAGCGAGTACTCGCTGTGCACCCGCAGGTGAACGAACTCCGGTTGCCGGGGAGGCTCCGCCGCCGCGCTGATCGCCTCGGCCATCTAGAACAGCTCTCCGTTCTCGGCGACCACCTCACCGGGCACACCCAGGGCTCCCCGGACCGGCGCGAACGACTGCCGGTGCAGCGGCGTCGGGCCGAGCTCGCCGAGCGCCTTCAGGTGCTCGGGCGTGGCATAGCCCTTGTGCCGCTCCAGGCCATAACCCGGGTATGTCTCCGCCAGGGCCACCATCTCCGCGTCCCGCGCCACCTTGGCGAGAATGCCCGCCGCGCTGATGGCCGGCATGAGGGCATCACCGCCCACCAGGGCTACCGCCGAAACCGGGAACGCCGGCGTGAGGTTGCCGTCCACGAAGATCAGCTCCGGGGCCGGGGACAGTGCGGCCACCGCCCGCTGCATGGCCAGGTGACTGGCGCGCAGGATGTTGATCTCGTCGATCTCGGCCACTTCGGCTCGGCCGAGCGCCCAGGCCAGCGCCCGCTCGCGAATCTGCCCCGCCAGGGTCTCGCGCTGCTCGGCGGTGAGAACCTTGGAGTCCTTGAGCCCGTCGATGGGCCGCAGAGGGTCGAGAATCACGGCTGCGGCGAGCACCGGCCCCGCCAGCGGCCCCCTGCCCGCCTCGTCCACACCCGCCGTGAGCACAGGCAGTGCCTGGTCTTCGAACAATCTCATGAATGCGTGATCTACCGCCCCGCTTCTCTCAGTCGGCCCGCAGCCAGCCGGCCACGGCATCCGCCGCTCTGGCATCGGCGTCACAACGCAGCTCCCGATGCAGGCGGTCGAACTCCGCCAAGTATTCGGGGTCGCCCCCGGCCTTGTCCAGTTCCCGGAGCAGCGCGGCGGCCAGAGCCGCCGGCGTGGCCCGATCCTGCAGCAGTTCGGGGACCAGCTCGCGGCCGGCGAGAATGTTCGGCAGCGCCACATAGGGCGTGCGCAGCAGGCGGCGCACCAGTGCATAGCTGACCCGTCCGAGGCGGTAGCTGACCACCATGGGACGCCGCAGCAGCATGCCTTCCAGGGTGCTGGTGCCCGATTTCACCAGCGCTGCGTCGCAGGCGCACAGCGCGCGCCGGGCGTTGCCGTGATCCGGGACGATGCGCAGCGCAGGCTGCCGGCGCGTCGCCTCCGCGAGCCACCGGGCGATGGCCGGCCGCACGCAGGGCACCACGAAACGCGCCTCCGGCCGATGCTCGGCGATGCGCGCCGCGGCCTCGAGAAACACCGGCCCCAGCAGGCGGATCTCGGACATGCGGCTGCCCGGGAGCAGGCCCACCACGAGCCCGGCCTCGGGCAGCCCGAGCTCGGCCCGGGCCGCGCGCCGGTGAGCATCGTCACCGGCGTCCAGGTCGATGGCGTCCGCCAGCGGGTGGCCCACGTAGACCGCGCGCAGCGGCGTGTCCCGGTACAGGGCCGGCTCGAACGGATACAGGGTGAGGAGCATGTCGGCGGCCCGGGCGATGCGCCGGATACGGCCGCGGCGCCACGCGTAGACCGAGGGGCTCACGTAGTGCACGGTGGGAACCCCTCGCTGCCGCAGCCGGCGTTCGAGCAGCAGGTTGAAGACGTTGAAGTCGACGCCTACGAAGACGTCCGGACGCCGCGCATCGAAGGTGCGCAGCAGCAGACGCAGGATGCGGAGCAGCTCGGGCAGCCGGCGCAGGGGATCGACGAACCCGTTCACCGCCAGCCGGTCCATGGGAACCAGGGATTCCAGGCCCTCCGCCAGCATGCCCGGGCCGCCGATGCCGAGGAAACGGGCGTCCGGGTAACGGCGCTTGAGCTCGGCCATCAGGCCCCGGCCCAGGTTGTCGCCCGACGCCTCGCCGGCGACCATGCCGATGGTGAGCGGTGCCACGGCCTCAGCCGGGCAGCTTGATCATGATTCGGTCCCGCCGGAAGGCTCGCCGGAAGGCTCGCCGGAAGCCTCGCCAGCGGCGCCGCCACGCTCGTTCCGCGGCCGCACGATGCCCCAGCGGGAATCGCGCACGCAGGCCACGAACGAGGCCACCTCCGGAACCTGGTCCGCCAGCGGCGCCAGGCGTTCGCAGGCTTCCCGGGCGGTGAGGCCGGAGCGGTAGACGGTCTTGTAGGCGTCCCGGATCTGCCGGATCAGGGTCCGGGAGTAGCCGCGCCGGCGCATGCCCTCGATGTTGGGCCCCACGGCGGCGGCCGGGTTGCCCATGACCGTGACGTAGTCGGGCACGTCCTTGATCACCAGGCTCATGGCCGCCAGATGGGTGTGGGCGCCGACGCGCCGGTGCTGGGCCACCCCCGCATAGCCGCCGAAGTTGGCGTAGTCCCCCACCCTCACGTGCCCGGAGACCGCGGCGTAGTTCGCCAGGATCACGTGATCGCCGATGACGCAGTCGTGGGCGATGTGCACGTACGGCATGAACAGGCAATGGCTGCCGATGACCGTGCGCCCCTGGTCCTTCACCGTGCCCCGGTGCACGTTCACCCCTTCCCGGAACACGTTGTCGTCGCCCACCTCCAGGGTGGTGGGCTCGCCCTGGTAGCTCGTGTCGGAGGTGTCCTCGCCGATGCAGGAGAACTGGTAGATGCGGTTGCGCTTCCCGAGGCGCGTCGGACCCTTCAGCACCACGTGGGAGGCGATGCTGCAGTCGTCGCCGATCTCCACGTCCGGGCCCACGATGGTCCAGGGCCCGATGGAGACGTTGGCGCCGATCCGCGCAGACGGATCGATGATGGCTCTGGGATCGATCACGCCGGCCACCTCCTCTTTCAGAGGGCACGCTCCACGCACGTGATCTCCGAGGTGCAGGTGAGCTCGTCGTCGACGTACGCCTTGCAGTCGAACTTCATGACCCCGCGCTTCTCCGCCAGCATGCGGCTCTCCATCATGAGCCGGTCGCCGGGAATCACCGGACGCTTGAAGCGGGTGCGATCGGTTCCGCCCAGGTAATAGGTGAAACCGTCCGACGGACGCCGATTCTTGCTCTCGAAGGCCAGCACGCCGGAAAGCTGGGCCATGGCCTCCACGATGAGCACGCCGGGCATGATGGGATGACCCGGGAAGTGGCCGTTGAAGAAGGGCTCGTTCACGGTCACGTTCTTGTAGCCGCGGATGTGCTCACCGGGGGTCAGCTCCACCACGCGATCCACCAGCAGAAAGGGGTACCGGTGGGGCAGGTACTCGAACAGCTCGTTGATCTTTTTCATTCTGGATCCTGCTCTGCTGACTCGGAAAGTTCGGTCCGCTCGAGGGCCCGCTCCAGGCGCGCCACCCGGCGGCTCAGGTCGTCGAGACGCTGGAAACGCAGGGCGTTTCGCTTCCACTGGCGGCCCGGCGCGTGCAGCACGCCGCCGGAGTAGACGCCGGGCTCGGTGATGGAGGCCGACACGTGGGTCATGCCGCTCACCACCACACCATCGCACAGCTCGATGGGTCCGTCGCCGCCCACCCCCACGCCTCCCGCCAGGATGCAGTGACGGCCGATGCGGGTGCTGCCCACGATGCCCACGCAGCCGCAGATCACGGTGTGGGCGCCGATGTGGCAGTTGTGCCCGATCTGCACCTGATTGTCGATCTTCACGCCGTCCTCGATCACGGTATCGTCGATGGCGCCGCGGTCGATGGTGGAGCAGGCGCCCACGCTCACGTCGTCGCCGAGCACCACCCCGCCGAGCTGGGCGATGGAGTGCAGCCGCCCGGCCCCGTCCGGCGCGAAGCCGAAGCCGTCGGCGCCGATCACCGCGCCGCTGTGCACGGTGCAGCGCGCCCCCGTGCGGACGTCGGGATAGAGCACCGCGTTCGCCATGAGCACGCCGTCTTCCCCCACCACGCAGCGCTCGCCAACCACGGCGTTGGCGTACACCCGCACCCGCGGGCCGATGCGAGCTCCGGCCGCCACCACCACCCCCGGGCCGATGCAGGCACTGTCGCTCACCGCCGCAGCCGGATCCACCCGGGCGCCCGGGTCCACCCCCACCGGGAGCTCAGGCAAGCGGGCGAAGAGTTGAGAGACCCGGGCGAAGGCCAGATACGGGTTCTCCACCACCAGTGCCGGGCCCGGCCAGAGCTCGAGATCCTTCTCCGAGAGGATCACGGCGCCGGCCCGGGTGGTGGCGAGCTGCCGGCGGTACGCAGGGCTGGACAGGTGGGAAACGTCGCCCGGGCCCGCGCCGGCCAGACTGCCGAGGCCCGTGATTCGAATGGCCGGATCGCCCACCAGCCGCGCCGACAGGCGATCCGCCAGCTCCGCCAGAGTGAAGGTGAGGTCACTCACGGGAAGCGGCCCCCGATCAACGGGACGCTTGCCGCCGCTCGTTGAGCTTCTCGGTCACCTTCCGGGTGATATCGTGCCTGGAATTGGCGTACAGCAGACCGTTGCGCTGCATGATCACGTCGTAGCCCTCGAGCTCGATCAGATCCTTCAACACGGCGTCGATCTTCGGCGCCATCTGCTGCAGCAACTCCTGACGACGGTCCTGCACCTCTTTCTGCAGCTTGTTCACCAGGAACTGGTAGTCCAGCCGCTTGTCCTCGATTTCCTTCTGGCGGCGGCGCTGCTCGCTGGGGCTCATCACCTCGGCGTCCTTCTGTAGCTGCTCCTGCAGCGCCATGATCTCCTCGCCCAGCGCGTTCACCTCGTCCTGGTCGTCCTTGAGCGCGTTCTGGGTATCCTCCATCAGCTGCTGGGCTTCCTCGCTTTCGAGCAGCGCCCGCTGGGTGTCCAGCACGGCGATCTTCAGCTCGGCGGCCACTCCCCCGGCGGCGAACAGCGCGAGCGACAGCAACGACCAACTCACAAACTTCCTGATCACGATTCACTCCTTGGCAAAGCGTTTCCGGCACCCCAACGGGCGCCCCAACGACGCCTGCGCGTCACTATGACGGCCTCCGCGGCCCGGGTACCGCAACTTCGTCTCCCGGTATCACGCGGCCCCCCCGGCCCGTCCGACCCTCGCCGGGCGGGCGCATTCTATCATCAGAACGTCCGGCCAAGCTCGAACTGGAAGGTCTCCTTCTCGTCGAACTCGCCCGCGTTGAACGGCTTGGCAAGGCCGAAGGTCATGGGCCCCATCCCCGTCAGCCAGGTGACCGCGAAGCCCGCCGAGTAGCGTATCTCCCCTGCGTCGAAGTCGCTGCACACCGTGCTGACGCTCGGGCAGTTGGTGTTGAACACGTTGCCGGCGTCGAAGAACAGGACCGGCCGGAATTGGCGACTGTCTTCCATGAACGGCAGCGGGAAGATCAGCTCGGCGCTCGCCTCCACCAGCAGATTGCCCCCGAACGGCGGCGGCTCCCGGCGGAAGATGGGGTCCGGCACGCCGTCTCCGTCCAGGTCCACCAGGGGATCCGTGCTGCGAGGCCCCAGGGTGTTCTGCTCGAAGCCCCGCACCGAGCCGAACCCGCCGGCGAAGAAGTGCTCGTAGAACGGCAGCGCGTCGCTGCTGCCGTAACCGTCGCCGAAGCCCAGCCGGGTCCGGAACCGGGTGGTCCAGCGGTCGCTGATGGGAAAGTACTGCTGCCCGGTGTAGACCAGCTTGTAGAACTGCAGATCGCTGCCGGGCACCGCCGCCTCCAGCGCCAGCGACTGGGAACGGCCCCGAGTGGGGAAGAGGCCGCGGTTCAAGGTCGAGCTGCTCCAGGACAGATTCAGCTTGTAGTTCAGGGAATCGCTGCCGTTCTCGTCGATGAACTCGCTGATCTCCTGGGCCGGAAACCGCCCCTCGGTGATGTCGGTGTACTCGACGGTGCCGCCGAAGTTGATGCGCCTGGTCTCGCCGATGGGGAAGCCGAAGTTGATCCCCGCCCCGTAAGAATTAGTGGTGAAGCGGGCGATGTTGGCCTCGTCGTAGTTCGATTCCCGGAAGAAGACGTTGAAGCCGCGGCTGATGCCGTCCAGGGTGAAGTACGGATCGAAGTAGTTGAAGCTGGCGGAGCGCTGGAACTTGGAGTACGAAAGCCCCACCCCCAGGCTGTTGCCGGTGCCGAGCACGTTGCTCTCCTGGTAGTTGGCGCCGAGGATCAGCCCGTAGCCCTGGGAGTACCCCACGGTGGCGGAGATGCTGCCGGAGGGCTGCTCCTCGACGCTGAAGTCCACGTCGATCTGATCGTCCGTGCCGGGCACCTCGGGGGTCTCCACGTTCACTTCCTTGAAGAAGCCCAGCCGCTCGAGGCGCACCTTGGAAAGATCGATCTGCGCGGTGGAGGCCCAGCCTCCCTCCATTTGCCGCATCTCCCGGCGCAGCACTTCGTCCTGGGTGACGCTGTTGCCGGAGAAGGTGATGCGCCGCACGTAGGCCCGGTTGCCGGCGTCGACGAAAAACTCCACGTCCACGGTGCCGTCGTCGTTGATCTTCGGAACGCCGCTGGCGGTGGCGAAGGTGTAGCCGGAGTTACCGAGCGCCTGGGTGAGGCGCTCCTCGGTGGCGGTGACCCGGGCCTGGGAGAACACCTGCTCCGGCGCCACCACGAACAGCCGCCGCAGGTCGTCCGGGCGGACGTCGTGGAGCTCGCCCACCAGGTTCACGTCCCGCACCGTGTACTTCGGCCCCTCCTCCACGTTCATGGTGATGTAGACCTGACGGCGATCGGGCGTGATGCTCACCTGGGTGGACTCGATGTCGAACTCCACGTAGCCGCGGTCGCGATAGTAGGATTCCAGCTTCTCCAGGTCTCCGGCGAGCTTCTCCCGCGAGTACTTGTCGTCGTTGCGGTAGAACGAGAACAGGCTCGGGTGCTGGAGCTCCAGCTCCTCGAGCAGATCCTCCTGGTCGAACACCTCGGCGCCGACGATGTTGATGTGGCGGATCCCGGAGGTCTTGCCCTCCTCGATGTCGATCTTGATGGCCACGCGGTTGCGCGGCAGCTCCTCCACCTCGGTCTCGATGCTGGCCCCGTAGCGGCCCTGGGCGACGTACTGCCGCTCGAGCTCCAGGCCCACCCGCTCCAGGGTCGCCTGCTTGAAGATCTCGCCTTCCTGCAGCCCCTGCTGCGACAGGCCCTCGAGCAGCGCCTCGGTCTGAATCGCCTTGTTCCCCTCGATCTCGATGCTCTCGATGGCGGGGCGCTCCTTCACCGAGATCACCAGGACGTCGTCGTCACGCGCCATGCGAATGTCGTCGAAGTATCCGGAATCGAACAGGATGCGGATGAGCTGGCGGATCGTGACCTCGTCCACCGTGTCGCCCACGTTCACCGGGAGGAGGTTGAACACGGTGCCCGCGCTCACCCGCTGCAGGCCCTGAAGGCGAATGTCGGAAATGGTGAACGTGTCTGCCCAGGCGGTACACGACCACCACAACAGCAAGCAGCACAGCCAGCGTAGCGAACGCCTCATGTCCCCCCCAGGGCCGATCAGAACAAACGGGATATGTCGTTGTACAGGGCCAGGATCATCAGCCCGGCCACCAGGAACAGCCCGATCTGGGTACCGAGCGCCTGCACCCGCTCCGAAACGGGCTTGCCCCGCACCACCTCCGCCGCGCAGAAGACGATGTGCCCGCCGTCGAGGATGGGAATCGGCATCAGATTCAGAACCCCCAGCGATATGCTCAACAGCGCCAGAACCCCGAGGAAGAAGCGCCAGCCGGAACGGGCCGAATCCCCCGCCACCTTGGCGATGGTGATCGGTCCGCTCAGATTCTTCATGGAAACGTCGCCGGTGACCATCTTCTTCAGCAGGCCCAGGGTCAGCACCGTCTTGTCCCAGGTCTCGCCGATGCTGGGCGCCACCGCCTCCAGCGGCCCGTAGCGGATCTCGTTGGTGCGGGCGGCGACCCCCACGTAGCCGCCGGTGCCGCCGTCGGGAAGCTCCCGCAGCTCCGGGCGCACCACCAGGGAGAGGCGGCGACCCTCCCGCTCCACCGTCACGTCCAGCGGTTGTCCGGCGGAGGCCTGAACCGCCTCCACCCACTCGGACCAGGTCGCAACCGGCTGCCCCGCCACCGAAACGACCCGGTCGTAAGGGCGCAGACCGGCGCGGGCCGCCGGGCTGTCCGGCAGCACCTCACCCATCACCGCCGGGAGCGCCGGCTGAATGCCGAGGGAACCCAGCAGATCGGGCTCGTCCACCCCGCGGTGCCAGTCGGTCACCGGCAGGTTCACGTCCGCCGGCGCGGCACTTCCGGGATTGCGGGCGGAGAGGGTGATGGAACCGGTCTCGCCCAGGCGCCCGGCCAGCGCCATGGTCACTTCCTGCCAGGAGCGCGTGCGCTCGCCGTCGACGGCGATGATCTCCGCGCCCTCGACCAGGCCCGCCCGCTCCGCCGGCGAAGCCTCCGGCACTTCTCCCAGCATGGGCGCAATGGCCGTGGTGCCCACCACGAACAGCAGCCAGTACACGAGCCCGGCCAGCACGAAGTTCGCCAGCGGTCCCGCCGACGCGATGGCCATGCGCCACCAGGGATTGAGATCCGGGTACGCCACGTCGCCGGGTCGCCGCTCGGCCTCCACCGTGCCGGGCTCCCGCTCGTCGAGCATGCGCACATAGCCCCCCAGCGGGATCGCGGCCACGGCGAACTCCGTGCCGTGCTTGTCGAACCTGGACCAGATCGGCTTGCCGAAGCCCACGGAGAACCGCACCACGCGGACGCCCGACAGCCGGGCCACCAGGAAATGGCCGAGCTCGTGGAAGGTCACCAGCACTCCCAGGGTGACGATCAGCGCCAGCGGATATTGGAGAAAGTCCATCACGTAGGTGAGACCCTGGTTACTTCGGTTGGTTCTGGCCGCGCCTGCCGGCGCCCCGGACCCGGTGAAGGCGCGGATGATATACGAACACCCCGGCCTGGATCGAACCCAATCAGCCCATCCCTCCGGAGGAGATTCCGGTGGAGAGCATCAGCGCGAACACCGGCAGCACCGCCACCACGGAGTCGATCCGGTCGAGCATGCCGCCGTGCCCGGGAAGCAGCGAGCCGGAGTCCTTCACGCCGCGGGAGCGCTTGAGGACGCTCTCGAACAGGTCGCCGAAGACCGAGACCGTGACCAGCAGCAGAATCAACGGCGGCCACCAGGGCGTGAGCGCCCCCATGGGCACCAGCATGACCAGCGCCACCAGCAGGCTCGCCAGGATGCCGCCCATGAGGCCTTCCCAGGTCTTCCCCGGGCTCACCCGGGGGGCGAGCAGCCGCCGGCCGTAGCGATGGCCGGCGAAATAGGCGCCGATGTCCGCGCCCCACACCAGGAACAGGAGCCACAGCACCCAGGTGGCGCCGCCGGGCTGGCCGCGGATCACCACCAGGCCGAGCCACGCCGCGAGCGCCACCAGCAGACCCGCCGGCACCGCCACCAGGGGATGGGTCACCACCCTGCCCCCGCGGGGGTACAGCAGCACCGCCACCGCCGCCAGCAGCCAGAAACCGACGCCCAGCCACAGCACGGCGCCCCAATGCTCCGGCAGCCGCCAGGCGAGCAGGGCCAGGGCCGCCAGCACCACCAGGTACACCAGCCGGGACCACGCCCCCTTCAATCCCGCGAGCCCGGCCCACTCGTAGGCGCCCGCTGCGGCGATGAGCCAGAAGAAGGCGGCGTAGGCGGCGATGGGCAGCAGGTAGATGGCCGAAACGACCAGGGGAGCCAGGATGAGCGCGGTGATGACCCGGGAACGCAGCAAGCGGAGGCTACTGGCGACGCCCGAAACGGCGCTGCCGCTCCTGAAACCACGACAGGGCCTCCGCCAGCTCCCGCTCCGAGAACTCCGGCCAGTACGCTTCCGTGAAGTACAGTTCCGTGTACGCGAAGTCCCACAGCAGAAAATTGCTGATGCGGGCCTCGCCGCCGGTGCGGATGCAGATGTCCGGGGCGGGCAGGTCGCCGAGCGACAGGTAGCGGCCGAACACGGTCTCGTCCACGTCGTCGGCCTGCAGGCGTCCCGCCGCCACGTCCCGGGCCAGATCCCGGGCCGCCCGGGCGATGTCCCAGCGGCCGCCGAAGTTCGCCGCGATGTTGAGGGTCATGCGGTCGTTGTCCCGGGTCAGCGCCTCCGCCCGATTCATCCGCATCTGCAGATCCGGAGCGAAGCGCTCGCGGTCGCCGATGATGCGCAGCCGTACGCCGCGCTCGTTCAGCTCGTCGACGTCGCGCTCGAGTACGTTGCGCATGAGGTCCATGAGCAGGTTGACCTCGCGGCTGGGGCGCTGCCAGTTCTCGGTGCTGAAGGCGAACAGGGTGAGGATGCGGACTCCCGCGTCGGCGCAGGCCTCCGCCACCGGCCGGACGTTCTTGGCACCGGCGCGATGCCCCGCCGCCCCCGGCAGGCGACGCTGCTTCGCCCAGCGGTGGTTGCCATCCATTATGATGGCCACGTGCCGGGGTAGCTTGCTGGAAGGGTCCGCCGCGAAGGAGTCGCTCTGCGACTCTGCTGATGCTTTGTCTACCGTTGCCCTGACTTCGGCCATATGACTCTTCGCGTTGCGGATAACGTCGGTTACCCGCGGTAACCGGTGAGCGGTCCGTAGTGTAGCGTCAAACCGCCATCAGATCGGCTTCTTTCGCCTCCAGGGCCTTGTCGACCTCGCCGATCCACTTGTCGGTGAGCTTCTGAATCGCTTCTTCCGCGCGATGGGCGTCGTCTTCGGCGATCTCCTTCTCCTTCACCAGTTCCCGGACGTCACCGATGGCGTCCCGGCGGATGTTGCGGATGGCGATCCGCGCGTTCTCCGCCTCGTGCCGGGCGTGCTTCGCCAGATCCCTCCGGTTTTCCTCGGTCAGGGCGGGCAACGGCACCCGGATCACGTCCGACGTGGAGTTGGGGGTGATGCCCAGATCGCTCCTCAGGATGGCCTTCTCGATCTCCGGAATCAGCTTCTTCTCCCACGGCGAGATCACCAGGGTCCGTGCGTCCTCGACGGTGACCGAAGCGAGCTGATTCAGCGGCGTGTCGGTGCCGTAGTAGGGGACCTCGATGCCGTGAAGGAGGGACGGATGAGCCCGGCCGGTGCGAATGCGGGCGAAGGCCGCATGCAGCGACTCCAGCGATTTGCCCATGCGCTCGTCGGCATCGGCGCGAATGTCGTCGATCATAGCTCCCTCTCGCCCGCGGGACCCACCCGCGTTCCAACCTTGTCACCCTTGATCACACGGGTCAACGCGCCCTCGTCCGCCAGGTCGAACACCACCACGGGCAGGTCGTGGTCGCGGCACAGGCAGATGGCGGTCAGGTCCATCACCTTGAGGTCGCGCTCGAGTACCTCATCATAGCTGAGGGCGTCGAAGCGCGTGGCGCTCGGATCGAGCATGGGGTCCGCCGAGTAGACCCCGTCCACCTTGGTGGCCTTCAGCACCGCGTCGGCACCGATTTCGATGCCCCGCAGGCAGGCCGCGGTGTCGGTGGTGAAGAACGGGTTGCCGGTGCCGGCGACGAACACCGCCACCTCTCCCCGCTCCAGGGCCGCCACCGCCGCGTCGCGGTCGAAGCGCGCCGCGACTCCCGGCAGCTCCAGCGCCGAATACAGCGCGGAGGGCACCCCCACCTGCCGCAGCAGATCGCGGAACGCCAGCCCGTTCATCACCGTGGCCAGCATCCCCATCTGATCGCCGGTAACCCGGTCGAGACCGGAGCGCTGCAGCGCGGCGCCCCGGAACAGGTTACCGCCGCCGAGCACCAGGGCCACCTCGGCCCCCTGCTCCCTCGCGGCGGCGATGTCCCGGCACAGACGCTTCACCACCTCGGGGTCGATGCCCATGCCGGCGTCGCCGGCCAGGGCCTCGCCGCTCAGCTTGAGCAGGACCCGGCGCACGGCGTCAGCGGTACCCGACCAGAGTCAGCGGCGTCATCAGCTCGCCCCTTTGACCTGGGCGGCAACCTCGGCGGCGAAGTCGGTCTGCTCCACCTCGATGCCTTCGCCCACCTCGAAGCGGACGAAGCGCCGGCACTCCACTCCGGCATCGGCGAGAAGCTTGCCGACCTTCACGTTCGGATCCTTGACGAAGGGCTGGTCCACCAGGCTCACCTCGGCCAGGAACTTCCGCACCCGGCCCTCCACCATCTTCTCGACGATGTCGGCGGGCTTGCCGCTTTCCGCCGCCTGAGAGGTGTAGATCTCCCGCTCCTTGGCCAGCACCTCCTCGGGCACCTGATCCGCGGTCACCACCAGGGGGTTGATGGCGGTGACGTGCATGGCGATCTCGCGGCCCGTCTCGCCGGCGTCACCGGAAAGCTCCACCAGGGCACCCTTGCGCTTGTCACCGTGGAGATAGCTGCTGATGCGGCCGTCCGCGGTCTCGAGGAACGCCGCCCGCCGCACGCTGATGTTCTCGCCGATCTCCTGAACCAGAGTCTCGCGGCGGCTGCCCAGGTCTCCGGCCAGCAGCTTCTCGGCGTCGGTTTCGCCGGTGTCGAACACGGTGGCGAGAACCTCGTCCACGAAGGCAATGAACTTCTCGTTCTTGGCCGCGAAGTCGGTCTCGATGTTCACTTCCACCAGGGCGGCCTTGCTGCCGTCCTCGGCGACCTTCAGCCCCAGCAGACCGTCCGCGGTGGTGCGGCCCGCCTTCTTGGCCGCCTTCAGGGCGCTCTTCTTGCGCAGTTCCTCGATGGCGAGCTCCATGTCGCCGGACGCTTCCTCCAGCGCCTTCTTGCAGTCCATCATGCCGAGCCCGGTGCGCTCCCGAAGCTCCTTCACCATTGCTGCCGTAATGGCCATGTGTCTATTCCTCCGTGTTCTCGGCGTCGCTCGCCGTGGCGGCCGCGACGGGGGCGGGATCCGCCGCCGGCGCCGCGGCAGGCTCGTCCGTCACCTCCACGAACTCGTCGGCGCTCACGTGACCCGAGGCCTTCTCCCGGCCTCCCTGGATCGCATCGGCCACCGCCATCACGTACAGGCGAATGGCGCGAATGGCGTCGTCGTTGCCGGGGATGACGAAGTCCACCCCGTCCGGATCACTGTTGGTGTCGACGATGCCGAACACCGGAATGCCGAGCTTGTTGGCTTCCTCGACCGCGATGTGCTCGTGCATGACGTCCACCACGAACAGCGCGTCCGGCAGACCGCCCATGTCCTTGATGCCACCGATGCTGCGCTCGAGCTTCTCGAGCATGCGCTGCTTGGACAGGGCCTCACGCTTGGTGAGCAGATCGAAGGTCCCGTCCGCCGCCTGGGTCTCCAGGTCGTGCAGACGCTTGACGGACTGACGGATGGTCTTGTAGTTGGTCAGCATGCCGCCCAGCCAGCGCTGATCGACGTAGGGCATGCCCACCCGGGAGGCCTGCTCGCGGATGGTGTCCGCGGCCGCCCGCTTGGTGCCGACGAACAGGATCTTCTTGCCGGCGGCGGCCATGTTCCTGAGCTCGGTCAGGGCACCGTTGAAGGCGGGCACCGTCTTCTCGAGGTTGATGATGTGGATCTTGTTCCGCGCGCCGAAGATGAAGGGTCGCATCTTCGGGTTCCAGAACCGGGTCTGATGGCCGAAATGCACGCCGGCAGCGAGCATGTCGCGCATGGTGATGTTCATGTTTTCCTCCGGGTTGCGCCTCCGCCACCCCCATGCTTCAACCAGCTCACCGCCGCCGCGCTGGGCGAGGCTCGGTGTCTGGCACCCGGAAGCATGTGCCGGATGACGTGAGAGTTTTTCAGTTTGCGAATCGAACGAATTTCGCCCCGACAGCAAGTCACGTTGCTCCGAGGCGGCGCGCTTTATACCATAAACCACTCAGCGCTGGAACAATCCCCGTCCCGGCCGTCAAGATGGTTGTCTGATCCCCCCATGGTTGCACGCGTCCAATCCGAAGACGAGATCGCTCGAATGCGCACGGCCGGCCGGCTGGCCGCCCAGGTGCTGGAGATGATCGGCGAGCACGTGACGGCGGGCACCACCACCGACCACCTGAACGCCCTGTGCCACGCCTACATCGTCGACGAGCTCGGCTGCGTCCCGGCGCCGCTGAACTACACCAACGGCGTGGCGCCGCCCTTTCCGAAGTCCATCTGCACCTCGGTGAACCACGTGGTCTGCCACGGCATTCCGTCCGACAAGAAGGTGCTGAAGAACGGCGACATCCTGAACATCGACGTGACGGTGATCAAGGACGGGTATCACGGTGATACCAGCAAGATGTTCCTGGTCGGCAAGCCCAGCGTGCTGGCCGAGCGGCTGGTGCGGGTGACCCAGGAGTGTCTATACCAGGGCATCGAGGCCGTTCGCGCCGGCGCCCGCCTCGGCGACATCGGCCACGCCATCCAGAGTCACGCCGAGGCCAACCACTTCTCCGTGGTGCGCGAGTTCTGCGGCCACGGCATCGGCCGCACCTTCCACGACGATCCGCAGGTGCTGCACTACGGCCGTGCCGGCACGGGCATGGTCCTCGAGGAAGGCATGACCTTCACCATCGAGCCCATGATCAATGCCGGCAAGCGCCACGTGAAGATTCTGCCCGACCAGTGGACGGTGGTGACGAAGGACCACAAGCTCTCGGCCCAGTGGGAGCACACCATACTGGTCACCGCCAGCGGCGCCGATGTGCTCACCCGTCGCAGCGACGAGACTCTGCCGTGACGGAACCCGGCGCGGCGCCCGCCGGCAAGCCCCCGCGCGGCGCCCCCTCCCCGGCCGGCCGCCGTTTCGGCGACGGTCCCGGCGCCACGGTGGACCGCCTGAGATCGCGCATCGCCGAGAAGGACGAGGAGCTGGCGCGGCGCTACTGGAACGACGAGGACGTGGAGACGCTGCTGGCCGAGCGCTGCAGTTTCTTCGACGGCATCATCGCTGAGATCTGGAACGAGAAGGTTCCCGAGCAGGTCAGAGACGACATCGCCGTGTTCGCCGTGGGCGGTTACGGCCGGGGCGAGCTGTTCCCCCACTCGGACATCGACCTGCTGATACTGGCCCGCCGCCCCGACCGGCAGCGCAAGGCCATCACCGGTTTCCTGCACTGCCTGTTCGATCTCAACCAGGAGCTCGGCCACAGCGTCCGCTCGCTTCGGGACTGCAAGAGGGAAGCGGCCCGGGACATCACCGTGGCCACGGCCATGTTCGAGCGCCGGTTGCTCGCCGGCTCGGAGGATCTGGCCGGGCGCCTCACCCGCATCCTCTCGTCGAAACGGCTGTGGCCCCCGGAGACGTTCTTCAAGGCGAAGCGCGACGAGCAGGTGCGCCGGCACCGCGTCTACGACAATGTGGAGTACGGCCTCGAGCCCAACATCAAGACCTCCCCCGGCGGGCTCCGGGACCTGCAGACCGCCATGTGGGTGATGGCGAGGAAGTTCGGCACCACGGACCCCGCCGCGCTGGAGCAGCTCGGCATGCTCACGGCCGAGGAGAGGGTCTGGCTGGAGGCGGGAAGGCGCTTCCTGTGGTGGGTGCGTTTCGGTCTGCACCTGCTCGCCGGCCGCAAGGAAGACCGCCTGCAGTTCGAGTACCAGCGGACTCTGGCGCAACGCCTCGGCTTCGCCGACACCCGGGCCAAGCTCGGGGTCGAGCGCTTCATGCACCACTACTACCGCCACATCATCGAGCTCAGGGAGGTCAACGACCTCCTGCTGCAGCATTTCCACGAGTCGATCCTTCGCGCCCGGGAGAAACCCCGGATCGTGCCCATCAATCCGCGGTTCCAGATCCGCAACGACTACATCGAGGTAACGGCGCCCGACGTGTTCCAGCGCCAGCCCAGCGCGCTTTTGGAAATCTTCGTCATCATGGCCAACCGGAGGGACATCTCCGGGGTCAGGGCCGGCACCATCCGGCTCATCCGCGAGCATCTGCACCTCATCGACGCCCACTTCCGGCACGACCCCGCCAATACCCGGCTGTTCATCGATCTGTTGAAGGCACCCTATACCCTGGTGTCACAGCTCACGCGCATGCGCCGTTACGGTGTGCTCGGACGCTACCTTCCCGAGTTCGGCGAGATCGTGGGGCAGATGCAGCACGACCTGTTCCACATCTATACCGTGGACGCCCATACCATGATGGTGATCCGCAACATGCGGCGCCTGCACTACCGCTCCGCCGAGCAGGATTACCCGGTGGCCGCACACTGCGTGCGCAATCTGCCGAAGATCGAGCTGCTCTACATCGCCGGGCTGTACCACGACATCGGCAAGGGCCGCGGCGGCGACCACTCCCAGCTCGGCGCCAGCTACGTGGAGGCGTTCTGCCGGCGTCACGGGATCGGTGATGCCGACACGGAGCTGGTGAGCTGGCTGGTGCGCCAGCACCTGCTGATGTCGAGCACGGCCCAGCGCAAGGACATCTACGACCCCGACGTGATCCACGCCTTCGCCTCGGAGGTCAAGTCGGAGATGCGGCTGAACTATCTGTACGCGCTGACCGTGGCGGACATCACCGCCACCAACCCCACGCTGTGGAACAGCTGGCGGGCCACCCTGCTGCGCATCCTCTACGGCGAAACCCGCAAGGCCCTGCGTCGCGGCCTGGAATCGCCCCTGGACCGGCAGAGCACGGTGCGCGCCTGCCGCGAGAGTGCCCTGGAGAAGCTGCTCGAGCGCGGTCTCACCGCGGAGGAGGTATCGACGCTCTGGGAAGTGCCCGGGGACGAGTTCTTCCTGCGCCACACGCCGCGGCAGGTGGCCGACATCACCGAGCGCATGCACCGTCACGATATCGCAAAGGGGCCCATGGTGATGCTGGTGGATCTGCGCGGTCAGGGGCCCAGCGAAGGGGCGACCGAGATCGTCCTGTACACCCACGATCAGCCGAACCTGTTCGCGGCCAGCGTGGCGGCACTGAACCAGCTCGAGCTCTCGGTCCACGACGCCAACATCCACACCGCCGAGAACGGGTTGTGCCTGAACACCTACGTGGTGCTCGACGACGAAGGCAATCCGCTGTCGCGGGAGGGCGGCCGGCGCGAGCACGTGCAGCGGGAACTCGCGCACGAACTCCACGACCCGGCGGAATACCCGAGCATCGTCAGGCGCCGGACCTCGCGGCGGCTTCGCCAGCTCACCCGCGCCACCGACGTGAAGATCCGCAACCCGCGCGGCAGCCGCCATACCGAGCTAACCATCATCGCCAGCGACCGGCCAGGGCTCCTGGCCACCATCGGCCTCTTGTTCCACGAGCTGGGGCTGTCGGTGCAGTCCGCCCGCATCGCCACCCTCGGAGAGCGCATCGAGGACGTCTTCCTCATCGCCGACGAGCAGGGCGAGCCCATCCGCGACCGCGAGCGCATCTACCTGCTCGAGAACACCCTCCGGCAACGCCTCGACACCCAGATCGCCCAGGTGCTGTGACGGTGAACCCCCGACTCGGCCGGCTCGAGCCGTACCCCTTCGAGCGCCTGAACGCCTTGAAAGCAGGAATCCGCCCGCCGGCGGACCGGCCCGGCGTCATGCTCTCCATCGGCGAGCCGAAGCACGCGGCGCCGGATTTCGTGCTGGAGCTGCTGACGGACGCGCCGCGGCTGTCCGACGACCTGGCGGCCTACCCGGCCACCCGGGGCAGCCTGGAGCTGCGGGAGGCGATCTCCGGCTGGCTCGCCCGGCGATTCGGCGTCGCCGCGGATCCCGAGTGCCACGTCCTGCCGGTGGCAGGCACCCGCGAGGCGCTGTTCTCCTTCGCCCAGGCCGTGCTGTCCGGTGCCCGCGGTGCCGTGGCGGTGCTGCCGAACCCGTTCTACCAGATCTACGAAGGGGCGGTGCTGCTGGGCGGAGCCGAGCCCTACTTCGTCAACTGCACCGCCGCCACCGGCTACCTTCCGGACTACGCGAGCGTCCCGGATGCGGTGTGGGATCGCTGCGAGCTCCTGTACCTGTGCTCCCCCGGCAATCCCACCGGCACGACTCTGGATCTCCCGACCCTCGCCGCGCTCTTGGAACGCGCTCACCGTCACGACTTCGTCATCGCGGCGGACGAGTGCTACGCGGAAATCTACCCGGACGAAGCGCAGCCGCCGGCCGGCCTGCTGCAGGCCGCGGCGGCGGCCGGGTCGTCGAACTTCCAGCGGTGCGTGGTGTTCCACAGCCTGAGCAAACGCTCCAACCTGCCGGGGCTGCGCTCGGGCTTCGTCGCCGGCGACCCGGACATCCTGACGGGGTACTTCAAGTACCGTACCTACGAAGGCTGCGCTCTGCCCAATCACGTTCAGCGCGCCAGCGCCGCGGCCTGGATGGACGAGGCTCACGTGGTGGCGAACCGTGCCGCCTACCGGCAGAAGTTCGCGGCGGTGACGCCCATTCTCGAGCCCGTGATGAAGCTCCACCGTCCGGACGGCGGCTTCTATCATTGGATCCGCACGCCCACGGACGACGAGGCGTTCACCCGGGCGCTGTACGCCGAACGCAACATCACCGTGCTGCCCGGGACCTATCTGGCCCGGGAGGCCCACGGCATCAATCCCGGGAAGGGTTACGTGCGGGTCGCGTGGGTGGCCCCGCTGGCGGACTGCGTCGCCGCAGCGCGAGCCATCGCGGACTGGGTCGGCCGATAGACGCCGGCGGGTTCCATCCGAACGCTCCCACCGGAGCCCGGCGTGTGGTAGGGTGCGTCGCCGTTTTCAGGAGCTGACCATGGCCGACCAGGATCACGCCGTGTTCGCATTCGCCATCGGCATCACTCGCGCGAACTCCCGCGGCGCCACCATCGACTGTTACTTTCCCGCGCCCCTCGCGCGCCCGGATTCCGCCGTGGCCCATGTCGTCGTCAGTCACTTCACGAACGGCAGCAGCGTGGTGGAACCGGAAGCCGTCGAGCGGTTCGCTGCGGCGCTCGGCGACGCCGGCGGCGCCGATCTGGCGGCCCGGTACCGATCCCTGCTGGCAACGGATCAGCGGCTGTGCGCGGTGCGGCTGGATTGGGACGAGGCCATCGACAGCACCGAGGCGGCCTACCTGAAGCTGCACCTCCTCTCCCACCGCCTGGCGCTGCCCAATAGCCTGAATCTGGACGGGATCTTCGCTCACCTGCCCAACGTGGCCTGGACCTCGGCGGGCGCCATCGACCCCGCGGAGCTGGACCAGGCACTGCTGGAAGCGCGGCTCTCGGGCGAGCACCTGGAGGTGGTCAGCGTGGACAAGTTCCCCCGCATGACCAATTACGTGGTGCCCTCGGGCGTGCGCATCGCCGACGCGTCGCGCATCCGCCTGGGCGCCTACCTCGGCGAAGGCACCACGGTCATGCACGAGGGGTTCGTCAACTTCAACGCCGGCGCGCTGGGTCCCAACATGGTGGAGGGCCGCATTTCCCAGGGCGTGGTGGTGGGCGCCCACAGCGACCTGGGAGGCAGCTCGAGCACCATGGGAACCTTGTCGGGAGGTGGGGACATCCGCATCACCATCGGCAGCAACTGCCTCATCGGCGCCAATGCCGGCACCGGCATCCCGCTGGGGGACCGCTGCACCATCGAAGCCGGTCTCTACGTCACCGCCGGTACGCGGGTGACGGTGCTGGACGAGCGCGGCGAAGTGGTGAAGACCGTGAAGGCGCGAGAACTCGCCGGAGGCTCCGACATGCTGTTCCTCCGCAACAGCAGCAACGGACGCATCGAGTGCCGCACCAACCGCCGCGCCATCGAGCTGAACGAAGCTCTCCACGCCCACAACTGAATGTGACCGATCATTCCGACAATCCGGTGCTGGCGCTCACCTGCGAGTTGATGCGCCGGCCCAGCGTCACCCCCGACGATCACGGCTGCCAGCCGCTGCTCGCAGCGCGCCTGGAGCGCGCCGGGTTTCACTGCCGCCCCATGTCCTTCGGATCGGTCAGCAACCTGTGGGCCAGCCGCGGCGCCGGCGGCCCGCTGTTCGTCTTCGCCGGGCACACGGACGTGGTGCCCCCCGGGCCGGAGGACGCCTGGTCATCACCACCTTTCCAGCCCACGGTTAAGGACGGGTACCTGTACGGCCGCGGCGCCGCGGACATGAAGTCGAGCCTGGCCGCCATGGTGGTGGCCACGGAGCGGTTTCTGGCCGAGCACCCCGACCACCCGGGACGCATCGCCTTCCTGATCACCAGCGACGAGGAAGGGCCCGCGGTCGACGGCACCCGGGCGGTGATCGCCGCGCTGCAGGCGGAAGGCGTTCGGGCGGATTACGCCCTGGTGGGGGAGCCCTCCTCGGGGCGCGCCCTCGGCGACACCATCCGTGTCGGCCGGCGCGGATCTTTGAACGGCACCCTGCGGGTGCTGGGCGTGCAGGGGCACGTGGCGTACCCGGAGCTGGCCGACAATCCCATCCACCGGCTGGCCCCGGCGCTGGCCGAGCTCGCGGAAACCCGCTGGGACGAGGGCAACGAGCGCTTTCCCCCCACCAGCTGGCAGGCCTCGTCCATCAGCGCGGGCAGCGGCGCCAACAACGTCATTCCCGGGACCCTCACCCTCGCCTTCAACTTCCGCTTCTGCACCGCGCAGACCGCCGCGGGCCTCGAGCGGCGGGTGAAGGAGATCCTGGATCGCCACGGCCTGCGCTACGACATCGAGTGGTCGCTGTCCGGCGAGCCGTTCCTCACCCCCGACGGCCCGCTCATCGAGGCGGCGACCGCGAGCGTGCGGGACGTTCTGGGGCGGGACCCGGAGCTCTCCACGTCCGGCGGCACCTCCGACGGCCGCTTCATCGCCCCGACGGGCTGCCACGTGGTGGAGCTGGGCCCGTGCAACGAGACGATCCACAAGGTGGACGAGCGGGTGGCCCTGAACGACCTGGAACCCCTCGCGCGAGTCTATCAGCGGGTGCTCGAGCGGCTGCTCACCCGCGATCACGTATGATCAGAACCGTTTCGATCGGTGCTCTCCTGTTCGTCGTCTTCGCGGTGGCGTTCGCGCCGGCGAGCCTGCTGCGCGCGCCCCTGTCGGGATCCGGCGCCGATCTGCTGCAGCCGGCCGGGACGGTATGGAAAGGCAGCGCCGACCTCTACCTGGCGAAGCAGGGGGCCGGCCGGATAAGCTGGCGGTTTCGTCCCCTCACCCTTCTGCAGGGAGCCCTGGGATATCATGTGGACCTCACCGGGGCGGATCACGACCTCAGGGGGACCGTTCGGCTCCGACCCGGCACGGCCGAGGCGGTGCTGGACGGGCATGCGGCGTCGGCCTTCGCCAATCGCTGGCTGGCGCCCTACGACATCGTCATCGCCGGCGATCTGACACTGCAGAACCTGCAGCTCCGGGTGCCTTACGATCTAGAGCAGAGTCGTGGGGGAAGCGCCGCAGGCAGCGTGAGCTGGGCCGGTGGACCCGTGCGCTACCGGCTATCCGGGCGCGACCACTCGGCCCGGCTGCCGCCGCTGGTGGCGTACCTGGGCGACGGGCTGGAGGCCGTGGTGTTTCCCGAGGGCGGCCAGACGCCGCTGTTGCGGGCCCGGCTGCAGGAGAACGGCTTCCTGTGGATCGGCGTCACCAAGATGATGACCCGGCTGGCAGGAAACTCATGGCCCGGTTCTCACCCCGACCATGAAGTGGTGCTAGAGGTTGAGGAACAACTCTTTTAGGATCAGCGTGTTAGCAAGACGCACCGGCCATCCGCGGAGCCAACAAGTGCATGATCTCGCAGCAAAGCTCGCCGTGCCGGCGCGCTGGCTCATGGTGGCGGCCATCGCCTACACCCTGGCCACCAGCGTGCTCTACTTCCTGTCGCCTCCGCCCACGGGACCGGTGGCGGGCGCCCGGTCGGCGACGGAGCAACCCTCCGCGCCCGCGGTGGACGTGAACGCCATTCTCGCCAGTAACCTGTTCGGCGCCGCAGAGTCCGGCGGCACCCAGGTGGCGGAGGCCCCGGCGGTGGCCACTCAGCTACCGCTGGAGCTCTTGGGGGTGTTCGTGGCCGACCAGCCGGAGGAATCCGCTGCCATCATCGCCCAGCGCGGCAAGCCGGGTCAGCTCTACACCGTGGGCGAGGACGTGCCCGGCAACGCGGCCCTGCTGGAAGTGCACCCCACCCACGTGGTGCTGCGCCGGGCGGGCGTCCGGGAAACCCTGCATTTCCCCACCGGCAGCGCAGCCATCGCCGCCCGCGCTGCCCTCCCCGGGCCCGAGATGGGCTACGACGAGCCGGTCGTGGAGCCACTGCCCGAGGATTTCGACGATGGGGCCATGGAACCGCCCATGGAGGAGGCCATGCCGGAGGAGCAGTCGGTGCAGGCGATCGTCGACGAGTATCGGGAGCGGCTGGAACAGGATCCGGCGGGGACCCTGCAATCGCTCGGCGTGAGCGCCGTCGCCGACGGCGCGGCAGAAGGCTACCGGGTCGGCAACCTTGCCCAGTCACCGTACCTCAGTCAAACTGGCCTGCAGCCGGGGGACGTGATTCTTTCCGTCAACGGCCGACCCGTCGGCGATCTCGAGCAGGACCGACTGGAAATGGACAACGTGCTGGCCCAAGGGTCGGCCCGTCTCGAAGTACAGCGGGGGACGCGGCGGTTTTTCGTAACCGCCTCGCTTCAACAATGATGACAACGAAAGCGCGAAGCCTGGCTGGAATGCTGATGGGTCTGCTGCTCCTGGCGCCGGTCGTCTCCGGCAGTTGGGCGGCCGAGGCGCCGCCGGCCGCATCCCAGACCTGGAAGATCAACATCAAGAACGCGGACCTGAGCGAGTTCGTCGCTCAGGTGGCGGAGATCACCGGCAAGACCTTCGTGGTGGACCCGCGCATCAAGGGCAGCGTCACGGTGATCTCCAGCACGCCCATGACCGCCGACGCGGTCTACGAGCTCTTCCTGTCGGTGCTGCGGGTTCACAACTGGACCGCCGTGCCCTCCGGCAGCATCATCCGTATCCAGCAGATGGCCACGGCCAAGCAGAGCCCGGGCGCCGAAGGCGGACTCGGCCGACTGCCCCCGGAAGAGCTGGTCACCCGGGTGGTGCCGGCCCAGAACGTCGAATCCGCCGAGCTGGTGAAGATTCTGCGTCCGCTCATTCCCCAGTACGGCCACATCGCCGCCGTCGCCAACCCCAACGTGGTCATCATCAGCGACCACGCCGACAACATTCTGCGGATGATGCGCATCATCGAGCAGATCGACGTGGCGGACGAGGACGAGATCGTCGTGGTGCCGTTGAAGGAGGCCTTCGTCGGCAGCGTCGTCGCCATGCTGGAGATGATGGCCCCGGACCAGCTCGGCCGCGGCGCCACCGGCCCCCAGCGCATCCAGGTGATCGCCAACGAGCGCAACAACTCCCTGGTGCTCCGGGGCAAGTCCCGGCCCATCGCAGAAATTCTCAAGCTGGTGGAGAAGCTGGACCAGCCCGCCACGGTCACCGGCGGCACCCAGGTCATCTACCTCAAGTACGCGGACGCCACCAAGGTGGCGGAGCTGCTGGAGGGCATGGTGGATGCGGAGCGCGGGGGCAACGGCGAGGAGGCCGCACGGCCGGAGACCATGATCCGGGCCGACGACAGCCTGAACGCCATCGTGGTCCGGGCCGATCCGGGGGTGATGAACGAGATTCAGGACATCCTCGACCGCCTGGACATCCGCCGCACCCAGGTGCTGATCGAGGCCGCCATCGTCGAGGTCTCCATCACCGACACGTCCCGGATCGGCGTGGAAATGGCGGCCGCGGACGAAAGCGGCAACACGGTGCCCCTGGTCTCCACCACGCTCGACGGCGTCATCTCGAGCCTTCTGGACAACATCGTCGGCGAGGCCGGCCAGGTGGACGTGCTGTCGGGTCTCGCGTCTCTCGACAGTCCCACCCTCGCCGCTGCCAGGATCGACGTGGGTGACCTGTCCTTCGGCGCCGTGGTACGGGCACTGGCCACCAACTCCGATGCCAACCTGCTGTCCACCCCGAGCATCCTGACCCTGGACAACCAGGAGGCGAAGATCGTGGTGGGCAACGAGGTACCGTTCCGCACCGGCACCTTCACCACCACGGGGGAAGGCGCAACCAACCCCTTCACCACCATTCAGCGGGAAGACGTGGGGCTGCAGCTCACCGTCACGCCTCACATCCACGAGGACACCGCGGTGAGTCTGGAAGTGGGCCTGGAGATCACCAACGTGGTGGAGAGCGCCATCGGCGCCGATGCTTTCTCCGACGTGGTGACCTCGAAGCGCACGGTGGAGAACACGATTCTGGCGGACGACCGCCAGACCATCGTGCTGGGCGGGCTCATCCAGGACGACATCAACGACAGCGTCAGAAAAGTGCCGCTGCTCGGCGACATTCCCGTGCTCGGCCACCTGTTCCGTTCCACCAACAAGAACCACACCAAACGCAACCTGCTCGTTTTCCTGCGCCCCACGGTGATCCGCAACAAGGCGGAAGCGGATCAGGTCACCAACCGGAAGTACGACGATGTCTGGGAAGTGGAGATCCGTTCCCGCAGCGGCGACGTGCCACCGGAGGAGCTGTTCCGGGGCCGTCCCTGATCTCCGGACTCCGCGGATCTCATGCTGCAAGGGCTGAAGCGGATTCTGTACCGGGTGGACCGGTGGCTCATCGGCACCCTCATCGAGCCGCGCAAGGCGGGCCTCGAGCCGGATCAGCTCGTCGCCTGCGGCGCCCGCGCCGCCTTCGGCGGCGGTGAGGCCGACGGCGATCGCGCCGCCGCACCGCTCCTGTACGCCCTGGAGAACCGCTCGCTCTCCGACCTCATCGTCCTGGACCTGGTCACCGAGGAGCTGGGCCTCCCGGGGCCCCTGCAGCCGCTGGAGGTGGGCAACGTCCGCGAGGAGCGCCGCTTCTTCTTCCTGCGTCGCGCCTCCCACGGCTGGTTCCGGCGCAATACCATGGCCAGCTATTCGAGCCGCATGGTGGATGTGCTCGAGCAGGTGGGCC
This sequence comes from Pseudomonadales bacterium, assembly GCA_041686955.1. Taxonomy (GTDB): domain Bacteria; phylum Pseudomonadota; class Gammaproteobacteria; order Pseudomonadales; family Azotimanducaceae; genus UBA7803. The sequence goes on from JAWLCV010000012.1 coordinate 38,224, forward strand.
AGGCGGAACAGCCGCTGCCCGGCGCCATCGTGCCCGTGGGCATCTACTGGGGACGGGCACCCAATCGGGAAGGATCCGTGCTCCGGCTGATTCTGTCGGAGAACTGGGCCGTCACCTCACGCCTGAAACGCCTGGTGAACCTCTTCCTGTCGCGCAAGGACATCGTGGTGCACTTCGGTCAGCCGCTGCCGCTCCAGGAGCTCGCCGGTGACGGCGCAGACGGTCAGCGCACCCTCAGACGCGCCGCGCGTCTGCTGCGTGTCCGCCTGCGAAACCAGCGGGTGGCCACCATGGGCCCGGACCTCTCCCACCAGCGCACGCTCACCCGGCAGATCCTGCTCGGCCGCAGCGTCCGGGCGGAGATCGAACGGGAGAGCGATCCCGCGGTGCGCGCGCGGCTCGAGAAGCGGGCTCGCCGTTACGCCAGGGAGATCCCGTCGAACCTTGCCTATCCGACCATCCGCGTTCTCGAACGGCTGCTGCGCTGGTTCTGGAACCGAATCTATCAGGGCGTCGCCTTCCACGGACGCGAGCGGCTCATGGAGCTCGCCGACACTCACACCCTGATCTACGTGCCTTCGCACCGCAGCCACCTGGATTACCTGTTGCTGTCGTACCTGCTGTTCCAGCACGGCTTGATGATTCCCCACATCGCCGCGGGCGACAATCTGAACCAGCCGATCCTCGGCAGCATCCTGCGTCGCGGCGGTGCCTTCTTCATGCGCCGCAGCTTCCGCGACGACCCGCTGTACGCGGCCGTCTTCACCGAGTACCTCTACCAGGTCTACCGCCGCGGACACAGCGTGGAGTTCTTTCCCGAAGGCGGACGCACGCGCACCGGGCGTCTGCTGCCGGCCCGGGTGGGACTCCTGAAGATGACCCTCGAGCACCACGCGCGCGGCGTCCCCCGGCCCCTTGCCCTGGTGCCCGTGTACGTGGGCTACGAGAAGCTGGTGGAGGCCGGCAGCTATCTCGACGAGCTGAAGGGCGCGGAGAAGAAGCGGGAATCCCTGACGGACGTGTTCCGCAGCCTGCGCCTGATCCGCCAGAACTTCGGCTCGGTGGACGTGAAGATCGGCCGACCGCTGCGCCTGGGCCCGTGGCTCAAGAGCGCCGGCGTGGATCCCTCGGACCCGGGCGATGCGGCGGTCGCGCTGGGGCGGGAGATCATGAGCCGGATCAACGCCAGCGCCGCCGTCAACGCCGTCAACCTCGTGGCCCTGGTCACCCTGAGCACCCCGCGCATCGCCATCGAAGAAGCTCCCCTGCTGGCCCAGCTCGAGTGCTATCTGACCCTGCTGCGGCGGGACGCCGCCAACCACGATTACACTCTGCCCGAGGCCACGCCAGAGGAACTGGTTCGGCGGGTGGAATCGCTCGGCATGCTCACCCGCGAGTCCCACGCGTACGGCGACGTGCTGAGCCATACGCCATTCGCCGCGGTGCTGATGACCTGGTACCGTAACAACGTGGTCCACGTGCTGGCACTGCCGTCTCTGCTCGCCTGCCTGATCCGCAACCGCCGGCGCCCGGCGAGCCTGGCGGCGCTCACTCGAATGTCGGCCACGGTCTTCCCGTACATCGCCGACGAACTGCAGTCGCCGGAAACCGTCGACGCCGTGCCGCGCTGGCTGGACCACATGGTCGATTGCGGGCTGCTGGTGAAGTCGACGGAGGGCGGTTACGCAGCACCGCCCGCGAGCGCACGCGAGCATGGCCAGCTCAGGCTGCTGGCCGAGCTGATCATGCCCACCCTGGAACGCCTGTACATCGTCGTCGGCCTGTTGTTCCACGCGGGTCAGGCGGCGCACACGCGGTCGTCCCTGCAGCAGCGCAGTCACGACGTGGCGCAGAAGATCTCCCGCCTCTACGGCCTGAATGCGCCGGAGTTCTTCGATGCCCGCCTGTTCAACCGCTTCGTCGACGATCTGATTCAGAACCGGGTCGTCTCGGAGCAGGAGGACGGTTCACTGGTGTGGGACCCGCTGGTGGAAGACGTGCTGAAAGCCTCCGAACACGTGGTGGACCCGAATTTCCGCAACGCCGTGCGTCAGGAGGAACGGGACGCCGATTCCGCCGGTGCGCCCCGGTAGACGTCGTAGCGGACGGTTCGGCCCGTGATCTGCCAGTGAGGCGCCCGGCAGACCGGGTCCTTGGATCTGCGCTTCAGAACCACCCTCCGCCGCGCCGCCGCGATGGCCGCGTCCAGCCAGCATTCCAACGGGCGTGGATCCGGTGTGGTCAGTGCCGCCAGAAACTGCATGCGCTTTCCCGGCAGTGCGCCCTTGCGCCGCTCGGGAAACATGGGATCGAGGTACACCACGTCGTAGCAGCGGCCCTCCCCGAGCACGTCGAAGCCATCGGCGCACCGGCTGACCACCTCCAGTCCGCTGCGGCGCGCCAGGTCCTGCGCCAGCGCGCTGAGCATCGGATGCCGTTCCACCAGGGTGACGCGGCAGCCGCGGCGTGCCAGGACCAGGCCGTCGACGCCCCATCCGGCGAGCGCATCGAGCACATCGAGACCCCTTCCGGCGCCACAGGCCCGGGCCAGTTCCCCCCCCTGGTCGGACCGGCGCCGCAGCTCGGCACAGGAAACCCACACGCCATCGCGCCCCCCCGCGCGTCCCGGTCCCCGGCGCAGCTCGAGATGATCGTCCACGGCCCAGAGGTAGAACCCGGCATGATCCGCAGGGGGCGCCTCCCGCTCCACCAGGCGGAACGAGTGCGCCCAACGCTCCGCCAGATCCCGTGCCGCGGGATGGTGGTACAGCACCCCGCCGCCGTGGCCGCCGGTCACGAGCCTGCCGGCTTCCAGGGGGAATCTCCGACCACGTAGCGCGGCAGCCCGGCCGCCGGTGCCACGCTCTCTCCGGCGGCCAGCGCAGCTACAGCCAGCTCGCCCACCTCCCGGGCCGTGACCACGACGTCCGCCAGGAACTCGCAGGCCTCGGGCCACCACGGCGGCCGCTCCCCCGTTCCGATCCAGCGCTCCAGGGCGAGATCCTCGGGGGGGTCCGTTCCCTGATGCAGGCGATCCGCCAGGCGCTGCTCCGGAACCTCCGCAGCACCCACGTCGTAGCCAGCCAGGTAGTAGGCATCCCGCCGCGACCGGGTGACGGTGAGAATCCGGCTCACCTCGCACGAATGCGCGCGTAGACGGCGTCCTGCCGCTGCAGCCAGAGCCAGGGAAGACGACACCGGTACCACCCGGCCGCCGCTGGCGAACGCCACGGCCTGGGACAACGCTGCGGCGATGCGCACGCCGGTGAACGAGCCGGGTCCAGCACCGAAGGCCACCGCGTCGAAGCCGTTCCGGGCCGCACCGGCGGCGCGGGTCAGAACGTCCAGGCGGCCGAGCACCACCTGATTGTGCAGCCGCTCGACCTTCTGTGTATCCTCGAACCAGCGTCCCGAGGCGAACACGGCCAGCGAGCACAGCGCCCCGGAAGTCTCTACGGCAAGTAGGGTCGTCATCGACTCATGTTATCCGACCGGAGTGGTTGCAGGCGAACAGCGGAGCACTCGCGTGGCTGAGCAGAGAACCGATCTGGACGCGGCGCGCCGCCGGATCCTGGCCGACGTTCAACCGACCCGCGAGCGTGCGCGGGTGGCGCTGCGCGACGCCCTCGGGCGCGTGCTGGCCGATCGGATCGTCGCACCCATGGACCTGCCACCGTTTCCCGCATCCGCCATGGACGGCTACGCCCTGCGCAGCGGCGATGCCGTGGGTGCACCGCCTCATCGCTTCACCCTCGCCGGCACGAGCTATGCCGGCCGTCCCGCCAGCGGCCCGGTTCCCAAGGGGGCGTGCGTGCGGATCTTCACCGGAGCGCTGGTCCCCGACGGGCTCGACGCCGTTGCGATCCAGGAGGACTGCACACACGACGAGAACGGCATCCTCGTCCATGCCCCGGTCGGTCCAGGAGACCACGTGCGCCGAGCGGGGCACGACGTCCCTGCCGGCACGCCCATGCTCGACCCCGGCAGGCGCCTGACCGAATACGACCTGGGGTGGCTGGCCGCGTGCGGCATCACCTCTGTGGCGGTGCACGGCTGCCCCAGGATCGCCGTATTCTCCACGGGTGACGAACTGGTGGAACCCGGCGGGGTGCTGGGGCCTGGGCAGATTTTCGATGCCAACCGGATCACGCTGAGCGCCCTGCTCGCGCAACTGCCGGTTCACGTTGTCGACCTGGGAATCGTTCCCGACGACCCCGGAGCCATCCGCGAGGCCCTGGAACGCGCGGACCACGATTGCCAGGCAGTCGTCACCAGCGGCGGAGTTTCGGTCGGCGAGGCAGATCACGTCCGCGACGTGGTCGCCGACGTGGGTCGGCTGGAGCTATGGAAACTCAACCTGAAACCGGGGAAGCCGCTCGCCTATGGCCGGTTGCGCAACGCCGCCTTCTTCGGTCTTCCGGGGAATCCGGTTTCCACCGTCGTCACCGCGCTGATGCTGGTGAAGCCGGCGTTGGAGCGGTTGTGCGGCATGGAGCCGGAGGCTGTGCTCGCCGTACCCGCCGTGCTGCGCGGCGGCATTCGTCACCAACCCGGACGGGAAGAGTTTCAGCGCGGCACCGTGAGCAGCCGCCACGGGCGGCTAGAAGTCACCGTGACCGGGGATCAGAGTTCCAACCGGCTCGCCAGCTTCAGTCGCGCCAACTGCCTCGTTCGAATTCCGAAGGACGCAGGCGACCTGATGGAAGGCGCCGAGGTTCAGGTGCTGCTCTTAGGCCGCGGACTGTGATGGTGTGAGGCGGGCCGCCCGGCCCGCCGGGTCCAGCGGAGCTGAACCCGGCTTAGGACCGGAACGACCTACTGCGTCCCCGCCCATCAAGAGCTCTTCTTGGCGGGAGCCTTCTTCCTCGCAGGAGCTTTCTTCTTGGCCGGTGCCTTCTTCTTGGCCGGCGCTTTCTTCTTGGCCGGAGCTTTCTTCGCTGGCGCCTTCTTCGCAGGCGCTTTTTTCTTGGCCGGGGTCTTCTTGGCCGGAGCCTTCTTCGCTGGCGCTTTCTTCTTGGCCGGAGCCTTCTTCTTGGCCGGAGCCTTCTTCTTCGCCGGTGCCTTCTTCTTCGCCGGTGCCTTCTTCTTCGCCGGCGCCTTCTTCTTCGCCGGTGCCTTCTTCTTCGCCGGCGCCTTCTTCTTCGCAGGCGCCTTCTTCTGCGCTGCGCTCCGCTTCACCGCCGGACGCTTGGCTGCAGCTTTCGCCGTCGCCGTTGCGCTGCGCTTCTTCGCCGCAGGCTTCTTCTTGGCGGTGGTCTTCGACGCCGCTTTCACGGCTGCCGTTTTCTTCGCCGCGGACTTGCTGGCCACTGCTTTTTTGGCCGGAGCCTTTTTCGCAGTCGCTTTCTTGACCGCTGCTTTTTTCGCCGGCGCTTTCTTGGCTGGCGCTTTCTTCGCAACGGACTTGGTCACGGCGCGCTTGGCCGCCGCTTTCGCTACGGGTCGCTTCGCGGCCGTCTTCTTCACAGAGGCTTTCTTGGCAGCAGTTTTTTTGACCGCCGTCTTCCTGGCGGGAGTTTTCGCTGCAGTCTTAGCTCTCGGCATAAAGAATCTCCTTGGATTTCTCTGCTCTCTCGCTTTGGCCGCTTCGACTTCTCACTCACAGCCAGCGCTGACTACTTCTCGAACGATCACCGGTTTCGAAACTGCTCCAGGTGCCTCGTTGCCCCGCGTCTGCCGCTGTCACCACGGTTTTTCCGCAAGTCGACACACGCCATGCAACGATAGACCAAGAATACGAAACTGCAACGGAAATTTTCACGCATCATACTGACGAGCAAAGGAAATATCACGCCGATCACTCGAGCGCGCGAAGTATCCGACTCTGAATCTCACCGACCTCGCCCTCACCGTCGATCTCGATGAACTCGAGTTTCGAGCGCTCGGCCTTGTTCCGATAGAAATCTACCAGCGGGTGGGTCTGGCGGTGATACACGGCTAGGCGCTCACGCACCGTGTCTTCCTTGTCGTCGTCGCGCTGAACCAGCGGTTCGCCGGTTTCGTCGTCTTTTCCCGGCTCGCGCGGCGGATTGAACTCGACGTGATACACGCGGCCCGACGCAGGATGAACGCGCCGGCCGCTGAGACGTCTGACGATCTGCTCGTCCGGAACCTTGATCTCCACCACGTGATCGATCTCCACGCCCGCCTCGTCCATGGCTTCCGCCTGGGGAATGGTGCGTGGAAAACCGTCGAAGAGAAATCCGTTGGCGCAGTCCGAAGCCGCAATGCGTTCCTTGACCAGCTCGATGATGATGTCGTCGGAAACCAGCGCGCCGGAATCCATCACCGCCTTGACCTTCTGGCCCAGCGGCGTGCCTGCGCTGACGGCGGCGCGCAGCATGTCCCCGGTGGATATCTGCGGAATATCGAAGTGCTCGCAGATGAACTGAGCCTGGGTTCCCTTCCCCGCACCGGGCGGCCCGAGCAATATGATTCTCATGAGTGATCTCCTTCCTATCGTTGGATTCTAGTAGTGAAGTTGGGGCTATCGGCGCTCGACGCGAACGTCGAGCACGTCGTGAAGACGTCCGAGCCGGTCGACGATGGTGGCCAGTTCCCGGATATGGCCGACGACGATGTCCAGGGTGAGGGTGGCGCGGCCGGAGAGCGGGTCCACGCGCCCCGCGTTTGCGACCAGCGACAGATTCAGCTCGTTCAGCAACTCGGTGACGTCCCGCAACAGGCCCGGACGGTCGTAGGCCTTCAGCTCGATCCTCGCGGAGCGCACCGCCCGCCCAGGGAACTGCGGCAATAGATCGAGTTGACCCTCGAACTCGTGCTGATCGTGGAGCGCCTCGACGGCCTCCAGCGTCTGACAGTCACCCGTGCCCACCGCGCGGCAGAACGCGGAAACCTGTTCGTAACCCAACGCATGAGCGGCGCGGGTCCAACCTTCCGGCGCAGGATCCGCCAACTGCAACCGCCGCAGCAACGCGAGCAGACGGCTCCGCCCTTCCTGCTCGTTGACCTCCGGCGCGCGTGCGCGAAACCAATCGTGAATCTTCTCCCGCGCCCGTGCGCTCTTCACGAAGGCCAGATGCGTATCCAGCCACTCCCGCTGAGGCGCCGGCTCGTCGCCGGTGAGAATCTCCACCCGCTGTCCCGTCCTGAGCACGGCGTTCAATGCGACCGGGCGGCCTTCCACCAGCGCGCCGCGGCACCGGTGACCGACCTCCGTGTGCACCCGGTAGGCGAAATCCACCGGCGTCGCCCCGGCGGTCAGGTCGAGCACGTGCCCCTTCGGGGTGGTGACGAAGATGCGCTCGTCCTGAAACAGCGCGCGCAGCTCCTCGCCGAGGTCCTGGCCGGCGCCCGCGGTGCCATGCTCCACGTCGTCCCGCCACTCCACGACCTGGCGCAACCAGTTCATCTTTTCCGCGTACGGACGATCCTCCGCGTCACCCTGCTTGTAGGACCAGTGGGCGCAAACGCCCAGCTCCGCCTCGTCGTGCATCTCCTGGGTGCGGATCTGCACCTCGAGGGTCCGGCCGTCCGGGCCGAGCACGGCGGTGTGAATGGAGCGGTAGCCGTTCTCCTTCGGGGACGCGATGTAATCGTCGAACTCGCTGGGGACATGGCGCCACTCCGTGTGAATCACGCCCAGGGCGGCATAGCACTGGGCCACGTCCGGCACCAGGACCCGAACCGCGCGCACGTCGTACACTTCGTTCAGGCCCACCTGCTTAGCCTGCATCTTCCGCCAGATGCTGTAGATGTGCTTGGCGCGCCCCGTCACCCGGGCATGGATACCGCGGGCATTGAGATCCCGCTCCAATGCGCTCGCCAGCGCCTCGATCTCCCGTTCCCGCTCTTCACGGCGCCCGTCGAGCTGGCGAGCGATGGCCATGTAGATGTCCGGGGCCAGGTAGCGCAGCGCCAGATCCTCGAGCTCCCACTTGATCTGCCAGATGCCCAGGCGGTTCGCGAGCGGAGCGAACACGCGATGGGCCTCGTGGGCGATACGCTGCTTGCGCGCCTCGTCGTCGTGCTTCGCGGAGCGCAACGCCACCACCCGCTCGGCCAGCTTGAGCACCGCGACCCGGGCGTCGTCGATCATGGCGATGAGCATGCGGCGCACGTTGTCCGCCTGATTGCGCCGCTCGCTGGTCTGCAGGCGCGTGTTGCTCATCTCGAGCAGGCTCGTGGTGGCCATGCGCAGCACCTCCTCGAGGAGATGCGCCACGTCCTCCCCCAGCGCCTCCTGCGCCTCCTCCAGAGCGACGGCACCGATGCGCACCGGACGGTAGGAAAGCGCTGCGGCGACGGAGGCGGTATCCAGGCGAAGCTGACTCACCAGCTCCGCCATCTCCACGCCGCTTTCCAGATAGTCCTCACCCCGCGGCCCCAGGCCGCGCACGAAGCGGCACGCGCGGAGCACTGCGTCCCGATCCAGGGCGCCGTGCCGCGCCGCCAGATCGAGAACCCAGGCGTCTACGTCGAGCCGCCCGTCGGGCGCACGCGCGACGTCCTCGCGGACCTTAACCACCCGCGCCCACTCCCGTGTCCCGAGCGAACAGACCCAGCGTCTCGACGTGGCTGGTGTGTGGAAACATGTCGAAGATCCCTACCTGCTGCAACGTGAATCCCCTGGCCTGCAAGCGTGCGGCGTCCCCGGCAAACGTGCGCGGATTGCACGACACGTAGGCGATCCGCTCGAGCCTTCGCCACCCCGCCCAACGCTCCAGATTGGCGCCAGCCCCGGACCGCGGCGGATCCAGCAGCAGAAACTCCGACTCCGGCAGATCCGGGCACGCGGAATCATACAGATCCAGGGCGGCAAACTCAGCCTGCGCCCCGAGTCCGTTGCGGCGCGCATTGTGTTTCGCCCGCTCCACGGCTTCGCCCGCGAGCTCGTAGCCGCGAACTTCGACCCCAGAGCGCGCAAGGGCCAGAGAGAAGTTGCCGATGCCGCAGAATAGATCCGTGGCGGTGGCGCCGGGACGCGGCGCCAGGGCCAGCAGGGCCGAGCGCACCAGCGCCCGGTTCACGAAAGGATTCACCTGGGTGAAGTCCGTGGGCAGAAAGTCGTAGCAGAGCCCATAGTCTGGATTCGTGTAGGAGAGGTACGGCGACGCCGCGCCGTCGCCGAGAAGGGTTACGGTCTCGTAGCCGCCGGGCTGCAGATAAACCCGGGTCGCGTTCCGCCGCGCGAACTCGAGAAGCCGCGCGCGGTCATCCTGGTCGAGATCGGTCAGGTGGCGGACGATGACGGCGGATTCGTGATCGCCGGCCGCGAGCTCCACCTGGGGGATGCGGTCCGGGGAGCGCAGCGCACCGAGGGTGGCGGAGAGCTCGGGAAGCATGCGCGAGAACGGCAGCAGGAGGGTCCTGCACTCACTCATGCGCGCCACCCGATTGCTGAATCCCTCTCGAAATCCCAGCAGCAGCTCGCCGCCCACGACGCGCGCGCCGAGCCGTGCCTTGGCCCTGTAGTGCAACCGTGGTCCGTGCACCGGTGGATGGAGCCGCCGCGCTTCGACGCCATGCCCGGCCAAGAGCCGCAGCAACACCCGTTCCTTGTGAACGAGCTGTCGCGGGTAATCCAGATGCTGCAGCGTGCAGCCGCCGCAGCGGGGAAACACCGGACACGGGGGCAGCCGGCGATCCGCGGCGGCCGCCTCGGGAACGTCGGCTTCGCCGTACCACACGCCGCCCCGCCGCTTCAGCACGCGCACGTGGACGGTTTCACCGGGCAGCGCATTGCGCGCCTTCACCATTCGGGATTCGAAACGGCCCTCGCCCAAACCCTCGTCGCCCAGCTCGTCCACCACGAGCTCGATCTGCCGCGGACCGCGTCGACTCATCCGGCATTCCGCCGGGTCAAGAGTCGCCGGCTGGCCAGGGGTTTCGGTCCCAGAAGCGGCCTGAGCGCCTGCCGGAAGATCTTCTTGGCCGCGATGCGGGCCCCGCGCGAGTCGTAGCGGCCGTCGGCGATCTCCAGCAGCACCGCGCCCGGGTAGCCGCGGCCGCTGCCGACGGCCACGAAGCCGGCATCCATGTGCAGGCGATAATCGGTGTCCGCGCGAATGGACTCGCCGGTGTCGGCGTCGCGGGAAAAATCCAGCCCGTACCCCAGCTCGTCCAGCAGCAGCCGCTCGAAACCCCGCAGCGCCACGTCCGGCGGGTACTCCGCTGTTTCCAGCCGTTCGAGCACCCAGCACGCTCCCGCGAACAGCCGCGGCGAGCTCTCGTGCTCGTGGAGCAGGCGCGTCAGCAGCTCCAGAACGTAGAACCCCGACGCCAGGGCATTGCCGCTGAGCCAGGCGTGACGAACCAGCTCGCAACCGGTGAGGGTGTACAGCGTGCCCCGGCCGCTCCAGCTCACCCGAACCCGGTTGAACGGCTGAAGCACGTTGCCGCGCTTGCTGCCGCGGATGCCTCGCGCCACCACCGGCACACGGCCGTGGCCGGCAGTCAGGAGGCTGACGATGGCGCTGCTTTCGCGATACGGCCTGGTGTGCAGCACCAGCGCTGCTTCACCGGTGACCCGGGTCATAGCCCACCCTTCGCAGTCCCGCCGCCGTGGTGCTCCAGCCCGGCCGCACCTTCACCCACAGCCGCAGCATCACCCGCTTCTCCAGCAGCTTCTCGATGTCCTCCCGGGCTTCGCGGCCGATGACCTTGAGCTTCTCGCCACCCTTGCCGATGACGATGCGCTTCTGGCCCGGCCGCTCCACGAAGATCTCGGCGGCCACGTCCACCAGGTTCGGCGATTCGTCGTAGCCCTCGATGACCACCGTCAGATGGTGCGGCACCTCGTCGCCGAGGCGGCGCATGAGCTTCTCGCGAATGATCTCCGATACCAGAAACCGCTCGCTCTGATCCGTCACCTGATCGGGGGGGAACAGGTGCGCCTGTTCCGGCAGCCGGGCGAACACCGCCCGCCGCAGCGCTTCCAGCCCCGAGCCCTTCAACGCCGATACCGGAAAGATCTCGTCGAAGCGGCCACGCTCGTGGAGCGCGGCCATGGCTGGCAGCAGCGCTTCCTTGCGCCGGACCAGGTCGGATTTGTTCAGGACGGCGAAGGCGGGAACCGGATGGTGCTCGAGCAGCTTCAGCACCCGCTCGTCACCCTCGGTCCAGACGTCCCGGTCCACGATCATCAGCACCAGGTCCACGTCGGCCAGCACCGCGGTGGCCGCCCGCACCATCTGCCGGTTGATCTCACGGCGGGCGTCGTCGTGGATGCCCGGCGTGTCCACGTAGATGGCCTGATCATCGCCCTCGGTGTCCACTCCCAGCAACACGTGTCGCGTGGTCTGCGGCTTGCGCGAGGTAATGGCCAGCTTCTGCCGCAGCAGGTGATTGAGCAGGGTGGACTTGCCCACGTTCGGACGGCCGATCAGAGCCACGTAGCCGCAACGTTGGATGGTCTCAGGCACCTGGCTTCCGTCCAAGACGTTCCGCCACCTTGGTCAGCATGGATTCCGCCGCATTCTTTTCCGCGCCCCGGCGGCTGCGTCCCTGCGCCGCCACCGTGAGCTCCAGAGCCGGCACCCGGCAACTCACCGTGAACACCCGCGAGTGGGCAGAGCCCGTGGTGGACTCGATGGCGTACTCCGGCAGGTCCAGATTCACGCCCTGCAGCATCTCCTGCAATCGCGTCTTGGGATCCTTCAACGCCTCCGGGTCCAGGGTCCGCATGCGCGGCTCCAGCAACCGCAGGGTGAGATCCCGTGCCGCCTCGATGCCGCCGTCCAGGTGCACCGCGCCGATCACCGCTTCCAGGGAATCGGCGAGAATCGACGCCCGCTTGTGGCCGCCGCTGCGCCGCTCCCCGGCGCCGAGCCGGAGGTATCGACCGAGGTCCAGCTCGGCGGCCACCTCGGCGAGCGTATCCTTTCGCACCAGATTCGCGCGTAGCAGCGACAGCGTGTCCTCGTGGGCCGCCGGTTGCTCCTCGAACAGGCGCAGCGCGATCACGTAGCCGAGCACCGCGTCGCCGAGAAATTCCAGCCGTTCGTTGTGGTCCCTCGCGAAGCTCTTGTGGGTCAGCGCCTGCCGCAACAGGTCCGGGTCGCCGAACCGATAGCCCAGCGCCGCCTCCAGCCGCGTCTCGGGCGGCGTCACGTCAGTATTCGAATCGCTCGTGGAAGCTGATGACGACATCGACATTGAAGAACAGGTGCTCGCGGCGTTCGTAGCGGACCTCCAGCACGGTGCTGTCCCGGCTGCGCTGAAGGTCGATGATATCGCGGATGTCGAAGTCGCGCAGGTTGTTGATCTTGAATCGTTTCTTGAGCGCCTCCAGGAGGCTGCTGCGGGACATGGTGCGCACCTCCTGAGCCGGCAGCCCCTGAATCACCGATTTCACCGTGTAGAAGTCGATGTAATGAGGCGCCAGCCGCAGGGTCAGTGTGATGGCTGCGGCCAGCACGATCAGCACCATCAGCCAGCCCATGCCGGTGAGGCCGCGCTGGCGGGCGTACGAAGCGAATTGCGGCATCATGAGTTCTCCGAGGATCACGACGAACGGTCGTCCTACTGTCTCTCAGTCTAGCCAGCGATTGCGTGAAAAGGTTGGCAGTGAGAATCCCGGATCCTTGTGCACCCAAATGGCAACTGCCTTGCCTACAATTCGATCCTCGGGAACGAAGCCCCACACCCGGCTGTCCTCGCTGCGGCCCCGGTTGTCACCCATCATGAAGTAGGAGTCTTCCGGTACCACCCATTCCCGGGGCGGCTCGGGGAACGGGTAGCGGTAGATCGAGTGGTTGCTGTCATCGAAACGCTCGTGGTATTCGCGGATCGGCACCGGGCCGTTTGCGAACGGCAGGTAGCTCTCGAACTGACGCTCGAGCTGGTAATCCGCGCGCTCGCCGTTGATGTAGAGCACCTTGTTCTCGTACCGGATGTGGTCACCCGGCAGGCCCACCACGCGCTTGATGAAGTAGCGCGGGTCGTGAGGCGGAACGAACACCATGATGTCCCCCCGCTCCGGCTCGCCCACCTCGACGATTCGCGTGTTCACCACCGGCAGGCGCAATCCGTAGGCGTACTTGTTGACCAGAATGAAGTCCCCCACCTCCAGGGTGGGCAGCATGGACTCGGATGGAATCTGATACGGCTCGGCGAGGAAGCTGCGCAGCAGCAGAACCACCAGCAGCACGGGGAAGAAGGAACGGGCGTATTCCACCAGCTTGGGTTCCGCCAGCACCCGATCCAGCTCTTCCCGGCGGGTGCCGCTGGCTTCCAGCGACCGTGCCGCGCGCTGACGGCGCGGCTTCAGCACCAGCACGTCGAACAGCCAGACGGCGCCGGAGATCAGCACCGCCCAGGTGAGTACCAGCGGAAAGTCGATGTCCATCAGCGCTCCACCTTGAGCGCCGCGAGGAACGCCTCCTGAGGGATTTCCACCTTGCCGAGCTGCTTCATCCGCTTCTTGCCCGCCTTCTGTTTCTCCAGGAGCTTCTTCTTACGGGTGACGTCGCCACCGTAGCACTTGGCGGTGACGTTCTTGCGTAGCGCCTTCACCGTGGAACGGGCGATGACCTGGCCGCCGATGGCCGCCTGAATCGCCACATCGAACATCTGCCGCGGGATCAGCTCCTTCATTTTCTCCACGAGCTGCCGCCCGCGCACCTGGGCCTGGTCGCGGTGAACGATGTTCGCCAGGGCATCCACGCGCTCGCCGTTGATCAGGATGTCGAGCCTCACCAGGTTGGCGGGCTGGAAACGCGCAAAGCTGTAGTCCATGGAGGCGAAGCCCCGGCTCACGGACTTCAGCCGGTCGAAGAAATCCATGACCACCTCGTTCATGGGCATTTCCCAGAGCATGGAGACCTGACCACCGGTGTAGGTCATGTTCTTCTGCACGCCGCGCCGTTCGACGCACAGCGTCATCACGTTGCCCACGTAGTCCTGGGGCACGAGAATGCTCACCTCAACGATGGGCTCGCGCATCTCCTTGTAGTTCACCGGCAGGCGCGACGGATTGTCCACGTGGGTCACGGTGCCGTCGGGCAACTCCACCTCGTAGACCACCGTCGGCGCGGAGGTGATGAGGTCGAGGTCGTACTCCCGCTCGAGGCGTTCCTGCACGATCTCCATGTGCAGCATGCCGAGAAAGCCGCAGCGAAAACCGAAACCCAGCGCGTCCGACGTCTCCGGCTCGAAGAACAGCGACGCGTCGTTCAGGGTCAGCTTCTCGAGCGCTTCGCGGAAACTTTCGAAATCCTCGGAGTTGACCGGAAACAGGCCCGCGAACACCTGGGGCTTGACCCGGGCGAAGCCGGGAAGCTGGGGCACCTCCTGATGGGACGCCAGCACCAGGGTGTCCCCCACCGGGGCCCCGCGGATGTCCTTGATGCCGGCGATCACGTAGCCCACCTCGCCGGCGGCGAGTCGCGGCCGGGCCGTGGGCTTGGGGGTGAAGCAGCCCACGTCGTCCACCACATGGGTGCGTCCGAGGGATTTCACCACCACCTTGTCACCCTTGGCGATCTCACCCTGAACCACCCGCACGAGCGAGACGATCCCCAGGTAGTTGTCGAACCAGGAATCGATGATGAGCGCCTGCAACGGCGCCTCCCGGTCGCCCTCGGGCGGCGGAATCTGCGCCACCAGCCGCTCCAGGAGCTCCGGCACCCCTTCGCCGGTCTTGGCGCTGACGCGAATGGCGTCGTGAGCCGGCAGGCCGATGATCTCCTCGATCTCCCGGGCGACCCGCTCCGGCTCGGCCTGGGGCAGGTCGATCTTGTTCAGCACCGGCAGCACCTCGAGCCCTTGCTCGATGGCGGTGTAGCAGTTCGCCACGGACTGTGCTTCCACCCCCTGAGCGGCGTCCACCACCAGCAACGCGCCCTCGCAGGCAGCCAGCGAACGGGACACCTCGTAGCTGAAATCCACGTGGCCCGGGGTGTCGATGAAGTTGAGCTGATAACGCTGCCCGTCACGGGCCTGGTATTCCAGGGTCACGCTGTGGGCTTTGATGGTGATGCCGCGCTCGCGCTCCAGGTCCATGGAATCCAGAACCTGCTCCGCCATCTCCCGATCGGAAAGCCCGCCGCAGAGCTGAATCAGCCGGTCGGCCAGGGTCGACTTGCCGTGATCGATGTGGGCGATGATGGAAAAGTTGCGAATCTGGTCGATTGCAGGCACTACTCTGGGTCCCCGGCCCGGGGGCGCTCGGCCCTCAGCCATTCAAAGGCGCGCGAGTGTAGCGTATCCCGGAGTCTGCGGCGACTCACTCCGGGACCCGCAGGGCGAGGAAAGTGGGCACCCCGCCGCGGATGATCAGCACCGGCACGGAACGGCCCGGCGGCAGGGCATCGGTGATATCCATGAAGCCTTCCACGTCCCGAACTTCCTGATTGTTCAGTCGGGTGACCACGTCGCCGGAGCGGATGCCCGCCTGTGCCGCGGCGCCGCGGGCCTCGAGCACCCGCACTCCGCCGTCGATGCCCATCTCCCCGGCCGCCTCCTCCGGCAGAGGCTCGACGGCCAGCCCGATGCGGGAGGGCGCCTGCTGCGCCGGCCCGGCGTATTCATCGTCGGCCTCATCGCGCTCGGGGAGCTCACCCACGCGCACGTCGAGGGTCATGGCCTCGCCTTCGCGGACGATGTTCAGCTTCGCCGTGCTGCCCGGCCGCATGCGTCCCACCACGTGGGGCAGCTCGGTGGAGAACTCGATGACGGTGTCGGCGAACCGGGTGATGATGTCACCCGCCTCGAGCCCTGCCTCGTCCGCGGGCGAGCCTTCGAGCACCCGGTTCACCAGGGCGCCGTGGGGACGGTCGAGCCCGAAGCTCTCGGCCAGGTCCCGGTCCACCTCCTGAATCACCACGCCGAGCCAACCCCGCGTCACCCGTCCGGTGGCCTTGAGCTGGCGCACCACCTCCATGGCCACATCGATGGGAATGGCGAAGGAGACCCCCATGAAGCCGCCCGAGTTGCTGTAGATCTGGGAGTTGATGCCAATCACCTCGCCGTCGAGATTGAAGAGGGGTCCCCCGGAGTTGCCGGGATTGATGGCCACGTCCGTCTGTATGAACGGCACGTAGTTGTCGTTCTGCTCGGTGGGCAGACTGCGGCCCTTGGCGCTGACGATGCCGGCGGTCACCGAGTAGTCGAAGCCGAACGGCGAGCCGATCGCCAGCACCCACTCGCCCACCCTCAGCTCTTCCGACCGCCCCAGGGTCACCGTGGGCAGATCGTTCGCGTCGACCTTCAGCAGCGCCAGATCGGACCTCGGATCGGCCCCCACCAGCTCGGCCGACAACTCCCGGCGATCGTTGAACCGGACCATGATCTCATCGGCCCCCTCCACCACGTGATTGTTGGTGAGGATGAAGCCGTCTCGCTCGAGGACGAAACCGGAGCCCAGGGAGCGGGGCCGCAGAAACGGAATGGATTCGCCCTGACCGGGCGGAAAGAACCGCCGGAAGAATTCCTCCAGCTCGTCACTCGGCGTACCGGGCGCGGATCGCGCCTGGCGGTGTTGAACGGTGCTGATGTTGACCACCGCACCCGCGTTGGCTTCCACCAGCCGGGTGAAGTCGGGGAGCTCCCGGGCCCAGGCGCTGACGCACGTCATGAGCGTTGCCGTCAGCAACAGCCGTGAACAGAAGGAATGTGCCGTCATGGTGAATGTTCCCTGGACCTGGCGCCTGCCGGCGCGCTCAGCGCTTCCGAGCGCCTCCGATGCCGTCACCGGCGATGCCTGCCACCCGTGCCCGGACCTCGAGCAACCGGACCAGCTCGGGCCCTTGCCTCGCGGCCATCAGCAGCGCCACGGTCAGCCCCGCGAAGCCGAGCAGCGCGCTGGCGGCCTCGCCGCCGAAGCCCGCGGCCGCGGCCGCGTCGCCGAGCAGCGCCCCCGCGAGCAGCGCCCCCAGCGGCACGGCGAACCAGATCAAGGCCACCCGGGTGAGGCCACGCCCGGACAGGCCCAGCTCCACCACGTCGCCGGCCTGCAGCCTGTCGGGCAGATCCAGTCGTCGTGCCGCGATTTCGCGCGCGGGGCCGCAGCCGAGAGCATTCCCGCAGCCGACACCGCAAGCGCCGGCGCCGCAGGACCCGGAGAAGCGCACCGTCATGGCCCCGCCGCCGCCAGCCACCGCCCGCCCCTGCCGCACGACGCGATGACTCATTCCCGCTCGCTTCCCGATTCGGCGGCCCGCGGAGCCACCGAGCGCGCGATGCGCTGCGCCGTCGGCGTGGGAAGTTCCCCCACCAGGGTCACCAGGTACGGCTCGCCGCGGTCCCCTTTCACCACGTGGGTCACCGCCACGGTCGCGCCGTTGCGGGACACCATGGCCGCCGCGCCGCGATTCGGCATGTCCTCGATGAACAGCGAGAAGGCGGCGAGCCCGTCGGAGTACATCATGGTGTCGATGGACTTCAGCGAGCTCGGCGCGCGGCGGATGTCGGCGGCGGCCATACGGAAGCCTTCGGGAAGCCAGCGGGCTTCCCAGGCGGTATTCTCCCGATCCACGGGTTGCGGTTCCTTGGTGGCCAGGGTCAGGTGGCTCACCAGCGACCCCTGCTTGCCCTCGGGTTCGAGCATGGCCGGATCCACCGAATCGCCGAAATGGATGTGGTTGAACTGGAAGATCTCCAGCCGCTCGCCATCGTGACCCACGAGCTCCGAACGCAGCAGCAGCCGGGTCTCCTTGTCGAGCCAGAGCCGGTAACCGTAACGATCCTCGTCCCGGGGGGTCACCGCCACTCGAACCGCGGTGCGGTCCGCCACGCGATCCTCGCCGAAGAACGACAGCCCGTAGTTCTCGGAAATGCGATCGTACCGGCGCACGAACGCGCGCGCGAAGGGGCCCGAGGGAATGCTCTGCTCGAGCTCGAGCAGCGCGTCCCCGGGCATGACGAAGCACGCCACCTGGTCGCCCCGGCGGACGATCTCTCGCGGCGCGCCATTGAGGTGTATCAGGCGTTCGCGCTGTTGCCCGTCCACCACCATGTGCACGAGCCTCAGGCTCGCCAGGTCGTGACCGCTGAAGTAGCTGAAGATGCCGTCGTACGCGAGCTCGCTGAAGGCTCGATTCATGTCGTCGAGCCAGTCCCTCGGATCGTCTTCGGCGACTCCCGTGCGGGACCACAGCAGGAGAACGCACGTGGCGAGCAGAACGACGTTTGCGCGGGCGGGGCCGGCGGCATGGCGCTGCCGGCGTATCCCGCGGCGGATGACCGCGGCCCGACTCATGGTGCTTCGTAGGTGGCCATCTTGACCATGGACATGACGCCTGCCTGATTCAGCGCCTGCTGTTGCGCGTGGTGCAGCATGTATGCCCGGGCGCGTTGCAGATCCGAAGGCGAGATCTCCGTGTTGGCGGCGTCGGTGCTGGTCATGTCGGTGCCGGAGATCTCGGGAAGCGCCAGGGAGGAGCGGCCCAACTCGGAGCTCGCGCCGGCTCGGGCCACGTCGGTGACGGCCGCGTCGTCGCCGCCGCCCAGGCCATTCAAGCCGATCACCACGGCGAACGCCACGGTGGCCGCCACCGCCAACGCGGTGAAGCGGCCGATGGAACGCGATGCCCCGGCCCCGGTCCCCGTGGCCGGCAGGTCCTGCGCCTCGGCGTCGAGGGCCTCCCACACCCGTTCCCGCAGATCGGGCATCGGAAAGGTGTCGGCCGCGCCCCGCCGTCGCACCGCGTTGCCGATCAGGTGATAGCGATCCCACAACGCACGCATGTCGGCATTGCGGTCGAGCTCGTCGAGCACCCGCCGCAGCTCGAAGGTATCGGCCTCGTCGTCGATGACGGCGGATAGCGACTCTTTGAGTTTTTCCGTCATGTTCCGTTCACCTCTCTCCACCACGCATCCCGCTTCCCCTGACCCAACGACCACTGGCCGGAATCTCCGGCCTTCCACGTCCTAGTAGGGCTCGCATTCCCACCGGAAGTTCCCGGTGTAGGCAAGCTTCGCCGCTCGCATGTATGGTCCCCCGACGGCTGGTGTCCGACTGCCCCACAACGCCCCTCAACGTTGTCGATCGAGCAGCGGCGCGATGCGCTTGTCGATGGCTTCGCGGGCACGGAAGATCCGCGAACGCACCGTGCCCACGGGGCATTCCATGATCTCCGCGATCTGCTCGTAGGTTAGACCGTCGAATTCTCGCAGAGTTACTGCACTGCGCAAATCATCGGGGAGATCGGATATGGCGGCATCGATCTCCGCCGACAGCTCGTCTCTGGCCAGCTGCGAGTCCGGGCTCTCCAGGTCCCGCAGCGCATCGGCGCCGTCGAAGTGCTCGGCGTCCTCCACCTCCACGTCCACCCCGGGCGGCCGCCGGCTCTTGGCGACGATGTGGTTCTTCGCCGTATTGATGGCGATCCGATACAGCCAGGTGTAGAAAGCGCTCTCGCCGCGAAACCTGGGCAACGCCCGGAACGCCTTGATGAACGCCTCCTGGACCACGTCCTGAACGTCTTCGGGGTCGCGCAGATAGCGGCCGACCAGATTGACGATCTTGTGCTGATAGCGGCCGAACAGCAGATCGAACGCCCGCCGGTCGCCGTCCTGTACCCTGCGCACCAGCTCTTTGTCGGTTTCCTTGGCCACCCCTTCGCCGTTGCCGAAGATTGACCCGATATTCTGCCGACAACCACATGTTTATACTAGAAACCGTTTGATGGATCCCCGGGGCATGAACCAGCGCTTTTCCACGGACATACTCGTCATCGGCGGCGGCGCCGCCGGCCTCACTGCAGCGCTGCATCTCGCGTCGCGCGCGCGGGTGACCGTTCTCTGCAAAGGCGACGTCGACTCCGCGTCGTCCACCTGGGCCCAGGGCGGCATCGCCGCCGTGACCGACCCGGAAGACAGCATCGATGCCCACATCGAGGACACCCTGAACGCCGGCGCCGGCCTGTGCGATCCCGACGTGGTGCGCTATACCGTGGAGCAGGCGCCTGCGGCCATCGATCAGCTCATCCGCTGGGGCGTCCGCTTCGACACCGAGGACGACCGTTTCCACCTGACCCGCGAAGGGGGGCATTCGTTCCGCCGAGTGCTGCACGTGGCCGACGCCACCGGCCGGGCCATCATCGACACCCTCACCCGCCGGGTGCTGGATCACCCCCGCATCGAGTTGCTCCGTGACCGGGTCGCCATCGACCTCATCAATCTGAGCAAGTACGGCCGCCACCCCAACCGCTGTGCCGGTGCCTACGTGCTCAATCGGACCACGGGACACGTGGAGGTGTTCCAGGCCCGCTTCGTCATCCTGGCCACCGGCGGGGCGAGCAAGGTCTACCTCTATACGAGCAATCCCGACAGCTCCACCGGCGACGGCATCGCCATGGCCTGGCGCGCCGGATGCCGCATCGCCAACATGGAGTTCAACCAGTTCCATCCCACCTGCCTGTACCACCCTCACGCCAAGTCGTTCCTCATCTCGGAGGCGGTGCGCGGCGAAGGCGGTATCCTGCGGCTGCCCGACGGCGACCGTTTCATGCGTCGCTTCGACAGCCGCCTCGAGCTGGCGCCGCGGGACGTGGTGGCCCGGGCCATCGACCACGAGATGAAGCGCACCGGGGCGGACTGCGTGTTTCTCGATATCAGCCACCGTCCCAGAAGCTTCATCGAGACGCATTTCCCCACCATCCACCGCCGCTGCCTGGAGTTCGGCATCGACATGACCCGGGAGCCCATACCCGTGGTGCCCGCGGCCCATTACAGCTGCGGCGGCGTGCTGGTCGATCTCAAGGGCGCCACCGACGTGCCGGGGCTCTACGCCATAGGGGAGGTGAGCTGCACCGGGCTCCACGGGGCCAACCGCCTCGCCAGCAACTCGCTACTCGAATGTCTGGTGTTCGCGCGGACCGCCAGCGGCGACGTGATGGAGCACCTGGAGGAGACGGTTCCCGACGTGACCGTGCCGCACTGGGACGAGAGTCAGGTGACCGATTCGGACGAGGACGTGGTGATCTCCCACAACTGGGAGGAGCTGCGGCGGTTCATGTGGGACTACGTGGGTATCGTGCGCACTGACAAGCGCCTGCAGCGTGCCCAGCGCCGCCTGGATCTGCTCAAGCAGGAGATTCACGACTACTACAGTCACTACCGTGTGACCAACGACCTCATCGAGCTCCGGAATCTGGTCCACGTCGCCGAGCTCATCGTCCGCTCGGCCCTGGCGAGGCGGGAGAGCCGCGGTCTTCATTACAACCTGGACCACCCGGACACGCTGTCGCGGGCGGAGGACACCATCCTTTTTCCGGGCTTCTCCGACCGGCTCGACGTGCTGAAACCGGCGGCGAGCTGAAGCGGAGATCCGGCTCTCCGCCTCCCGTCATCGCGCGCGGTCATCGCGCGCCGGCGAGCTGCGACCGCAGGGTCCGGCGCAGCCGCGCCAGGTCCGCGGGGTGCAGCTCGTCGTTGAAGATCTCCAACCGGCCGGAGTGAAGGGCGAGACAGGTACGCAAGGCGCCCAACCGCGCCCACCGCACCTCGGCGAGCCCGATGAGCACGTCGTCCGTCGAAGCGACCGGACGCCGGCACCACCACCAGACCAGAAGCGGCACCGTCCCCGCCGTGCCGAACCAGCTCCAGCCACCGAGCACCACCGGCACCAGCAACGCCCGGTGCCTGAGCGTACGCCAGCGGCCCGGCTGCCGGGGGAGCGTCAGAACCGCCTCAGCGGGCTCCGGCACCCTCCCGGGCGGCGGCCTGGATCTGTGCGACCAGGTCTGCCAGCTCGGCATCGGGAGCCTCCCGCCTGCCCTGAACCCAATCGAAGATGTCCCAATCGTCGTGCTCGAGCAATCGGCCATAGGCGGCCTTGTCGGCGGCGCTGAGATCCGCCAGCCGACGCTGGACGAACGGACGAAGCGCCAGCTCGAGCTCCAGCATGCCGCGGCGGCTGCGCCAGTACAGCCGCTGCTGGTCGACGGCACCCATTGCCCGCTCTGTTCCGCTCATACTCTCGACATCTGCCCGTCACGACCGCACCATTGTGCCGCCAACGGAAGCAACATCGCCAGCGCCATGATCCATCAGCAATGGCAGACGTATCTGCAGCGGCAGCCCGCGGCGTCCGCAGACGGACCCGCGGTCACGGGCATCGCCTATCTGCCGGAGCTGGCGGTGGTGCGGTTTCACGGCAGCGATGCGCGAAGCTTCCTCCAGGGATACCTCACCTGCGACCTGGACACGCTGTCTACCGGAGCCCTCACCCCCACCGCCCTGTGCAATCTCAAGGGCCGGGTGGTGATGAACGGCTGGTGCACGGCGCATGGGGATCAGGACGTGCTGCTGGTGCTGCACGCGAGCCTGGTGGAACGCCTGCAGGTCTTCCTGCGGCCTTACCTCGCGTTCTCCAGAACCCGCCTGGAGAACCGCCACCCGGAGACCCTGGTGCTGGCGGGCCTGACGCTCCCGGACGAGGCCGGCGGACTGGTGCTGGACACGCGCCGCCGGCTGTTCCCGGTGGACGACCTGGAGCGCGCCCGGGAGATATGGGCGCAACACCCTCACATCTCGGACCAGGCCTGGCTCGCGGCGCTCACCCGCGACGGCATTCCCCTGGTGACGGAGGCGGTCAGTGAGGCGTTCCTGCCGCAGATGCTGAACCTGGACGCCCTGGGCGCAGTGAGCTTCGACAAGGGTTGCTATCTGGGTCAGGAGGTGGTGGCGCGAGCCCAGCACCGTGGCCAGGTGAAGCGCCGCCTCGCCGTACTGACCTGGCGTGGCCCCAATGCCCCGTCACCGGGCACGGACATCACCGCCGACGACGGCCGCGCCGTCGGGGTGGTGCTGCAGAGCGCAGTGGCCGACGCTGACACGGGTCCGCTGCTGGCGGTGGTGACGGCGGATGCCCCGGAGATGCTTCGCCATCAGGACGTGGATCTCAAACGCATCGATTGAGCGGTTCTATACTGCGGGTATCGTTTTTCACTTGGTGCCCGCTTTTCCATGTCCAATCTCGCCGAGAAAATCAAGAACGAGGTGACCACCGCGGTCGACAACGACGAGCTCGAGCTTCCCACGCTGCCCGAGGTGGCGCTGCGGATTCGCGACGCCGCCGAGGATGCCGACGTGTCGGCCCAGGGGCTGGCCCGAGTGATCACCGAGGACGCCGGCCTGGCTGGACGCATGATCAAGGTGGCGAACTCGCCCCTGTACCGGGGTGCCAACTCCATCGACGATCTGAACACTGCGGTGAGCCGTCTCGGGGTGGCGCTGGCAGCCAACCTGGCCATCGGCATGGCCATGGAGCAGATGTTCCAGGCGACCTCCGATCTGGTGGATCGCAAGCTGCGGCAGGTGTGGAGCCACGCCACGGAGGTGGCCGGCATCAGCGGACTGCTGGCCAAGAAGTTCACCCGGCTGCGCCCCGATCAGGCGGCCCTGGCGGGGCTCACCCACAGCATCGGCGTGCTGCCCATTCTCGCCTGGGCGGAGGAGCACGCGAACCTGCTGGGCGACAGCATGACCCTGGATCGGGTGATCGAAGGTATCCACGGCGCCCTGGGGACCATGATCCTGCAGAGCTGGGAGTTTCCCGACGAGATCGCCCTGGTGCCGAGCCACTACGTGGCGTTCGACCGGACCGCACCCGCCGCGGACTATGCCGACGTGGTGATGGTGGCGAACCTGCAGACCCTGGTCGGCACCAATCATCCCTACACCGAGATGGACTGGAGCGAGATCCGCGCCTTCGCCAACCTGGGGCTCGACCCGAACCCGGAGTGCGAGCAGCTCGCGGAGCTGTCGGAGGACATGGCCGCCGCGCGGGAAGCGTTCGGCGGCTGACCGCCGCTCAATCCTTGAGCTGCGGCCGATACAGCCACTGGATGCTGGAGAAGTCCAGCCCGCCCGACGCGTTCAGCTGCTGATGGATCCGGTAGAGGTTCTTGGCCAGCGACCCCAGGGGAACCGAGCTGCCCGAGGCCTCCGCCGTCTCCATGGCGAGGCCCAGATCCTTGTTCATGAGGTCCACCAGAAAGCCGCCCTGGTAGCCCCGGGATGCCGGCACCCCTTCCATGACCCCCGGGTACGGGTTGTACACGTTCAGCGACCAGTTGCCCCCGGACGACTGCTTCATGATCTCCGAAAGCACCGCCGGATCCAGCCCGTTGTTCACCCCCAGAGCCAGCGCCTCCGCGGTTCCCGCCATGTGCACCGCCAGCAGCATGTTGTTGCAGATCTTGGCGATCTGACCCGCGCCGCTGTCACCGGCGTGGAACACGTTGCGACCCATCACCTCCAGCAGCGGCCGGGCCCGTTCCAGTGCCTCGGCCGCGCCGCCGACGATGAACGTGAGCATCCCCGCCTCCGCGCCCGCCGTGCCCCCGGACACCGGCGCGTCCAGCATGGCGAGCCCCCGCTCCGCCGCGGCCGCCGCCACCCGCCGGGACGTGTCCGGGTCGATGGTGCTGCAGTCGATCAGCAGAGTGCCCTCGCTCGCGTGGGCGAGAATGCCGTCGTCGCCGAGGTAGAGGGCCTGCACGTGCCGTCCCGCCGGCAGCATGCTGACGAACACCTCCACGTCCCGCACGCAGGCGGCGGCACTGGCTTGGGGCTCGCCGCCGGAGACCGCCGACATGCGTGCCTCCACCAGGTCGAACACCTTCACCGAATGGCCGGCGGCCGCCAGGTTGCTCGCCATGGGGCCACCCATGTTGCCTAGCCCTACGAATCCGATGCGGGTCATGATGTCGTCTCCTCCAGGTCGTGCAGCGGGTTGACGGGCCACGGAGGCTGGAAGTGCTCGGCGACGTGGGCTTGCGGCAAGTCTTCGAGCGTTCCGTGCTGCCAGCGTGGCGCGTTGTCCTTGTCGATGATGAGGGCACGCACGCCCTCGGCAAAGTCGGCATGGTGGGCGCAATGGGTGGCGACCACCATCTCCAGGCGAAAGCAATCCGCGAGGCCCAGGTCCGGCGCCCGCTTGAGCTGCTCCACCACAATGCCCACCGAGGTGGGGCACCCCCGGTTCATCGCGGCGATGCCGGCGTCGATCCACGGGCTGCGGCCGGCGAGACCGCGCATCCCCTGCACCACGTCGATGAGCGCTCCCTCGGGCGACAGCCCCTCGGGCACGTCACCCATCTGGCTCGCCGGCAGCTCGCCCGCGGGCAACTCGTCCAGACGGGCTGCAAGGCCCTCGTGGTCCCTCTCCGGCTCACCCGTCCAAGGCAGGTCGATGAGCGCGTCGAGCACCGCGCCCCGCTGGGCCGCGGCCACGGCGTGGGTGGCTACCCCCACCGCCAGGGCATCGGCGCCGTTCATGTGCGCACCCGTGCAGCCGAGGAACGTAGCCAGGTGCCGCGGCATGTTCTTCAGCAGCCACGTGGCGCCGGCATCGGGAAACAGCCCGATGGTGACTTCCGGCATGGCGATTCGCGTTTTTTCCGTCACCAGCCGGTAGCGGGCGCCGGAAAAGACGCCCAGACCGCCACCCATCACCACGCCGTGGCCCACGCTCACCACCGGCTTGGGGAACCTGTGGATCTGGTAATCGAGCCGGTACTCGTGCTCGAAGAAGCGAAACGGGTAATCGTCCACCACCTCGCCCGCCGCGTGGTTCTTCTTCATGGCGTGGTAGAGGGCCTGAATGTCGCCGCCGGCGCTGAACGCCCGGTCGCCCGAGCCCGTGAGCAGGACCCCGACCACCCGGGGGTCGGCGGCCCAGCGGTCGAGGGCCGGCCGCAGGACGTCGATCATGGGCAGGCTCAGGGCGTTGAGGGTGGCCTCGGAGTTGAGCCGCGCTTCCGCAAGCAGATGGCCGGACGCGGTGGCGTGCTCGAACAGCAGGACCGGCCGGTTCCCGGCGTCGACCGGCCGGCTCATCCGTTCACCCACTGGGCCGAGCGTTTCTCGAGGAACGCGTTGACGCCCTCTTTCTGGTCCTGCGTGTCGAACAGCCGAACGAACTCTTCCCGTTCGGTGGCGTAGGCCGCGGCGATGTTGCCGCTGCGGGCCGCCTGGATCAGCCCCTTGCAGGCGGCCACCGCAGGCGGGCTCTGCTTGCCCACCTTCTCCGCCAGGGCCAGCGCAGCCCCCAGCCCCTGCCCTTGATCCACCACGTCCTCCACCAGGGAGATCCGGGCGGCGGTCTCCGCGTCCACCCGCTCACCACACAGAATCATGCGTTTGGCCCAGCCTTCCCCCACCAACCACGAGAGATTCTGAGTGCCGCCGCCACAAGGCAGCAGCCCCACGGTGGCTTCCGGCAGCGCGAGCTGGGCGTGACGCTCGGCGATACGGATGTCGCAGGCCAGGGCGCACTCCAGCCCGCCTCCCATGGCGTAGCCGTTGATGGCCGCGATGGACACGCCGCGAAAACCGGCCAGCGCCTCGAACGCGGAGCCGAAGGCCATGGCCATGGTCGCGGCCACCCCTTTGTCCCCGGAGGCGAACAGCTTCAGGTCGGCGCCCGCCGAAAAGAATTTCTCCCCGGAGCCGGTGATCACCAGCGCGTACACGCCGCGGTCGGCGTTGCACTGCCGCACCAGATCCTCGAGCCCGCGCAGGTTCTCCTGATCCCAGGTGTTCGCCGGCGGCGTGTTCAGGGTGACGACGACGGTGTGATCGCGCTGCTCCACCAGCAGCTTTTCTGTGGCTGATCGGATCATGACCCGCGTTCTCCAGCATACGATGAAGCGGGAAATGGTGACATAGAGGGTCGCTGTCCGCTATCCGCCATCCACTATCGGCCAGAGAGGTCTACGTCAGGCGCTGGCGATTCGGCTCCTGCGGAAACCCGACAGCGGAAAGCGAGACTCACAATCCCTCGAACCAATCTACAGGCTCCACCCCATTCTCCTCCAGATACGCATTCGCCTTCGAGAAATGCCGGCAGCCCAAAAATCCCCGATGAGCCGACAGGGGGGACGGATGCGGCGCCTCGAGCACCAGATGACGGCTGCGATCCACCTTCGCGCCCTTCTTCTGGGCGTAGCTGCCCCACAACATGAACACCAGATGCTCGCGCTGGTCGCAGAGGACCTCCACAACCCGGTCCGTGAATCGTTCCCAACCCCGCCCCTGATGCGAGCCCGCCCGGCCGCGCTCCACGGTCAGCACCGCGTTCAGGAGCAGCACGCCCTGACGGGCCCAGGGCTCCAGGCAGCCCGCGCCGTCGCCGATGCGCCGCTCCGGCGTGCCCAGGTCGTCGTTGATCTCCTTGAAGATGTTCACCAGGGACGGAGGCCGGGAAATTCCGGGCTGCACCGAAAAGCACAGCCCATGGGCCTGGTTGGGGCCGTGATACGGGTCCTGGCCGATGATGACCACCCGGACGTCCGACAGCGGGCACAGATCCAGAGCGGCGAAGATCTGCCGGCCCGGTGGGTAGATCACCCGCCGGGCCGCCTTCTGCTCGGCCAGGAATCGGCGCAGCGAACGCATGTACGGCGCTTCGAACTCGGGAGCCAGCGCCGCCTTCCACGACTCTTCCAGGCGCAGCCGCCCCTCAGCCATCCTTCGGCCGCATCAGCGGAAACAGCAGAACGTCGCGTATGGACGCTGAGTCGGTGAGGAGCATGATCAACCGATCGATGCCGATGCCCTCCCCGGCGGTGGGCGGCAGCCCGTACTCCAGGGCGCGGACGTAGTCCTCGTCGTAGTGCATGGCTTCCAGGTCGCCGCCGCTCTTCATCTCGGCCTGCTGACGGAAGCGCTCTGCCTG
Organism: Pseudomonadales bacterium; assembly: GCA_041686955.1. GTDB lineage: Bacteria > Pseudomonadota > Gammaproteobacteria > Pseudomonadales > Azotimanducaceae > UBA7803. The sequence continues at coordinate 65,813 of JAWLCV010000012.1, forward strand.
GTCTTCCGGGTCGTTCAGCTCCGAGAAGCCGTTGGCGATCTCCCGCCCCGCGATGAACAGCTCGAAGCGGTCCGCCAGGAACGGATCGTCGTCGTTGCGCCGCGACAGGGGCGACACTTCGGCGGGATAGTGGGTGATGAACGTGGGCTGCTGCAGCTTGTCCTCAACCGCGGCGTCGAACACCTCCGTCTGCAGTCTGCCGAGCCCCCAATCCTGCTCCACCGCCACGCCGAGCCGCGTCAGCTTCTCCGCCAGCCGCTCCGCGTCGGCGAGGTCGCCCGCCTCCAGGTCCGTGTGGCGGACGATGGCTTCCGCCATGGTCATGCGCTCGGCACGCTGGCCGAAACGCAGGGTCTGCCCCTGGTAGCTCACCGCGTCCGACTCGACCACGTCGCGGGCCAGACCCAGCAGCAACTCCTCGGTGAGGGCGATGAGATCCTCGAATCCCGCGTAGGCCCAGTAGAACTCCAGCATGGTGAACTCTGGATTGTGGCGCGTGGAGAGCCCCTCGTTGCGGAAGCTGCGGTTGATCTCGAACACCCGCTCGAGCCCACCGACGGTGAGCCGCTTGAGGTACAGCTCCGGGGCCACCCGCAGGTACAGGTCCAGGTCCAGGGCGTTGTGGTGGGTGACGAACGGACGGGCAGCCGCGCCGCCGGGGATGAGCTGCATCATGGGCGTCTCCACCTCCATGAAGCCGCGCTCGGTGAAGAACCGGCGGAGGTAGCTCACGGCCCGGGAGCGGATCTCGAACACCCGGCGGGACTCCGGGTTCATGATGAGATCGAGATAGCGCTGACGATAGCGGATCTCGTGGTCCGTCAATCCGTGGAACTTCTCGGGCAGCGGCCGCAGGTCCTTGGCGAGCAGCTCGATGTGCTGCGCCTGAACGGACAACTCACCCTTGTTGGTGCGCATGAGGGTGCCGCGCACGCCGACGATGTCGCCGATGTCCCAGAGCTCCTTGAACTGCTCGTAGGCCGCCTCCCCCAGATCTTCGCTGCGCAGATAGCACTGGATGCGGCCGCTCGAGTCCTGCAGGGTGATGAAGCTCGCTTTGCCCATCACCCGCCGCAGCATGACCCGTCCGGCCACCGCCGCGGTGATCCCCGCCTGCTCCAGCGCCGGCTTGTCGAGATCCCGGCAGCGTTCCTGGAGCTCCGCGGCCAACGCGTCGCGGCGAAAGCTGTTCGGATACGCGCCGCCGCCTGCCCGCCAGCGGGCCAGCTTGTCGCGGCGTACAGCGATGATGTCGTTTTCTTCCGTCATTGCGCGTCCGTCAGCGAGCCCCAGGGGCTCCTGGGAGTGAGTGGAATCATAACCCGGCCTTGAGGCTCGCCTCGATGAAGTCGTCGATGTCGCCGTCGAGGACGTTGCCGGGGTCCGAGCGCTCCACGCTGGTGCGCAGATCCTTGATCCGGGACTGGTCGAGCACGTAGGAACGGATCTGGCTGCCCCAGCCGATGTCCGCCTTGGCGTCCTCGATGGCCTGCGCCTCGCTGCGTCGCTTCTGCATTTCGAGCTCGTAGAGCTTGGCGCGAAGCTGATTCCACGCCCTCTCCCGGTTCTGATGCTGAGAACGCTCGCTCTGGCACTGCACCACCACGTTGGTGGGCAGGTGGGTGAGGCGGACCGCCGAGTCCGTGCGGTTGACGTGCTGACCGCCGGCGCCGCTGGCCCGGTAGGTGTCCGTGCGCACGTCCGACGGATTGATGTCGATCTCGATGTCGTCGTCGATCTCCGGCGAGACGAATACCGAGGCGAACGACGTGTGCCGCCGATTGCCGGAATCGAACGGCGACTTCCTCACCAGCCGGTGCACGCCGGTCTCGGTGCGCAGCCAGCCGAACGCGTGATCGCCTCTGACTTCCACGGTGGCGCTCTTGATGCCGGCTACCTCGCCGGGTGAGAGCTCGACGATCTCCGCCTGAAATCCCCGCTTCTCGCACCAGCGCAGGTACATTCGCAGCAGCATCTCCGCCCAGTCCTGGGCCTCGGTGCCGCCGGAGCCCGCCTGAATCTCCAGGTAGGCATTGGCCGCATCGGTTTCGCCCTGGAACATGCGGCGGAACTCCAACGCGACGAGCTCCGCTTCCGCCACGTCGAGCTCCGCCTCCACGTCGTCGAGCGCCGCCCGGTCGCCCTCCGCCGCCGCGAGCTCCGCCAGCTCCTCGAGATCGCCGAGCGAGCTCGCCAGCTTCGACAAGCCGCTCACCACCTGCTCCAGCCCCGCCCGCTCCTGGTTCAGGGCCTTGGCGCGATCCGGATCGTCCCAGACCTTGGGACCGGAGAGCTCGAGCTCTACCTCCTCGAGCCGCTCTGCCTTGCCTTCGTAGTCAAAGATACCCCCTGAGCGCCGACTCGCGCTCCACGAGGTCGCGTAACCGTTCGCGAATGGATGTGATCTCCGCCATGACTCGAGACTGCCCGTTGCCCGGAAAAGCGCGGCAGTTTATGCCAACGGGATGAGATGCTCCACCACGAGCTGCAGGGTGGGCAGGTCGCCGTAGTCGTTCTCGGCGAGGCGGTAGGCCAGCAACAGCCGCTTCACGTCCGGCAGGGGGGCCTGCCGGAAGGCGATGCAGTCCACCAGCCGCCGGCCCCGGCGGACCACCAGCTTCAGGTGATCCTCGCCCACCACCCGCTGGCTCACCAGCTCGAACTCCCCGTGAAACAGCGGCTCGGGAAAGCCCTGACCCCAGGGCCCGGCGTCGGCCAGGCAGCGCGCGCTCGCCAGGCACAGGTCCGCCTCGCCGAGCTCGCCGTCGGTGAGCACCGTGCGGGTGAGGGCCTCCTCCGGAAGGACCTGCCGAACCTGGGCGTCGAAGGCCCGGGCGAAGCGCTCGTAGTGCACCCGCTTGATGGCCAGCCCCGCGGCCATGGCGTGGCCGCCGAAGCGCATGAGCAACCCGGGATAGCGGCTCGCCACCGCGTCCAGGGCGTCGCGCACGTGCAGGGCCGGCAGCGAGCGGGCCGAACCCTTGAGCTCGTCCGGCGCGGCGGGACCGGCATCGGCGAAGGCGATCACCGGCCGGTTGACCTTCTCGCGCAGCCGCCCGGCAACGATGCCGATGATGCCCTGGTGCCAACCGGGATCGTAGACGCAGATGCCCACCCGGTCGTCGCAGCCGGATCCCTGCCCTGCCACGATCAGCTCCGCATCCCGCATCATCTCCTGTTCGAGCTCGCGGCGGGCGCGGTTCAGCTCGTCCAGGGCGCGGGCCAGCCCCAGGGCTTCGTCCATGTCCGGGGCCAGCAGACAGCGGATGCCCAGGGTCATGTCGTCCAGCCTTCCCGCGGCGTTGAGCCGGGGCCCCAGAGCGAATCCCAGGTCCTGAGCACGAAGCTTGGGCAGGGGACGCCCCGCCACCTCCGCCAGCGCCCGGATCCCGGGCCGGCAGCGGCCTGCGCGCATGCGGGCGACCCCCTGGTGGACGAGGATCCGGTTGTTGCGGTCCAGCGGCACCACGTCCGCCACCGTGCCGAGGGCCACCAGATCGAGCCAGTCGGCCAGGTTGGGTTCGGCACGCTCGGCGAACCAGCCTTCCGCCCGCAGCCGCGATCGCACCAGACCCATGACGTAGTAGATGACTCCCACCCCGGCCATGGCCGGGCTGGGGAAGCCGCAACCGGGCAGGTTGGGATTCACCAGCGCATAGGCATCGGGAAGCTGCCGGCCGGGCAGGTGGTGATCGGTGACGATGACGTCCATCCCGGCAGCGGTGGCTGCCGCCACGCCGTCCACGCTGGAGATGCCGTTGTCCACCGTGATCAGCAGGCGCGGCCCGCGGCGGGCCGCCAGCGCCACGATCTCCGGCGACAGGCCGTAGCCGAACTCGAACCGGTTCGGCACCAGATAGTCCACCTGACGGGCGCCGAAGGCGCGAAGGGCCGAAACGGCCAGCGCCACCGAGGTCGCGCCGTCGGCGTCGAAATCGCCGACCAGGAGGATGGGCTCGTCGCGCGTCACCGCGGCAGCGATGCGGCCGGCGGCGCGGCCGTCGGGATCGAGCGCGGCCGGCGGCAGCAGCGCCCCCAGCGAGCGGTCGACCTCTTCCGCCGCCGATACCCCGCGCAGGGCGTATACGCGGCGCAGCAGGGGCGGCAACGAGTCCAGCGCATCCGCGGCGGCCGGCGCCGGCCGTGCCACGATGCGCGGCTCAGTCATCGGCCAGATCTTCCACCCGGATGCGGGTGATCTCGCCCACCACCTCCGAGAGCGCCTGCACCTCCATCAGCGCGTGGCTCATCACCCGTTCGGGCACCCGCTGGGTGACGATGACGATGGGCACCCAGGCCTGCTGATTTTCCGCGTGGATCGCCTCCGCCCGCTGCACCGCCGACTCGATGCTGATCTCGTGCTCGCTCAGGATGGTGGCTACCCGGGCGAACACCCCCGGGCGGTCGAGGGACGGAATGCGCAGGTAGAAGGCGCTCTCGCTCTCGATGATGGGCACCACCTGGAGGCCGTCCGCCTCCCCGGGCTCGGGCAGCAGCGCCTTGCCGCGTGCGATCTCGATGATGTCGGCCACCACCGCCGACGCCGTGGGCATGGCACCGGCGCCCGCTCCATAATACAGAGTGTCTCCCGCGGCGTGCCCGTGAACCACGATGGCGTTCATCACGCCGTCCACGTTGGCGAGCAGGCGGTGCTCGGGAATCAACGTCGGATGCACCCGCACCTCCACGCCCGCCGCCGTCTTGCGCGCGATGCCCAGATGCTTGATGCGGTAACCGAGCTGCCGGGCGTACGCCACGTCCTCCGGGCTGATGCGGCTGATGCCTTCCGTGTAGACGTCGGCGAACCGGAAGTCCATGCCGAAGGCCAGGGCCGCCAGAATCGTCAGCTTGTGCGCGGCATCGATTCCCTCGATGTCGAAGGTGGGGTCCGCCTCGGCGTAGCCCAGCCGCTGAGCCTCGGCCAGCGCCTGCTGAAAATCCTCGCCTTCCTGGGTCATGGCGGTGAGGATGTAGTTTGAGGTGCCGTTGATGATCCCGGCCAGCCAATGGACGTCGTTGGCGGCGAGCCCGCGGGTGAGCGCGGTGATGATGGGGATGCCCCCCGCCACCGCGGCCTCGAAACACAGCGGCACACGGTTTCGCCTGGCCAGCTCGAACAGCTCGTCGCCGTGCAGGGCCACCACCGCCTTGTTGGCGGTGACCACCGGCTTGCCCGCGGCCAGCGCCGTCCGGAGCAGATCCAGGGCCACCTGCTCGCCGCCGATGAGCTCCACCACCACGTCCACGTCGGCGGCCGATGCCAGGGCGCGCAGGTCGGTGGAAAACTCGGCGTCTCCCAGGCGCGCCTCAGGGCGCAGCCGCCGGCTCGCGACCCGGGTGACCACCACGGGACGGCCCGCCCGACGGGCGATGTGCTCGGCCTGCTCCTGGAGAATCGTCAGAACGCCCTGAGCCACGGTGCCCAGGCCGCAAATCCCTACCCGTAACGGATCCAACACGCCCCCTCGGCCAGTAAACGAGCGGCAATGGTACGGGGGTTGGGCGGAGTGCTCAAACGTCGCTGTCCGCCATCCGCTATCCGCCTTCCGCTAGAGCCGGCTCGCCAGCCTTCAGCGAAGACTCTCTTGCGGACAGCGGACAGCGGACAGCGGAAAGCGGACAGCGTCCCGTCAGATTCCCAGCTTCTGCGCCAGCTCCGCCGCCGGCATGTACCCGGGCAGCATGCGACCGTCTTCGAGGATGATGGCCGGGGTGCCCGCCACGCCCATCTCGCGGCCGAGCTCGAACTGCTCCGCCACCGGGTTCTCGCAGGTGGCCTCCGGAATCTGCTCACGGGCCTTCAGCTTGGTGATGGCCGCGTTGGGGTCGTCGGCGCACCACGCGGATACGATCTTGTGATACGACCGCGAGCCGATGCCGGCCCGGGGATAGGCCAGGTAACGCACTTCCACGCCCATGTCGTTGAGCTGGGGCACCTCCTGGTGGAGCTTCTGGCAGAAGCCGCAGTCCACGTCCGTGAACACGTTGACCACCGCCTTGGGGGTGCCGCGCGGGCTGAAGATCACCATGTCCTCCTCGGACACGGTGGCCATGAGCGCCCTGCGCTTCTCCATGCGCCCGGACTCGGCCAGGTTCACCAGATCGTGATCACCGAGCTCGTAGAGATCCCCGGCGAACAGATAGCGCCCGTCGGCGGTACCGTAGAACACGGTGCCGCCGGCGAGCTCCAACGCGTAGATGTCCGGCAGCGGCGTCCGCGAGACGTGCTCGATGGGAATGTCGGGGCGCAGGGCGCTGATCCGCTCCACCAGGACCCGGGCTTCCTCGGCCGCGCTCGACCCCTTCGAGGGCGGGTTTCCTGCCGCCTCCGAACCGGGCACGGCCGCGCCGGCCGTGTATGCCCAAGCCGCGGCCGCCACCAGCGCCGCAGCTCCAACTTTTGCCATGATCGTCTTCACCAGTCCGCTCCTCGGTCGATACACGTGCATTCGGGCCCTCGAGCTTCGACCCGCCCGTCGCCGGTTGATTCCCCGCTCATCCCCGGGGGTGATGGGTGCGGTGCAGGTCCTTCAGCCGCGCCTGAGCCACGTGAGTATAGATCTGGGTGGTCGACAAGTCCGCATGACCCAGCATCATCTGCACGGCGCGCAGATCGGCACCGTGGTTGAGAAGGTGGGTCGCAAAGGCGTGGCGCAGGGTGTGGGGCGAGATCTCCCGGGCGATGCCGGCGGCTCGCGCGTAGCGCTTCACCGCATGCCAGAAGGTCTGTCGGGTCATGGGCCGGCCGCGCCGGCTGGGAAACAGCGCCGCCGACGCGCTGCCCCGGACCAGCGCCGGGCGCGCCTCTTCCAGGTAACGCTCGATCCAGCGCAGCGCCTCCTGGCCCACCGGCACCAGGCGTTCCTTGCTCCCCTTGCCCATCACGCGGACCACGCCCTGACGCAGGTTCAGGGCGGCCATGGTGAGCCCCACCAGCTCGGATATGCGTAATCCGGAGGCGTACACCAGCTCGAGCATGGCGCGGTCCCGCAGCCCCACGGGATCCTCCACGTCGGGCGCCGCGAGAAGCGCGGTGACCTCCCGCTCCGAGAGGGCCCCCGGCAGGCTGCGGCCGAGCTTGGGCAGGTCCAGGTCGGCGCTGGGATCCGTCGCCAGCCGCCCCTTGTGCACCTGATGACGGTAGAAGCCTTTGACGCAGGAGAGCCAGCGGGCGGAAGAGCGGGCCTGGTAGCCAGCCTCGAAGCGCCGGGCCACGCTGGCGAGCAGGTCGTGCGGGGTCACCTGCAGCAGCGGCCGAGGCACCGCTCGGGCCAGTTGCTGGAGGTCGCGCCGGTAGGCGGCCAGGGTGTTTTCGGCGAGGCCGCGCTCCAGCCAGACCTCGTCCAGATAGGCATCGATGGCGGCGCGGGACTCCGGGTGAATGTCGGGACCCGCGGTCGTGCTCACGCCACGTGCGGATCCCGCTTCCACCACGGGTACGTGCTAGACCTTTTCCTTGATTCGCGCCGAACGGCCAGAGCGTTCCCGCAGATAGTAGAGCTTGGCCTGACGCACGTCGCCGCGGCGCTTCACCTCGATGGTGGCGATCAGCGGGCTGTGAAGCTGGAACGTCCGCTCCACTCCGACGCCGTGGGAAATCTTGCGCACCGTGAAGGAGGAATTGAGCCCGCGGTTGCGCCGGCCGATCACCACCCCTTCGTACGCCTGCAGACGCTCCCGGTTGCCTTCCCGGACCTTCACCTGCACCACCACGGTGTCGCCGGGACTGAACTCCGGCACCTCCGCCTTGAGCTGCTCGTTCTCGAGCACTTCGATAACCTTGTTCCTGCGCACCTTTCTCGCTCCTCGCCTAATCGTCGTTCGTTCTGTCCAGCATCGCGGCCAGCAACGACCGGTCCTCGTCGGACCAGTCACGCCCCGCCAGCATGTCGGGACGGCGCTGCCACGTCCGCCACAGCGCCTGCTGGCGGCGCCACCTCGCTACTGCGGCGTGGTCGCCAGTGAGCAGCTCACCCGGCACGGCGCTCCCGGCCGCCCGTTCCGGGCGCGTATAGTGCGGGTAATCGAGCAATCCATCAAGGTGAGACTCCACCGCCGACGACGCCGCATTGCCCAGGGTGCCCGGCAGATACCGGGACACCGCATCCATCAGCACCATGGCCGGCAACTCGCCGCCGGTGAGCACGTAATCGCCGATGGAGACTTCCTCGTCCACGGCCGCCTCGATGACCCGCTCGTCGACGCCTTCGTACCGGCCGGCCACCAGGATCAACCCCGGCTCGTCGGCCAGTCGCCGCACCCGCGCCTGATCCAGGCGCCGGCCCTGGGGTGACAGGTAGATCACCCGGGGCACCTCCTGGGACGCGCCGGCGCTCGTCCGCTCGGCCCAGCCCGACCGCGCCGCGCCGATGGCGGCCAGCAGCGGCTCCACCATCATCACCATTCCCGGACCGCCGCCGTAGGGGCGGTCGTCCACCGTCCGGTGGCGGTCGGTGGTGTACGTCCGGGGATTGAACAGCTCCAGCTCGAGCACCCCGGCGCTCACCGCCCGGCCCAGCACCCCCGTCTCCACGGCGGTGCGAAACATCTCCGGAAACAGGGTCACCACGCCGAACCACATCAGCCCGTCTCCGGCCAGTCGACCCGAATCCGCCGGCCCGCCAGGTCCACTTCCAGTACGAACTGCTCCATGAACGGAACCAGGACCTCGCGCTCGCCCCCGGTGATCACCAGCACGTCGTTGGCGCCGGTCTCCAGCAGGTGATCCACGTGGCCGAGGCGGCGTCCGGCGGTGTCCACCACCTCCAAGCCCAGCAGATCGCGCCAGTAGTACTCGCGTTCCGTCTCGAGGGGGGGCAGCGCGTCCCGCGGCACCGCCAGCAGCCGGCCCGCCAGGGCCTGCGCCTGCTCCCGGTCCGCAACACCGGCGAACCGGGCGATGAAACCGGGCCCGTGCGGCCGCACGCACTCCACCTCGACCTCGACGAACCGATCCCCCTTGCCGATCAGCCAGGGCCGATAGCGCAGGATGTTGTCCGGGGGAACGGTGGACGAGGTGATGCGAACCATGCCGCCGACTCCGTAGGCACCGCCCACGCGGCCGACGACGACGGGCTCCGGGCCCTGCTCCGGCACGGCGCCGGCTCCCGGGGGCGGGTTACTCCGCGGTGGTCGCGGAGGCGCCAGCCTGAGCCTGCTTGCGGGCGGCCTTGAGCAGCGCGGCAACCTTCTCCGAGGGCTTGGCGCCTACGGAGATCCAGTAGTCGGCCCGCTCCACGTCCACGCGCAGCTTTTCCTCGCGTCCCCGCGCTACCGGGTTGTAGAACCCGAGCCGCTCCACGAAGCGCCCGTCTCGCCCCGCGGCGCGCTCCGCCACGGTGATGTGATAGAACGGATTCTTCTTGGATCCGTGCCGTGCGAGGCGAATCGTGACCATCTGGTTACCCTGAATCGAAAGGCGCGGTATTGTAAAGGAAGGACCCGCACATGCAAGGGCCGCGTCTTCGTGCCCTGCGGCCGCCGGCCGCCGCCCCGCGACTACCGTGGCGGCCCCGCGGGCCGGCGCATGGCCTGCATGCCCCGCATCATTTTCTGCATGCCGCCCTTGCGGGTGACCTTCTTCATCATCTTCTGCATCTGCTTGTGCTGCTTGAGCACGCGGTTGACCTCCGGAACCTGCACCCCGGCGCCCCGGGCGATGCGCTGCTTGCGCGAGCCGTTGATGACGTCGGGGAAGCGCCGCTCGTGGGGGGTCATGGAATCGATCACCACCGCCATGCGCTTGAACATCCGGTCGTCGAGCTGCGCCTGGGCCTCGCGCGGAAGCTGACTCATGCCCGGCAGTTTCTCCAGCATGCTGCCGATGCCGCCCATGTTCGACATCTGCTCGAGCTGGTCGCGGAAATCCTCCAGGTCGAACTTCCGCCCCTTCTGCATCTTGCGGGCGAGCTTCTCCGCCTTCTTGCGGTCGACCTTGCGCTCCGCTTCCTCGATCAGCGAAAGCACGTCACCCATGCCGAGGATGCGCGAGGCCAGCCGGTCGGGGTAGAACGGCTCCAGCGCGTCCGTCCTCTCGCCCATGCCGATGAACTTGATGGGCTTGCCGGTGACCGAGCGCACCGACAACGCGGCACCGCCCCGGGCGTCACCGTCAGCCTTGGCCAGCACCACCCCGGTGAGCTCCAGGGCGTCGTTGAACGCTTTGGCCGTGTTGGCGGCATCCTGGCCGGTCATGGCGTCCACCACGAACAGCGTCTCGATGGGCGCCAGGCGCTGCTGCAGGTCGCGAATCTCCGCCATCATCTGCTCGTCGATGGCGAGGCGGCCGGCGGTGTCCACCAGCAGCACGTCGGCGAACTGGGTCT
>JAWLCV010000013.1:0-74856 GCA_041686955.1 Pseudomonadales bacterium
GGCGGCGATGGTGATGGAGCGGCCGCGCATGGAGCCCGAGCTGTCGATCAGCATGGTCACCACGGTGTCGCGGAACTTCATCTCCTTTTCCTGCTTGTACGCCAGCGGGTGCATGGGGTCGACGATGACCTGCGCCAGCCGGGCCGAGTCGAGCTGGCCTTCCTCCAGGTCGAACTCCCAGGTCCGGTTCTGCTTGGCCATGAGCTTGCGCTGCAGGCGATTGGCGAGCTTGGAGGTGGCGTGCTGCAGCGAGACCAGCTGCTGATCCAGCAGCGCCCGGAGACGAATCAGCTCCTCGGCCTCGCACAGCTCCTCGGCGCGCACCACCTCGTCGAACTCGGTGGTGTAGGCCGTGTAGTTGACGTCCATCCGAATCCGCCCGGCCTCGTCCGGGAGGTTCTGCGGCCCCTCATCGGGCTCCGCCTCCGCACCGAGCTCGTCCATGTCGAGGTCGACGTCCATCTCCACCAGGGACGATTCGCCCTCGGCGCTGTCGTCCATCATGGAGTCCTCGTCCAGCACCGCATCCTCGGGACTCGCCTCGGACTCGGCCTGGTCGCTCTCGTCGACGGTCTCCACCTCGTCCTGGCTCTCGTCCGGCTCGGCCGGCTCTTCGAGCTCCGCTTCCAGCCCCAGGTCCACGAGGATCCGCCGGCACACGTCCGCGAACCGGCCCTGGTCGAGCACGTGCTCCTTCAGGGCGAGGATGTCCGTGCCGGCGTGCTCCTCCACGTAGTCGCGCCAGAACTGCACCAGGTGCTCGGCGGACGGCGGCAGGGGACGGCCGGTGAGATGCTGGCGCACCAGGAGCCCCACGGCCACGGACAGGGGCGCCTCCGACTCCACGGTGATGGTGTCGAAGGCGGCCTGCTTGCACTCGGCCTCCAGGGAGGCGTCCAGGTTCTTGGCCACCCCCTCCATCCGCTGGGCGCCGATGGAGGCGATGCGCGCGTCCTCGATCCACTGGAACATTTCCTGCGCCGGCCCGCTCTGCGGGGCTCGACGCTGGTGTTCCGCGGCGTCGTGATAACGCAACTTCAGCGCCGCCTCGTCGCTCATCCCGCGCACGGCGTTGATTTCCTCCTCCGAGGCGCCCACCGCGGGCAGGGGCACGCGAATCTTGTTGCCCCGGGCCACGGGCGGGCCCTGGCCGAAGGTCACCTCCAGCTCGTCGTTGCCGGCGAGCGCACGGATGGTGGCCGTGGTGGCCCGCTTGAACGGCTCCAGCGGGTTGTCCCGATCCTTCATGGCGCGTCACTCACGGGTCACGCGCTCTTCAGGGTGATCCCCCGGGTGGCGTCCCCCAGATCCTCGCCCATGCAGCGCTGGTAGTACTCGGCCACGATGGGCCGCTCCAACTCGTCGCACTTGTTCAGGAAGGTGACCCGGAACGCGAACCCGACGTCGCCGAAGATTTCGGCGTTCTGGGCCCAGGTGAGGACGGTGCGCGGCGACATCACCACCGACACGTCGCCGTTGATGAACCCCTGACGGGTCAGCTCCGCCACCGCCACCATGTTGGCGATGGTGCGCCGGCCCTGGTCGGACTCGGCGTAGTGCTTGGCCTTGCCCAGCACGATCTCCACCTCCTGCTCGTGGGGCAGGTAGTTCAACGTGGTGACGATGCTCCATCGGTCCATCTGCCCCTGGTTGATCTGCTGCGTGCCGTGGTAGAGCCCGGTGGTGTCGCCGAGACCGATGGTGTTGGTGGTGGCGAACAGCCGGAAGTACGGGTGGGGCTCGATGACCCGGTTCTGGTCGAGAAGGGTCAACTTTCCTTCCACCTCGAGCACCCGCTGGATGACGAACATGACGTCCGGCCGGCCCGCATCGTACTCGTCGAACACCAGCGCCACGGGATGCTGCAGCGCCCAGGGCAGCATGCCCTCCCGGAACTCGGTGACCTGCTGGCCGTCGCGGATGACGATGGCATCCTTGCCGATGAGGTCGATGCGGCTGATGTGGCTGTCCAGGTTGATGCGCACGCACGGCCAGTTCAGCCGCGCCGCCACCTGCTCGATGTGGGTGGACTTGCCGGTGCCGTGGTAGCCCTGAATCATCACCCGCCGGTTGTGCGCGAATCCGGCGAGGATGGCCAGCGTGGTGTCGTGATCGAAGCGGTAGTCCTCGTCCACGGCGGGCACGTAGGCCGTGCGCTCGCTGAACGCGGGCACCTCGAGATCCTGATCGATGCCGAAGACCTCGCGCACCTGGACGGTGGTGTCGGGCACCATCTCCGGTGACAGCGTTGAGTCTTCGATCGCCACTTGGTTCGCCACTGCATTTCCCCTGAATTCGGGCAAGCCCGCTATTGTAAGGAAGCGGGCTCTAGTGGAACAGCGGGGTAGGAGGTCGTTGGTCGCTATCGCTGTCCGCTTTCCGCTTTCCGCTGTCCGCTGGAGGGCTGTCGGCTTTCGGCTTTCGGCTTTCGGCAAGAGGGACGTCGCCAGATTCTGGCGTAACGCTTCTTGCTGATCGCTGATCGCTGATCGCTGATGGCTGAGCGCTGCCGATCGCCAAAAGTTAGCGTTTTCGACCACGCGACACAGCCGATTGTTCCGGCGGCCTCCGCTAAGTGGCTGAGTTTTCAGCCGAAATAATCGACAAGTGGGTTGGCACGTTTTCTGATATCCGCCGCTTCACACGCAGTGGCGCCGCCGGCGCCTCGGTTGGTGAGGGAGCGACGTTGATTCGGACATTCGCAGAGCATCGGGTGGCAGCGAACCTGCTGATGGTGCTGATGATCCTGGCGGGACTGTGGGCCATCCGTTCCATGCCCACCCAGCTCGACCCGCCCGGGGATTACCCCCTGGTGTACGTGGAGGTGGAATGGCCGGGCGCCAGCGCCGAAGACGTGGAAACCCTCATCACCACGCCCATCGAGCAGCAGCTTCGCAACCTGAACGACCTGCACGAGATCACCTCCCGCACGGAGAACGGCTTCGTGCGCATCCGCGTGCAGTTCGAGTACGGCGCGGACATGGGCACGGGGCTCGATCAGGTGAAGCAGCGGGTAGCCAACATCCGCAACCTCCCGGCGGAAATCGAGCCGCCGGTGATACGTCGCTTCATCGATCTCGAGCCCATCAGCGTCCTGCAGGTGGTGGGCTCGAGCGACGCGAGCGAGCTCATACCCCTGGTCCGCGGTTTCGAGCGGGAGCTCATGCGCCTCGGCATCGAGGGCATCCGCTACGACGGTCTGCCGGAAGAGGAAATCGCCCTGCTGGTGGGCGGACGACGCCTCCGCGAGCTGGGGATGACCCTGGACGAGCTGGCGGCGGAGGTCTCACGGGTGAGCCGGGACGTCCCCGCGGGGGTGGTGGGCCACGGCCAGGGCTCGCGGCTGCTGCGCAGTCTGGACCAGCGGCGCGACCCCTACGAGTTCGAGCAGGTGCTCATCGAGTCGGGGGACGCCCTGGTGCGCCTCGGCGACGTGGCCGAGGTGGTGCGCCGGCCCCAGCGCGGGCAGCCCACGGTCAGCAAAGCCGGCAAGCCCGCCATCGAGATGGTGCTGATGCGCAGCACCGAGGCCGACGCCTACCAGGCGGACCGCATCGTCGACGACTGGCTTCGTGACGTCACCGGGCGTCTGCCTCAGGGAGTCACCGTGGGTGTGGTTCAGGACATCTGGACCCTGCTCGGCTCTCAGCTCGAAATGATTCTCGAGAACGGGCTCTCGGGCCTCGTGCTGGTGGTGATCACCCTGCTCCTTTTCCTCTCGGGCCGGGTGGGCTGGTGGGTGATGGTGGGCATCCCGGTGAGCTTCATGCTGGCCCTGGCGCTGTTCCACCTGGTGTTCGGCTACGGCATCAGCATCATCGCCCTGATCGGTATCGTCATGGCGCTGGGGATCGTGGTGGACGACGCCATCGTCGTGGGCGAAGACGCGGCAACCCTGCACCAGGCCGGCGCCACCCCCGCGCAAGCGGCACTGGAAAGCGCCCGCCGGATGTGGGTGCCGGTGGTCACCTCGTCGCTGACCACGCTGGCGGCGTTCATTCCCCTGGTGATCATGGGTGCCAGCATGGGCGACACCATCCTGGCCCTGCCCACCGTGCTGCTCTGCATCATCGTGGCCTCCCTGGTGGAGTGCTTTCTGGTGCTTCCCGCCCACCTGCGCAGCACCCTGGGCCGCGCCGCCGCGGACTCGTCGCGAAGCTGGCGGCAGCGATTCGACGAGGCCTTCCGCACCGTGCGCGACCGGTACTTCATGCCCCTGGCACGCCGCGCCCTCGACTACCCCGGCGCCACCCTGTGCGCGGCGTTGGGAGGCGTCATGGTCGCCATCTCCCTCATCGCCTCCCAGCATGTGGGCGTGGCGCTGACCACCGGTTTCTCCATCGAGAGCCTGGAGGCCCAGGTGACCTTCAGTGCCACCGCCACGGACGCCGAGAAGCAGCGCTTTCTCGAGCATCTCGAGGCGGGCCTCGATCGGGTGAACGGCGACACCGGGGGCAGCAACCTGCTCGGCTGGGTCACCCGGCGCAATCTCGCCACGTTCAACGACGAGCGCATGGTGGGCGAGCAATACGCCTCCATCGAGGCCAACTACGCCTACGAGGAACAGCGGACCCGGTCGCCCGCGGCGTTCGTCGAGCAGTGGCGTTCGCTCGTCGACAAGCCCGCTTACGTGGAGCAACTCGTCGTGGAGGTCGGCGGCGGCAAGAACAACGGGCAGCCGGACCTGTCACTGGTGCTGCGGGGCGACGACCTGGAAGCCCTCAAGCAGGGCGCCGAAGAGCTGGCGGCGGCGCTGAATGCCTATCCCGGAGTCAGCAACGTCATCGACAACCTGCCCTACGGCAAGGACCAGATCATCTTCGAGCTCGGGCCCGCCGGCCGCGCCATCGGCCTCGACGCCGAGTCCGTCGGGGCCCAGCTCCGGGCTGCCTACAGCGGCAGCCGGGTGCAGATCTTCAACGAGGACGATTCCGAGCTGGAGGTCCGGGTCATGCTGCCCGATGCCGAGCGGGACGACCTGGGGCGGCTGCGCCAGTTCCCCGTGCGCACGCCCACCGGCGAGTTCGTGCCGCTCGGCAGCGTGGCGGAGCTGTACAGCCGCCGGGGCATCGACGTGATCCGCCACACCGACGGGCAGATGGCGGTGACGGTGAGCGCCGACGTGGATCCCGAGGTGGCCAATGCCATGGCCGTCACCGGCCGTATTCAGGAGGAAGCGCTGCCGGGCATCCTGGAGCGCTACGACCTCCGCTTCGGTCTCGCCGGCAAGTCCGCCAACGACCAGGAGATCATGGGCACCATGGCCCTGGGAGCGCTGCTCACCCTGGTGCTCATCTATCTGATTCTGGCCTGGGTGTTCGCCTCCTACCTCTGGCCTCTGGCCATCATGGTGGCCATTCCCTTCGGCCTCACCGGGGCCGTGCTGGGTCACTGGATCACGGGCTGGGACATCGGCGCCATGTCCTTCCTCGCCTTCTTCTCGCTCACCGGTGTGGTGGTGAACGATTCCATCGTCCTGGTGAGCTTCTTCAAGCGCGACCTGGAGGCAGGGCGCGCCGTGCGGGAGAGTCTGGAGCGGGCCGTCCACGCACGTTTTCGGGCCGTGCTGCTCACCTCCCTCACCACCATCGCCGGCCTCTCGCCGCTGATGTTCGAGACCTCCACTCTGTCGTTCTACATGGCGCCCATCGCGGTCACCCTGTGCTTTGGCCTCGCCCTCTCCACCGCTCTGGTGCTGCTGGTCGTGCCGGCGCTGATCCTGCTGCTGGAAGGCGGCCGCCTTCACGGGCGTCGACTGCTCGAGCGCCTGGGCAGGCACACGCCTGCGTTCCGTTTCACGTCACCTGAGGAGCTTGCCGAATGAAAGCGTCGAGACTGTGGCCGAGCCGTCTCCGCCCCACCAGCCCCCGCGCCAGGCGACTGGCGATGGCGGGAGCCATGTTGAGCGGCGCCGCCGTCTTCAGCGTGTCCATTCTGGCCACGGGCCCCTCCCCCGAGCCGGAGCTGCGAGAGGAGAAGTCCTGGCCGGTCTCGGTAATCGAGGCACACCCGCAGCCGCACAGCCCCACCTTCACCGCCTACGGCCAGGTGGAAGCGGCGCAGCTCGCCCGACTGCGCACCGATCTGGTGGCGCCGGTGAAGACCGTTCACGTGCAGGAAGGCGACTGGGTGGCCGCCGGCGACGTGCTGGTCGAGCTGGCGGACGACGAAGTCCGTCTGGCGCTGGCGGAACGCCAGGCCGAGCTGGCCCAGCATCAGGCGGAGCTGCGCTCCATCGAATCGGAGCGGGACCGGCTCGAGCGGACCCTCGAGCAGGCCATGTCCATGCACCGGGTGGCCCAGCAGAAGCTGGAGCGGCACCAGGCGCTCCTCGAGTCCCGCCTCATCGCCCAGAGTCTCATGGAGGAAGTGGTGGCGCAGGCCAACCAGGCGGCCATCGACCTGGAGGACCACCTGCGGCGCCTGGCGGACCTTCCCAACCGCGTCGCCATGCAGCGGGCACGGGTGGAGCGCGCCCAAGCGCTGCTGGATCACGCGCGGCTGCAGGTGGAGAAGACCCGGGTGCGCGCCCCCTTCGGCGGGCCGGTGCTCGCGGTGAACGTGGCGCCGGGCGATCGCACCAGCCTGTCCGCGCCGCTGGTCGAGCTGGCGAACGCCGACACCTTCGAGGTCAGGGTGCAGGTGCCCGACTCCTACGCCGCCCGTCTGCAACGCCATCTCGCACAGGGTGAGCCTGTGATCGCCGGCCTGGAGGGTGCACACCGCCTGACCCTCACGCGGCTGGCACGACGCATCAAGACCGGGCAGAGCGGCCTGGACGCATTTTTCCACCTGTCGGCCCGGAACGTGGCCTCGCTGCCTCCCATCGGCCGGGTGGTGGATCTGCGGGTTCAGCTTCCCGAGGAGCCGGACGTGGTGGCCCTGCCGGTGGCCTCCCTCTACGAGAACGACCGGATCTACGCGGTGGTGGACAGCCGGCTCAAGCCGATCGAGGTGGAGCGGGTGGGTGAATATCAGTCGCCGGACGGCGAGTACCGGGTCCTGGTGCGCGCGCCCGAGCTCGGCGACGGCCAGGCCGTCATCACGACCCAGCTTCCGAAGGCCATGACGGGCCTGCTGGTGAAAGTCTCATAGGGGAGACCGCCACGCCGCACAGGCGCAGCAACAGCGACTCCAGGGAAGCCCAGGGGTCCCCGGAAATCTGTCCCTTCCCCTGGGCGTCCACCAGCGCACATTCGGCCAACACCGCATCGACGGCCGCAACGCCGCCGATGCGCTGCGCGAAGCCCTCCACCAGCCGCCGGCGCGGCCCGGGCACGTAGCCACCCTCTGCGATGCGGCGAAGCTGCGACGTCAGCGCGCCGAGCACCGCGAACATGGATACTCCTTCCTGGCGCAGGCTCTGCACCATGCGGCTGACCCGCCGGGCGTCCCCCGACAGCACGCCGTCGATGAGATCGAAGCTGTCGTAGTGGGCGGCGTCTTCCAGGATCTCCTGGAGAGCGGCGGCGGACACGGTTTCGCCGAGACCCGCCAGCTTCAATTTCTCGATCTCCTGAACCGCCGCCAGCAGGTTCCCCTCCACCCGTTCGGCCAGGAGGGTCAGCGCTTCCTTCTCCAGGGTGAGCCCGGCGTCGCGGAGCCGGCGCTCGAGCCACCGCGGCAGCTCCCGCAGGTCCAGCGGCCAGACCAGCACCGCCACGCCGGCCTTGTCCACGGCCTTGAACCAGGCGCTGGCGTTCTGCTTCGGCTCGAGCCGGGGCATCCGGATCAGGAGCAGGGTGTCTTCGGGCGGGCGGTCGGTGTAGCGGCGCAGCAGCTCGGAGCCTTCGCGGTCGAGCTTACCGCTCGCCATGCGCACGTCGACGATGCGGCGGGTGGCGAACAGCGACATGCTGGCGGCATCCTGCAGCACATCGCTCCAGTCGAAGCCGGTTTCGGCATGGAACACGGAGCGCTCGGTGAATCCCGCCTGGCGTGCCGCCTGCAGCACCGCATCGCAGGCCTCCTGGACGAGCAGCGCGTCGTCACCGGCGACGAGGTAGACGGGGGCGAGCTCGCGCTGGAGCCGCTTTCCGAGCTCCGCGGCCCTAATCTGCACGTTTCACCCGCCCGTCACGCTGCATCGGCCACCTCGGGGGCCACGGCGTTCAGGGAGCGAAGGATCTGCTGAACCAGATCGTTCTGCATCTCCCGTTCCAGCAGGGCCTGCTCCTCGCTGCTGGCGACGATGTTGTCGCGATCGATGCGGAACACCCGCTCGCGCTCGAGCCACTGGGGCGGCACCAGCAGGTTGCCCGCCGCATCCGTGATCTGATAGCGCACCCCGAGGATGAGCTGGTATTCGGCGGCGCGCGCCTGGCCGGACACGGAGATGCTGCGCCGCTCCTGGCGGGCGTCCAGCAAGGCGACGATCATGCTCGCCTCGTCCGCGCCGGCCGCCTGCTCGACCCCCGCCTGGTCGAGCGCCCGGGTGAGAGGCAGCTCCAGCGGGTTGTGCGGCCCGGCCGTGACGAGCACAGGCCCCAGATCGCCGGACAAATCCCAGCTACGCAGGTGAAAGCCGCAGCCGGTGGAAAGCCAGGCCAGCGCCGTCACCAGGAGGCCCCGCGCCAGCACGTCCATCAGCCGACCACGATGTTGACGAGCTTGCCGGGCACGGTGATCACCTTGCGTACGGTCTTGCCCTCGACGAAGCGCTCCACGTTCTCGTTGCCGAGCGCCGCTGCCCTGACGGTGGCCTCGTCGGCGTCCGCCGCCACCGCCACCCGGCCCCGGACCTTGCCGTTGACCTGCACCACCAGTTCCACCGTCTCCTGCACCAAGGCCGACTCGTCCGCCTCCGGCCAGCGGCAGTTCACCAGCAGGGTGGTCTCCCCCAGCGCGCTCCAGAGCTGCTGGCAGACGTGGGGGGCGATGGGCGAAAGGACGATGACCGCCGTGCGCAGCGCCTCGTGAACGGCGGGCCGGTCCCGGGGATCGCCGGGCGCCGCCCTGGAGATGGCGTTGGTGAGCTCGTGCACCGCCGAGACCACGGTGTTGAAGGTGAGCCGCCGGCCATAGTCGTCGTCGGCGCGCTTCAGGGTCTCGTGGGTCTTGCGCCGCAGCGCCCGGCCCTCGTCGGTCAATGCGGCGGGATCCAGCGCGGGCACTTCGCCCGCCGCCATGTGCTCGTGCACCAGGTTCCACAGACGCCTGCAGAACCTGGCCTGGCCCTCCACGCCGGCTTCGCTCCACTCGAACGACTGGTCCGGGGGAGCCGCGAACATCATGGCCGTGCGAACCGCATCCGCGCCGTACTTCTCGAGCAGCGCCTGGGGGTTGCCGGCGTCGCCGGCGGACTTGGACATCTTGCGGCCGTCCTTCAGCACCATGCCCAGCATCAGGAGCCGGGTGAACGGCTCGTCGGAATGGATCAGGCCCTGGTCGCGCATGAGCTTGTGGAAGAACCGGGCGTACAGCAGGTGGAGGATGGCGTGCTCGATGCCGCCCACGTAGTGATCCACCGGGGTCCAGTAGTCGGCCCGCTCGTCGAGCATGGGCGAGTTCGCATCGGGACAGGCGAACCGGGCGTAGTACCAGGAGGACTCCATGAAGGTGTCGAAGGTATCGGTCTCCCGGCGCGCTTCACCCCCGCACCGGGGACAGGCGACACGATAGAAGCTCTCCATGGTGGTCAGCGGCGAGCGGACGCCCTCGAACTTCACCTCCGTGGGCAGCACCACCGGGAGGTCCTTCTCCGGTACCGGCACGATCCCGCATTCCGCGCAGTGGATCATGGGGATCGGGCACCCCCAGTAGCGCTGCCGGGACACGCCCCAGTCCCGCAGCCGGTAATTCACCGTCCGCCGGCCGAGCCCCTTCTCCTCGAGGGCCTGGGCAATGGCGTCGAAGGCCTGCTCGGAGGTCAACCCGTCGAACCCACCGGAATTCACCAGCCGCCCGTAGGCCGTGAAGGCCTCGACGTCCAGGTCGCATGCCTGCTCCGCGGCAGCCGGCTCGATCACCTGCTTGATGGGGATGCCGTACTTGCGCGCGAACTCCCAGTCCCGCTGATCGTGAGCCGGCACCGACATCACGGCACCCGAGCCGTACTCCATCAGCACGAAGTTGGCCACCCACACGGGCAGGGCCTCACCGGTGAGCGGGTGGACGACGGTGAGCCCGGTGGCGATGCCCTCTTTCTCCAGGGCGGCCACCTCCGCCTCGGCGGTCTTCAGGTTCCGGCACTTGTCCACGAATGCCGCCACCTCCGCGCTGCGCTCCGCCGCCTTGCGGGCCAGCGGGTGCTCCGCCGCCACCGCCACGTAGGTGGCGCCGAGCAGGGTGTCGGGGCGGGTGGTGTAGACGGTGAGGGCGTCGAGGCCGAGCTCCAGGTCCCCGGGCACGGGAAAGTCGATCTCCACGCCCTCGGAGCGGCCGATCCAGTTGCGCTGCATGCTCTTCACCGACTCGGGCCAGCCCTCCAGCCCATCGAGGGCATCCAGCAACTCCTCGGCGTAGTCGGTGATCTTGAGGAACCACTGATCCATCTCGCGGCGTTCCACCGGCGCCCCCGAGCGCCAGCCGCGGCCGTCCACCACCTGCTCGTTGGCCAGCACGGTCTGGTCCACGGGGTCCCAGTTCACCACCGAGCTCTTGCGGTACACCAGGCCTTTCTCGTAGAGCTTGATGAAGAACCACTGTTCCCAGTGGTAGTACTCCGGATCGCAGGTGGCGAACTCGCGGCTCCAGTCGAAGCCGAAGCCGAGCCGCTGCATCTGCCCCCGCATGTAATCGATGTTCTGCCGTGTCCAGGCGGCGGGCGGGATGCCGTGCTTGATGGCCGCGTTCTCGGCGGGCAGGCCGAACGCGTCCCAGCCCATGGGCTGCATGACGTTGTAGCCCTTCAGACGCTGGTAGCGGTTGATCACGTCGCCCAGGGTGTAGCAGCGCACGTGGCCCATGTGAAGCTGACCGCTGGGGTACGGGAACATGGCCAGACAATAGAACTTCTCGCCCGCGCCCGACTCGCTGGCCTCGAAGCTCCTCTCCTCCCGCCAGCGCTGCTGCACCGCGCGCTCGACTTCATGCGGATCGTAGGTCGCGCTCATACGTCTCGTGTTGATCGATCGAGCGCGCAAGGATACCACCGGACGGCACGGTCCGTGAGCCGGCCGTCCCGGGGCTGCGGCAGCCGCAGGCGTTTCGATACCCGCCGGGGCGGGACTTTCAGATCACGCTGTGGCGCGCTCGAATGGACTCTCGACGGACTTGCTCGTCAGCGCATCGTCGCGCACCAGGTCTGCCAGGCGGGCGGCGAGGCGCAGCGAAAGCGCGATCAGCGTGAGGGTGGGATTCGCCCAGCCCCCCGTCGGGAACACGGAGCTTCCCGCCACGTAGAGGTTGTCGAGGCCGAACACTCGACAGTCCGGATCGACCACTCCACGCGAGGGATCGCTCGCCATTCGCGTGGTGCCCATGTGGTGAAAGCCCCCGATGGGATGAGCGCTCACCAGGGGATCGAACTCCCATTCCCTTCCGGATTCCAGGAGCCACGGCGCGGGCTCGACCCGACCCAGGCGGAGGCGGCGCAGCTCGGCGTCCAGGCTCTCCAAGGCGACACGTGCACCGTGCCGGTCCAGATCGGTCAATCGCCAGTCGAGCTGCAACCGTCGCAGCCCCAAGGCGTCGCGCTGTTCACCCAGACGCACCCGGCTGCTGGGGTTCGGCGACTGCTCGGCTCTGAGCACGGCGTAGATGGCACTGCGCCCGGCATGCATCCGCAGCCACGGCTTCAACGGGAAGGTCATCGCCTGGAGGGCACGAGCCGCGGATCTGAGGCCGAGCCACAGGCGCCGGTTCATGCGGCTCGGCTGCAGGTGGTGCTTGGCCGCCCGGTACAACCCCGTCGCGAGGGGCAGCCGCTGGTCGGGATGTGGGCGGCAGGCCAGCGTCAAGGCGCTGTTCAATCCCTGATGGCGTCTCTGCCACACCTCGCCGGGGCGCAGGTACACGGCCACCCGACGACCATCCAGCGTGTGGCGCCGGGCGAACCAGCGCAGCAGCTTCCAGGGCTCGGTGGCGACGACGCGACCACCGCGGCCATGAGGGTGCTCCATGAAGAAGCGGCCGACGAGGCCCCGGTCGTTGCCGAGGCCATCAGGCTGCACGTCGTCGGAGTTCAACAGCAGGCGCGGGTTCTCCAGACCGCCAGCGGCGAGCACGAAATACCGCGCGCGTATGTGCGCCCGGTGTCCCGCCAGGTTGGCGACCTCCACCTCACGGATGCGTTCACCCGAAGGCGAGCTCCGCAGGCGCACGGCAGTCGCATGAGTGAGAATGGCCGCCCGGGTGGAGCGGATCAGATCCTGACAGTTCCCCAGCGCGAACCGCCCCGGCGGAGCGTCGAACTGCCACAGGCCGCAGCGGACGCGGTTGCTGTCGAACCCGGGGCCCTCCAGGCCGAGTCGATGCCATATCTCCCGCTCCGGAACCGGCTCCCGGAGCCCGAGCTCTTCCCACGCTGCCGGGTACCAGTCGAAGAGGTCCCCGGGCCGAAGCGGCCAGCCGCTGTGAGGCACCCACGCCCGCTGCTCGAGATCAATCGCATCCAGGGAAGCCGAACGCCCGCCCCAGATGGCCGTGGTTCCGCCGAAGAACCGCAGCCTGGCACGTTCCAGCGGGTAGTAGGGCAGGCCCTCTACGTCGCCGCGATTCAGATCCTGCAGCCGCGATTCGTATTCGGGGCCGCCACTTTCCAGCAACACGACCCGCGCACCCTCGGCAACGAGCCGACGAGTGATGGTGACGCCTGCCGCCCCCGCCCCGATCACGCAGATCTGGGTTTCCACGACGCTGTCGTGGTCCAGATCCTCGATGTCTATATGCACGAAGTCCCCTGCTCTGCCGGGACGCCCAACGAATCCTCGATCTGAGGGCTCCCATCGAACCCGATGAGGATCATATCTCACCCGAGGTGGCCACGCTCGCCATCGGCAGGCTGACTCGAACGCAGTTCCCGGACCTCGCCGGTCTCGCCACGAGGGTGATGTCGCCGCCGTGGGCACGGATGATTTCTCTGGCCATCCAGAGCCCCAGACCGAACCCGCCGGGGTTGCGGATTCGCGACGGCTCCAGGCGGTAGAACGGCATGAACACCTTCTCCCGCTCCTCATCGGGCAAACCCGGCCCCTCGTCGTCGATCAGCACCAGCAGGCAATCCGGTCGCAGGTCGACGCAGATCCTGGCGGAGTGTCCGTAGGTCACCGCGTTGGTGAACAAGTGCGCGAACGCCTGGCGCATCGCCGTAGGTGCGCAGACGTACTGGAGTTCGGGAACCCCGTGCAAGTGCAGCTGCGGAGCCGGGAGGTCGAAATCCTGCGCCAGATCTTCCAGCATGCGGCCCAGATCCACGCGAAATCGGGGCTGATCGCTCAGGCCCTGACGGTTCAATTGGCCGAGTGACCGGACCTTCGACTCCATGTCGTCGATGTCCCGAAGCATCTGCCTTCGCTCGCGCTCGTTGCCCACGTACTGCGCGCGTAGACGCATCCTGTCCAGCGGCGCCGGCAGATCCTCGGTCATCGCCATGATCATGTGGGCGCGCTCGTCCATCAGCGTCTGAATCCGCTTGCGCATCGCGTTGAACGCCCGCGCTAGGCGCCGCACCTCTTTGGGACCGTCTTCCCGCAAGGGTGCGCTTCCCTCGCTCGTCTCGAGGTCCTCGGCACGCTGCACCATCCGGGCAATGGCCGCCAGCGGGCGTCCGATCAGCCAGCTCAGCAGGGCCACAGTCAGCACCACCATCAGCATGATCGACAACAGCACTGAGGTATCGGTGAAGCTCGCCAGTGTCGGCCCGGGAGCCAGGGCATTCAGCCACTGGCCCCCTTTCAGGTGGATCGACACGAGCAGATCCTGACGGAATCGGAACAGCGCCGAGATTCGGCTGGCGAGGACAGCGCGCTCCGGCATGTCCTCCGCGACGACCTGTCCCAGGTCATCGCCCGTCACTTCCCGGTAATCGGCCAGGATACCCTGGTTCGGCGCGGTGCCGACGGCGAAGCCGAGCAACCGCCGCAACTCCACGGCGTCGGAAGCCCAGGCATCGTCGCCAACCACCCGGGGAGCGTCGTCGATGGACAGTTGCAGCGAGTAATCCGAGAGTTCGCTTGCGGTGCCCTGACGGAGCTCCGGCGGCAGGCTTTCGAACAGTCTGGTCAGCGTGACCAGCTGGTCGGCGACGAGCTGCTCGCGGTTGCTGCTCAGGTCTGCGGCATCGACGGCGACGTAGATCGTCAACCCGAGGACATGGGAGAACGCGACGATCAGGGCCGTGAGCGTGACTGTGCGGGTTCGTAACGATGGAGGCCACACTCGGCGCAAGGATTCAGCCATGTCGATGTCGGGCCATCGGCACTGTAGAGCGTGGTCAGGTTCTCACGACGCGGGGCGGAATGGTAGATCGAGATCCGCAGGCCCCGGGGCCAGGCCGCCAGCACGACTACGCCGGCTGAGACGGATCAATGCTTCGATCGGAGTGCCGTCCACCTCCCCCGGCGGGGTGTCCAGCATGGCGCAGAACGTCGGCGCCAGATCGAGAATAGACACCGGCTGGGTGAGTTCGCCGCGCTCTCCACCGGGCACGCGTGCCACGAAGAAGCCATCCGGGCGATGCTCGCCGGTCCGTCCGTAACTGTTGGAGCCTTCCAGGACGCCGAGCTTGGGAGAGCTCAGGCGCACATCGGCAGCGGCGCCACCCGCGATCGTCGTGCTTCCGGTGGGTGCCGCATCGCTCCACTCGACGAGCAGGTCCGGGAGCGAATCGAGGTGCTCGCCCTGGTAGAGATCGCCCACCCGGCGTACGGCACGTATGATCGATCCGCCGGTCCGTTCGTCCTTGATCTCCCGTAGATCGGTGATCAGCCGATGACACAGCGCATCCGCCTCCGCGCCCGGCGCCACCTGGCCGTTCGGCTCTCGACCCTTCAGGTTCAGGCGGATACCGCCGACGGCGAGACCGTTGTTGACCGGAAAGCACAGGCTCTCGGGGGCGTCCACCGGCAGCGTCGGCAGGCCCTCGGGACGAAGGCGCTCGAGCCCGGCGCGCACGTCCCGCCTCAGGGGCTCCGGCAACGCGCGCCAGGCGGCCCGGGCCATCGACCTCAACGCACCCTCCGGGGGTTGCGGGGTCTCGGGCCTGGGCTTCGCGTACCCCAGCCGCACCAGAATCTCGGGCAACAGGAACTGGGCTCCGTACCAATACGACATGCCATGCGCCGAGAGCACGATCACCGGCGTGTCGGCGTAGGCCCGCAGCAATCGGCCGACAGCGGAATCTATCGCCTGGTACACCCGCAGCAGCGGGTCGCCCAGCCCTGCGGCCACCGCGGCGTCGTGGGCGGGATGGTGGGCGTCGTGAAGGTGCCAGCATTGATGGCCGGCGCAATGGCCTTCCGTGAACACCTGGATGGCGAAATCCCAGTCGGTATCCGCCAGTACCTGCTCGGTGAGGCGGCCCTTGACTCGGGCGCCCCGCTCCAGACGTTCGACCAGGCTGCGATAGGCGTCCAGGTCGCGGTCAGGACCATCGCACGTCGGCCCCAACGGGTGTGATCCGAAACGTTGCCGGATCATCTTCTCGAGCCGACGGGGCCGGGCGCGGAACCCGAACAGTGCGTCGTGGGAGCCCCACTCCACGGTCTGTACCCCGTTCAGCTCCTCGGTCAGCTCGGAGAGCGGCACGTCGAGGACGGCAACCCGGCGTCCGGCCGCCGACATCCGCGACCAGAAAGGCGTCCCGTGCAACAGCCGTTCGTCCGCGCACCGATGATACTCGTAGCTGCCCGGGCGCAGCTGCACCAGGCTGTGGTGACCGTGGCGTGCCGGCGACAGGCCCGTGTAGAGCGACGGCCACGTCGAGCCGACGAAGAATCCCTCGAGCCCGCGGATCCGAGCCGAGATTCCCGTCTCCATGAGCTCAGCCAGGTTCGGCAGCATCCCGGCGGCGGCCCACCCCGCTACCAGATCGGCGTTGGCGGCGTCGATGGCCAGCACCAGCAGCCGGCCGCTCAAGGTACGGTTCTCCTGGCTGCGTATCCGGGCAGTAGCTTCCGCGTGTAGGTGAGGTAGCGCCACCCACCCCAGGCCAGACAGCGCAGGTGCCAGTGCCAGGCCCGGACCCAACGGCGCCGGTCCCGCTCGACGACGGCCGCGGCATTGCAGGCAGCGGACAGGCGCCGGAGAAAGACTTTCCGCAGGGGCACCGGGATGTCCTCCGTCAGCAGCTCGCGTATGGCGCCCGGCCGGCCGAGGATGCATTCGGGCGACTCCCACAGGCCGTCCGGTCTGGCTTCGTGGTGCACGAAGGTCATCTCGTCGAGGAACTCCACGCCGGGCCGCTGCGCGAGGCGAAGTGCCAGGCACGTCCACTCCAGGTAGCGCGGGAGCTCTCGAAACAGCTCGTCCCCCACTGCTTCGGTGCGGAACAGCGCAGCGCCGGGAAGCAGCCAGGTGCCTTGCGCCAGCGCGGCCATGGGATCCGCGGCCACCTCGGAAACCTCGGCGATGGCCGGCTGCCGCACATGGCCGCGCTCCGTCCAGCCGTTGCTCACGACCGCCCGCGCGGCGGGCGAGTCCATCAGACGCTGCAGGCGCAGCGACAGAGCTCCCGGGAGCAGCAGATCATCGTCGTCGAGCTCGGCGAACCATCGGGTGTCCACCGCCGCGCATCCTGCATGGATGGCATCGCCGAGATGCGCCTCGTCCCGCCTGATCAGGCGCACGCCCGGTATCCGCTCGAGCTTGCGGACGAGTGAACGGTCGTGCTCGGCGCCGTTGACGACGATCAGCGGGATCGGCCTCACGCCGCGCTGCGACAGCACACTGGCCACGGCCGCCAGCAGCGGTTTGGCTCGTTCGGCCTTGGCCAACGTTGGCATAATCACCGTCACCGGCTCGACATGCCTGGCGTGAATGGATGCCATGATTCGAATCTACAGCAACGGTGCTCCGTTACAATCCGGCGATTGAGACAAAAATGTGAACGTCGACGCGAACTCCGACAGCGCCTGGCACGGCGAATCCGCCGATGTGTGCATCATCGGCGCTGGTCCGGCCGGGCTCGTTCTGGCCTCGGAGCTGGCCGGTCACGGCTTGTCCGTCACGGTTCTCGAGAGCGGCGGCAACCTACCGGAACGTTTCTACCAGCAGCTCAACGAAGGTGACGGCGGCGACGAGTACGGGGACCTCGAGTCGACTCGCTACCGGCAGATCGGCGGCACGGCGAACCTGTGGAACACCGAGGTCGATGGCGTGTCGGCTGCCAAGTTTCTGCCCCTGGACCCCGTGGACTTCGTGCCACGCCGCTGGCGCCCGGACGGCTGGCCGTTCGAACGGGACGCCCTCGAACCTTACTACCTGAGGGCTCAGGCGATCGCGGATCTGGGACCGTTCCTGTACCAGGGCTCCGACTGGCCGCAGCCGGACCGAGCGCCCCTTGCCCAGGAGTCGGAGTTACTCGTCAGCGCGGTCTATCAGTTCGGCGCAGCGAAGCCTTACACGAGCGTCCTCGCTCGGTCCCTGGCGGCGGCGGACCACGTCCGTCTGGTCACTCACGCAACCGTGCTGGAGCTGGAGACGGATAGGGCCGCCACCCGGATCACGGCCGCCAAGGTGGGCTCGGCCAGCGGCGGGACGGTTTCGGTGAGGGCACGGCTATTCGTGCTCGCCGCCGGCGCCATAGAAAGTGCACGACTCCTGCTCGCTTCTCCGGCGCCGGGGGGCGGAGGCATCGGTAACGCCAGCGGCTGGGTAGGGCGCGGGTTCATGGAGCATCCCCGGGACCATGCGCTGACGCTGACGCCGCGGCGCAGCGCCATCGACGAGCTCGGCTTCTACGATCTTCACCGAGGGGCGGACGGAACCTGGATCATGGGGCGACTGGCACTCGAGGCGGCGGCGCTGCGTGACCACGACCTGCCCAATGCGTCGGTCAGCCTGCTCGCCGCCTACCAGCGCGGTTTCGCCACGCAATGGCTGGAGCGATGGCGGCGGCTGACCGGGCTGCCGCCTGCGTATCCGCGGGGTGGCACTGGCTGGTGGAACAACCCTGAACGGCCCGAGCGCTTCAACGTTCTCGTCAACCTGGAGCAGGCACCGAGGGAAGCCAATCGGGTAAGGCTATCGAGCCGCCGGGATGCCTTCGGCGTACCCCGCGTACAGCTCGACTGGCAATGGACGCGTTCGGAGCAGCGCTCGCTCGAGCGGCTCCGGGGGCTCGTCAAGGAAGAGCTCGAGCGTCTCGGGCTAGGTGAGGTGACGGTGAACGAAAGGGCCCTGCCGAGCCCCCGGGCACACCACCACGCCGGCACGTTGCGCATGCACGACGATCCACGCTACGGCGTCGTCGATGCGAACGCACGCGTGCACGACGTGGAAAACCTCTACTGCGCGGGCGCCGCCGTGTTTCCCACAGCCGGCTTCGCCAACCCCATGCTGACCGTGCTGGCTCTCACGATCCGCCTTGCCGACCATCTGACCGCCTCACGGCCCCGCCAGTGCGCGGAGCCCACCGCTACCCGTCGGCCCCCGGAATGGGCAGGCACTCCATGATCTCCACCCCCTCGCCGGGAAATATGCCGAAATGCGGGTGGCCCTCGAACATGCGGGCCGCGGCCTCGTGGGACTCGGCTTCGACGATCACGTAGCCCACCAGCGCATTCGAGATGTCGGAGACCCCGCTGCCGGTAACCTGCTTCGTCTTGCCCAGCGGGCCGCCGGCATCGGCGACGGCGTGTCCATGAGTCGTCATCCAGTCTCCCCAGGCTTTCATCCCCGCTTCTTCCCGCGCGCGGCGCTCGCCCTCCTCCAGCGCATCCCAGCCGGATGCCTCCCGGGCGGATTGGGTACCCGTGTAAACGGCCAGAAACTTTTTCATTCCGATTCTCCAAGCGGTTTCGAGAATGGTCGAATCAGGCGCCGGGACTTCGACGCCACCACCAGAAAAAACGCCAGCATCGCCAGGAGCGGCCAATGTCCGTAGCGGGTGAAGGGCGTGGTGCCCGACATGGTCCGATACTCACCGCGCAGCGCGCCGGCGACGAACTGCGGCAGACGCTCCCGCACCGCTCCCGTGTGGTCGATGACGGCCGTGACTCCGTTGTTGGTGCCCCGAAGCATGTAGCGGCCGTTCTCCAGGGCCCGCATGCGTGCCATCTGCAGATGCTGCAGCGGCCCGATGCTGGCGCCGAACCACGAGTCATTGGAGATGGTCAGCAGCACGTCGGCGGCCGCCGCCTGGCCGCGCACCAGCTCCGGATAGACCACTTCGTAGCAGATGGCCACGACGCCCTGCTGACCGCCCAGGTCGAGCAGCGGTTGGCGCCAGTTCCCTGGTGCGGCGTGGGACATGGGCAGGTCGAAGAACTCGATGGTGCCGCGCAGCAGCGATTCCAGGGGGACGTACTCGCCGAAGGGCACCAGCCGGCGCTTCACGTAGCGTCCGTGGCCCGCCCCCAGCGCCAGCGCGGTGTTGCGGAACACCAACTCGCCGTCCGGCAGCCGCTCCACGGCGGGCAGGCCCATCACCAGGGCGGTGCCACTGGCCTGCCCCCGCCGGTTCAGACCCTCGAGCACATCCGCAGCCTGATGCGCCATGTAGGTGATGGCAGCTTCCGGCCAGATCATCAGATCCGCATCCCAGTGGGGCTCCGACAGGGTGCGATAGGTATCGAGAATCGGTTCGCGGCTCTCGGGCAACCACTTCACCGCCTGATCCACGTTCCCCTGAATGAGCGCTACCTGCCGCGTCTCCACCGGGCGGACCCAGTCGATGCCGACCAGAGGCCAGCCCGCGAGCCACGGAGCCAGCGCCACGGCCAGGGCCAGCCCCGCCGCCGCGACCCGGCGCCGCCGTGCCAAATCCAGGGCAGCCACCAGCATTCCGGCGCCGAGGGCGACGAAGAACCCCACCAGCAGAACCCCTCCCAGCGGTGCCCAGCCCGCCAGCGGCGTGTCGAGATGGGCGTAGCCGGCGAAGAGCCAGGGAAAACCCGTGAGGAACCACGTGAGCACCCATTCGAAGCCGGTGAACAGCACGGCGAACAGCAGCGCGTCACCGAGCGGTCGGCCGGACCGAAGACGCCCGAACGCCCAGGCGTTGGCCATGGGGAACAGCGCCAGGCCGGCGACGAAAACCGCGACGAGAAAAGCAGCCAGGGGCGGCGCCGCGTGGCCGTGCTCGTGAATGCTCACGTACACCCAGGACGCTCCGACCCCGTACTTGCCCACGCCGAACAGCCAGCCGGCCCACGCCGCGGAAACCCCGGGCCGGCGTAGCAGGGCGAACCATCCCGCCAGCGCGAGCAGGCCCAGGGGCCAGTAGTCGAAGGGCGCGAGGGAGAGCGGCAGCAAAGCCCCGAGGAGCAGGGCCACCCCGACGATCATGAATGTCGTTTGACCTGAAGAAGCCGCAAGCGCCGCGAGTCGGCGTTCAGTACCTTGAAGCGCAGGTCGTCGATGGTCACCACCTCGCCCCGCTCCGGCAGGTGGCCGAACGCCTTGAGCACCAGGCCGCCCACCGTGTCGAACTCCTCCTCGTCGAGGGAAACACCGAAGTAGGCGTTGAAGTCGTCCACCGCCGTGGTGGCCTTGACGTTGAAGGTCTCGTCGTCGAGCTGCTTGATGAAGGTCTCCTCGTCGACGTCGTGCTCGTCCTCGATGTCGCCGACGATCTGCTCGAGCACGTCTTCGATGGTGACGACACCGGAAACGTGACCGTACTCGTCTACCACGACGGCCATGTGGTTACGGGTGTTGCGGAACTCCTGCAGCAGGACGTTCAGACGCTTGCTCTCGGGTATGACCGCGGCAGGGCGGATGCAATCCTTGATGTCGAAGTGGTCGAGGTCCTTGCTGAGCGCCAGGGGCAGAAGGTCCTTGGCGTGGAGAATGCCCTTGATGTCGTCCAGGTCGTCGCCGATCACCGGGTATCGGGAATGCTGCGACTTGATGATGGTGGGGAGCAGGACCTCGGGGGGGTCGCCGGCTTTCAGGTACACGAGCTGAGTGCGCGGGATCATGATGTCCCGCGCCTGCATGTCGGACACCTGCAACGCCCCGAAGATGATGTTCAGGGCCTCGACGTCCATGATCTGACGGTCCGCGGCGTCTCGCAGCATGTCCATGAGCTCGCTGCGATCCGACGGCTCGTCACTGAACAACGCGGACACCCAGTCGCGCAGCGTGCGCCGCGATGCCAGGTGATTGTTTTCGCTCATCCTTCCCCGTATGGATCGCTCACACCGAAGCGATCCAGTATCTCGATCTCCAGTCGTTCCATCTCCGCCGCCTCGCCGGCGGATTGATGATCGTAACCCAAAAGGTGCAACACCCCATGCACGACCATGTGAGCGAAATGATCCGGATACGGCTTACCCTGATCCCCGGCCTCGTGCTCCACCACCGGTGCGCAGATCACCACGTCGCCCCACACCCGCGCCTCCGGCAAATCGATACCCGCCGGAAAGCTGAGGACGTTGGTCGGGGCGTTCTTCTGCCGATACTGACGGTTGAGCGCCTGAGATTCCTCGGCGTCCACCACCCGCACGCACAGCTCCCCGGCCGCATGGCCGGTTCCCGGGGCGCCTTCCAGGGCACCTTCGGCCCAACGCTCGATGTCGGCGCAGGGGGGCACGGGTCGGCTCGTCGCCACCTGAACCTCAACCGGCACTGCGGTCGCCGGGAAGCCGGTCGCCGGGAAGCCGGTCGCCGGGAACCCGGTCGCTGTCGCCGCCTGCGGGCGGCTCCCGATAGGCCGCATAGGCTTCGACGATCTTCTGTACCAGCGGATGGCGGACCACGTCCCGGGAGCTGAAATGGGTGAAGCTGATTCCCTCCACGTCCCGCAGCACGTTGCGCACGTTCACCAGCCCGGACTTCTGCCCCTTGGGCAGGTCGATCTGGGTGATGTCCCCCGTGATCACCGCGGTGGAGCCGAAGCCGATCCGCGTGAGGAACATCTTCATCTGCTCGATGGTGGTGTTCTGGCTCTCGTCGAGAATGATGAAGGCATTGTTGAGAGTGCGTCCCCGCATGTAGGCCAGGGGCGCCACCTCGATGACGTTGCGCTCGATGTACTTGTTCACCCGATCGACGCCCATCATCTCGTAGAGCGCGTCGTACAGCGGACGAAGATAGGGATCGATCTTCTGGGCCAGATCCCCAGGCAGAAAACCCAGCTTCTCGCCGGCTTCCACCGCCGGGCGCACCAGCAGGATGCGGCCGACCCGCTGCGTTTCCAGCGCCTCCACGGCGCACGCCACGGCCAGGTAAGTCTTGCCGGTGCCGGCGGGCCCGACGCCGAAATTGACGTCGTGGCCGCGGATGCGCTCGACGTAGGCCACCTGGTTGGCGCCCCGGGGCATCACCGACTTGCGCCCCGTGCGGATCGCTCGCTCGCTGGCGTCCTCGCGCTCGCCGGCGCGCCCTTCCTGGGCCAGCAGCTCGTCGACCCCGGCGTCCTGGAGGAACAGGTGCACCACGTCCGGGTCGATGCTGTCGCGCTCGGCGGTCTCCCGATAGAGCTGAGACAGCAAGGCGCTGGCGGCCTTCAGGCGCTGCTCCGGTCCGCTCACCTGAAAGACGTTGCCCCGGTTGCGAATGAGCACGCCCAGGCGCTTTTCGAGGTGCTTGAGATTCTGGTCGAAGGGCCCGCACAAGGCGGCTAGACGGCGGGAATCGTCGGGTTC
Organism: Pseudomonadales bacterium; assembly: GCA_041686955.1. GTDB lineage: Bacteria > Pseudomonadota > Gammaproteobacteria > Pseudomonadales > Azotimanducaceae > UBA7803. Next base: position 22,692 of record JAWLCV010000013.1, read on the forward strand.
CAGAATGACCTTGGTGGTCATCGCGACCACCCGGGAGGGTTCTTGACTCAATTCAGGCCCTGTGCAGACATCGTCCCGCTAGCATATAAAGCCGACGGGGGGTGTCAAATGAAGAATTCCGCAGCGCATTCAAGCAATCAGGGTGCCACGCAGCGAGTTGGGAAGCGCCTCGTCGATCACGACGTCAGCGAACGTCCCGATTAGAGACTCGTCCGGCGCCGGGAAGTTCACCACCCGGTTGTTTTCCGTGCGTCCGGCGAGGGCGGCCCCACCCGACCCGGCGGCCCCCGACTCACGCCTGGAGCGGCCCGTGACCAGCACCCGCTGCCGGGTTCCCACCATGGCGCGGGCGATGGCGTCCGCCTGCTCGCGGATGCGCTGCTGCAGGCGCTCCAGCCGCGCCTTCTTCACCTCGAGAGGAATGGGATCCGCCAAGGCCGCGGCCGGAGTGCCAGGGCGGGGGCTGTAGACGAAGCTGAAGGAGACGTCGAAGCCCACCTCCTCGATGAGCGCCATGGTCTGCTCGAAATCCTCGTCCGTCTCGCCGGGAAAACCGACGATGAAGTCCGACGACAGGCTGATTCCGGGCCGAACCCGGCGCAGCGCGCTGATCTTCTGCCGATAGTCGGCGGCCGTGTGGCCCCGCTTCATGAGGGCGAGGACGCGATCAGAGCCGGACTGCACCGGCAGGTGCAGATGGTCCACCAGCTCGGGAACCCGGGCGAACGCATCGATGAGGCTGTCGGTGAACTCCACCGGGTGCGAGGTGGTGAAGCGTATTCGGTCGATGCCTTCCACCTCCGCCACGTAGTGAATCAGCTCCGCGAGATCCGCCACGTCCGTGTCGATGGCGCCGCGGTAGGCGTTGACGTTCTGGCCGAGCAGGTTGATCTCACGCACCCCCTGTTCCGCCAGGGCCACCACTTCCCGCATGACGTCCGCCACGGGGCGGCTCACTTCCTCGCCGCGGGTGTACGGCACCACGCAGAAGCTGCAGTACTTGCTGCAGCCCTCCATCACGGAGACGAAGGCGCTCGGCCCCTCGGCCCGGGGCTCCGGCAAGCGGTCGAACTTCTCGATCTCCGGGAAAGTCACGTCCACCAGGGGCACCCGGACGGAGGCCGCGGCATCGTGAGCCAGCACCGCGGCGGCGGGACTCGCCCGATCGAGCATCTCCGGCAGCCGATGCAGGGTCTGCGGCCCGAAGACCACGTCCACGTGCGGCGCCCGAGATTGGATGGCCGCGCCCTCCTGGCTCGCCACGCACCCCCCCACGCCGATCTTCAGGTGGGGCTTCTCGGCCTTGAGCCGCTTCCAGCGGCCGAGCTGGTGAAACACCTTCTCCTGGGCCTTTTCGCGGATCGAGCAGGTGTTCAGCAGGATCAGATCCGCATCCTCGGCCCGCTCCACCAGCTCGTAGCCCTGACTCGCCCGCAGCAGGTCCGCCATGCGCGACGAGTCGTACTCGTTCATCTGGCAGCCGTGGGTTTTGATGAAGAGCTTCTTGCTCAAAGCGCTCGCAGCCCGCACAGTGGGGCGCGGAATTATAGTGGGTTGCAATTTCCCGATACACCTCTATATAGGTGAGGGAAGCAGACAGGGGTCGTCATGGCCGACAATCGCAAGCAGATGTACAAAGTGCTGTTCCACAACCAGGGCCACATCTACGAGGTATACGCCCGGGCCATCTACCAGAGCGATCTCTACGGCTTCATCGAGGTGGAGGACTACGTCTTCGGCACCCGCAGCAAGATGGTCATCGACCCGGCGGAGGACAAGCTGCGCAGCGAGTTCGAGGGCGTCCAGCGCAGCTTCATCCCCATGCACGCCATCATCCGCATCGACGAGGTGGAAAAGGAGGGCGTGGCCAAGATCACCGACGGCAAGGGCAGCAACGTCACGCCGTTCCCCATGCCGCTTCCCAGCGACGGCGGGAAGTCCTGACTTGACAGCCGGAGCGGCACCCGCCCGGGCGGTGCCCGCCTGGGCCGGACCGCTCTACTGGGCCGAGCACCGCGGCGACGACACCGCCTGGATCTTCGACGGCATTCGCGTGAGCTACGCCGAGCTCGGCGTCTGGGCCCTGAAGGGCAGCCAGCTGCTGCGCCGGCTCGGCCTCGCCAGCGGCGACGGCATCGCCGTGATCGCCCCCAATCATCCCCACTCCATGGCCGTGTACTGGGCGGCGCAGCTCGCCGGTCTCTATTACACGCCGGTGAGCGTCCAGTTCCAGCAGCGGGAAGTGCGGCACATTCTCGACGACTGCGACGCCAAGGTGCTGGTCTACCACGAAAGCCAGGCGGAGAAGGTGGCCGACGCGCCCCAGGCGATCCGTCTCGACATCGACCGCTGGCTCGAGCTCATCGACGCCGAGCCGGAGCGCCTCGTCGGCGACGCCGCCGAGGGCGCCGAGATGCTCTACTCCTCCGGCACCACGGGAACGCCCAAGGGGGTCCGGTCGGCTCGACCCGGGGCGCCGCTGAACACGGTCTCGGAGCTGTTCCGCCGCCGGGTCGAGCTCCACGGCATCGGCCGGGACACGGTTTACCTCTCGACGGCGCCGCTGTATCACTCGGCGCCCCTGCGCTACAACAGCATGGTCCAGCGCTGCGGCGGCACGTGCGTGATCATGCCCCGGTTCGAGGCCGAGCGGAGCCTTGCGCTCATCGAGGCGGAACGGATCTCCCACAGCCAGTGGGTGCCCACCATGTTCGTGCGCCTGCTGCGGCTGCCGGAGGCGGTGCGTCAGCGCTACGACCTGTCGAGCCACCGGGTGGCGGTGCACGCGGCCGCACCGTGCCCGATAGAGATCAAGCGGAAGATGCTCGACTGGTGGGGCCCCATCCTCCACGAGTACTACTCCGGCACCGAAGGCAACGGCCAGACCGCCATTTCCCCTGACGATTGGCTGGCCCATCCCGGATCCGTGGGACGCCCCATCCTGGGCGAAGTGCACGTGGTGGACGACGAAGGCCGGGAGCTGCCGCCGGGGCGCACTGGGCGCGTCTTTTTCTCCGGGGGTCCCCGCTTCGAGTACTACAAGGACCCGGAGAAGACCGCCGCGGCCTACGATCATCGCGGCTGGTCCACCCTCGGCGACATCGGCCACCTGGACCAGGACGGCTACCTCTACCTCAGCGACCGGGCTTCCCACACCATCATTTCCGGCGGAGTCAACATCTATCCCCGGGAAGTGGAAGACGTGCTGGTGAGCCATCCGGCGGTGCAGGACGCGGCGGTGTTCGGCATCCCCAACGAGGAGTTCGGCGAGGAGGTGAAGGCCGCTGTGGAACTGGCCGCTGGCGCGCCCCCGGTGACCGCCGAGGAGCTCATCGACTACTGCCGGGGGCGCCTCGCCCACCTGAAGTGCCCGCGCAGCATCGATTTTCACGACGCCCTACCCCGCCATCAGACGGGCAAGCTGTACAAGGAGCCGCTCAAGCGGCCCTATTGGAATCACTGATCCCCGGCGATTCGCCGGAACCCCCACACCCGGGCGGTACCCGTCTGGGCGAGCGCATGGCGCACGACCTCGGCATCCGGCGCCCGGAACAGGCACAAGAGACGCCGGTGGTCGTAGGAGACGACGACCCGCAGAAGGGTCACACCGAGATGCCGCAGGCGGTCGGGACCGGTGGCGCGCACCGCCGCCGCTTCCTCCGCGGTCAGCGGCTCCTCGCGGTGGTGCTCCGCCAGCACGTTGGGCTCGGCATCGGCGGCGAGGCCGGGGCCGCCCACCACTTCCCGGAGGGTGGCCGGCCACAGCGCATGCAACGCTTCCCGGGATTGCCGGAAGGCGGTGCGCACCGCCTCGCCGTCCGGTGCCTGGAAATGACACAGCATCCGCCGGCCGTCGCTGGACAGGTAGCTCTCGCGCCACTCCACGCGGTGCAGCATCCGGCATTCCGACGTGACCTCCGCCAGGGCACGCGCCTCTTCCTCGTCGAGGGGAGGATCGAACAGGCGTTCTACGAACACGTCGGCCATGCTTGTCTCCACATCGTCACCCCGCCATGGAAACCAGCCGGCGTCGGTGACAGCTTTCCAGATGATCCACCAGGTGAGCGCAGAGATCCCGGGCGTCGTCCTCGGCCCCGTGGATGAAGCTCGACTTGCGGCGGCGCATGAAGGGGAGCCCCATGACGTACATGCCGGGGGCTTCCGCCACACCGCCATCGTGACGGATGGCGCCCTTGCGATCCAGCACCGGCACCTCGAGCCAGGAGTAGTCCGGTCGACACCCGGTGGCCCAGATGATGGAGCGGAACTCCCCGCTGGTCAGATCCACGGTCAGACGCGGCGAAGGGTCCACGCGGGTCGGCGCGAACTCCTCCGGCGGATCCACGGCGTCGGCACAACCGGAGGCCTCGGCCCATTCGTCGATGGTGGCGAGCAGCCGTTTCATCTTCAGATCCGCCATGGCGCAGTGGTTTCTGAGCGAGCCGGAGAACTGGGCCTTGCCGCCTCGAATGCCCGCCAGCCGGCCCACCAGGCAGACTCCGCGGTCGCTCAAGGCATTGAGGTCGAGGCTGGCTCGCGCCGGCGTACCGACGAGCTGAGGCGACGGCACCCGCCGGGCCCGGACGATGTCGTCCACCTGGTCCCAACGCTGGTCGAGAATGCCGGCCGACTTCATCCACCACTGAATGTCCCTGCCCCGGTATACCCGCGGCATGCGCACGTGCTCTCCCACCGCCAGGGCGACCGGGCGGCCGGAGCGCGCGATCTCGTCGGCGAGCTGCACGCCCGTGGCCGATGCGCCGACGATGAGCACGCCGCCGGATGCCAGTTGCTCCGGGCTCTTGTAGTCCCGCGGCGTGTAGGCGTCGATGGCCGGGGGAACGGCCTCCGCCACGGCGGGCACCACGGGCACGCTGAACGCCCCGCTGGCGATCACCAGGGCGCGGCAACGCCATTCGCCCTGGTCGGTGATCACCCGGTAGCCGTCCGCGGCCGGCCGCACCGAGGTGACGGTGGTGCCGGTACGAACCGGCGCCGAAATCCGCCGCGCGTACTCGTCGATGAAGTTGCTGACCTCCGGCATGGTCATGAAGCCGTCCGGGTCGTCGCCCCGATAGCCGTAGCCGGGAAGGCGGGTCAGCCAGTTCGGCGTCAGCAACCGGAGCGAGTCCCAGCGTTCGTGCCGCCAGGCGTTGCCGACCACGCCGCGCTCCAGCACGACGTGGTCGATGGCACGCTCGGTCAGGCACCGGCTCATGGCCAGCCCCGAGTGTCCGGCACCGATGACCACCACGGTCACGGTGCCGGCATCGGGCGATCCCGCGCTGCCAGTGCGCTCGTTCATTTCACTTCCACCGACACGTTGGTGGGGTTGGTGAGAATGTCGAACACCGCAGAGCGCTTCTGCGACTGTGCCACCAGGGCCTCGATTTCTTCCCGCGACGCATCCGCGTCGATCTCGAAGCACACCTTGACGTCGTCGAAGCCGTTGCGGACGTCGCCGTCCATGCCCAGGATGCCCTGGATGTCCATGCTGCCTTCCAGCGTGGCCTTCACCGAGCGGAGCTGAATCTGCCGGTTCTGAGCCACCGCGGCGACGCCCGCCGTCAGACAGCCCGCCAGACCGACCAGGACGTACTCCACCGGGGTGGCGCCGTTGTCCTCGGAGGCGAAGGTCTCCGGGTGATCCGCGTCGAAGGTGAACTCGGTGCGGTGAGCCTGCTCCCCGCCCAGGCCGTGATAGCCCTTGACCGTGGAGCGGCTGTGGGTGCCGTTCACCCAGTTGCAGCTCGCCCGCCATTGGAAACGGGCCGCCTCCGGCGTCTTCGCCAGAGCCTCCCGGGCGCCGAGAAGCGCATCCACGTTCACGCCGTTGTCCACCTTCATGGTGCTGTTCATGTTCATCTCGATTTCCTCACTGGGTTTTGCTGTCGCGGGTCATGAGCGACCCTACGAGGCGCACTTTCCCGTGGGGTCGTTGAACCCAGCGTGAGAGCGGGCGTGGAATTTCGCGTGAGCGGACGAGCGGTGCGTGGTTTTCGCCGCGAGACCCGGGCCGCCGTTGGCTTTCAGGATTCCGCGGCGGAGAGCTGCTGGAAGGCCCAGACCCGCTCCAGGGGCATGCCGGCCTCCCGCTGAGCCAGGCGCACGGATTCGGCGTCCGGCGCGTCGTACAGGCAAATCATGCGACAGCGGTCCAGGGAGAACGCGGTGCGGGAGAAGCGGACGCGATGGGCCTCCAGACACCAGGCGTGGCCGTCCTCGATGGCCTGGATCGCCTCCAGGGTCACCGGCTCGGGGAAGCTGCGCTCCACCACCACGTTGGCCGGGCAGAGCTCGGGGGCCTGGTGGAGGCTGCCCGCCCAGAGGGCGTTGAAGCGCTCGCCCACCTGGCGGAAGGCGGTGCGCACCGATTCCGCATCCGGCGCCACGAAGTGACAGAACATGCGCTGCCCGTCGCTGGCCAGCAGGCTCTCCTGCCACTCCACGCGATGCATGAGCATGCACTCGCCGGCAGCTTCGGCCAGGGCCAGCACGTCCCGTTGCGTCAACGGCAGCTCGAACGTGCGTTCGACGAAGACGTGGGTCATGGTCATGGTGCGGCACCTCCGGTCGCAGCCATCGCGGCCGACATCCGCGCCCGCGCCCACCGGGCCACGGCGGCTTCATCGAGAGCGGCGATGGCGTTCATGTGCATCTCCCTGGCCGCTTCGTCGCCCAGGGCACCGCTGGCGCGTGCCAGCGCCAGGCGAGCCAGCATCGTCTCCGTGGCCCGCTGCAGCGTCTCGGCGCAGCGCAGCGCCTCCTCTGCCCGGGCCACGGCGTCGTGAAACCGGCCGCGTTCGATATCCAACTCGGCGGCGCGGGTGAGGGTGTACGCCAGCCGGTGCTTGGCGTCCGCCACGCGCAGATCCTCCAGGGCCGCCGCGAGGCCCTCCGGACAATCTTCCAGGGCGTAGCGGCAGAGCCCCTCCAGCGCCCGTGCAAACGGGGCCTCGCTGCCTTCGCGGAGCTTGCCGCCGATCTCGCCGAGGGTGCGGCAGCGCAGCCGGGCGCCGTCGTAGCGGCCGCGTTCGATGTCGATCATCACCAGGTACTCGTTGGCCTGGAACTCGCTGACCCGGTCGCCGGCGGTCTTGCACAGGGTGCGCGCCTCCTTGAACAGCTCCTCCGCCTCCTCGAGCCGGTTCTCGTGATAGCGCAGCATCCCCAGGGCCATGGGGATGGCGTGATAGCTGGTGCGCTGGCGCGCCGCCAGGGCCTGCGCCTCCATCAGCATGGCGTCGGCGTGACTGAGATCACGCTCGAGCATGGCCAGGCATTTGGCGGTTTCCGCCAGGCCGACGACGTGGTCGGCCTCGTTACCGCCCCGCGCCACCCGTTCCGCCTGCAGGGTCTCCTCCCGGGCTCCCGCCCAATGACCGTGTTCCCAGCGCAGGTAGCTGGCCATGTGGTAGCCCAGCCGGGCGTGGGACAGCGCCCCGTGATCCAGCGCCCGCTCGGCCAGCTCCACGTACTCCGCCGCCGCCGTTTCCCAGTCTTCCACGGGTGCCGCGGAGAACATGACGTCGCGCAGCTCCAGGGTCAGGCACACCCGCTCCGCCTCGGGCAGCGATGTCACGAGCTGCAGCCCCTTGCGTGCCAGGTTCGCGGCGTCTTCGTTGGCGAAGAAGCGCAGGCACAGCCGCCCGGCCGAGACCATTGCCCGGGCTGCGAGGGCCGGATCGCCGCTGTGCGAGGCATGGTGGGCGAGATCCGCCGCGTGCTCCAGATCCACGGCTGTCTCCTGCTCCAGCAGCTCGGCGGCGCGCCGGTGCATCACCCGGCGCCGCGCCGGGGAGATGTCGGCGTAGATGCTGCGGGCCACCAGATCGTGTGAGAAACGAAACCCGCCGTCGGTGGAGAGCAGCATGGCCTGGCGTTCCGCACTCTCCAGAACGTCCGCGACGCGGCTCCAGTCGAGGCCGCTGACCCGCACCAGGGAGGCCACGTCCACCCGCGGCGCCAGCACGGCGGCCCAGCGCAGCACCTCGGCGCCTTCGAGGTCGAACCGGGCGAGCCGCTCGCGCACCAGCTCGTCGAGGGAGCTGGCACCGTCGCCGGCACTTCCCGCCCGCGCCAGCTCGATGGCGAGGAGCGGATTGCCGCCGCATTCGCGGCTCAGCGCGTCCACGTCGGCCGTGGGCGCATGGGCCTCGATGAGGTGGCGCACGTCGGCTTCGCCGAGCGGCCCGAGCCGCAGCTCCGCGAGCAGGCCCTCGTGGCGCAATCCCCGCAGCATCCGCTGCACCGCGCCGTTGTCCCGGACCTCGCCGTCACGGGCCGCCAGCACCGCGATGAGCGGCTGTTGCCGGTTCGTGCGGACGACGTAGTGGAGCGCGGCGGCACTGGACTCGTCGCACCACTGAAGGTCGTCGTAGATCAACGCCACCGGACGATTTCGGAATTCCGCCTGAATCCGGTCGTTCAGCACGCCGAACAGATGGTCCCGGTTGGCCTGATCGATGCCGCCGAACACCTCCTGGTCGGCACCGAGCTTGCGGAAGGCATCGATCCAGAGCGCAAAGGGCCGTATGGTCTCGGATTCGAAGGCGCTGGCCTCGAGCACGAATGCCCCGGCCTGCTGCGCCTCCGCCGCCGCGACCTGCAGCAACCGGCTCTTGCCGATTCCGGGATCGCCCTTGAGCAGCAGCAGGGCCGCCCGCTTCTCCCGTATCACTTCGGCGAGCACCTCCGCGAGCCGCCCGGTCTCGGCCTCACGCCCCACCAGGCCGGCCACCGTCTGCTGCGCCGCCGGCTCCCGGGCCGCGGGCGCAGCGTTCGCTGGGCTCGAAGCGGGCGCCGGGGGCACCGCTGGCGCCGCGGCTCCGGCACCCGGCGCGCGCCGCCACGCCCGAAACAGCTCCCCAGACGAAGGCGAGCCCACCTCCTCGTTCATTCGCATGCCGAGCCGGTACTGCTGCTCGGCTTCCTCGGTGCGGCCCGTGGCCATCAGCAGGCGAATCAGGCCGGCCCGGGCCTTCTCGTCGTAGGGGAACAGCCCAACCAGCGCCCGGGCGTGGGGAAGCGCATTTTCCGGCTGTTCCGCCAGGCGCTTCACCAGCGCGTCGAGCAGCCGGGCCTGGCAGCGGGTGACCAGCTCCCGTTCCGCCACGCACCAGCTATGGAAATCGTGGAAGCCGGAAAGGTCGAGCCCCTCGAGAAAGTTGCCGCGGTAGCGCTCTGCGCCGGCCTCGAGATCCGCCAGGGACGCACGCTCGGCCTCCTGTGCCAGGGTCTCGAGCGCGTTCATGTCGATGTCCGCCCCGGCGACGTCGAAGCGCACGCTGGCGCGGTCGGCGACGATCCGCGGCCGGTCGTCGCCGTCCACCAGGCGGCGCAGCTTGGACAGGCTCCAGCGCAACGATCCCCGGGGGTCGTCGGGAACTTCCCACAGCAGATCGCAGAGATACTCGCGCCGAAACGCTCGACCGTTTCGCGCCAGAAAGGCAAGAAGCGCGCGGGTTTTCTTGGACGGCGGCAGAGCGAGCGAAACGCCGTCTCGAATCACCTCGAGATCGCCGATGAATTTCAGCTCGAGTTCGGCCATTGGGCAGCACCGGGCCCCTCGCGCGGTTGCGCGACTATAGGTGCACGACTTCATCATGACAAGCCGGAGAATTCCACGCTCCGGCCCATCCACCCGCGAAAAAACCACGCTGTCTCACACGCTCGATACCTCGCCCGGCCCCGAGACTGCCGCCACATGCACAGGCAAGCAGCGTCAGGAGTCGACATGACCCGCTACGACAACATTCTGGAAACCATCGGCAACACCCCGCTGGTGAAGCTCGAGAAGCTCGCCCCGGCCGGCGTGAACGTCTACGTCAAGGTGGAATCCTTCAACCCCATGGGGTCGGTGAAGGACCGCATGGCGCTGGCGATCATCGAGGAAGCCGAGCGCAGCGGCCGGCTCCGCCCGGGCCAGACCGTCATCGAGGCCACCAGCGGCAACACCGGCATCGGGCTGGCCATGGTCTGCGCGCAGAAGGGCTACCCCCTGGTGGTGACCATGGCCGAGAACTTCAGCCTGGAGCGGCGCAAGCTGCTGCGCTTTCTCGGCGCCCGGGTGGTGCTGACCCCCGCCTCGGAGAAAGGCACCGGCATGCTCAACAAGGCCGCCGAGCTGGCCGAGAAGCACGGCTGGTTCCTCTGCCGGCAATTCGAGAACCCGGCCAACGCGGAGGTTCACGCCAGGACCACCGCTCGGGAGATCCTCGCCGACTTCGCCGAGGAGCCGCTGCACTACTTCGTGTCCGGGTTCGGCACCGGGGGCACCTTGAAGGGTGTCGCTCAGGGTCTCAAGCAGGCGAACCCGGCGATCCAGGTGGTGGCGGCGGAGCCCGACAACGCCCAGGTCCTGGGCAGCGGTATCCCGCAGCCGCGCCGGCCCGACGGTACCCCGGCGGAGAGTCACCCCCGGTTCCGCCCCCACCTGATGCAAGGCTGGAGCCCCGACTTCGTCTCCAAGCTCACCGAGGAGGCCGTCGGCGCCGGCCTGGTGGACAAGGTGGTGCCGGTTTCCGGCGACGAAGCCCTCGAGCTCGCCCGTACGCTGGCGCGCCGGGAGGGCATCTTCGTCGGCACCTCCAGCGGCGCGACCCTGGCAGCCGCCCTGACGGTGGCGCGGCGGGCTCCCGTGGGCACCAACATCGTCTGCATGCTGCCGGACACCGGCGAGCGCTACCTGTCGACGCCGCTGTTCGACCACATCAGCGAGGCCATGACGGAGGAGGAAGAGGCGCTGTCCCGGTCGACGCCCGGCTACCGCTTCGATGCCACGCCGGCGCCGGCAGCGGCCGCAACCGCGGAGCCGGAGCCCGCGCAGGATTCCTGGGCAGAGGAGTTCGTCACCGCCACCGTCGGTGGCGAGCCGGTGGTCATGTTCGCCCTGGAGTGGTGCGAGTTCTGCTGGGCGGCCCGCAAGCTCTTCGACCGCCTGGGCGTGTCTTTCGTCAGCATCGACCTGGACTCGGTCGAGTACCAGGCGGACGAGCGAGGCGGTAGGATCCGCGCCGTGCTGGCGCAGCGCACCGGCGCCGCGACCATCCCCCGCATCTTCATCGGCGGCGAGCACGTCGGCGGCTGCTCGGAGCTCTTCGACGGCTACCGGGACGGCTCGCTGCAGCGGCACCTCGACCAGGCCGGCGTCCGCTACGACAGCGCTGTCGAGTTCGACCCCCTGACGCTGCTGCCCCAGTGGCTGCATCCGCGGAAATCGGCCTGATGGGAGGCGAGACATGAACGTTGGTAGCGATTCCGTACCCGTGATCAGCGTGGCCGCCCTGCACGCGCCGGAGACCCGGCGCGCGCTGGACGCGGCCTGCCGGGACTGGGGATTCTTTCAGGTGGTGGATCACGGCATTCCCGAGGCGGTGACGGACGCGCTGCATCGGGAGATGCGCCGTTTCTTCGCCCAGGACGCGGCAGCCAAGCAGGCCGTCGCCCGCACCGCCAGCAATCCCTGGGGCTTCTACGACAGGGAGCTGACCAAGAACACCCGGGACTGGAAGGAGATCTTCGACTACGGCCCGGCCACCGGAGACGGGGCCGAGCCCCAGTGGCCGGCCGGGCTGACGGAATTCCGCACCGCGGTGCTGGACTTCTACGCGGCCTGCGAGGCCCTGGGGCTGCGCCTGCTCGGCGCGGTGGCGGCGAATCTGGGAATGCCCGAGACCCACCTCGACCGTCACTTCGTCCCCAGCCACACCAGCTTCCTGCGATTGAACTACTATCCGGTGTGCGCCGTGCCGGCGCGCCCCGAGGGCGTCTGCGTCCCCCGGACCGGGCACCTGGGCGTGAATCACCACACCGACGCCGGCGCCCTCACCCTGCTGCTGCAGGACGATCAGCCGGGGCTCGAGGTGTACCGCCAGGGCCGATGGCACCTGGTGGAACCGCGGCGCGACGCCCTGGTGATCAACATCGGCGACATCGTTCAGGTGTGGTCCAACGACCGTTACCGGGCCGCGCTGCACCGGGTGCGGGCCAGTGCCGGCACGGAGCGGTTCAGCGCCCCGTTCTTCCTCAATCCCGATTACCGCACCGACTACGCGCCCCTGCCCACGACGGTGGACGCAACCGAACCGCCCCGCTATCGGGCCATCAACTGGGGCGAGTTCCGGGCGCTGCGGGCCGCCGGCGATTACGCGGACCGCGGCGAGGAAATTCAGATCAGTCACTACCGAGTGAAGGAAGGAGGCGATGAATGGCATTCATAGAGACCGTGCCCCCGGCGGATGCCACGGGAGCCGTGCGGGAGATGTACGAGCGCCAGCAGAAGAAATTCGGCTACGTGCCGAACTACGCCAAGGTGTTCAGTCACCGCCCGGAGGTGATGAGCCTGTGGGCGGATCTGCTCGCCGGGATCCGGCGACATCTGGACCGCCGACGCTTCGAGCTCGTCACGCTCGCCGCGGCGCACTCTTTGCGCAACTCCTACTGCGCGCTGGCCCATGCTTCGGCTCTCGGTGAGTTTCACGGCCCGGCGGAGATATGCGCCGTGCTGGACGGCTCCGGTACCGAGGCGCTGTCGCCGGCCGAACGAGCCATGGTGGCGTTCGCGCGGCGGGTGGCGGCCGAACCGGAGGCGGTCAGCGCGGACGACGTGACCGCGCTCCAGGCCCACGGCTTCGCCGACGACGAAATCTTCGACATCGTGGCTACGGTGGCGGCCCGGGCCTTCTTCACCCGGCTGCTCGACGGGCTGGGCGCCGAGCCGGATGCCGCCTATCTGGACGTGGAAGCGCCCTTGCGGCGCGCCCTCGTGGTGGGGCGCCCTATCGCCGCGGAGCCGGTGGAACGCCTGGAGACAGCAGACCGCAGCACGACGGGCGGAGCCTAGGCCACCCCGCGCAGCTCCTGCGCCGCAGCCCGGGCCAGGCGTTCCCGGGCGAGCTCGTCGGCGATCCGGCTGGTGGCCTCGCCGGTTCGCGCGGCCCGGCGAAAGATGGCGTCGAGGCGGTCGGGGATCGCGGCGATGCGGGCTTCCACCCACGCCGGGTCGTTCATTCCCAGGTACTCGTGCGCCACGCTGATGACGCCACCGGCATTGATCACGTAGTCCGGCGCGTACAGCACCTCACGCTCGGCCAGTGCGTCCCCCACGGCGGGTTCGGCGAGCTGGTTGTTGGCGGATCCGGCAACCACCGACGCCTTCAGCGCCGCCACGCTCTCATGGGTCAGAACGCCGCCGAGGGCGCAGGGCGCCACCACGTCCACGTCGGCCGCGAGGACCTGCTCCACCGGCAGCGGCTCTGCGGAGTAGCGGCTCACCGCCTGCCGGACCCGCTCCTCGTCGAGGTCCGCCACCCAAAACCGCGCCCCGTGCTCGGCCAGCAGCCGGCACAGGTGAAGCCCCACGTTGCCGAGGCCCTGCACGGCCACACGCACCCCGCGCAAGGAGTCGGCGCCCAGACGGGTGCGGACGGCGGCGATCATACCCAGCAACACCCCTTGTGCCGTGTGCGGCGAGGGATCGCCGCCCACGCCGGTGCCGCCGAGCCCGGAGACGTAGCGGGTGCTGCGGGCGATCACACCCATGTCGGCCACGCTCATGCCCACGTCCTCGGCGGTGACGTAGCGGCCGTTCAGCTCGTCGACCCAGCAGCCGAAGACCTCGAGCTGGCGCGGGGAAAGGCGGCGGCCCGGCGCGCCCAGGATCACGCTCTTGCCGCCGCCGAAGGGGATGTCCGCCAGGGCGTTCTTGAACGTCATGCCTTCCGAGAGGCGCAGCGCGTCCGTCAGAGCCGCCTCCGGGTTCGGATAGACCCAGTGGCGACAGCCACCGGCGGCCGGCCCCAGCACCGTGCTGTGCACGGCGATGATGGCCCGAAGCCCGGTGGCCGCGTCCTCGCGGATCACCACCTGCTCGTGACCTTTCTCGAAGAAATCCATGACACGCACTCCGAGGGTTTTCACAACGCGGCCATCGTAGCCCTCTACCGCGGGAATTTCTTTGCGATGTTCGCGCAAAGGCGCCCATTCATGGATGAATCATGCGGTATCATTGCCATTCGAGCATGAATACTCCCCAGCATGCCCAACGACGTTCTCGATGATTTCGACCGCCGGATTCTGGCCCTGTTGCAGGAGGACGCCTCGCTGTCGGCGGCCGACATCGGCGCCCGCATCGGCCTCTCCCAGTCGCCCTGCTGGCGGCGCATCAATCGCCTCGAGAAGGCGGGCTACATCCGCGCCCGGGTGGCCCTGCTCGACCGGCACCGGCTCGATCTGGACGTTCTGGTGTTCGCCCTGGTGAAGCTGAACGCCCACGGCCGCCGCTCACTCCCCGAATTCGCGGAAGCCATTCGCGAGCGCCCGGAGGTGCAGGAGTGCTTTACCATCATGGGGGACATGGACTTTCTCCTGCGCATCGTGGTCCCCGACATCCAGGCCTATGAACGGTTCTTCTTCGAGGTCCTCTCCCAGCTCCCCGGGGTTCAGGAGATCCACTCCAACATCGCCATGTCGGAGATGAAGTCGACCACCCGGCTTCCGCTGCCCGGCTGACCCGCCCGAGGTGGGCGTGTCGCTCGCCACGACGGCGTGCGGTTAGAATACGCGGCTTTGCCAGGTAGGAGCGTGCGAATGGCCATGGTCATCGTGGGCGCGGGACACGCCGGCGGACAGGCCGCGGCGAGCCTGCGTCAGGACGGATACGACGGCGAGATCGTCATCATCGGCGACGAGCCCCAAATCCCGTATCAGCGGCCGCCGCTGTCCAAGCAGTACCTGTCGGGCGAGCAGGGAATCGAGCGCGTGTACCTGCGGCCGGCCAAGTTCTACGAGGACAAGAACATCACCCTGAAGACCGGGGTGCGGGTGGAGGCCATCGACACCGCGGCGAAGACCGTGACCACCGGCGCGGGCGAAACCCTGGCCTACGACAAGCTGCTGCTGGCCACCGGCACCCGGCCCCGCCGGCTGACCATCCCCGGCAGCGATCTCCGGGGCATCCACTATCTGCGCACCATCGACGACGTGGACGGCATCCGTGAGGACATGGCGCCGGGACGCCGGCTGGTGGTGGTGGGCGGAGGCTACATCGGCCTGGAGGTAGCCGCGGTGGCGGTGAAGGCCGGGCTCGAGGTGCACGTGCTGGAAATGGAGCAGCGCATCCTGCAGCGGGTCACCACGCCGCGGATGTCCGCGTTCTATCAGCAGCTCCACGAGTCCCGCGGCGTGCACATTCACTGCGGCGCGGGGGCCACGGCGTTCCAGGGCGACGGCCACGTGACCGCGGTGCTCTGCGGCGAGCAGACCTATCCCGCCGACATCGTCATCGTCGGCATCGGCGTCGTGCCCAACGTGGAGGAGGCCCAGGCCGCCGGCATCGACTGCGAAAACGGCATCGTGGTGGACGACCACTGCCGCACGTCGGCCCCGGACGTCTTCGCCGCCGGCGATTGCACCAACCACCCGAATCCCCTGCTCGGGCGCCGGCTGCGGCTGGAATCCGTGCCCAACGCCATGGATCAGGCCCGGGTGGCCAGCGCCAACATGTGCGGCGGCGACAAGACCTACGCGGCCATCCCCTGGTTCTGGTCCGATCAGTACGAGCTCAAACTGCAGATGGTGGGCTTCTCGGCCGACGGCGACACCGAGGTGGTCCGCGGCGACATGGAAAAGAACCAGTTCGCCGTGTTCTATCTCAAGGACGGCCGCATGGTGGCCGCCGATGCGGTGAACAGTCCCAAGGAATTCATGATCTGCAAACAGCTCATCGGCCGTCCGGTGGACCCGGCCGTGCTGGCAGATCCGGACGCCGATCTGAAGACGCTGATCCGCTGAGGGGCGGCGCCGTTTGATGGGGCCCCTTGCGCTCCGGAGCCGGCTGAAAGATCCTAGCCGGAGGCTCCACGACCGATCCTCGAGGCACGACCGACGCCATGATCGATGTGGTCGACAAACAGCGCCAGGGGCTCGACCCGCGCCTCAAGGCACTCCTGGAACGGGACCTGGGAGACGCCCGGGATCTCATCTACTGCAACACCTGCTCCCATCCGGTGGCGCGGAAATCCGACGTCACCTCCATCAACGGCGGCCACGCCCACTACTTCACCAACCCCTACGGGATACGCTTTCACGTCGGCTGCTTCGCCGACGCGCTCGGTTGCGACCTGTCGGGCAGCCCCACCGCCGCCGACACCTGGTTTCCCGGCTTCAAATGGCGCCTGGCGAGCTGCTCCGAGTGCCGAATGCATCTCGGCTGGTACTTCCAGCGGGAGGAGCAATATTTCTACGGGCTGATCATGGATCGGATACGGGACGAATAGCGGCTGCTAGCCCCTGTGGCTGCTAGCCCCTGTGTTAGCATTCCCGCATGCCCGCGCCGCGCGTCACCATCGAGATCAGCAAGGAGTACCTGCACTTCAATGCGGCGCATTTCACGCTGTTCTCGGCCACCGAGCGCGAGGATCTGCACGGTCACACCTTCTACGTCTCGGCCACCGTGGATTGTGCGGTGGGCGCCGACGGGCTGGCCTTCGACTACAACCTGTTCAAAGCCGAGCTGAAGGGGCTGTGCGACGATCTGGACGAGAAGGTGCTGCTGCCTGAGCGATCCCCGCACCTGGCCCTGGAACACGCCGACGGCTACCTGGTGGCCCGATTCGCCGGGGAACGCATACCCTTCCTTCCCCGGGACGTGCTGACCCTGCCGGTGCGCAACGTGACCGTGGAGGAGCTGGCGCCCTGGTTCCTCGAACGGCTGCGCGCCAGGCCGAGCATCGCCACCTTGCCCATCACCCGGCTCGAAGTGCGGGTATCCTCGGGGCCCGGGCAGTGGGCCGGGGCGGAGTGGACCACGGAGGGGACCGAAATTTCATGAGGTATCTGCTGATCACGGGCGCCAGCGCCGGCATCGGCGCACAGACGGCGCAGCGGTTTCTCGATGCCGGTTTCGCGGTGATCAACCTGTCGCGCCGGCCGTGCCCGGTGGCCGGCGTCGTGCACGTTCCCTGCGATCTGGCGGCCCCCGGCTTCGTCGACGCCGTCGCCGCCGAGCTGACGCCGCGGCTGCGCGACGCCGAGACGCTCACCGTGATCCACAATGCAGCGCGCATGGAAAGCGACAGCGCGGCGGACACCCCGAGCGAGCAGCTCCGGGAGGTGCTGGAGGTCAACCTGGTGGCTCCCAACTCGCTCAACCGCTACTGCATTCCGTACATGAAGCCCGGATCCTCCATCGTCTACGTGGGTTCCACCCTTTCGGAAAAGGCGGTGCCCGGCAGTTACACCTACGTCGTCAGCAAGCACGCCCTGGTGGGCATGATGCGCGCCACCTGTCAGGACCTGGCGGGCACCGGCATCCACACCGCCTGCGTGTGTCCCGGCTTCACCGACACCGAGATGCTGCGTCAGCACGTGCCGGAGACGGCGCTGCCTGCCGTTCGCGCCATGTCCGCCTTCGACCGGCTCATCGAACCGGAGGAGATCGCCGAGACCCTGTTCTGGGCCGCCACCCATCCCGTGATCAACGGCTCCGTCATTCACGCCAATCTCGGACAGGTCGAGCGTTGAGCACCTCCACCGCCGCGCACGCGCCCCACAGCGACGAAAGCGTCGAGGCGGACGTCATCCAGGAGCGCCGCGAGCGGGTGTTCCTGGTGCTGGCCGGCTTCTTCCTCTGCGCCATGACGCTCTTGAACGTGGTGGGGATCACCCGGTTCGTGGAGATCGGCTTCATGCAGCTGGCGGTGGGGGTGCTGCCCTACCCGTTGACGTTCCTGTGCACCGATCTCATCAGCGAGCTCTACGGCCGCCGCCGCGCCAACTTCCTGGTGTGGGTGGGCTTCACCCTGAACTTCTTCATCCTCGGCTGCATGTGGCTGGGCCAGGCCCTGCCCGCGGTGGACCCCGCGGCACAACCACCCTGGCAGGTGATCGAGGCAGCCGAGAGCCTGGCCCTGCCCAACGGCGAGGTGCTTTCGGGCAGCGTGGAGCTGTTCCATCTGCTCTACGCCTGCACGTCGGGGGCGGTGTTCGCCTCCATGATGGCCTACATCGCGGCCCAGTTCTGCGACGTTCAACTGTTTCACTTCTTCAAGCGACTGACCCGCGGCAGGCATCTGTGGCTGCGCAACAACTTCTCCACCCTCACCAGCCAGGGCGTGGATTCCTTCATGGTGATCACCGTGACCTTCGGCGCCACGTTCCTCGCCGGCGGCATTTCGCTGCAGGCGCTGCTGGTGCTCATGGGCAGCAACTACCTGTTCAAGATGTTCGTGGCCCTGGCGGACACGCTGCCGTTCTACTACCTGACGGGCAAGCTCAGGCGCTATTTGGAAATCGACAACGTGCACGTGCTCGACTGACCAGCGGAGTCCCAGACATGGCACACCGGCCGCGGCGGCATCGCAGCGCTCTCGAGACCCGATACCACGAGCCGGGAACCGCACCGGGTACCTACGACATCCCCGCCACCCGGGAGGCGGTGGAGTCGGGAATCACCGTCATCGACTACGACCGTCACGTCCTGCGGCGCTACGACCGGCTGGAGAGCCTGCCGCCGCCGAGGGCCGACACCGTGCGCTGGATCCGGGCTGGCTCGCACCCGCCGCTTCCCCTGCTCGAGGTGCTCGAGGAACGCTACGCGGTGGATCCCATGGCGTTGGAGGACGTGGTGGTGCACAGCCATCGGCCCAAGTTCTCCGAGTTCGAGCGCGGCGAGTTCGTCTCCGTCGCCATCCCTCGCCCGGATGCCGACGGCTTTGCGCCCTTGAGCATGTACCTGTCGGGAAACACGCTGATCACCTTCTTCGACGACCCGGCCGTGTTCGCCCCCATCGACCGGCGCCTGGAGAACGGCTCCCGGATCCGCAGCGGCACCGCACACTACCTGGTCTACGCCCTGCTGGATCTGGCCGTGGACCTCCTGTTCCCCCTGCACGAGCGCATCGGCGAGCGGCTCGAAGCGCTCGAGGACGACCTGCTGAATCAACCCGGCGAGAGCTTTCTTCGGGAAACCCACGCCGTGCGCCGGGAACTGCTGCTGCTGCGCCGCACCGCCTGGGCCACCCGGGAGGTGGTGAGCGACCTGCTGCGGCACTGGGACTCCAACGCGCTGCGCCACCTGCGGACGTATCTGCACGACAGCTACGAGCACATCGTCACCATCGTCGATCTGGTGGAAACCCAGCGGGACATCGCCAGCAGTCTGGTGGAGGTCTACCTGTCGCTGGCCAGCAACCGGCTGAACGACGTCATGAGGGTGCTGACCATCATCGCCACGCTGTTCATCCCGCCGACGTTCGTGGTGGGCGTCTACGGCATGAACTTCGCCCCCGACGCCGGGTCCCTGAGCATGCCCGAGCTGCGCTGGCCGTTCGGCTACGTGACGGTGATGGGGCTCATTCTGGTGATGGTGATCGCCATGCTGGCGTACTTCCGCCGCAAGCGCTGGCTGTAGCTCACGTCAGGAGCAGCTCCGCCACCCGGCTCACCGACCGCTCCACCCGCTCGCCGGCGAGGCCGCCCAGCCGCAACCGGGCCACCACCAGATGGGTCATGCCCAGCGACTCCCGGTAGGCGGCCACCCGCTCGCGCACGTATTCCGCCTCGCCGACGATGCTCCACGAGGTCACGCCGTCCTCAGCCGCTGGACGGACGCTGCCTCGCGCCTGGACCTCGAGCGCCTCGCGGACCGAGGCGGTCTCTCCGGCGTTCTCGGTGACGAACACGCTGCGCATCACCGGCACTTCGCGGGGCGGCGGGTGACCCGCCGCGGCCAGGGCCTCTGCGTGTTGCCGCTGGTTGCGCCGCAGCGTCTCCAGGGTCTCCATGGGAGAAGCCAGATAGGGCAAGCCGAGCCGGCCGGCTTGAGCCAGCGCCTTGGGTCCGAAGGCGGCCACCCACACCGGCGGGTGGGGCTGCTGCACGGGCTGGGGATACAGTCGGCCTTCCGCCCCGGTGGTGCCGTCGACCCAGATCGGAGCGCCGGACCAGGCGGTCAGCATGCGGCCAAGGTTCGTCTCGAACAGGGAGCGCTTGTCCCTTGGCGCCACGTCGAAGGCGCGCAGCATGTCCGTCGCATATCCTCGGCCCACGCCGAGAATGACGCGACCGCCGGAGAGCTGATCGAGCACGGCCACCTGCTCGGCCGCCTGCAAGGGATTGCGCAACGGCAGCAGGTACGAGGTGGTGGCCAGACGGATGCGGGCGGTTCCCGCCGCCACCGCGGCGAGCAGCATCAGCGGCTCGGGGATGGCGTCCGGGTTGAAGTGGTTCTCCGGCAGCCAGAAGGAATCGTAGCCCAGCGCCTCGGCGCGCTGAGCCTGGGCGGTGAGCTCGCCGGCGCTGCGCCGACGGGGGTGCCACGGCGTCACCCCCAGCTTCAGCCCGGACGCAGACTCGTTGACTTCGCGGCGCTCGCCGGTGATCGCTCCCACCCGCGAATTATGCCACCGCTCCTGGTGCTTCAGGGCCGCTCGATGAGCGCTGCGATGCCCTGAAATCCCGGCCGCTCGAGCAGACGCGCCACGCACGGCTCCTTCGCCGCGCGGCGGCGCTGCCGCCAGTCCAGAGCCCGCGCCCACGCCTCGGCCGCTGCCACCGTGCGCGCGTTGCACAGGTGCGCCAGACTGTCCCCGTCCTCGGGACCGGCCACTTCGACAACGGATGATTCCGTCGCGGGCGGACCTTCCGGCACGTCGTGCGGTAAGCCTTCGGGCACGTCGTGCAGTGAGCCTGCCGGCGAGCCTTCCGGCGAGCCTTTCGGCGAGCCTTCCGGCGAGCCTTTCGGCGAGCCTGCCAGGGGACGGGCACCGTTTCCGCCAGTCTGGGCCGCTGCCGCTACCGATGGCTCCACCGCCGTGTCGCTTCCTTCGGGCGGGGAGGTAGCCGGCCGACGAGGGGCGAGCGGTACGTCCAGTGACGGCGCCGGAGCGTCGGGTGCGGCCACGTCGGTGGCCGGCCGTGATCCGCCGTCGGGGGCCGCGAGCCAGAGCAGCGCCACCGTACCGGCCACGAGCCCCAGAACCACCAGTAGAGACGCCAGATTGCGCGAGTCCCGGGGCGCCCGACGCCGCCTGGGGCGCCGCCGCAGCAGGGAAGGCGCGGTCGCTGGGTCGTCGGGCCCTGATCGCAGCGCCTTGACCAGCCGGGCGTGCTCGAGCCACCGCACCACCGAGCCGACCTTGCGGTCCGCGGAACGCGCCGGCCAGCTCTGCATGTCCACCACCCTGGCACAGGGGCCCGGCAAGGGAGCGTCGTCGAGCCGGATGGCCAGCACATCGGGACCCGACCGGTCCGGGCCCGAGGTGAACAGCTCGACGATCCACGGCTCCCGCAGGGCACGCCGGGTGCAGGCCACCACGCACGGGTCGGTCGGACGGGCCACCGCCTCACTGTGCAGGCTGACGGCCTGGCCCGCCCGCGCCAGCAGATCCGTCAGCAGGATGACCCGGTGCTGGTCGTCGGCTGCGCAGAAGAAGTCCACGGCGTCCATACAGGGAACATAGCAGGCCCGGCGCCGGCTGCTCAGCGCAGCACGCCGGCTGCCTCGAGCGCATCGATGCGGTCGCTGTCGTAGCCGAGCACATCGCCGAGAACCCGGTGATTGTCCATGCCGAACCAGGGCGCGTGGGTCGGACACTTGGCCCGCGTCCGCGAGAAGCGCAGCCGCGAGCTTTCCACGGCGGCGCGGGCGACGTCCCGGTGGGCGACCGGCAGGAAGTGCTGCCGATGCTCGAGCTGCGGGTCGGCGTAGAGGTCGTGGGTGTCCAGCACCCGGTGCGCCGGCACCCCGGCCGCCTGCAGGCGGCGCTCCAGCAGAGCCCCGTCCTGGCTCCGGGTCCAGCCGGCGATGCGCGTATCGATGAGATCCTCAGCCTCCCTGCGCTCTGCAAGATTCGTTACGCCCGATGCCAGCAGGTCCTCCATGTCCGCCAGCCCGCACAGGCGCCGCCACTCGTCGTCGTCGGTCACCGCGATGGCGATCCAGCGGTCCTCGCCCGCCACGGGATAGACGCCGGACGGCGCATGCTCCCGGTCGCGGTTGCCCCGCGCCGCCGCCACCTTGCCGTCGTTCAGCCACGCCAGGCACTCCGGCGCGAGAAACTGCAGAGCGGCCTCCACCTGAGCCATGTCCACGTATTGGCCGCGGCCGGTGATGGCCCGATGCCGCAGCGCGCCCAAGATGGCCAGCGCGTTGAAGCGAACGGAAGTGAAGTCCGTGTAGGGCCCGAAGCACCCGGTGGGCGGCTGATCGGGGTGACCGGTGAGGCCATGAAAGCCCGCCACGGCGGCGGCCGAGTTGCCGAATCCCGCATACGGGCTCCACGGCCCGGACTGCCCCATCAGCGAGGACGCCACCATGATGATGTTCGGGTTCAGCGCCTTCACCCGCGGGTAGTCGAACCCCATGCGGGCCACCACCCCGGGGGCAAATGCCTCCGTGAACACGTCGGCCCAGCGAACGAGATCCGCCAGTACCTCGCGGCCCGCCTCGCTGCCCAGGTCGAGGCTCAGATTCAGCTTGTTGCAGTTGGTGGTGTGATGACACGCGGCACGCTCCGGGTCTCGCACACCGTCCACGTAGGGCGGCACGCTGCGCACCATGTCGACGCGGCTGCTCGATTCCACGTGAACCACCGTGGCGCCGTAGTCCGCCAGCATCCGGGTCGCGCCCGGCCCCGCCACCACCCAGAACAGGTCGAGGACCTTCAATCCCGCCAGCGGTCCGTCCCCGGACTCAGGCGTGAAGCCGAGCCCGGAACGGCGCTTCCCGGGGGAGCGCCAGGTGCGCGGCGCGTTCTCCGTCATCGGCAGCGGCGAGGCGGAGAAGCGGGCGAACGCCCCCGGCCGGCGCCCCGCCCGGCCCGTTCGCAGGAAATCCCGGGCACGAACGTGTTCCGACTCCAGAAGATCCGCCGTGGTGAACACGGGCGCCACCAGCAGGCGCCGCCGCACGGCCTCGTCCATGAGCTCGGCCTTGCTGCGGGAGGCCATCAGCTGCTCGATTCCCCGCTGCACCGGCGCCCAATCCGCTTCGGTGATGCGCCCCTGCAGCATCTGCACCCCGACTTCGCCCCAGGGCCAGCGCAGCTCTGCGTCGGAGCAGAGGCCCTCCTCACGCACCCAAGCCATCAGTCGCTGCATGAAGGGCGCGAGCTGGGGGAGCACGCCCTGGGTCACCAGCACCCAGCCGTCCCGCGCCCGGAACTGGGAACGTAGCTGCACGGCGCCCATGGCGGTGCCGTAGGCGGAGCGCTCGGCCCGGTCCTGGCCCACGGCGGCATCCAGCGCCCGTGACAGGAGCGCCAGGGTCGACGATTCCTGAGCCGAGATGTCCACGTGCTGGCCGCGGCCGCTCCGGCTCCGCTCCGCGAGCGCGACGAGCACGG
Source organism: Pseudomonadales bacterium (assembly GCA_041686955.1). Taxonomy (GTDB): domain Bacteria; phylum Pseudomonadota; class Gammaproteobacteria; order Pseudomonadales; family Azotimanducaceae; genus UBA7803. The sequence goes on from JAWLCV010000013.1 coordinate 46,037, forward strand.
CCACGGCGGCGTCCGCCGCGGCGTGAGCGTGAGCCTGAGGGGAGCTGATCCGCAGCGGTGCCCGATCGGCGCTGCCGCTGACGTAGAGGTGCCCGGACGCCGCCGTGACGGTGAGGTCCGTGCAGTGGTAACCGCGCTTCGGACCGGTGCGGCCGAACCCGCTGATGGTCACGTGCACGAGCGCGGGGTTGAGGCGTCCCGTGGCCGCCGGGTGGAGATCCAGCGACTCCAGGACTCCGGGGCCCCCGGTCTCGATCAGCACGTCGGCCAGGGCGAGCTCTTGGCGCAGACGCTCCGGTTCCCGCTTCCAGTCCACCGTGTGAACGCCCTTGCCCAGCGTGTAGGCCCGCCAGTGACGCGAGGCGGTCAGCCGTTCGGCGTGCTCCGGCAGCACCCATTGCTGAACGTCGGCGCCCATGTCCGCGAGCAGCTGCCCGCACATGAGGCCGAGCCCGGTGGAGAGATCCAGCACCCGTACGTCATTCAGCATGAATCCCCTCGCCGACCCTTTCCACACCGTGCAGGTACATGGCGCGGGCCGTGCCGCGCACCGCGGCGACCTGCCGCGCCAGGGCGAATTCCGCATAGAGCGGGTCGTCCGCCAGCAGCACGCACCGCTGGCCGCCGCGCTCATCGCAGGGGAACTCCACGCGGCGGCCGAAACTGTTGCCGGCGGGCCCGTATTCGCCGAAGTCGCCCGGCTCGGCGGCGGGCGCCCAGAACGATCGCCACGTGGTCGGCAGCCCGCCGATGGGGGAAGCGACCGCCCGCAGGGTATCCCGGGCCACCTCCTGCAGCACCGCCCGGTAGCTCTCCGGCGGCGGATCCAGGAATTCACAGTCGCCCGCCAGCGCCGCCTCCAGCGCGTCCTCGTCCACCCGATAATTGTCGAAGCGGTCACCGAAGCTGCCACGCCAGAACCGGGTGGAGTACACGGGCACCGCCCGCGACGGCGAGCTGACGAGCTGGATGTAACTGACGATCCGGCCCAGCTCCCGGTAGCGGTCGGTCTCGTCGTCGGCGTTCCCGAGCTCGTCCACGAGCTCCTCGAAGTGGTCCAGGAAACGGGTGTTGACGAGCCACAGGAACCGCCGGTCGTCACCCCCGCCCACGTCGAAATAGCTCCAGCGGAAGAACCGCACCAGGAAGTTGCTGTTGGCCAGCCCCATGTTGCTGTTGGCGATGAAGCGCACCTGCAGCGGGGTGAGCGGCTGAACCCCCGTGCCGTCGAGGCAGCGGTTCAGAGTCTTGGCGGCGTGGAAGGTCAGCCGCTGGTGCACGACCGGCTCGTAGCCGAAGCCGCTTCCCGGCGCGAGCGCCACTGCCAGCAGCAGGGACCGGCCCAGCCAGCGGCGGAACGCCCCGGCCCGACGGCGGGTCATGACGCCTCGAGCCGTTCCACCCGCTCGTCGCTGTCCAGCGCGTCGAGCAGCGCGGCGATGGTCCGGCCGGTTCCCGGCCACGTCACGTCGGGCAGAACCTCCGCCGCAGGCGCGAGCACGAACATCCGGTCCACGGCGCGGGGATGAGGCAGAACGAACTCGGGACGATCCCGCACCTCGTCGTCGAACAGCAGCAGATCCAGGTCGAGCTCCCGGGGCGCGTTGCGCGGGGCCCGGGACTCGCGCCCGTACTCGGCCTCCAGGGCCTTCAGCGCCGCCAGCAGGCTCTCCGGGGTCACCTCCCGGCGCGGTTCGAAGGCCACCGCGGCGTTGACGAAATCCGCCGATCCGGGCGGGCAATCCACGGGAGACGTGCGCCACAGCGAGGAACGCCGCAATGGGCCCACGGCGAAGCGCTCCAGGCGCTTCATGGCCTCCCGCACGATGGCGACGGAATCGCCGCGGTTGGAGCCCAGACCGATCAGAACCATGGATTCACCGAAGGCAGCCGTGGCCACATACTACCCGCTCCCCGCGGCAATGTAGTAATCCACCGGGGGGTTTGGCAAACTCGGAAGGTTTCTCACATCCACTCCAGGGGGCATCAGATGAAAGCGGCAGTACTGCGCGAGATCAACAAACCGCTCGAGATCGAGGACATTCAGCACGGCGACCCGGGGCCCCGGGAGGTGCTCGTGCGTACCGTCGCCGCCGGCGTCTGCCATTCCGACCTGCACTTCCAGAACGGTTCCTACCCGTACCCCCTGCCCGCCGTGCTCGGCCACGAATCCGCCGGCATCGTCGAAGCGGTGGGCTCGGACGTCACCTACGTCAAGCCGGGTGATCACGTCATCACCTGCCTTTCGGCCTTCTGCGGCCACTGCGAGTACTGCCTCACCGGTCACATGTCGCTGTGCCAGGAGCCCGAGCTGCAGCGCGCTCCCGATCAGCCGCCGCGCCTGGCCAAGCAGAAGAACGGCGAATCCGAGAACGTCTGGCAGTTCCTCAACCTGTCGTCCTTCGCCGAGTACATGCTGGTCCACGAGCACGCCATCGCGAAGATCCGCGAGGACATGCCCATGGATCGCGCGGCTCTCATCGGCTGCGCCGTCACCACCGGGGTGGGCGCGGTGTTCCACACCGCGCGAGTCGAGCCCGGCAGCACCGTGGCGGTGATCGGCTGCGGCGGCGTGGGCCTCTCGGCCATCAACGGCGCCGCCATCGCCGGTGCCGCCCGCATCATCGCGGTGGACATGGTGCCGGGCAAGCTCGAGCTGGCGCGCAAGTTCGGCGCCACCGACGTGGTGAATGCCAAGGACGACGACCCCGTCGGCACCATCCAGGAGATGACCGGCGGCGGCGTGCACTACTCCTTCGAGGCCATCGGCCTCAAGCAGACCGCCGAGCAGGCTTTCAAGATGCTCGCCCGGGGCGGCACCGCCACCATCATCGGCATGATCCCCGTAGGCACCATGATCGAGCTGCACGGACCCGAGTTCCTCATGGAGCGCAAGATCCAGGGCTCGAACATGGGCTCCAACCGGTTCCGGGTGGACATGCCCCGTTTCGTCGAGCTCTACCTGCAGGGCCGTCTGCACCTCGACGACCTGATCTCCCGCCGCATCAAGCTCGAGGACGTCAACGAAGGCATGGAAGCGCTGAAGACGGGCGAGGTGGCCCGCAGCGTCATCATGTTCGAGTAGCTCAGCGGATGGCGACGTAGCCGAACTGGCCGGCGCGGTAGACCCGAAGCAGAAGCTGACGGTCGCTGACGCCGGCCCCTTCCCGCAGGTCGCCGAGATCCTGAATGGCCACCCTGTTGGCGGCGACGATGACGTCGCCCGGGCGCAGCCCGTAGTGCCAGGCACGGCTGTCGGTGTCCACCTCGGTGACCAGCACCCCGGCGCCGAGGGCCGTGTCGTTCTGATTGCGGAAGTTCTGGAGCTCCGTGCCCGTCAGCCGCGGATCGATCCGCTCACCGCGCACCTTCTCGAGATGGTCCTCCCGGATCTCGAGGACGACACGGCGGTTGCGGCCGTCGCGCACCACCTCCATCTCCACCCGGTCGCCGATGAAGATCACGGCAGCCTGGCTGTGAAAGTCGGTGACGCGGCGAATGGGACGTTCGCCGATGCGGACGATGACGTCCCCTGCTTCGATGCCGGCGCGGTCGGCCGCGCTCTCCGGCTCCACCTCCACCACCACCACGCCGTCGTGCCGCTCGAGCCCGAAGGCCTCGGCCAGCTCGACGTTGAGCGGCTGCACGGCCACGCCGAGAAAGCCCCGGCGCACTTCGCCGTGGCTGATGAGCTCGTTCATGATGGCCCGCACCATGTTGCCCGGAATGGCGAAGCCGATGCCCACGTTGCCGCCGCTCGGCGCCAGAATGGCAGTGTTGATGCCCACCAGGCGGCCCGATAGATCCACCAGGGCGCCGCCGGAGTTGCCGGGGTTGATGGATGCGTCCGTCTGGATGAAATCCTCGTAGCCCTCGATGCCGAGACCGCTGCGGCCGAGGGCGCTGACGATGCCGCTGGTCACGGTCTGATTCAGTCCGAACGGGTTGCCGATGGCCACCACGAAGTCCCCCACGCGAACGCTGGCGGAGTCGGCGAACTCGATCTCGCTCAGATCCTCGGCCGGCACCTGGAGCACCGCCAGATCCACCTGGGGGTCCACGCCCACCAGCTCCGCCTTCAGGGTACGGCCGTCCGCCAGGGTCACGGAGACCTCGTCCGCCCGGTGCACCACGTGATTGTTGGTGACGATGTAGCCGCGCTCCGCGTCCACCACCACGCCGGAACCGGCGCTCTGGGTGCGGCGGTAGCGCCGGCCCTCGGGCACGTTGAAGAATCGCCGGAAGAAGGGATCCTCCAGCAGCGGGTTGCGCACCTGCACCGTGGTGAACGTGGCGATGTTCACCACCGCCGGCGTGGTGCGTTCCAGCATGGGCGAAAGGCTCGGCAACGGCTCACCGTCTGCGGTGGCGAGCGGCAGAGCCGCCCCGGCGTCCAGCGAGAAGATCAGCAGCAGCAACGGGACCAGGCGCATTCCATACTCCATCAGACAGTCACGGATCGGCTTCGGGGCACCGGCTCACGGCCGGCGGCGAGCAGCAGCGCCATGGCGAGCGCCGATGCGCTGACGCCGGCCAGATAGGCGGGCCCGTAGCCGAAGGCGTCGAACATCGTGCCGATGACCGCAGGGCCCGCGGCGACACCGAGCACCGACACGGCGTTGGACAACGAGAAGATTCGCGCGTAAGCGTAACCGCCGAAGGCGTCCGCCAGCCACAGCGGATGCAGCATGAGCAGATTGCCCACGGTGCCGCCGAACACGGCCGCGCCCACCACCATCTGGAGAGGTCCCTGCGCGGTGGCGATGGTGGCGAGGCCCAGCCCCTGCCCTGCCAGCATGGCCAGGGTGAACCGCCGGATGGGCATCCGGGTCACCAGCCAGCCGCCGGCGAAACGTCCCAGGATGCTCATCAGCGACAGGGCTTGAACCGCGGCGGCCGCCACCCGGTGATCGGCGATCAGGCTGGCGCGGTTGTACAGATGGGAGATGCCGCCCACCTGGGCACCCATGCACACCACGTAGCCCAGGGTCAGCATGACGAAGAACCGGCTGCGCACGGCGTCGCCGTAGCGCCACGCCCCATCGGTTCGACCGTGGGCGCTGGCGTCCCCGGCCGGCAAGGGCGGCGGCACGCGCACCACCCAGAGCGCGACGGGCACCACCAGCACGAAGAAGGCGGCCCCGAACCAGGGAATCGCCGTCTCGAGCCCCCAATCGTTCAGCAACCGTGCCGACACGGGGGTGAGCACGATGCCGCCGGCGGAGAGGCCGGTGGAGGCCAGCGACAGCGCCACCGAGCGGTTGGACCCCGGGAACCAGCGCGTGACGAGGGTGGTGGCGGTGACGATGGAGATGGCGCTGTTGCCGATGCCGAACAGCGTGAACAGCACGTAGAGCTGCCAGAGGGACCGGACCTCACCCACGAGGCCGAGCGCCAGGCCGCCCAGCGCGGCGCCGCCGATCATCACCCATCGCACGTCGTACCCGTCGATCAGACGGGCCACCGCCATCCCGGTGACGCCGCCCACCACGAAGAACAGGCTCACCGCCACCGACACCTGGGATACGGCGAACCCTCGCGCTTCGGACAGCACGTTGATGTAGACCGAGAGGTTGTAGAACCCGAAGCCCGAGGACACCGTGAGCACGAGAAATATCCCGGCCACGACCCACCAGCCGTAATACACGCGACTCGCCAACGATCCCGCACCCGCACGTTTGCGCCATTGTACCCCGGCGCGCGGTTGACACGGGCGCGCGGCCACGGAATCCTGCGCGACCCACGGCGGCCGCTGGAGCCGCTTCGCTCACCGGTCAAGACTGTCCATGCCCCAGGCCCTGATCCGCGATGCTGCCAGCGGACGCTGGCTCGCCTTCACCGATCCCACGGACGTGCTGGTGGCAGAGGCGCCACGGGACGTCGCCCTCGTTCTCCGCGAGGTGGACCGCCGTGCCCGGCAAGAGCGCTCCTATGCGGTTGGGTTTCTGAGCTACGAGGCGGCCGGCGGGCTCGAGCCCAAACACCCGACGCATTCCCCGGGAGCGCTGCCGCCCGCCTGGTTCGCCCTGTACGCGGCGGCCCGACCCGTGCCGCCCCCGGCACCGCCCGCCCACCTGGAACCGCTCTCCTGGCGTCCCAACGAGGAACCCGAGGCGTACTACCGCGCCGTGGAAGAGATTCGCCGCCTCATCCGCGCGGGTGACACGTATCAGGTGAACTTCAGCTACCGGCTGCGGGCCGACGTCCCTCCGGCCGGTGATTTCCCCCGGCGGCTGTTCGAACACATGGTGTCGCGCCAGCCGGGGGGTTACGGAGCGTTCATCGAGAGTCCGGAATGGGCCGTGTGCAGCGCCTCCCACGAGCTGTTCTTCCGGCGCCGCGGCCGCCGGCTCACGTCACGGCCCATGAAGGGAACCGCGCCCCGCGGCACCACCCCGTCCGGCGACGCCGAGCAGGCGCGCTGGCTCTGCCGGTCGCTGAAGAACCGGGCCGAGAACGTGATGATCACCGACATGGTGCGCAACGACCTGGGCCGGCTGGCGGACACCGGCAGCGTGCAGACGAGCGGACTCTTGCGCCTGGAGGCCTACCCCACGGTCTGGCAACTCACCAGCACGGTGGAGGGGGAGACGGGTGCCGATCTGGCGGAGATCATGCGGGCGCTGTTTCCCGCAGCGTCCATCACCGGGGCACCGAAACGCCGCACCATGGAGATCATCCGCACGCTTGAGACGGAACCGCGGGAGATCTACACCGGCACCATCGGCCTGGTGGAGCCGGGGGGCGACGCGCAGTTCAACGTGGCCATCCGCACCGCGCTGATTCTCGGGCAATCGGGCCGCGCCGAGTACGGCGTCGGCGGCGGCATCCTGTGGGACTCGGAACCGGCCGAGGAGTACCGGGAGACCCGGACCAAGGCCGCGCTGCTCGAGCGCTCACCCGCCTCCGTGGCACCGGACTTCCAGCTCCTCGAGACCTTGCGCTGGGAACCCGGGCGCGGCTTCGTCCGGCTGCGGGCCCACCTGCGGCGCCTGGCCCGCAGCGCCGATCATTTCCGCCGTCCCTGCAACCTGACCGCCATCCGCTCCAAGCTCCGGGCGCTGTCCCGCACGCTGCCCCCCCGGCCCCACCGGGTGCGGCTGCTGCTGTCCGCCGACGGCACCGCGGAGGTGGAAGCCGCCCCCCTGGATCCGCAGTCCCGGCCCCGGCGCGTGGTGCTCGCCTCCTCGCCCTCGCCGGTGCTGGACAACCCCTTCGTGGTGCACAAGTCCACCGCCCGGTCGCTGTACGAGCAGGCCCGGCAGCAGGCGCGCGTCCGGGTTCCCGAAGCCGACGACGTATTGCTCACCAACGAGCGCGGGGAGGTGACGGAAGCCACCATCGCCAATCTGGTGCTGGACCTGAACGGCCAGCGGGTGACGCCGCCCCTGGCGTCGGGACTTCTCCCGGGCGTGTACCGGCAGTGGCTCCTGGACACGGGGAAAGTCGCGGAGCAGGTGGTCCGCCCGGCCGACGTGCGCGCAGCCAGAACCGTCTATCTGGTGAACTCGCTGCGGGGCATGTGGCCCGTGACGGTGCTTGCCGACGACGACTGATCTCTGCGGCACCGCCATGGCGCCTCTGCGGCGGGCTGTCAATCTCCAAATTCGTTTCCACTCGCCTGTACAATCGCCGCCGCTGTTCCGGCAGCGCGCTGCCCCTGCAGCGCGCCGTCACGACAGCGAATACAAAAAAACAAGGAGAGTTTCGATGATGAAGAAAGGATGCGCTGCCCTGCTGTGCGTGGCCCTGCCGTGTGTCGCGATGGCCGAAGAGCCCCGCTACACCTACGTGGAAGGCGGCTACCAGTACATCGATCTGGACGACTTCGACGCGGACGGCGACGGCCTCGGCCTCGGCGGCTCCTTCGGGATCACGGACCGGGTACACATCGCGGCGGGCTACTCGGACATCGACCTCGACGGCGGTCTGGACGCCACGTCGTTCAACCTCGGAATCGGCGGCAACCTGCCCATCGAGCAGTCCCTGCACCTGGTCGGCGAGATCGGCTATGCCTCGGCCGAGATCGACACCCCGTTCGGCGACTTCGACGACGATGGCTACTACCTTTCCGGCGGGCTGCGCTGGATGGTGGCCCCCAACGTGGAGTTGTCCGGCATGATCGACTATGTCGATCTGGACGACTCCGGGGACGACACCAGCCTGACCCTCGGCGGGCTGTACCACATCACGCCCGACTTCGCCGTCGGCGCCTCGGTCGACTTCAGCGACGACGCCACCGGCTACAACCTCGGGGTACGCTACTACTTCCCCGGGCTGTAAGCCTCCCGCCGGCCGGCGCACCGGCCGGCACTCCGCCGGGGCTCTGCCCCGGCGGTCTCACCGCCCCCTCACAGCGAGTCCAGAAAGCCCCCGATGGCTTCGAGCGCCGCCGGCTCGATGAGCAGTGGCGCGTGTCCTCGATCGGGAACCTCCACCACCCGCGCCGTCGGGTGCCGCCCCACCATCTCGGCCGCCGTCCGGGCCGAAAGGATGTCGGAAAGCGCCCCCCGAATCACCAGCATGGGGATGCCCGCCAAGTCCCCGAACAGTGCCCACATGTCCGGAGGTACGGCCGCGGACGTGTCCGCCCGCATGGGCTGCGCAATGGCGGCATCGTAGGCAGGCTCCGGACGGCCATCCGCATTCTCGCGGAACAGCCGCTGGGCGAACGCCAGCCACTGGGCATCGCTGAGACCGGGGAACGCCGCTTCGTTGTTGGCGCGGGCCGCGCTTACCGCATCCTCCCAGGTCTGCACCGGACCGCCCTTCCCCACGTATCCCTGGATCCGCGCAAGCCCCGCACTTTCCACCACCGGACCGATGTCGTTCAACACCATGCCGTTGAAGCGCTGCGGCTGCATGCCGCCCATGATCATGGACATCAGCCCCCCCATGGAGGTACCGATCAGCGCCACCTTCTCGAGCGACAGCGCATTCAGGAGATCGAGGGTATCTCGAACGTAGGTGCCGATCTGATAGTTGGCGGGATCCGGGTCGTAGTCGGACCTGCCCCGGCCGCGCTGCTCCATCACCAGCAGTCGATACCTCGGTGCGAGCACGTCGGCCAGCGCTTCGAAATCCGCGGAATTGCGGGTCAAACCATGGAGGCACAGCACCGGGAACGGAGCGTCGTCGTTCGGGTAGTCTCGGACGTAGAGCCGCAGCCCGTCCGACGCGGTGAACCAGTAGTCGAGATAGTCTGCCATGGGTCCCTCCCTGCCATCGGCCCACATGGTACAGGATTCACCTATTCATCGAACGTTGAATTGACATTGGCTGGGGCCGGTGCTGCAATCCGCGGCGATGGCCGCTCCGCGCAAAACCCGATCCAATAAACGCGAGCGCATACTCAACGCCGCCGAACGCCTGTTCGCCAAAAAGGGCTTCCACGGTGTTTCGGTGCGCGAGATCGCGCGGGCGGCCCGAGTGGACGTGGCGCTGGTCAGCTATCACGTGGGCAAGAAGGCGGAGCTGTTCGAGGCGGTGCTGCTGCGGCGGGCAGAGATGCTCAACGAGGAGCGCCTGCAGATGCTCGAGGACTGCATTGCCGACGCCGCGCCGGAGCCGCCGAGCGTGGAAGCGATCATCGACGCCTTCACGCACCCGTTGCTCAATCGCTCGACCAGGGAAGGGCGGGGCTGGAAGGACTACTTCTCCCTGGTGGCTCAGGCCAACAACAACCCGGAAATGGGGGGCGTGCTGATGTCGCGCTACTTCGATCCGGTGGTGCGCCGTTTCCTGGACGCCTTGCGCATGGCGTTACCCGACTGCGACGAGCGCGACCTGTTCTGGAGCTATCACTTCCTCTCCGGCGCGCTCACCCTGACCTTCGCCGAAACCGGCCGTATCGACAATCTGTCCGGAGGCCTGTGCCTCTCCAGCGACCTCGATGCCGTGCACGAGCGCCTGGTGCCTTTCGCCGCCGCGGGTTTCAAGCGCCTCTGCGGGCTCCACGACAGCGCCGGACGTCGGAACCCCACTCCAGCCAAGAACCGCTGAGCGTCCTCCCGACCGCCGCCGTGGCGAGGGCCGCGGACCGCTCGTTTTCATCAACGTATGTTGAAATATGAATTGACTATTCATCAAACGTTGAATATATAGCGAGATCCTGTTCTCGGGAGGAGATTGCCATGACCAGAACCTCGCTCACCGGCAGCCGCTTGATCTGCATCGGCGCCACCATCCTGCCAACTCTGCTCGCCCCCGCTCTGCCTCGAGCGGCGGAACCGGATCCGACGGCGCGCGCCATCGAGGAGGTCGTGGTGACGGCCCGGCGACGCACGGAAACCATCCAGGAAGTGCCGGTGGCCATCACCGCGTTCAGCGGCGACGAGCTCGAGGCGGTGGGTGCCCAGGACCTGACTTACCTGAACCAGGTGACCCCGAACGTGACCCTGGAGCGCTCGCGCAGCACCAACAGCACCCTTTCCGCATTCATCCGCGGCGTCGGTCAGCAGGACCCCGTAGCCGGCTTCGAGCCCGGGGTGGGCATCTATCTCGACGACGTCTACCTCAATCGTCCTCAGGGGGCGGTTCTCGACATTTACGACGTGGAGCGCATCGAGGTTCTGCGCGGCCCCCAGGGGACACTGTACGGGCGCAACACCATCGGCGGTGCCGTCAAGTACGTCACCCGGCGTCTAGGCGCCGAGCCGGAAGCCAAGCTGCGTCTCTCTGCCGGCAGCTACGACCAGTTCGATGCCGTCGCCTCTTTCGGTCTGCCCCTCTCCGACAGGCTCGCCATCGGCGGGTCGGTCGCGCAGTTCAACCGCGACGGGTTCGGCGACAACCTGGTGCAGCAAGGCGTCGAGAACTACAACAAGGACATGCAGGCGGCACGGCTCAGCATCGAGTTCAGCCCCAGCGACGCCGTGTTCATGCGGCTGTCCGGCGATTACACGGACGACGACTCCGACGCCCGCAACGGACACCGGCTCGTTGCCGGCCAGTTCACTCCAGGGGCGTTTCCGGTGCTCGACGACGTCTACGACACGCGCGCGGATCTGGACTATCCGGACACGGAATCCATCAGCAAGGGCGTGACGGGCCTGGTGGAGTGGCAGGTCAACGGCCGCCTCACGGTGAAGAACATCCTCGCCTACCGCGAGAACGAGACGGCGCAGCAGATCGATTTCGACAGCCTGCCCGTGATCGACATGCAGTCGCCCTACCTCACGGCGGACGATCAGACCAGCGAGGAGCTGCAGCTTTTGTGGAGCGGCGACACCCTGGACCTGCTGCTCGGCTTCTACTATCTCGACGCCAGCGCCTACAACGAATTCGACGTGATTCTCGGCCAGACCGGCGATCTGGTGAACCTGCCCGGCCTCAACGCCTACACCTTCGGCGAGGTGGACACCGAAACCTGGTCGGTGTTCGGCGACGTGACCCTCCAACTCGACGCGCTGCTCGGTGACGGTGCCCGCGGCTGGGAGCTCTCCCTGGGCGGGCGCTACACCGACGACGAGCGTAGCGCCCGGATCATCCGCCGGACCTACATCGGTGGCAGCACCGAGGTCTTCGGCGGCAGCCCGACCCTCATCGCCACCACGTCGGACTTCGACGGCAGCGAGACCTTCGACGATTTCAGCCCCCGGATCAGCCTGACCTGGCACGCCAGCGACGCCCATACCACCTACGTCTCCTGGGCGGAAGGCTTCAAGGGCGGAAGCTTCGATCCCCGGGGAGCCACCACGGCGGCCCCCGATCTCGACAACGACGGCACCGTGAGCGACACCGAGGTGCGCGACTTCATGATGTTCGATCCGGAGGAGATCACCACCATTGAATTCGGCCTCAAGTCGAGCTGGCTCGACGGCCGGGCCACCACGCGGCTGGCCATCTTCGACAGCGACTACGAGAACGTGCAGATCCCGGGTTCCATCGGCGTGGATACCGACGGCGACGGAATCGCCGACACCTTCGCCGGGGTGACCACCAATGCCGGCGAAGCGACCCTGCGGGGCCTCGAGTTCGAAGGGTCCGCCCTGCTCGCGAGCGAAGCTCTGACGGCTGGCGACAGCCTCTCTACGAGCTGGACGTTCGGCTGGATCGACGCGGACTACGAGGAGTACATCGTGGCCGTCACCGACGGGGGGCAGACCTCCCTTCAGGATGTCTCGGATCAGCGCGCGGTGCAGAACACCCCCGAGTACACCGGAAGTCTTTCGCTGACCTACTCCCTACCCCTCGATCTGCTGGGCCGTTCCGGGGAGCTCGCGTTCATCCCGACCGTCAGCTATCGGGACGACACGCAACAATTCGAAGTCGCCTCGCCGATCGACCAGAAGGCCTACTGGCTCTATGACCTGTCGGTGACCTGGACTTCGGACGACGGCCGCGTGCGCGCGAGCCTGCACGGCCGCAATCTGGGCGACAAGGAGTACAAGGTCTCCGGTTACGACTTCGTCAACATCCCCAACCCGCTGGGGCTGGAAGGCAACATCACCGCGTTCTACGGGGACCCCCGGACGGTCACCGGCACCCTGGAGATCGTCTTCTGAGGGCGGGATGAGCCACTTCGACGCAAGCGTCCCGCTGCTGCCGGAGCTGATCGCCCTCCACGCCCGCTGGCGCCGCACCAAGCCGGCGCTGGTGGTGGAGGGCGACGCCGCGCCGGCCGTCTTTACCTGGGCCGAGCTGGAGGCCGCCGCCAACCGGTGGCCAACGCCCTGCTACGGGATGGGCTCACCCCGGGACGAGCGGTGGCTCTCGCCACGGAGAACTGCCCCGCGGCGGTGGCCGCCCTGCTCGGCATCATCAAGGCGGGCGGGGTCGCGACGCCCCTCAACCTGACCGTCACCGACACCGCCCTCGGCGCCATGATCGACGACTGCGACCCGCACACGGTGCTCGCCAGTGCGGCGCAGGCGGCTCGGCTCGAACCCTTCGTCGGCAGGCACCGACGAATCGCCCTGGGCACCGCGGCGGGCTGGCGAGACTTCCACTCATGGGTCGCGGAGAGCCCGCCCACGGCGCCGCACGTCGACGTGGGCGACGACGACCCCATCAACATCATCTACAGCTCGGGCACCACGGGGCGCCCGAAGGGCATCGTCCACACCCACCGCCGCCGTCTCGGCTGGGCAGAGGACCTGGCGGTGGCGTTGCGCTATCACGGCGCCGCGCGAACGCTCTGCACACTGCCGCTGTACTCCAACATAAGCTGGGTGATGCCCGGTCAGAACATCTACCCGGCAGACATCGAGGCGGTGCTGATCCGCCATCCGGACGTGTCGGACGCCGCGGTGATCGGCGTACCGAGCGAACGTTGGGGCGAAACGCCGCTGGCCGTGGTGGAGGCGACGGCAGGATGCCGACCCGACCCCGATGCTCTGATGCAGTGGCTGAACGAACGGGTCGGGCGATTTCAGCGCGTCAGCGGCGTCGAGCTCACCGACGAGCTGCCGCGAAATCCCAACGGCAAAGTGTTGAAGCGCGTGCTGCGGGAGCGGAACACCTAGTGTACTGCGCCGCATTGTTTCGCACTTGCGTGGGCAGTCCGCCTACTGGCCGTGCCGGCCGAGCTCCACCCATCGCGCCGCGTCGGCAGGCATGGTCTCGGCGAGCCGACGCTCGTAGGCTGCAAGGTCTTCGGCATCCAGAACGTCCCGCCAGCGCCCGTTGGTGCCCTTGAACAGGAACCCTTCGACGCCGCCCTCGAAGCCCGCGTCGAATGCGCCAATGCGTTCGCCGGCACTGCGCATGCCCTCGAAAGTGCAGCGCTCGACCACGGCCGGCCACTGGTCCGCGTCGAGCTCGATGTCGAGAAACGCCGCCACCCGACGCATCTCCGCCTCCAGATCGGCCTTCAGGTCGTTGTAGTGGACGAACAGGAGGTTCGGCTGGTCGCGACGCTCCCAGTAGCTGGCCACTACGTCGAAGAAGTTATTGTCGACGAGCCACTGGGCGAAATAGCCTTTGAAGTCCTCTCCATCGAACGTGGGCAGGGTGGCAAGCCCTTCCTCCTCGGCCCGCGCATTCAGCAGCTCGGTCATCTTCATCCGGCGGATGTGATTGCACCAGGACATGAACGCGTCGCGGCCGTCGCGGGCCACGGTGATGTACTTCGCTTCCGGAAACCAAGGGATGCCGTCGGCGGGGGTGTGGCTCTTCATGGAGCGGCGGTGGGTCTGCTTGCCCAGCATCTCATGCATGGCGTCCGCGGGCATGAACTTGGCCTCGATCCACGGGCAGATGCCGTTGACGATGGGTCCTGGAAACTCGCCGTCCGGCCACAGCAGGTTGGCTACGATGACCTGCATCCAGGTGGTGCCGCACTTCGAGGGGGTGCAGACGAATATGTCGCCGGGGCGGGGCTCGAAACCGGCCCAACGGCCGTTGTCCATCACCGCGTTTCGGTACTCGCGCATGCCTGCCACCCGCTGATGCCGCCCATGAGGCGGCGAGCATAGCCCAGGCATCCTCGGGTAGGCCAGGCCCGACGGGGCAGGAAGATGGAGCGGGACACGGGACTCGAACCCGTCGCCTACAGCTTGGGAAGCTGTCGCTCTACCAGATGAGCTAGTCCCGCAGGGCACGGAAGGCTGCCGCGTTCGGCAGCCCCCGCATTATCGCAGCTTCCCTGCCGCGGGCAAGACACTTCAGCCGGGGATTCTCACCGGCAGCTCGCGAATGCCGCGGATGAAGCTCGACTTCAGGTAGACGGGATCCCCCACCACCTCGATCTTCGGGAACCGCTTCAGGATCTCTTCCCAGAGCACCCTAAGCTGCAGCTCGCCGAGCCGGTTGCCGAGGCAGCGGTGGATGCCGTAGCCGAAGGAGAGGTGCTTGCGGGCGTTGGGACGGTCGATGATGAAACGGTTGGCGTTCTCGATCTCGTCTTCGTCGCGGTTGCCGGAGACGTACCACATGGCCACCCGGTCGCCCTTCGTGATCTTCTTGCCGCCGAGCTCGGTGTCCACGAGCGCGGTGCGCGCCATGTGGGCCACCGGCGACTGCCAGCGGATGATCTCCGGCACCATGTTGGCCACCAGGCTCGGATCGTTCACCAGCTTCTCGTACTCGGCCGGGTTCTCGTTCAACGCCAGCACCCCGCCCGAGATGGAGTTGCGGGTGGTGTCGTTGCCGCCGACGATGAGCAGCAGGATGTTGCCCAGGTACTCGTTGGGCGGCATGTTCCTCGTCGACTCCCCGTGCACCAGCATGGAGATCAGGTCCTCGCCCGGCTCCTTCTCGGCGGCCCGCTGCTTCCACACGGCATCGAAGTATTCCCAGCACTTCCACAGCTCCTTGAAGCCGTCCTCCGGGGTCTCGAAGTACTCCGGGTTGCCGATGTTCTGGGTCACGTCGGACCAGTGGATGAGCTTGTCCCGGTCTTCCTGGGGAATGGCAAACAGGGTCGCCAGGGTCCGGCCGGTGAGGTCGACAGAAACTTCACGCACCCAGTTGAAGGTCTCGTTACGGGGCAGACCGTCGAGAATGATACCGGCCCGCTCGCGGATCAGACCCTCCAGCGCGGCGATTCGCCGCGGCGAGAACATGGGCGCCACGACCTTGCGCTGCTCGTCGTGCTTGGGCGGATCCTCCATGATGAACATGGGCAGATGGAACATGGGATCCGGCTCTTCTTCCTCCATCTGGCCGCCGAGCTGGATTCCGCCCAGGCGGGAGTCGGAGGAGAAGATCTGGTGGTGGGTGTCGACGTAGACGATGTCCTGGTATTTGGTCACCGACCAGTAGGGACCGAACTGGCTGTCCTCGGTGTAGTTCACCGGGTCTTCCTTGCGCAGCCGCTCGAAGTACGGCAGCACCGTGTTCGCCTCGAACAGATCCGGGTGGCCCGGATTCATTCGGTTCAGGGGCAGGGAGTACGGATCCTGGTGGACGTCGATGGCCCACTGCTCCATCAGCTCCCGATTCGAGCGGCGCAGGTTCTCCCGGCGCGACGCGCTAGTGCGTTCAGCTTCGCTCATGAGTTGATCTCCTTTACGCTGCCTGCAGGGCGGCGTCCAAACAGTTCCGGATGACGGGCAGTAGAGTACTCGTTCGAGGGCATCTTGTCAGTGACAGGGCGCACGGCGGCCCGCCGCTTCCACGGCGGCCCCGCCCCTTCCGGAGCCGGGCCGGGGCAGGCTCCGCTCAGGCCCGGTCGGCGTCCGGGTACTCCGGAAGCTCCAGCACACCCAGGCCGCGCCGGGCGGCGCGCCGGGCACCGCGACGCTCCATCTGCAGGCGAACCCGTTCGCGCATGTCCGCCGCCTGAGCGAGGCTGCAGTTGCTGGTGCGGCAATAGGCCATCACCAGCTCCGACCAATGCCCGTTCATGTAGACGAGGTCGTCGGGGTGGGAGCACAGGATGCCCAGGCTCCGTTCCCGCATGCGCCGGCTGAGCGGGTGCTTCAGGAACTTGATGTCCTGAACGTCGATGAGTCCGAAGCGGCCGTCCGGTAGCTGGATCACGTGTCCCAGATGCAGACCGCGAAAATACACCCCCAGATCGTGCAGCCTGGCCACGAACGCGGCAAGGGCCTTGAGATCGAAGCGCCCGCCCAGATCCCGCAACGGGGTGCCTTCGAGGCGCTCGTAGACGACGAAGGACTGGTCTCCGCCCGCCACCCGGCCATGGGTCCGATAGCGGGGCACGGGCACATCGAGGCGCTCGAGCTCCGTCAGCGCCCGGCGGAAGCGGTCGTGGTACGGCCACACGAGGTCTGACGACCAGGGATGACGGCGGCGCCAGATCTTGGTAATCAGGCGCCGCCCGTCGGCGTCGGCATGCTCCAGCACGACCGGGGCGCCGTTCTTCGTGCTCAGAACGTGGGAACGGTTGCAGTGGGCGGCGAGCTCCGCCGCCGGGAGGATCAGGGCCCCGCGATGGTCGTCGAGCGGACCGCTCGACCCACCTCGGGGCTCGCGACTGTCGTCGGACAAGCAGGGATGCCCTCGAAGGATGAATGTTCCGGATAGTAGTCCCGGACGGGGGCCGGGTCAAAGCCCTTTTGCCGGCGGATCGGCGGCGTTTTTTCCACGATGAATGAAGGTTTCGAGCTGTTCCAGAAAGTAGCCGCGAGGGGTCTCCATGAAGGCGGCGTGGTCCCCGCCGGGGATGACTACCCAGGCCTTGTCGTCGGTGTCGAGGCGCGTGAACAGCTTCGCGTGCACGTCGTCCAGGGCCAGGGGATCGTGGTAACCCTCGAGCAGCAGGGTGGGAAGGCGCACCGCGGCGCCGTCGAGCTGACGCCACTGATCCAGGCGCCGCCAATCTGCGCGCACCGGATCCGCCGCGAGGGCGGCGGCCACGAACGCCTCCCGCGCCGCAGCACTGATGGCCCCGGGCACGATGAAGTCCGCCGCAGCGGCCTCGGCCGTGGTGGGCTGCCGCGGCGGCGGCCCGTCGGCGCCCGGCGGCTCCCGGTCGATGCCCGGGCGCACCGGATAGCCGAAGATGATCAGCCCCGACAGCAGGTCGGGACGCCGCTGCGCCACCAGTTGCGCCACCATGGCGCCGTAGGACCAGCCGAACAGGTACGGGCGGGGCGCGTTCGGTGCCCCGGCCGTCAGCCACTCGAGCACACCCACCACGTCCGCCGCCGCCCGCTCGGGGGTGAGCCAACCGGATTCGTCCCGGGGGGTTTCGCCGTAGCCGCGCAGGTCGACACCGAAGCCGGCAATGCGCCGCGTCACCAGACCGTCCATGAGGGACCGGGCTTCCCCCGGAACCTGAAGATCGAAATCCGGACGCGTGCTCCAGGTGCGCCCGTGCACCAGAAGCACGCGGGCCGCTGGTGCCGGCGGCGACTTCTCCCACACCCGCAGCGGATGGCCGTCGACCACCACCTCGTGGGCCCGAGGCGCCGGCTCGGCGGCGGCCGGCCCAGCCGAGAGCAGCGCCATCACGAGCAGGCCGGCCAGGCGGCGCTTCGGCGTCATCATCATACCTCCGGCGTCCGCCCAGCCAGCACGGTGGCGAACACGTCGGCGTCCACGTTGCCGCCGGTGAGCACCGCGGCCACCCGCTTGCCGCCGAGGCGTGCCGCTTCCTGACGGACGGCGGCGAAGGCCGCGGCCCCCGCCCCTTCCGCCACGTTGTGGGTCGCGCGAAAGAGGTCGCGCATGGCCTGCGCCACCTCGTCGTCGGTCACCTGCACCAGCCGCGCGGCGCCCCCACGGATGATGGCCAGGGCCTCCGCCGACGGTACCCGGCAGGCGACGCCGTCGGCGAAGGTGCGCGCCGCCTCGGTCTCCACCACGCGGCCGGCCGCGTAGGACAGGGCGTACGCCGGCGCGCCATTCGAGACGACGCCCACGATCTCGGTGTCGAGCCCGAGCAGATCGCGGGTCCGGATGAGCCCGCAGATACCGGACCCCATCCCCACCGGCACGTAGACCACATCCAGATCCTTCACTCCGCGCAACAGCTCCAGCGCGTAAGTGGCGACCCCGCGAACCAGCGCCGGATGAAACGAGGGCGCGAAGCTCAAACCCCGCACGTCCGCCAGACGGGAGGCTTCCACACGAGCGGCATCGAAGTCCGCGCCGTGCACCATGAGCTCGGCACCCCAGGCCTCCATGGCCAGGTTCTTCTCCCGGCTGTTGCCCTCGGGCACCACCACCACCACGGGCACGCCGTGGCGCCGGGCGGCGAAGGGAATGCTCTGGCCGTGGTTGCCCCGGGTGGCCGTGATCAGCCCGCGCGGGAGGCGCTGCTGCTGCCGCAGCTCGTCTAAGTAGACCAGCCCGCCGCGGACCTTGAACGCGCCGGTGGGGGTGTGGTTCTCGTGCTTGAGCCAGACCTCGCAGCCGATCTCCCGGCACAAGATGGGCCACGCGTATTGGGGCGTGGGCGGCATGACTCCGTACACCACCTCGGCCGCCTGCTCCAGATCCGCCATGGAAAACTCGACCGCGGCCATGCTCGCCCCCGCCCAAAACGCCCGACTATAGAATCGCCCGGAGTAAACGTCTAATGTGGCCGGTACCGAAAACTCAGGGGGGACCATGGAGGTCGCGGACAAGATCGTGGTGGTGACGGGCGGCGCCAGCGGCATCGGCAAGGCCATGGCGGAGCGTTTTCACCGGGAAGGCGCCGCCAAGGTGGTGGTGGCCGATCTGGACGAGGTGGGCGCCGGGGCGGTGGCCGAAGCCATCGGCGGCTGGAGCATGGGCGTGGACGTGAGCCGGGAGTCCGACATCGTTCGGCTCATCGAGGAAACCGAGACCCGCTTCGGTCCCATCGACCTGTTCTGCTCCAACGCCGGCATCGGCATCGGCCGCGGCCTGGACGAGCCGAACGAGGTGTGGCAGAAGATCTGGGAAGTGAACACCATGTCCCACGTCTACGCGGCGCGTCACCTGGTGCCGCGGATGAAGGCCCGGGGCGGCGGCTATCTCCTCAACACCGCCTCGGCCGCGGGGCTGCTGTCGCAGATCGGCTCGGTGACCTATGCGGTGACCAAGCACGCGGCGGTGGCGCTGGCAGAGTGGATCGCCATCACCCACGGCCGCGACGGGATCAAGGTTTCGGTGCTGTGCCCTCAGGCGGTGCGCACGCCCATGACCGCGGGTGGTCCCGGGGTAGCGGGGGTGGACGGCATGATCGAGCCCGAGGACGCCGCGGAGGCGGTGGTCCAGGCGCTGCGCGACGAGACCTTCCTGGTGTTGCCGCATCCCACGGTGGGCGAGTACATCAAGCGCAAGACCAGCGACTACGACCGCTGGATTCGCGGCATGCAGCGCCTGCAGGAGCAGTACGTCCAGGCCGGCCAGGGCTGAGACGTCAGCGGGGCTGCACCAGCAGGTCCTGCACGGCGCGCTTCGCCATCACCTTCACGAGGTGCGCCCGGTACTCGGCGGAGGCGAACAGATCGCTGTTGAATCCCGCGTCGGGCACCTCCACCCCGTCCAGGGCGGCGGGGTCGAGGCCGTCGGCCAGCGCTTCTTCCAGCGCCGTGCCCCGGAAGGCGCACGGTCCCGCACCGGTGATACCCACCCGCAGGCCGCCGTCGAACTCGGCGACGAGCACCCCGACCACGGCATAGCGGGACGCGGGATGGGGAAACTTCCGGTACGCCGCCCGCAGCGGCCTGGGGAAGTCGATACGGGTGATGATCTCCCCCGGTTCCAGCGCCGTCTCGAACAGATCCTTGAAATAGTCCTCTGCGGCGATGGAGCGGCTGTCGGTGTGCACGGTGGCGCCCAGCGCCACCAGCGCCGCCGGGTAATCCGCCGCCGGATCGCTGTTGGCCACCGAGCCCCCCAAGGTGCCGCGGTTGCGCACCTGGGGATCGCCGATGCACGACGCCAGGTGGGCGAGCACGGGAAGCGCGCGTTTCACGTCCGGGTGGGCCGCCACCTCCGCGTGCCGGCTGAGCGCGCCCACTCGCAGGGTGCCGTCCTCCACGGCCAGGCCCGTGAGTCCCGGAACCCCGGCCAGGTCGACGACGTCGGAGGGCGCCGCCAGCCGCTGTTTCATGGTGGGAATGAGGGTCTGGCCGCCGGCCAGGTAGATGCCGTCCTCCGCCTGATGGAACAAGGCCCGCGCTTCTTCCAGGGCCCGGGGTCGGTGGTACTCGAACGGATACATGGTGCCTCTCCTCAGCCGCGCAGGGCGCGCCAGACCTTTTCCGCCGTTGCAGGCATGGGCAGATCGGCGACGCCCAGGGCATCGGTGACGGCGTTCATCACCGCCGCCGGTGCGCCGATGGCGCCGGCCTCGCCGCAACCTTTCACCCCCAGAGGGTTGTGCGTGCAGGGCGTGACCGTGGTGTCCACCCGAAAATCCGGCAGATCGTCGGCTCGGGGAATGCAGTAGTCCATGTACGAGCCGGTCTGAAGCTGACCGTACTCGTCGTAGAGGCCCCGCTCATGAAGCGCCTGCCCCACGCCCTGCGCCACGCCGCCGTGGATCTGGCCGTGCACGATCATGGGGTTGATCACCTTGCCGAAGTCGTCCACCGCCACGAAGTCCACCAGCTCCACGACCCCGGTCTCCTCGTCCACCTCCACCTCGGCGATGTGGGTGCCCGCCGGAAAGGTGAAGTTCTCCGGGTCGTAGAACGCCTTCTCGGACAAGCCCGGCTCCAGATCCTCCGGATAGTTGGCGGGCACGTACGCGGCGAAGGCCACCTCGCCGAAGGACAGGGACTGATTGCTGTCCCGGACGGTGAAGCGACCGTCGGCGAACTCCACGTCCGCCAGGTCCGCCTCGAGCATGTGAGCGGCGATGCGCCTGCCCTTCTCGACGACCTTGTCCGCCGCCCGGACCAGAGCCGAGCCGCCCACCGCGAGGGAACGGGACCCGTAGGTACCGAGGCCGAACTCCACCCGGCCGGTGTCGCCGTGCACCACTTCGACGTCGTCGATGCCGATGCCGAACCGCTCGGCCACCACCTGGGCGAAGGTCGTCTCGTGACCCTGGCCGTGACTGTGGGAGCCGGTGAACACGGTGACGTTCCCGGTGGGGTTGACCCGGATCTCACCGCTCTCGTACAGCCCCACCCCGGCGCCGAGCTGAATCGCGAGCTTCGACGGCGCCAGGCCGCAGGCCTCGATGTAGCAGGCGAAACCGATGCCCCGCCGCTTGCCGCGGCGGGCCGCCTCTGCCTTGCGCTCGGGAAACCCGCCGTAGTCGATGAGCGCGAGCGCCTTGTCCAGGCTCGCCTCGTAGTTGCCGGTGTCGTAGACGAGGGCCACCGGCGTCTCGTAGGGGAAGTCTTCCGGCCGGATGAGGTTCTGCCGCCGCAGATCCGCCGGGTCGCGGCCGAGCTCGCGGGCGGCGGCCTCGACGATCCGCTCCACCACGTAGGTGGCCTCGGGCCGGCCGGCGCCGCGATAGGCGTCCACCGGCGCGGTGTTGGTGTAGACGCCGTGGACCTTGACGAAGATGTTGGGCGTCTTGTACTGCCCGGCCATGAGGGTGCCGTAAAGGTACGTGGGCACCGACGAGCCGAACAGCGAGAGGTAGGCGCCGAGGTTCGCGGTTGTGTGCACCTCGAGCGCCACGAACCGCCCGTGTTCGTCCAACCCCAGCTCCGCATGGGTCACGTGATCCCGGCCGTGCGCGTCGGCGAGAAACGACTCGCTGCGTTCCGCCTTCCACTTCACCGGCCGCCCCACCCGGCGCGCGGCCCACAGCACGGCGGTCTCTTCGGCGTATACGGGAATCTTCGAGCCGAACCCGCCGCCCACGTCCGGGGCCACCACGCGCAGCTTGTGCTCCGGCGCCACCCCCACGAAGGCGGAGAGCACCAGTCGCTCGAGATGGGGGTTCTGACTGGTGGTGTAGAGAACGTGCTCCCCCGTGCCCGGGTCGTGGACACCCAGGGCCGCCCGCGGCTCCATGGCATTGGGGATGAGTCGGTTGTTCACCAGGTCGAGCCGCGTCACGTGGGCGGCGCCGGCCAGCGCCGTCTCCGTGGCCGACTGGTCCCCCAGCACCCACTCGTAGGCCAGATTGCGCGCGACGCCTTCGTGGATCGCCTCGGATTCCATGGCCAGCGCCGGGTCCACCACGGCCGGGCGCTCCTCGAACTCCGCCACCACCAGCTCCGCCGCCCGCCAGGCCGTGGCGAGGTCTTCGGCCACCACCAGACCGTACGGCTCGCCCACGTAGTTCACCACGCCGTGGGCCAGCGGCGGATGCGGCGCAGCGACCATGTCGCTGCCGTCACTCTGCTTCACCAGCCAACCGCAGGGCAGGTCACCCAGCCCATCCGCCGCCATGTCCCGTCCCGTGAGCACCGCCAGGACCCCCGGAACAGCCGCCGCCTCGGCTGTGTCGATGGAAACGATCCGGGCCCGGGCGTGGGGCGAGCGCAGGAACACCGCGTGCACCTGGCCCGGCATGCTGATGTCGTCGGTGTAACGTCCCCGCCCGGTGATGAAGCGCAGATCTTCCTTGCGCCGCACCGAGGCCCCGATGCCGGAACCCGCCACTGCCTCAGCCATGATCCGCTCCTCCCGTCATCACCGGCGCCGCCGCGAGCACCGCGTCGACGATGTTGTGATACCCGGTGCAGCGGCAGAGATTGCCTTCCAGGCCCTCGCGCACGGTGCGCCGGTCCAGGCCGTCGGAGCGCTCCACGAGATCGATGGCCGCCATGATCATGCCCGGGGTGCAGAACCCGCACTGCAGGGCATGGTGCTCCCGAAACGCCGCCTGCATGGGATGCAGCTCGTCGCCGCTGCCGATGCCTTCGATGGTGACCACCTCGGCGCCTTCCGCCTGCCCCGCCAGCACGGTGCAGGATTTCACCGCCCGCCCATCGAGGTGCACGGTGCACGCGCCGCACTGGCTGGTGTCGCAGCCGACGTGGGTGCCGGTGAGCCCCAGATGCTCACGAATCACCTCCACGAGCAATGCATCGGCCGATACCTCGAGCTCGTGAGGCGTACCGTTGACCGTCAAGCTCAATTTCATGCTGCTTCCTCGTTCACTCACTCTGGAACAGAGCGCAGGCCGCAGCGCCCGGCGAACCGCCTACAGCGCGAACAGCATCGCCAGCAGCAGCGCGACGAACGCCAGCACCCACATCACCCATCTCCCCCCGGATTCGTACCGCCTCGGCCCGGGTTGCTCCGGCCCGCCACCGGTGGCCTCGGCCGCGCCCTGGCGCGGCGCCTCCGTCCCGGCCGGCGGCCGCTCGGCCTCCACCGCCTCACCACCCTCCATCTCGCGGGCGAAGCTGGCGAAGAAGTCGTCGGCCATCTTGCGCGCGGCGCCGTCGATGAGCCGGGAGCCCACCTGCGCCAGCTTACCGCCCACGCTGGCGCGGATGGCGTAGCGCAGCAGGGTCTCCTCCGATGCCCCGGAAAGCCGCACGTCGGCGTTGCCCCTGGCGAAGCCGGCGGGGCCGCCCTTGACTCGAGCGCTGATGGTGTAGCTTTCCGGTGGAACGACGTTCTCGAGTTCGAGCTCGGCGTCGAAGGTGGCGCGCACGGGGCCCACCTTGGCCTTGATTCTGGCGGCGAAGCGGTCGTCGTCGAGACGTTCCATGGACTCGCAGCCGTCGAGGCAGCGACACAGCACGTCCGGGTCGTTCAGGGCGCCCCAGACGGCCTCGCGACTCGCGGCGATCCGGTACTCACCGGATTGTTCCATTTCCGTACTCCTCCCTCGGGGAGAGATTGGCACGGTTCAGGGCGGAGGGGCAATGGGGCGAACCCGGACGATTAATCGCACCTGTGACTGCGAAATCGCAATGCATGCTGTTGCCAGTAACTTGCCTTTAAGAAACAATGAGTTGGTCTGGGCGCGTAACTTCCCGATGCCCGCTCCTGGGGTGTCTCAACCACGAAGGTTCGATCATGGAAGACCAACCCCCCGAAGTCCTCATGCGAGGCCTGCTGCGTGCCTATTACTGGATGGACGAGAGCCTGCAGAACGGGCTCATCCAGGCCGGCTTCCAGCCCCGCACGCGGACTCAGACCATGATCCTCATCAACATCTCCAACGGCATCACCCGCGCCGCCGAGCTCGCCCGGGTGCTGGGGGTGAGCCGGCAGGCGATCCAGCAGCAGATCAACGAGCTGGAGCGGGACGATCTGGTGACTCAGATTCCGGACCCCGAAGACCGCCGAGCCAACCGCATCGTCTTCAGCGAGCGCGGCTCCAAGCTCATCAACGCGGCACTGGCGAGTCTGCGGCAGGCGGAACAAGCCCTGGCCATGCGGCTCGGCTACGACACGGTGCGGAATCTGCGCAACGCGCTCACCGCGGATTGGGGTGAAGTGATCGGCGGGCAACACCCGCGCGGACGCAAACGCTCCGTGGGCGAGCGGAGCGGCGGCAGCACGGGCTGAATCTCCGCGCGCCGGCCCGGGCCCGGCGCACCTTCCCCGGCAATCCCCCGAAGCGTGACCACCTTCACGCCCCGAACGTGCCCCAAGCCCGGACGTTGCGAGCGATTCCTCATACGCTCGGACCATCGGCAACTCCGTTTGAGAGCTTTTCATGGGTGCGATGCTTCGCCCAGCGGCCAATCTGCTCGGCGCGACGATGGCGCTTGCGCTGCTGGGTATCCTACTGCTGGTGTCCAGTGGCAGCGACGACCGCCGCCAGCAGCTGCTGGACTACGGTCTGCGCGAGATCAGGGAGATGGGCAGCGCCATGCAGTCCGAGGTGGTGACCGCCGACGGGCTGGAACTGGACGTGAGCGAGCGATTCCGCGCGCTCGGGCTCGCTTTCGATACGGTGGTCGGGCAGCTCGACGAACTCGCCGGTAGCCTGCAGGGCGACGATCAGGCGCCGCTGCATTGGCCGCGGACGCTGGCATTCGATCTCTTCAACTCCATAGACGACGCCGCCTCCCGCCGCGTCGCGCCGGACGAGCTTGCGGGACAGCTGTCGCGTCTCCTGGCGGATGGACGGACGCTGCGTGACTCGGTGGCTGCGTTCTCGCAGGCGCAGCGGCGCTATCTCGAGCAGCGGGAAGCGGTCCAGGCTCAGGGGCGCGACCTGGTGCGCGAGCTGCGCCAGCGCGGCCAGTCGGCGGCAGCGGACACCGCCTTCGCCGGGGTGCAGCAGGCGCTGGACCGGATCCGCCGAGTGGTGGCAGCCGATACCTCGGCGGTGGAGACCACCCTGCAACGGTTGCGGGAAATCACGGTGCCCCAGGATGCTCTGAGCGCCGACCTGCGCGAGCTCACCGCCGCGATCTCGAATCTGCTGGCGCTTCGGCTGGAGGTGAACGAGCATCTCGGTGCGATCTCCGCAAGCAGCTTCCCCGGCCGCGCGGACGAGCTCAGGGAGATCGTGGGTGGGGATTACCTCTACACCCTGCACACGGTCGGCGACGCCCGGGCGCTGCTCAACGTGTACACGCTGCTGATGCTGATCATCCTGGTGTACTTCGGCATCCGCCTTCAGCACAGCCACCGCGTGCTCAACCGCTCCCATGCCCTGCTCGAAGAACGCGTCAAGGAACGGACCCAGGAGCTGGAGTCCGCGTACGACGACCTCAAGGAATCCCAGGTTCAGCTCGTTCAGGCGGAAAAGATGTCTTCGCTCGGCCAGCTCGTGGCCGGCGTCGTGCACGAGATCAATACGCCCCTGCTCTACGTCATGAACAACACCGACATGACTCACGAGTCCATCGTCGAGGTACAACGGGACCTCGAGCCGGTGCGCACCCTGCTGCATTGCCTGAAGCAGCCGGAGCTGGACAAGAATCAGGTCAAGGCGGCGCTCGAGAACCTACGAAGCACCATGGACGTGGAGGCTCTCGACGAAAGCCTCTCGGAGGTCGCCTCCCTCACCACCGACAGCCAGGAAGGCCTTCGCGACATCGACGAGCTGGTCAAGAGTCTCAAGGACTTCTCGCGGCTGGATCGGGCCACCTACGACCGCTTCGACGTTCGCGACGGCCTGGAGAAGACCCTGCTGATCACCAAGAACCTGCTCAAGTACGGCATCGTCGTGGACCGCGAGTTCCAGGAGGTGCCGGAGATACTCTGCGCGCCTTCCCGGGTCAATCAGGTGTTCATCAACCTGATCACGAACGCGGCTCAGGCCATGGACGGCGAGGGGACGCTGCGCATCGCCACCTACGCCGACGGCGACGGCTGGGTGCACGTGGAGATTCGCGACACCGGATGCGGGATTCCCGAGGAGAACCTGGCGAAGGTGATGGATCCCTTCTTCACCACCAAGCCGGTGGGTCAGGGTACCGGGCTCGGGCTGTCCATCGTGCGCAAGATCATGGATGAGCACGGCGGTACCCTGCTCATCGATTCCAAGGAAGGCGTGGGCACCAAGATCACCTTGAGCTTCCCCATCGAGGGAGCCACTGGCGAGACCAGCCCCGCAGACGAAGCGGAGGCCGCATGATGGAGGCAGCCCGACGGGCCAACGTAATGTTCGTGGACGATGAGCCGCGGGTGCTCACGTCGATGCGGGCCCTGTTCCGCCGCGACTACAACGTCCATCTCGCCAACTCCGGAGACCAGGCTCTGGCGCTGCTCGATCAGGCGGACATGGACGTGATCGTCTCCGACCAACGCATGCCCGGGATGACCGGCGTGGACGTGCTGAAGGCCTGCAAGGAGCGCGCGCCCCGCGCCATGCGCATCCTGCTGACGGGCTACGCGGACAAGGACGCCATAACGGCGAGCATCAACGACGGCGAAGTTTTCCGCTATCTCACCAAGCCCTGCGCCCGGGAGACGCTACGGGAGACCGTGGCGCTGGCGGTCAGCGCCGCGGGAATCGCCCCGCCGGCGGCCTCGCCCGATGCAACGCCGCAGGCCGAGGGGGCGGCGGTCGAGTCAGGCAGTCCTGGCGCGGGTGCGGCCGCCCCGCGACCGGCTGCCGCCGAGGCGGCCGCTCCGGCGGGCAGCGCCGCGGCCGCGGCAGCCGGACCGGTCGATCTGGTGGTGCTCTCGAGCGACCCCGGCTTCACCGGCGCGCTCGAGCAGGCCCTCGATGGGCGCCATCGTCTGCACGTGGTGACCGACGTCAAGGAAGCCGTTCCGGTGCTGGAGGCCCACGCGGTGGGTGTCCTCATCACGGACATCGCGGTGCATGGGGACGAGATTCAGGCGCTCACCGCGGAGCTCAAGCACTACGTGCCCGAGCTCGTCACCATCGTCGCGAGCGACCACTCGGACGCGCACCGCCTCATCGATCTGATCAACGGCGGGCAGGTCTTCCGATTCCTGCTGAAGCCCATCAAGCCCAAACAGACCGCCATCTGGATCGATTCCGCGGTGAGCAAACACCTGGATCTGATTCGGAATCCGGACCTGGTGGCCCGCCACGCCGTCTCGCCCCCCAGCTCGCTGCGGCGGCTCGGCGAAGGTCTGGTGAAGAGCATGACGGACCGTTTTCTGCGACTCCGGGACCGCGGAGCGCTCGGTGCCAGCGGAGGCTCCAGAACATGACTGCCACGACTCTCGAAGAGCTGTCCTCGCGTCAGGGCCGCATCAGCGACAGTTTCGGCCTCGCGTCCTGGATCGCCGTGCTCGGGGTGCTCGTTGCCTGGTGGATCATCAAGGCGGACACGCCGCTCGAGAGCGCGCCCATCGCCAGCACCACCCGGGTGCTGAGCACGCCCCTGGCGCAGATGAGCCAGAACGACCAGACCCTGACCGAACGCGGCGCCATCGCCTTCGCCGCCGGGGACATCGTCTCGCCGCCGGGCGACAATGCGCTCTATTACTACCAGCAAGCGCTGCAGCAGTCGCCGGGCGACACGGCAGCGCAGCAGGGCGTGGCGGAGGTTCTCGCCTATCTGCTGAACGAGGCGGAAACCGCCATCTACCACAGCGACTACGACCAGGCCCGCGACAACGCGGCCAAGGTGCTCGCCATCGACGCCGAGAACGAGCACGCGCTGGACATCAACCTGCGGGCAGCACGGCTGACGCGGGTGGAGTCCCTGCTCAACCGCGCCGTCGCCCTCTATGCGGCCGGTCAGCTCACCGAGCCGGATGGCGAGAACGCCGCCGCCATCTACCGGCAGGTGCTGCAGCTCGATCCCGGCAACGATGCCGCCCGCCAGGGCCTGGATTCCGTGGTCCAGCGCACCGTCGCCAAGGCGGAATCCGCCATGTTCGCCGGCAACCAGGAGCAGGCTCGGGCGTACCTGCGCCAGGCCAAGGCGCTGGATCCCAACGCCCCCGGGCTCTCCTCCCTGGAACAGACCGAGCGTAACCTGCGCGAGATGAAGGACGATCGCAGCGTCAAGGCCAAGCTGCTGGCCGCGGCCGAAGCGCTGCAGGCGGACAAGCTCATGCCGCCCGCCGAGCCCAACGCCTTTACCCTCTACCAGGAGGTCCTCGAGGTGGAGCCGGGTTCCGAGGCGGCCAAGCGCGGCCTGGAGTTGGTGCGCTTCGGCCTGCTCGACCGGGCGCGCACC
>JAWLCV010000014.1:0-71688 GCA_041686955.1 Pseudomonadales bacterium
CAGCGCCGGCACGTAGGACTCCTGGTCGTCGGGGTAGTCGTGAAAGCCGCCGGTCTGATCCGCCGTGCACTCGAGCGGCAGAAAGTCGCCGCCCGTCGCCTCCGTCCCGGCGGCGGCGTCCGCCACGGCCGTCCCCGCCGCCAGTATCCCGATCAGAGCGGCGCACCCGGCCAGCGCCCTCGCTTTCTTCCTCATGGTGGCGGCCTCGCAACCGGCAGGGGGCTCAGTCTACTCACACGGCGAAGCCGCGGTCGAGACCGCTCACACCGGTGGCCGTGGGCCGTGCCGAGAACCCTCCCCATTGCTCTGGTCCTGCTGCTCGTATGGGCCGCGGAAGCCGGCGCCGACGCCTTCGAGCGCGAATGGTGCACGATCGAGAGCACGGGCTTTCGGCTGGTCACCGACCGGGGCCGGGACGAGGCGGAAGACATGGTGCGCTGGCTGCGCGCCTTCCGCCCGGCGGCCGAACGCTACCTGCCCGGCACGCCCAATCGGGCGGAGCTGCCGCTGACCATCACCGTGTTCAGCCGCCTCCGGGATTTTCGCCGGGCGCTCGGCACCGGCGCCCTGGCGGGGTTCATGCAGCCGTCGCTGAACGAGAATCTCATGGTGGTGGGGCCGGACCACGCAGCCCGGCGCGAGCACGAGACCCTGCTGCACGAGTACGTGCACTACCTGCTGCGCACCCGCCGTGGGGTCAACCTGCCCGCCTGGCTCGACGAGGGGCTGGCCGGGATGCTTTCGTCCGCCGTGGTCACCGAGGGCGAGGTACGGATCGGTCAGATGCCGGTGAGCGATCTGCGGCGGATGATGCAGGACAGCGGCGTGTCGGTCGGCGAGACCCTGCGGGCGGGGGACGTCTCAGAGTGGCCGCTGCCGCGCCAGCGCGGCTTCTACGCCTGGTCGTGGCTGCTGGTCAACTGGCTGCTGCTCGGCCGGGACGGGGCGGATGCAACGGAGCCGCGGGCCCTCGAAACCTTCCTCAGCGGCACCGGCGGCACCCTCACCGGCGCCCTTGGGCTGTCCGAGACCGCGCTGGAGCGTGCCCTGGAGCGCCATCTGGAGCGCCGCACCCCAACCGCCGCCCATCGCGTTCCGGAGCAGACGGGCGCACCGTCGGCGTTCCGCTGCCTCGACGAGAGCGAGAAGATGTACCGGTTGAGCCTCGCCATGGTCGCCCACAACCCGGAGGGAGCGGCCGAGCGATTGCGCAAGCGGCTCACCGCCGATGCCGGCAACGCCGAGCTGTGGATGGCCCTGTCGCTGGCGGAAGAGCACGCGGGGAACGCCGACGCCACCCTCGATGCGGCGCGGCGGGCCCACGCCATGGCACCCGGCGTCTCCACGGCGGTGCGCCTGGCCGGCGCCCTCGCCGTCGGCTGCATCGTCGAGGCCTCGGAGCGCTGCCGCGCGCGCTGGCAGGAGGCGGTGCCGCTGCTGCGCACGGCGCTCCGCCGGGATCCCACCCGGCACGACGCCATCTTCACCCTGGGCCTCGCCTACCTCTATTCCGGCCGGCCCGGGGACTCGCTCAACTACCTGCGCATCGCCCACCGGCGTCAGCCCTGGGCGCCCCACGTGAACTTCTACCTGGGGGAATCGTACCGGCTGGTGGGCGACAGCCGCGCCCGGGCACACCTGGAACGGGCCCGGCAGTGGTCGCCCATGGCGATCTGGCGCAAGCTCGCCGACGCGGCATTGGAGATGCTCGGAACCTGAACCCGCCGGAACACGCGTACCAGCGCCACGTCCTGGCCGGCGGACCTCACCTCCACCTCCAGACGCAGGCGTTCGCCGTCCGGCGAGAGGATGAAGCGCTCACGCGCCTCGGCGTCCTTCGCCTCGGAGAGAATCACCAGGTCGCCCTCGTGCCAGCCGGCCCGCACCTCCCACAGGCCGCGGCGCCGGGTGCCCCACGAGACGTCGCGGTAGTTGCGGCCGTCGTAGTAGATGCCCATGGAGTCCCTGCCCTGCTCGATGCGCATCTCCCGCGCCCGCAGCACCGGAAAGTCCGCGAGGACGATGCCCAGCAGCCCGCCCCGCGCCCGCAGCGCGCGGCGAGCGGGCAGGGTCTCGCTCGCGTCCTCGTCGAGCCGCCAGGCGCCGGAAAGATCGAAGCCCGCCGGCGGTTGCGACTCGAGGGTGATGCTCGCGCACGCGGCGGCGAGAGACAGGGCGGCGGCGAGGCATGCGTTCAGCAGGATCCGAAACGTTCTCGCGGAGTCTCGGCCGCTGTGGCGGGTGACGTGCATCGAACCGTTGGCGATCAGTTGGGCGCCGAGTGCTCGTCGGCGGACTTGAGCGCGATCACCTCGGCCCGCCGGTTCAGGCCGCCGAGCTGCGCCGCGAGATCCGCCCCCTCCACGAGCCCTTCGATGAAGGCCTTGATGGCGTCGTAGTCGTAGCGGTCACAAGCATCTTCCAGGGTGTTCAGCGCACCCCGCAGCTCGGACCACGGAACGTAGGATTCCTCGGCGCGCAGAATCTTCTTGTGCTCGGTGCCGGCCACGGCGCCGCCCACCAGCAGTTCCTCGTGGAGCTTCTCGCCCCGCTTCAAGCCGGTGATCTCGATGGCGATGTCGCCGTCCGGATGGTCGTCGTCGCGGAGGGTGTAGCCCTTGAGGTGGATCATGCGCCGGGCCAGCTCGAGAATCTTCACCGGCTCGCCCATGTCGAGCAGGAACAGATCGCCGCCGCGGGAGAGGCTCGCCGCCTGCAGCACCAGCCCCGCCGCCTCCGATATGGTCATGAAGTAACGGGTGGCGTCGGGATGGGTGACGGTGACCGGCCCGCCGTGCTGGATCTGCTCGAGGAACAGCGGCACCACCGAGCCGGAGGAGCCCAGCACGTTGCCGAAGCGCACCATGGAGAAACGGGTCCCGGCGGTTTCCTCCTGGAGCGCCTGCAGGATCATCTCCGAAAGCCGCTTGCTCGCCCCCATGATGCTGGTGGTGCGCACCGCCTTGTCCGTGGAGATGAGAATGAAGTTCTTCACCCCGGCCGCCAGCGCCGCCTGCGCCGTGTACAGCGTGCCGAAGGTGTTGTTGCGGATGCCCTGAATGACGTTGTGCTCCACCAGCTCCACGTGCTTGTAGGCGGCGGCGTGGAACAGCGTCTCCACGTGGTAGGTGTCGATGGTGTGGGCCACCAGCGGTTTGTTGGTCACGGAGCCGAGCACCGCCACCACCGGCGCCTGCAGGCCCTCGTCGGCGCAGATGCGCTTGAGCTCGCGCTGGATCTCGAACAGGGCGAACTCCGAGACGTCGAGGGCCACGAAAAGCCGCGGCCGCTGGCGGACGATCTGCCGGCACAGCTCCGAGCCGATGGACCCGCCCGCCCCGGTGACCATGACGCAACGGCCACGCACCGAGCCCTGCAGCAGATGGGGCAACGGGTCCACCTCCACCCGGCCCAGCAGGTCCTCGAGCTCCACGTCGCGGATGTTGGCGATGGAGCGACGCCCGGAGATCAGATCCGTCAGATCGGGAATGAGCCGGACACGGACCCGGAACGGCTCGAGGAACTCGATGATGCGGCGCCGCTCCTGGGCTGCGGTGGAGTTCACGGCCACGAACACCTGCCGGGCGTCCGTGTCCTCGAGGAGCTGTCCGAGATGGCGGGGGGCGTATACGTGCAGGCCGTCGATGATGCGCTTCTGGGTCAGCTTGTCGTCGTCGAGAAACGCCACGGGCATGTAGTGGCCCTGCTGCTGCAGCACCCGGGACAGCTCCACGCCCTTGCTGCCCGCGCCGTAGATGATCACCCGTTCCCGGGCGTTCAGCCGGTATTCCAGGCGCTGGAAGTAGGCCCGCACGAGAAACCGGGAGCCGGTGACATAGAGCAGGGAGAGCAGCCAGAAGATGATGGGCACCGAGCGCGGGAAACCCTTCAGCGGCACCATGTACGCCACGGCGGCCACCACCACCGCGGTGATTGTGGCGCCTTTGATCACGGCCATCAGGGCGTGGTTGCCCATGTGACGCACCACGTGGCGGTAGAGGCCGAGTGCGCCGAACACGGGAATGCACACCAGGCTCGAGACGACGAAGGCGGGCCAGAAGTGGGCCACCTCGGGATTCAGCTCGCCCAGCCGCAGGGCGATGGCGCTCCACAGCGCCAGCGGCAGAGCCGCCGCGTCCGTGAGCACCGCAATGGCCTGCTTGCGGCGCAGCGGGAGCTGGTCCATGAACTCGTTAATCATCCCGCTCATGGGCACCCGGCGAAAACGGTTCGCAGGCGTCGGGCAGACCGGCCCGCAGCCACCAAGCCGCCGCGGCCAGAGGCGCCACCGCGGGCACCAGCCAGACGAGGATCAGGGGAAACGGGAGCGCCGAACGAGCGCACAGCCAGGCGAGCGGGAGCAGCCAGAAGACGCCGTAGAGCAGGTAACACGTTGTCGTCCACAAATGCCCCCGTTTCGCGGCCACCTTCTGGTAGAGATGGCTGCGATGCGCCTGGGTGATCGCCTGACCGGTCGAGGCCCTAACTATAAGGGTATAGCTGGCGTCAAACCAGAACCCGGCCAGCAGCACCAGGGATGCCGTCAGCGGCAGCGTCTGCTCGCGCCACAGGAGCAGCGCCATGCCCCCCGTGACGAGGCCCAGAAAGCCGCTGCCCGTATCACCCATGAATATCCGCGCAGGCGGCCAGTTGTAGGCGAGGAACGCCACCAGAGCGCCCGCCGCCAGCCAGCAGAGATCGCCGGGCCAGCCGGGCAGCCCCATACCCGCCACCTGCACGCCGACGAAGAACACGAGCCCCTGGACGCCGGCCAGCCCGTCGATGCCGTCCATGAAGTTGTAGAGGTTGATGTGCCAGGCCAGCGCGAGGACGACCAGCGCGCCCATGACCCAGCCCGCCTCGGGCCAGGCCGACCAGACGAACACCGCCGCGGCCGCGACGTGAAGCAGCAGCCGCAGCCGCGCCGACGCCTCCCGCAAGTCGTCCCACAGGCCGACGGCCGCCAGCGCGAGGCCCCCCGCCGCCAGCGCCAGGGCCGGCGCCGCACCGAGACTGCCGAGCCACGCCAGGTACCCCGCCACCGGCAGCACGAAGGCGAGGCCGCCGGCGGTGGGCGTGGGGCGGACGTGAAAGCTGCGCTCGTTGGGATGGGCGAGCAGCGCCAGCCGCCGCGACCCCTGCAGGGTCAGGCATTCCAGAACCAGCCCGGCGACGAAGCCGGCGCCGATGAGCATCAGCGCGACGTCCGGAACCACCTGATCGTATCCTCGAGCTCCTCGATGGGCTCCCGCGGCGGCACCCAGCCGAGGGACTCGCGGGTGGCGAAGCAGTCCACCTGCAGCGGCTCGAACAGCCGGCAGTAGATGGCTTCGCGGCGGATCAGCGCCGCCGCGGCGCGCAGCGCGCGAGGCGGCACCGCGATCTGCCGCGGCGGCTGGCCGAGCAGCCGGCGCATGTCCGCCAGCAGCTCGGTCACCCGGGTGTCCCGGGGATCCGCCACGTGAAATATGCCGCATCCCGTTTGGCCCAGCCGGACCAGCAGATCGCAGAGGTTGCTCACCCCCACCATGCTGCGCGGCGCCGAGGCCCGGCCCAGCGGCAGCGGCGCGCCGCTGGCGGCCCAGCGCATCAGGGTGGCGAAGTTGCCGCGCACGCCGGGCCCGTACACCAGCGGCGGCCGCACCACGGCCAGCGCGGTGCCCGGCTGCACCGCCGCCAGAAGTTGCTGTTCCGCCTGGGCCTTGCTGCGGGCGTAGGCGTCACCGGGGCGCCGCGGGTCTTCGGGCCGCAGCGGCGCCGCGCTCACGTCGCCGAGCACCTTGATGCTGGAGAGCCAGACGAAGCGCGGCACCCCGGCCTTCCGTGCCGCTCGCAGCCACCGCAGCGGCGCCTCCACGTTCACCCGCTGCAACGCCACCGGATCGCTGGCCGCCACGGCCTCGTGGGCGGTGGCGGCGAGATGGTAGACCACGTCGACCCCGGCCAGGGCCCGGGCGATGGCGTCTTCGTCGCGCTCGAGCGCATCCATGGCCACGCGGCTGGGCAGCTCGGCGTCCCGGCTCACCCGACGCACCTCCATGCCGGCCGCCTCGAGCTGCCGGCACAGGTGACTGCCCACGAATCCTGCAGCACCCACCACCAACGCAACGGTCATGGCGCCGGCCGCACGATGCTGAACCACTCGTTGAGCAGAGAAGACAGGATGACGGATCCGCAGGTTGCCGAGACCGCCGTATGTTACCCCGCATGCGGCGGCGAATTCCCCTGTCGCGTGCGGATGGCGCGTCCCGTGGGGCGGGACGCGCCAACCCGCGGTCCGCGTAAACGCGCTCCGCGGGCCGTGCTAGTCCGCGAGCAGGATCCGCTCCTCGTTGACCTCCACGGTACGTTCGCCGATGCCCTTCACGTTGGCGAGCTCGTAGGGGTCGAGGAACTCCCCGTGCTCCTCGCGGTAGCGCACGATGGCTTCCGCCCGGGACAGCCCCACCCCCTTGAGCACCCGCGCCAGCGTGGAGGCGTCGGCGCTGTTGATGTTCACGGCCTCGTCACCCTCCCCCACGGCCAGGGCCAGCGAAGAGAGCGACAGCAGCAACGAAGCGAGCAGCGGTTTCCAGAACCTGATCATGTGAACCTCTCGGAGCTTTTGTGAGGGCCCACAGGGTACGAAGCGGCCGGAGGCCGGCACGAGAGACGAAAGCCGCAGCGGATGTGGGAAAGATTGGCGATCAGCGGTCAGCTTTCAGCTCTATATCTCACTCTTCTCGCTACCCCACTCGTGACAACTCGGACACTGCCACATCCGCGCGCGGCTGCCGAATCCGCAGTTCTGACAGCGGTACGCCGGCTGCGCCTCCACCAGGGCGCCGGTGAAGCGGCGCAGCAGTTCGAGCTGCTCCGGCGGCAGCGGCTGGCCGTCCTGGTCCAGATGATCGAGCAGCGCGGCGAACCCCGCGAGCGTAGGGCGGTCCTGCAGGCGATCGGCGACGAACTGCGCCGCCCGGCCGTTGCCGTCGCTGCGGGCGAGGCAGGCGGCCAGCTCCCGGACCACCACCACGCTGGGGTTGCGTTCCAGGCATTCCTCGAGAAAGGCCCGGTAGCCGGCCTCGTCGCCGCCGGCTTCGCAGGCACGCCGATAGAGGGTCAGCGCCTGGTGCGCGCAGTCGGGGTCCTGAGCCAGGGCACGCTGCAGGTGCTTCCGGACGTCGCGATAGCGCCCGGCCGCGAGCTCCACCGCCGCCCGCACCAGGCCGATGCGGGCACAACCGGGATCGAAGTCGCTGCCCCGGGCGAGTTCCTGGCGCGCCAGCCGCAGATCCCCCTGGGCCAACGCCGCCTCCGCCAGCTCGCACTGGAAATGGGCGAGCTGCCCGCGCACGCTGCGATCGTGCCGGGCCACCGCCCGGCCGACCTCCACGGCCCGCGCCCACTCCCGTTCCCGCTGATAGATCTCCAGCAGCAGGCGCTGGGCGGTGAGCTTGTCCGAACCGCCCTTCTCCGCCAGGGTCAGCAGCAGGTTCTCGGCGCGGCCGAGCAGACCCGCGGCCAGATAGTCCCGGGCCAGCTCCAGCTCGATGCGGGCACGCTCGGCGCCGCGCAGCGCCGGGCGCGCCAGCAGCGCCTGATGGATGCGGATGGCCCGGTCCACTTCGCCGCGGCGCCGCACCAGGGCGCCCAGCGCAAGGCGCGTGTCGATGCCGTCCTGGCTCGCCACCGCCGCCTCCAGAACGGAGTCCATGGCCGCGTCCCGGGGCGGGCCCCGGGTATCGTGTCCGCGCTCGAACACCCGCTCCAGCCGCTCCAGCCGCTCCGGCGCGCTGCGCCGGAGCTCCCGGCGTCCCAGCACGAAGCCGATGGCGAGGGCCGCGAGCAGCAGCAGATACAGGGTGAAGTTGTCAGGCATGCCGTGCGTTCACACGGATGTCAGTCTTGAAGGGCGAGGCTGCGGAGCTTCTCCAGCTCGCGGCGCGACTCCTGCAGCTGCCGGTTGAGCGCGCGCTGGCGCATTCGCTGACGCAGGGAGATCACCGCGAAGGCCAGTGCGCTGGCCAGCACCCCCAGCAGAAACGCCAGCAGGAGCCACCAGAAGACGCTGATGGCCGGGGTCTCCCAGGCGAGGAACCGCAATGCCACCTGGCCCTGATTGACGGCCAGGAGCGCGAACGCGAACACGAGCACTGCCAGCACCGCCCAGAACAGCCTGGCAAGGGCGGTCATGGGCGGGCCTCGAAGCCGCTCCTACTCATCGGTCTCGCCCCGCTCGCGTTTCAGGCCGTTGTTGACCCGATCGCGAAGCTCCTTGCCCGGCTTGAAGTGGGGCACGTACTTCCCGGCCAGACCGACGGATTCGCCGGTCTTGGGATTGCGGCCGATGCGCGGCGCGCGGTAGTGGAGGGAAAAGCTGCCGAACCCGCGAATCTCGATGCGCTCCCCGGCCGCCAGGGTCTCGGACATCTGCTCGATGATGGTCTTGACCGCCAGCTCCACGTCCTTGACGGAGAGCTGCGACTGCTTGGCCGCGATGAGATCGATGAGCTCGGACTTGGTCATTGTTCGCCTTGTGCAACCCAGCGGACGGAACTGCGGGAGCGCGGGCCGAAGCCCCCCCGGGCGCCCGGGCACGGGCCCGGGCACCGCGGCGCACTCCCGCAGATCACGGGCATCAGTCGTTGCTGCCCTGGTCCATCTGCTGCTTGATGAGATCGCCCAGCGTGGTAGCCGGACGCTCGGTCTCCCGAGTCCGATGCTCACGCACCGCAGCCCGCTCGTCCTCGATGTCCTTCGCCTTGATGGACAGACCGATGTTGCGGTTCTTGCGGTCGATGCTGATGATCTTCACCTCGACCTCTTCGCCGGGCTTCAGGACGTTTCGCGCATCCTCCACCCGATCCTGGCTGATCTCCGAGGCCTTCAAGGTCCCGAGGACGTCCTCGGCCAGCTCGATCACCGCCTCTTTCGGCTCGACTTCCCGGACCACGCCCTTGACGATGGTGCCGCGATCGTTCACCGCCGTGTAGTCGGAGAACGGATCCTGGTCGAGCTGCTTGATCCCGAGCGAAATGCGCTCCCGCTCCGGATCCACGGAGAGGATGACCGTTTCCAGTTCCTCGCCCTTGCTGTAGCGGCGCACCGCGCTCTCGCCCGGCTCGTTCCAGGAGATGTCGGAGAGGTGCACCAGGCCGTCGATACCGCCGTCCAGGCCGATGAAGATGCCGAAGTCGGTGATGGACTTGATCTTGCCCACCACCCGGTCGCCCTTGGCGTTGTTGATGGCGAACTCTTCCCAGGGGTTCGGCCGGCATTGCTTGATGCCGAGCGAGATGCGGCGCCGCTCCTCGTCGATGTCGAGGACCATGACCTCCACCTCGTCGCCCACGGCGACCACCTTGGAGGGGTGGATGTTCTTGTTGGTCCAGTCCATCTCGGAGACGTGCACCAGGCCTTCCACACCTTCCTCGATCTCGGCGAAGCAGCCGTAGTCGGTGAGGTTGGTGACGGTGGCCAGCACCCGCGAGCCTTCCGGGTAACGGCGGGTGATGTCCACCCACGGATCGTCGCCCAGTTGCTTCATGCCGAGGCTCACCCGCATCTTCTCGCGGTCGAACTTGAGAATCTTGACGTCCACCTCGTCGCCCACGTTCACCATCTCGCTCGGGTGACGGATCCGCCGCCACGCCATGTCGGTGATGTGCAGCAGGCCGTCCACGCCGCCGAGATCCACGAAGGCGCCGTAGTCGGTGAGGTTCTTCACGATGCCCTTCACGACCTGGCCTTCCTGCAGCGACTCGAGCAAAGCCTCGCGCTCGGCGCTGTTTTCCTCTTCCAGCACCGCGCGGCGGGAAACCACCACGTTGTTGCGCTTCTGATCCAGCTTGATGACCTTGAACTCCAGGGGCTTGCCCTCGAGGTGGGCGGTTTCCCGGAGCGGCCGGATGTCCACCAGGGAGCCGGGCAGGAAGGCCCGGATCTCGTTGATGTCCACGGTGAAGCCACCCTTCACCTTGCCGCTGATCTGACCCTCGACCACTTCGTTCTTGCCGAAGGCGTCTTCCAGCATCCGCCAGGTCTCGGCCCGCTTGGCCTTCTCCCGGGACAGCCGGGTCTCGCCCCAGCCGTCGTCCACCACTTCCATGGCAACGTGTACCTGGTCGCCGATCTGCAGGTGGAATTCGCCGTTCTCGTCGAGGAACTGGCTGCGCGGGATCACCCCTTCGGACTTCAAGCCCGCGTGCACCACCACGTAGTCGCTGTTGATGTCGACGACCGTGCCCGTGACGATGGAACCGGGTTCCATCTCGACGGTTCTCAAACTCTCTTCAAACAGTTCCGCAAAACTTTCGCTCATATGTTCGTCACGCCACCGCCTCTCACCCGCTTCGCGAGGTCCACGTCTGCGTGAGCTCTCCGTTGATGTATGTACGACGTAGTCCGACAGCGGACTCGCCGGTTGGTTGCGTTATGTGCCGGACACCAGTTGCCGGGCTTCGGCCGCCTCGAGTACTCGCTCAAGCACCTCGTCGATGGACATGTCGGTGCTGTCGATGAGAATCGCGTCCGATGCGGGGCGCAGGGGCGCCACGGCACGCCCTCGATCTCGCTCGTCCCGTTCCCGGATGCTCGCGAGAAGGGCGGCGAGGCTAACACTTAACCCTTTGTTTTTCAACTGAATATATCGGCGCCTCGCGCGCACCTCCGGACTCGCGTCCAGAAACACCTTGAGCGGGGCGTCGGGGAACACCACGGTGCCCATGTCGCGGCCGTCGGCGACGAGCCCCGGCGGGCGCCGCTGGGCGCGCTGCAGCTCGAGCACGGCGTCGCGAACCGCCTGCAGCACGGCCACCCGGGAGGAGCCTTCGCTGGCGGATTCGGTGCGAATTTCGTCGCTGAGGTCGCGTCCGTCCACCCACACCCGTCCCGCCTCGAAGCGGATGTCCAGCCCCCGCGCGGCCGCTGCCAGGGCCTCCGCGTCGCCGAGATCGATGCCCCGCTCGGCGGCCACCACGGCGACGATCCGATACAGGGCCCCGCTGTCCAGCAGGTGCCAGCCCAGGCGCCGGGCCAGGAGGCTGCAGATGGTGCCCTTGCCGGATCCGCTGGGCCCGTCGATGGCGATGACCGGCACCGGCGCGCCGGCCGCGGCGTCATCCGTCATCGGCCACCCTCCGCGGCGTCCCGAAGCGCCGCCGGCGCGCGGCGGCGGCGGCGAGCAGCGCGTGCAATCCCGCCGTGTCCCCCTGCTCCAGCAGGCGGCGCATGTGCGTCAGGTCCGCTTCCAGGTCGCCGAGCGCCGCCAGCAGCGCATCCCGGTTCAACTCGAAGATGGGCACCCACACGTCGGCGTCGGCTTCGCCGATACGGGTGAAGTCGCGGAATCCGCCGGCGGCGTGAGCCAGGTGCTCGTCCGTCACCTGCTGAAGATAGGCGAAGGCCACCAGGTGGGGCAGATGGCTGGTCACCGCCAGCACGCGGTCGTGGCGCTCCGGCTCCATGGTCACCACCCGGGCGCCCACCGCCCGCCACCAGTCGCTGACCCGGGCCAGAGCCTGGGCATCGGTTTCCGCCGTGGGCGTGACGATGACCTGGGCGTCGCGGAACAGGCCCGCGTCGGCGGCCTGGGGGCCGCTGCGCTCGCTGCCGGTGAGCGGATGGCAGGCGACGAAACGGGCCGGCACCCGCTGGGTCCGGTCGCGCACCGCGTCCAGCACCGCGGCCTTCAGGCTGCCCGTGTCGAAGACGATCCCGGAATGATCGCGCAGCCGGCTCACCCAGGGCGCGATGGTGTGGCTCGGGCCCGCCAGCAGCACCGCGTCCGCCGCCTCCGGTACCTCGTCCACCATGGCGTCCACCAGCGCCAGGGCCAGCGCCTCGCGCCGGCGTTCGGGATCCGGCTCGACGCCGAGCACCTCCTCGAACAGGCCGTGGGCCCGAGCGGCCAGGGCGAAAGAGCCGCCCATCAGCCCCGTGCCCACCACCACCAGCCGCATCAGCGCAGCACGCGGGCCAGGGATTCGAGAAAGCGGGCGTTCTCCTCCCCCAGCCCCACGGTCACCCGCAGATGGTCCGGCAGGCCGTACTCGGCCACCGGCCGCACGATCACGCCCTGGCGCAGCAGGGCCTCGTACACCTCCCGGGCCCGGCTGGCCCCCGCCCCGCTCCGGGGAATGGCCACGGTGACGAAGTTGCCCGCCGAGGGGATGTGGTCGAGCCCGAGCGCGTCGAGGCCCGCCACCAGCGCCGCCATGCCCTCCCGGTTGAGGCGCCGGCTTTCAACGACGTAGGCGTCGTCCGCCAGGGCCGCCGTGGCCCCGGCCAGGGCGAAGCTGTTGACGTTGAACGGCTCGCGCACCCGATTCAGCAGGTCGGCGGCCTCCCGGCTGCTCACCGCGTACCCGGCCCGCAGCCCCGCCAGGCCGTGGATCTTCGAGAACGTGCGGGTGACGATGAGGTTGGGGTAGCGGGACAGCAGAGCCAGACCGTCCGGGTAGCCGGGGAGATCCACGTATTCGAAGTACGCCTCGTCCAGCACCACCCACACGTGCTCGGGCACGGCGTCGAGAAAGTCCACCAGCTCCCGCTCGCTCACCCAGGTGCCGGTGGGGTTGTTGGGATTGGCGAGGAACGCGATGGCGGTGTCCTCGCCCATGGCCGCCGCCATGGCCGGCAGATCGGCGCCGTAGTCGCGCGCCGGCACCACCACCCGGCGGCCGCCGCAGAGGGTGATGGCCAAAGCGTGCACCACGAAGGTGTGCTCGGGCACCACGCCGGCCGCGCCGGGCGTGATGGCCATGCGGGCGATGAGGTTCAGCACGTCGTTGGAGCCGTTGCCCAGGGTGATGCACTCCGCCGGCACCCCGAGACGGGCACAGAGCGCCTGCTTGAGCTCGAAGCCGTTGCCGTCCGGATAACGGTTGAGGCTGCCGGCGGCCTCGGCCAGGGCCGCGCGCACCGCCGCGCCGGGACCGCGGGGATTCTCGTTGCTGGCCAACTTGATGATGTCGGTGATGCCGAGCTCCCGGGTCAGCTCCGCCATGGGTTTGCCCGGCTGGTACGGCGACAGCCCGGCGATGTCGGGATTCACGCGCCGCGCCATCACACCACCGCCTGGGGATAGGAACCGAGCGGGCGCACTTCCATGGCCACCTGGCGTACGTCCTCGAGCACCCGCTCGATGCGGGGCTCCGTCTGATGGCCATCGAAATCGATGAAGAACACGTACGACCAGCTTCCGGACTTGGCCGGCCGGGTCTCGATGCGGGTCAGGCTGATGCCGTGGCGGTGAAAGGGCTCCAGCACCTTGTACAGGGCGCCGGGCTCGTTCCGGGTGGACACCAGGATGGAGGTCTTGTCCCGGCCGCTCGGTCCGACCTTCTGCCGGCCGATGACCAAAAACCGGGTCTTGTTGTCCGGGTGATCCTCGATGCGGGTAGCCAGAATGCGCAGCCCGTAGCGCTCTGCCGCCATCTCGCCCGCCACCGCGGCCACCCCCGGCCGCTCCGCGGCCTGGCGGGCCGCCTCGGCGTTGCTGTTCACCGCCGTGCGGGGAATGCCCGGGTAGTGCGCGTCGAGCCAGCCCCGGCACTGGGCCAGGGATTGGGCGTGGGAGATGATCTCGGTGACGGGCTCGTCCACCGCCCGGGCGTTCACCAGGAGGGCGTGGTGAATGGGCAGCTCCACCTCGGCGCAGATCAGCACCGGCGAATCCATGAAGCAGTCCAGGGTGTGATTGACCATGCCCTCGGTGCTGTTCTCCACCGGCACCACGCCGTAGTGGGCGCCCTCCGACTCCACTTCCCGGAACACCTCGTCGATGGCGGCCATGGCCCGGGTGCTGGCGAAGTGGCCGAACTGCTTCACCGCCGCCGCCTCGGTGTAGGTGCCCGGCGGACCCAGGTAGGCGATGGTCAGCGGCTGCTCGAGATTCAGGCAGCAGGAGATGATCTCGCGGAACAGCCGGGCGATGGCCTCATCGGAGAGCGGCCCGCCGTTCTCCTCGCGGATGCGGGCGAGGATCTGCGCCTCGCGCTCCGGCCGATAGAACACCGGCGGCTGATCCCCCGGCTCGGCGTGCTTGATCTCGGCGACGGTGAGCGCGCAGGCGGCGCGCTCGTTCAACAGCCGCTGCAGCTCACGGTCGATGGCATCGATGCGCTGGCGCACCGACTCCAAGGTCGGCGCCGGCGCCTTCGGGGTCTCATCCATGCTCGCGCTCGAACACCTGCATGTAATCCACCAGGGCGTCCACCGCGCTCTCGGGCACGGCGTTGTACAGGCTCGCCCGCATTCCGCCCACGCTGCGGTGGCCCTTGAGATTGGTG
The DNA here is from genome assembly GCA_041686955.1 of Pseudomonadales bacterium. Taxonomy (GTDB): domain Bacteria; phylum Pseudomonadota; class Gammaproteobacteria; order Pseudomonadales; family Azotimanducaceae; genus UBA7803. Next base: position 14,274 of record JAWLCV010000014.1, read on the forward strand.
AGCCCACGTTCCTTCGCGCCGGCGAGGAACGCGCTGTCCTGCTCCGGATCCGCCAGGGTGAAAGGCACGTTCATCACCGAACGGTCGCGCACGGCCACGGGCGAGGCGTAGAAGTTGCTCGCGTCCACCGCCTGGTAGAGCTTGGCCGCCTTGCGCCGGTTCACCGCCTCGATGCCGGCCAGCCCGCCCTGGGCCTTGAGCCATTGGAACACCAGCCCCGCCAGATACCACGCGTAGGTGGGCGGGGTGTTGGACATGGAGCCGGCTTCGGCGTGCACCGCGTAGTCGAGCATGCTGGGAATGCCGGCGCGGGCGCGGCCCACCAGATCCCGGCGCACCACCACCACGGTGAGGCCGGCCGGGCCGATGTTCTTCTGGGCGCCGGCGTAGATGAGCCCGAACCGGGACACGTCGATGGGGCGGGAGAGAATGTCCGAGGACATGTCCGCCACCAGCGGCACCGGCGACTCCGGGAACGCGTGGAACTGCACGCCGCCGATGGTCTCGTTGGAGCAGATGTGCAGGTAGGCCGCATCGCGCGACAGCTTCCAGCCGGCGGGATCGGGCACCTCGTTGAAGCCGCCCGATTCCGCGCTGGCCACCACGTTCACGTCGCAGAAGCGCGCCGCCTCCTTGATGGCCTTGGTGGACCAGGAGCCGATGTTCACGTAGTCGGCGCTGGTCTTTTCGCCCAGCAGGTTCAGGGGCACCATGGCGAACTGGGTGGTGGCGCCGCCCTGCAGAAACAGCACGTGGTAGTCGTCGGGAACGGCGAGCAGCTCGCGGAAATCCGCCTCCGCCTGCTCGGCGATGGCGATGAACTCCTTGCTCCGGTGGCTCATCTCCATGACCGACATGCCGCTGCCGCGGTAGTCCAGAAGCTCGTCCCGGGCCCTCTCCAGCACCTCGAGCGGCAACGCCGCCGGTCCGGCGGAAAAATTGTACACCCTGCTCATACTACTCCTCGCCGCCCTCCGCGCCGGCGTCTTCGCCGCCGTTGCCGTTGTTCTCTTCCTCCGATTCGACGATGCGCTGCACGCCCACCAGCCGCTCCTCACCCTTCAGATCGATGAGCTTCACCCCCTGGGTGTTGCGGCTGAGCAGCGACACTTCGTCCGCCTTGGTGCGCACCAGGGTGCCGAGATCGCTGATGAGCATGATCTCGTCGCCCGAGAACACCTGAATGGCCCCCACCAGCGGCCCGTTGCGCTGGCTGGCCTGCATGCCGATGACGCCCTGAGTGCCCCGGCCTTTGACCGGGAACTCCTCCACCGCGGTGCGCTTGCCGAAGCCGTGCTCGCTGGCCGTGAGCACGAAGCCGCCGGGCTGGGGAATGATCAGCGAGATCACCCGGTGTCCGCCGAGCAGGCGGATGCCGCGCACGCCCCGGGCACCGCGCCCCATGACCCGCACGTCGGACTCCTTGAAGCGCACCGCCTTGCCGGAGCTCGCCATCAGCAGCACGTCGCAGTGGCCGTCGGTGAGCGCCGCGCCCACCAGGGTGTTGCCCTCCTCCAGCTCCAGGGCGATGAGCCCGCTCGAGCGCGGCCGGGAGAACTGGGAGAGCTCCGTCTTCTTCACGGTGCCGTTGGCGGTGGCCATGAACACGAACGACCCCTCGGAATATTCCTTGATGGGCAGAATCGCCGTGATCCACTCGTCCGTCACCAGCGGCAGCATGTTCACCAGGGGCCGGCCCTTGGCGCCGCGGCCGGCTTGGGGAATCCGGTAGACCTTCAGCCAGTAGACCTTGCCCAGATTGGAAAAGCACAGCAGGGTGTCGTGGGAGTGGGCCACCAGCAGGTGCTGAACGAAGTCCTCGTCCTTCACCGAGGTGGCGGCGCGCCCGCGCCCGCCGCGGCGCTGGGCCTGGTAGCTGTCCAGGGGCTGGGTCTTCGCGTAGCCGTGGTGGGAGATGGTCACCACCAGATCCTCCTCGTGGATGAGGTCCTCCACGGTGAGGTCCTCCTGGGAGGAGAGGATCTCGGTGCGGCGGTCGTCGCCGTAGGCCTCGCGGATGGCGGCGAGCTCCTCGGTGATCACCTGCAGCAGCCGCTGCGCGGACGCCAGGATGTCCTGCAGATCGGCGATCTCGTCGAGGATGCCCTGGTAGTCCTCGAGCAGCTTGTCCTGCTCCAGCGCCGTCAGCCGCTGCAGACGCATGTCCAGGATGGCCTGAGCCTGCTCCTCCGAGAGGAAGTACTGGCCGTCGCGGAAGCCGTAGGCGTCGGACAGGCCGTCGGGCCGGCAGGCATCGCTGCCCGCCCGGGCCAGCAGCGCCTGCACCGCGTCGGACTGCCAGCCGCGGCTCATGAGCGCCGCCCGCGCCTCCGCCGCCCCCGGCGAGGCCTTGATGAGCTCGATCACCGCGTCGATGTTGGCCAGCGCCACCGCCTGACCTTCCAGGATATGGCCGCGCTGGCGGGCCCGCCGCAGCAGGTAGATGCTGCGCCGGGTCACCACTTCCTTGCGGTGCTGGACGAACGCCTCGAGCATCTGCTTCAGGTTCAGCACCCGGGGCTGGCCGTTCACCAGCGCCACGCAGTTGATGCCGAACACCGTCTGAAGCTGGGTCTGGCTGTAGAGGTTGTTGAGCACCACCTCCCCGGAATCGCCCCGGCGCACCTCGATCACCACCCTGAGACCTTCCTTGTCGGACTCGTCGCGCAGCTCGGTGATGCCCTCGATCTTCTTCTCTTTCACCAGCTCGGCGATGCGCTCGATGAGCCGGGCCTTGTTGAGCTGGTAGGGCAGCTCGGTGATGACGATGACGTCCCGGTTGGCCTTCTCGTCGCGCACCACTTCCGCCCGGGCCCGCACGTAGATGCGGCCGCGGCCGGTGCGGTAGGCCTCGACGATTCCGGCCCGGCCGTTGATGATGGCGGCGGTGGGGAAGTCGGGCCCCTGAATCAGCTCCATCAGCTCGTCGATGCTGACGGACGGGTTCCTCAGCAGCTCGAGGCAGCCGTCCACCACCTCCCGCAGGTTGTGGGGCGGAATGTTGGTGGCCATGCCGACGGCGATCCCCGAGCTGCCGTTCACCAGCAGGTTCGGCACCCGGGTGGGCAGCACGTCCGGCATGGTGAGGGTGTCGTCGTAGTTCGGAATGAAGTCCACCGTCTCCTTGTCGAGATCGGACAAGAGCTCCGAGGCGATCCGGGCCATCCGCACCTCGGTGTAGCGCATGGCCGCGGGCGGATCGCCGTCCACCGAGCCGAAGTTGCCCTGGCCGTCCACCAGCGGATAACGCATGGAGAACTCCTGAGCCATGCGCACCACGGTGTCGTAGATGGCCACGTCGCCGTGGGGGTGGTACTTGCCCATGACCTCACCCACCACCCGGGCGGACTTCATGTAGGGCCGGTTCCAGGTGTTGTTCAGCTCGCTCATGGTGAACAGCACCCGCCGATGCACGGGCTTCAGACCGTCGCGCACGTCGGGCAGCGCCCGGCCGACGATGACGCTCATGGCGTAGTCGAGATACGACTGCTTGAGCTCGTCCTCGATGTTGACCGGAATTATCTCCCGGCCCTGATCAGACCCCAGATCGGACATACGTTCGCATCGTTGAAAAAGCCAGGCATTTTACCATGGCGGGCCGGCGATACTGAGCTTTTTGGCGGCGGCGGGTATAATCCGGCGATGCCGAACGCCGACAGCCCGTTCATCGTCGACGCCCGCTGGGTGCTTCCCATGGCCCCGGCCGAGCAGGTGCTCGAACAGGGCAGCGTGGCGGTGGCGAACGGCCGCATCGTGGCGGTCGGCCCCCGCGAAGCGGTGCACGCCGCCCATCCCGATGCCAACGTGGTGAGCCTTCCCGAGCACGTGCTGCTGCCGGGGCTGGTGAACGCCCACGGCCACGCCGCCATGACCCTGCTGCGGGGCTACGCCCCGGACGCCCCCCTCACCGAGTGGCTCAACGACCACATCTGGCCCCTGGAGCGACGCCTGGTGGGCCCCGACTTCGTTCGCGACGGCACCCGCTTGGCGGTGGCGGAGATGATCCGGAGCGGCACCACCTGCTTCGCCGACATGTACTTCTTCCCCGAGATCGCCGCCGAGGTGGCCCGGGCCGCCGGGGTGCGCTGCCAGGTCGCCTTTCCCATCATCGCCTTCCCCAACGCCTGGAGCGACGACGCCGAGGAGGCCATGCACAAAGGCATGGCACTCCACGACGATTACCGCAATCACCCCCTGGTGCGGGTGGCCTTCGGCCCCCACGCCGCCTACAGCGTCGACCGCACCGACCTGGAACGGGTGCTCATGTACTCCGAGGAGCTCGACGCGGCGGTGCACATCCATCTCCACGAGACGGCGGCGGAGGTGGCCGAGGCGCGCAGCCGGCACGGCGCGAGCTGGATCGAGATCCTCGCCGAGATCGGCCTGCTCGGCCCACGGCTGCAGGCGGCGCACGTCACCCAGGTGACGGAAGCCGAGACGGCGCTGCTGGGCGAGGCCCGGGTGCACGTGGTGCACTGCCCCCATTCCAACCTGAAGCTCGCCAGCGGGGTCTGCCCCGTGGAGCGGCTGTGGGAGGCGGGGGTGAACGTGGCGCTCGGCACCGACGGGGCGGCCAGCAACGACGGGCTGGACCTTCTGGACGAAGCGCGCCTGGCGAGCCTGCTCGCCAAGCTGACCGGGAACGACGCCCGCGCGCTGCCCGAGGCCCGGGCCCTGGAAATGGCCACCCTGGGAGGCGCCCGGGCGCTCGGCCTGGAGAACGAGATCGGCAGCCTGGAGCCCGGCAAGCTCGCCGACATGATCGCCGTGGATCTCGGCGCGCTGCGCTTCCAGCCGATCTACGATCCCGTGGGCGCGCTGGTGCACACCGCCGCCGGCAGCGCCGTGAGCCACGCCTGGGTGGCGGGCCGCCCGCTGCTCGCCGAGGGCGAGCTCACCACCCTGGACGAGGCGGAGTGCGTGCGGGCGGCACGGGTCTGGCAGGAGCGGGTGCGAGCGTGAGCGAGGAACGAGTCATGAACGTCGACCGGCAGGAAATCGCCAAGTTCGAGGCCCTGGCCAGCCGCTGGTGGGATCCGGAGGGCGACTTCCGGCCGCTGCACGACATCAACCCGGTGCGTCTGGGCTACGTGGCGGAACGGTCGGACCTGACCGCCGGGCCGGTCCTCGACGTGGGCTGCGGCGGCGGCATTCTCACCGAAGCCCTGACCCGGGCCGGAGCCCGGGTGACCGGGATCGACATGGCGGGCTCGCCGCTCTCGGTGGCGCGGCTGCACGCGCTGGACACCGGCATGGACATCGAGTACGTCGCCACCACGGCCGAGGCCCTGGCCCTGGAGCGGCCCGCCGCCTTCACCACCATCACCTGCATGGAGATGCTCGAGCACGTCCCCGACTACCCCTCCACGGTGCAGGCCTGCGCCGATCTCGCGGCTCCCGGGGGGCAGCTCTTCTTCTCCACCATCAACCGCAACCCCAAGGCCTACCTGCTGGCCGTGGTGGGGGCCGAGTACGTGCTGGGGCTGCTGCCCAAAGGTACACACGACTACGACAAGTTCATCAAGCCCCACGAGCTGGCCACGGCGGTGCGCCGGGCCGGGCTCGTGGTTCAGGACATCCGGGGCATCGGTTACAACCCCTTCACCCGCAGCGCCCGGCTCACCCACGACGTCGACGTGAACTATCTGCTCCATGCCAGCAAACCCTGACTACCCCGAGCTCGAGGCGGGCCGCGCCCACTGGCGCTATCAGCCCGCCGCCGACTGCCTGGCCGACCGGGTGATCCTGATCACCGGGGCCGGCGACGGCATCGGCCGCTGCGCCGCCAAGACGTTCGCCAGCTACGGCGCCCACGTGATCCTGCTGGGCCGTACCCGCAGCAAGCTGGAGGCGGTCTTCGACTGGATCGACGCCAACACCGCCACCCGGCCGGTGATCGTGCCCTGCGACCTGGAGGCCCTGGACGACACCTCCGCCAGCGCCCTGGTGGAGGCGGTGTTCGACGAGTTCGGCCGGCTGGATGGGCTGCTGCACAACGCCTCCCTGCTCGGCCCCCGGGTGCCGGTGGCCCATTACGCCACCGCGGAATGGCAACGGGTCATGCACGTGAACGCCTTCGCCCCGTTCCTGCTCACCCGCTCGCTGCTCGGGCTGCTGTCTCAGCCGGCCGGCGGGGACGCCTCGGTGGTGTTCACCTCCTCCAGCGTGGGCCGCCAGGGCCGGGCGTACTGGGGCGCCTACGCGGTCTCCAAGTTCGCCCTGGAGGGGCTCAGCCAGGTGCTCGCCGACGAGCACGAGCACGCCGGGCGGATCCGCTTCAACACCCTGAACCCCGGCGCCACCCGAACGGCCATGCGGGCCGCCGCCTATCCCGGCGAGAACCCGGCCGAAGTAGCCACCCCCGAGCAGAAGATGGACATCTATCTGTACCTGTTCGAGGCGGCATCGCGGCACGTGAACGGCGCCGCCCTGGACGCCCGCACCTGGGAAGGTCCGCAGGCTCCCTGACACTCCTGCCGTATCGGCAAGCTACTGGTCCAGCCGGGCTCGACCGCCTAGACTGCGCCGAGCAGCCGAAGGAACCCTCGCCATGACGCCCATCATCCGCCTGGAGCCCGCCGATCCGGTTCGGCACATCGACGCCCGGGTGGCCCTGACCCTGAACCAGGCGCTGCACCGTCACCTGGAGCCCGCGGCGGTGCTGGAAGTGCTCTGGAGCCAGGCCGGCAGCCTGGTGCAGGCGTCGGGACTCAGCTACCGCCACGGGCGCCGGGGCCTGGAGCTCGCGTTCGGCGGCGGCGGCCACACGGCCACCTACACCCTGAGTCACGACGAAGGTTTTCTGGGGGAGCTGACCCTGCACTTCCGCCGGCCGGCGCCGGAGCACGCGCTGGCGGCCGCCGAGGATCTGGTCGCCCTGGCGGTGCCCGCGCTGCGCAACGCTCTGGCCCACCACGCAGCGGGCCGCGCCGCTGCCGGCATGGAAGATGCCGACCTCGCCGGGCCCGCCGGCGAGGACGCCCTGGTGCTGGTGGCCATCGACGATCTGGATGCCTTCCGCGCGCGCCACGGGGAAGTCTGGACCCAGATGATGGTGCAGACGGCGCAGACTCAGATCCGCGAGGGCCTGCGCCGGGCCGACAGCGTGTTCATGATCGAAGAGGGGCTGCTGGCGGTGCTGTTGCCCGCCACCAGCCAAGCCGCGGCCCTGGAGGTGGCGGCCAAGATCCGCGTCCTGGTGGCGGGGCTGCACCTGCGCCACCGCACCGTCACCAGCCAGCTCAGCGCCTGCATGGGGGTTACCGGCGCCGGCCCCGGGCAGAGCCCCGACGACGTGCTGAAGCGGGCCCGGCAAGCGCTGGCCCGGGCGCGGGAGGATGGGGCGAGCAGTATAAGGGCGAGTTAGCTGGTCGGGTCGCAGTCCGTTTTCCGCTGTCCGCTTTCCGCAGGAGGGTCGTCGCGAGATTCTAGGGATAGCGCTCTAGCGGATGGCGGATGGCGGATAGCGGATTGCGCTATCCCAGCTTCGGATACGGCAGCAACAACGACTGCTCCCCCTTGCCGCGGCGGGCGCGGCGGCGGGGCAACGTGAGGGGCAGGCCGAGCAGCCGATAGAGCGCCTTCAGGTCGTCCTCGCCCAGCTCGCGCTGCTGGCCGTTGCGCAGGGTGGAAGGCAGCACCACCGGCCCGAACCGAACCCGCTTCAGGCGGCTCACCGTCAGGCCCGCGCTCTCGAACAGCCGCCGCACCTCGCGGTTGCGCCCTTCCATCAGCACCACGTGATACCAGTGATTGTGGCCGGAGCCGTTGTAGTACTGGATGTCGCTGAAGTGCAGCAGCTCGCCCTCCACGTCCACACCTTCCTTCAGCGCCCGCTGCTGCGCCTCGTCCAGGCGACCGTTCACCCGAACGGCGTACTCGCGGTCCAGGCCCGTGGAGGGGTGCATCATGCGGTGCGCCAGAGCTCCGTCGTTGGTGAGCAGCAGCAGCCCCGAGGTCTGGACGTCCAGGCGCCCGACGGAGATCCAACGTCCCGCGCGCAACGGCGGCAGGTCGTCGAAGACGGTGCGCCGGCCTTCCGGGTCGTGGCGGGTGCAGATGACGCCCGCGGGCTTGTTCAGCACCAGCACACGGCAACCGTCGGCGGGGGCCCGGTTCACCGGCTTGCCGTCCACGGCGATGGCGTCGTCGGCGGCCACCCGCTGCCCGGTATGAGCCGCCTCGCCGTTGACGGTCACCCGGCCGTCGGCGATCCACTGCTCCATCTGCCGGCGCGAGCCGAGGCCCAGCTCCGCCAGCAGCTTTTGCAGCTTTTCCGGGGGGTGAGCGTGCTCGGTGCCGCGGGTGCGTTCAGCGCCGCGGGGGCGTTCAGCGCCGCGGGAACGTGGGGAGGCGGACGATTTCCGCGGAGGGTGCCTCTTCGTCGGCTTCGTCGCGGGCTTCTTCGCCGCGGGCTTCTTCGCCGCCGGCTTGGCCGCCGGCCTGGCCGCCCTGGCTTTCGTCCGCCGGCTCGGCGTTGCGGGCTTCTTCGGTTTCTTGCTGGGCGGCATCGGCTTGCGCGGGCTCGTCCTCGATTTGATGTTCGGCGGCCTCGGCGGCCTCCGGGGATGTGGCGGCGGATGGCGCGTGCTCGTCCGGCTCGCCAGCCGGCTCGCCAGCCGGCTCGCCGACCGCGGCACCGGGTTCCGGGCTTTCCTCCACCACCAGCGGCTCGATGAGCGCGCGGATCTCGGCCAGCGGCGGCAACTGGTCCAGGCTCTTCAGGTTGAAGTAGTCCAGGAACGCTTTGGTGGTGCCGTACAGGCTGGGCTTTCCCGGTACCTCGCGCTGTCCGACCACGCGAATCCAGCCGCGTTCCAGCAGCGTGCGCATGATGTTCTGGCTCACCGCCACGCCGCGCACTTCCTCGATGTCGCCCCGGGTCACCGGCTGCTTGTAGGCGACCAGCGCCAGGGTCTCGAGCAGGGCCCGGGAGTAGCGCGGCGGCTTTTCCTCCCACAGCCGACTCACCCATTCGGCCAGTTCGTGGCGCACCTGATAGCGGTAGCCGGAGGCCACGCGCTTCAGCTCGTAGCCGCGGCCTTCGGCCTCCGCCTCGAGCGCCTGCAGGGTGTCGCGGATCTGCGCGCGGCCCTCCTCGGAATCGAGCTCGCCGTGGGCGAACAGCCGGGTGAGCTGATCCACGGTCAGCGGCTCGTCGGCGGCCATCAGCGCGGCCTCGACGATCTGCTTCAGCTTGCCCGGGTCGATGACGTCACTCATCGGCGGCCGCCTCGGTCGCCGCGGCGTTCGCCGCTGCGCGCACGTAGATGGGGGCGAAGGGCTCGTTCTGCACCAGCTCGAGCAGCGACTCCCGCACCAGCTCGAGCAGGGCCAGGAAGGTCACCACCACCCCCATGCGGCCCTCGCTGGCCTTGAACAGGCTGCCGAAGGGCACGAAGTCCCGCGCCCGGCTCACCCGCTCCAGCACGTCGCTCATGCGCTCGCGCACCGACAGCGGCTCGAGCTGCACGGCGTGCCGTTGGAACATGTCGGCGCGCTTGAGTACCTGGGCCAGGGCCAGCAGCACGTCGCGCAGTTCCACGTCGGGATCGGCGTGCTGGCGCACCAGCTCCGGGCGCTCGGCGCGGGCCAAGAAGATGTCCCGCTCGAGGCGCGGCAGCTCCTCCAGGTTCTCCGCCGCCGTCTTGATCTGCTCGTATTCCTGCAGGCGGCGGATCAGCTCGGCGCGGGGATCGTCGTCGTCCTCGTCCTCGCTCACCGGCCGGGGCAGCAGCATGCGCGACTTGATCTCCGCCAGCATGGCGGCCATGACCAGATACTCCCCGGCGAGCTCGAGCTGCATGGCCTTCATGAGCTCCACGTAGGACATGTACTGCTCGGTGATCTCCGCCACCTTGATGTCCAGGATGTCCAGGTTCTCCCGGCGGATCAGGTACAGCAGCAGGTCCAGAGGGCCCTCGAACGTCTCGAGGAACACCTCCAGGGCCTCCGGCGGGATGTAGAGGTCGGTGGGAAGCTCGAGGACCGCCTCGCCCCGCACCAGGGCGACGGTCTCCTTTTCCGTTTCCCGGATCTCGTAGAGCCTGGGTCGCTGCACCTGGGTCGCCTTCACTTGTGAGAGATACCGATGGCGGCGCGCACGTCCTCGAGGGTCTCCCGGGCCGCATCGCGCGCTTTCTCCGCCCCTTCCAGCAGGATGGACTGTACCAGATCCGGATCCTGCTCGAACTGCCGCGCCCGCTCCCGCATCACCGCCAGCTCCGCGTTGATGGCGTCGATGAGCGGCTTCTTGCAGTCCAGGCAGCCGATGCCCGCGGTGCGGCAGCCTTCCGCCGCCCAGGCCCGTACTTCCTCGCCGGAGTAGATGCGGTGCAGGTCGAAGACGGGGCAGACGTCCGGATTGCCCGGGTCGTTGCGCCGCACCCGGGCGGGATCCGTCTTCATGGTGCGGATCTTTTCGTTCACCGCGTCCGGCTCTTCCCGCAGGGTGATGGTGTTGTGGTAGGACTTGGACATCTTCTCGCCGTCCAGGCCCGGCACCTTGGGCTGTTCCGTCAACAGCGCCTGGGGCTCCGGCAGAATGATCCGCCCGCCGCCTTCCAGATACCCGTACAGCCGCTCCTGATCGCCGATGGACAGGTTCGGCTGCTCGGCGAGCAGGGCCCGGGCCCGCTCCAGGGCCTCCGCGTCGCCCTGCTCGAGGTAGCGCCGGCGCAGATCCCGGTAGAGGCGCGCGGCCTTCTTGCCCATCTTCGCCACCGCCGCCTCGGCCTGCTCCTCGAAGCCCGGCTCACGCCCGTAGATGTGGTTGAAGCGCCGGGCCACCTCGCGGGTGAGCTCCACATGGGCCACCTGATCGCCGCCCACCGGCACCCGGCCCGCCCGGTAGACCAGAATGTCCGCCGCCTGCAGCAGCGGGTAACCGAGAAAGCCGTAGGTGGCGAGATCCCGGTCTTTCAGCTTGGCCTGCTGATCCTTGTAGCTCGGCACCCGCTCCAGCCACGACAGGGGCGTGATCATCGAGAGCAAGAGGTGCAGCTCCGAATGCTCGAGCACCTTCGACTGCACGAACAGGGTGGCGGCGCCCGGGTTCACCCCCGCCGCCAACCAGTCCACCACAGTGTCCAGGGTGTACTGCTCGATGTTCTGGGCGTGCTCGTAGTCCGTGGTGAGCGCGTGCCAGTCCGCCACGAAGAAGTAGCACTCGTACTCGTGCTGGAGCCGGGCCCAGTTCTTGAGCGCTCCGTGGTAGTGGCCCAGATGCAGGCGGCCCGTTGGGCGCATGCCGGATACCACCCGGCTGCTGGAATCTCGACTGGTCAAATGGCGGAGCCTTGAGCTGGAATGGGGGGATTATAAGGGTATCTGGCGCTGTCCGCCTTCCGCTTTCCGCCTTCCGCTTTCCGCTGGAATGCCGCCAACCCGCCTCTTGCGGATAGCGGATAGCGGACAGCGGACAGCGTCACTCAAACTCCCCCAACCCCTGCCGCACCACCTCCGGCACGCTGCCCGTCAGGTCCACGATGGTGGTGGGGACGAGGCCGCAGCTTCCGCCGTCGATGATCAGGTCCACGCTGGACTGCAGGCGCTCGCGGATCTCCTCCGGGTCGGAGAGGGGGCTCGCATCCCCCGGCAGGCGCAGGGTGGTGGTGGTCATGGGGGCCTGCAGGGCGTCGAGCAGGGCCAGGGCGATGGGGTGATCCGGCACCCTGAGGCCGATGGTCCGCTTCTTCGCGTGCACCAGCCGCCGCGGCACTTCCCGGGTGGCCGGCAGCAGGAACGTGAAGGGCCCCGGGGTGAGCTGCCTGAGGATGCGGTAGCTCGGGTCGTCCACCCGGGCGTAGGTGGCGATCTCGGAAAGATCCCGGCAGGCGATGGTGAAGTGGTGATGCGCGTCGAGCCGGCGGATCCGCCGCACCCGCTCCAGCGCCGCCTTGTCGCCGATCTGCCAGCCCAGGGCGTAGGTGGTGTCCGTGGGATACACCACCACGCCGCCCCCGGCGACGATCTCGACGGCCCGGGCGATCAGCCGCGGCTGCGGATTCTTCGGATGAATCGTGAAATACTGGCTCAAGTTCGCTCTCGCCCTCGTTACAGTGGGACGCGGATTTCATTATTATCACACGCTCACCCGGTCCAGACTCAAACCCCCTATGACTCAGCTGTTGGACTTCGTGCCGATACTGATCTTCGTCGTGGTGTTCTTCACCAGCGACATCTACTGGGCCACCGCCGCCCTCATGGTGGCGGTCACCGTCCAGGCGGGCGGCTATTTGCTGCTGAAGAAGCCGCTGAGCCGGGAGTTCAAGATCACCCTGTGGGCCAGCCTGGTCTTCGGCGGGCTCACCCTGTTCTTCCGCAACGAGACCTTCATTCAGTGGAAGCCCACCATCGTCAACTGGCTGCTGGCCGCGTCCCTGGTGGGCAGCTTCTACGTGGGCCGCACCAACCTGATGAAGCGTCTGCTCGGCCATCAGCTCACCCTGGTGGACGAGGTCTGGACCCGGCTGAATTTCGGCTGGGCCTTCGGATTCTTCTTAGCCGGCGTGCTGAATCTGGTGGTGGCCTACAACTTCTCCATGGAGTTCTGGGTCAGCTACAAGCTCATCGGCGGATTCGCCCTCACCTTCCTGTACATCGTCATCACCATGGTCTACCTGTCGCGCAAGGGCTTCTTGCGCGAGCCCGGCGAGGCGGGCGATTCCGCCGGCCCAGGAGACCCTTTGCACCACGGAATAGAAGAGAAAAGCTGAAGCCCATGTCGCGTTCTTTCATCGGGCGAGCCACCCGGCGCGCCGTCACCCGTACCGCCATGCCCGTTGTCACGGTTCTGCTCCTCGCCACCGCGCCAGCCCCGGCCGCGCAGGCGGAGACCGCCTACGTCTCCGACGAGCTGGAGATCACCTTCCGATCGTCGCCCTCCAACCGCGCCGAGATCATCAGGATCCTCAGGAGCGGCACCCGGCTCGAGGTGCTCGAGCGGGATCCGAGCGGCGAGTGGGCGCGGGTCACCAGCCCCAACGGCACCGAGGGTTGGGTACGGGTGCAGTACCTGGCGGATCAGCCCATCGCGCGGGATCGGCTCGAGGCCGCCAACCGCGAGGTCACCCGGCTGCGGGAATCGGTGACGGAGCTGCGCCAGCGCCTGGAGACGGTGCAGAGCGAGCGCACCACGGCACAACAGAGCGCCACCGGCCTGACCGGTCAGGTCAGTCAGCTCGAGCAGGAGCTCGCGGAGATCAAGCGGGTCTCCGCCGGCGCCATCGAAACCGCCGCGGCCAACCGCCGGCTCGAGGAGCTCAACGCCCGCCTGCGCGACGAGATGACGGCCCTGGTGGAGGAGCGCGACCAGCTACGCAGCAACGCCCAGCAGCGCTGGCTGATGATCGGCGGCGGCCTGGTGCTGGTGGGGCTGCTGCTCGGCGCCGTGCTGAAGAGCCGGCCGCGGCGCAGCGCCTGGACCTGAGGCCTGAACCCGACGGAGGCAGAGCCATGACCGTCCTCAGCGTGAACCTGAACAAAGTTGCGCTGGTCCGCAACGCCCGGGGCGGCGACACCCCCAGCGTCCTCGATGCCGCGCGCACCGCGCTGGCAGCGGGTGCGGCGGGCATCACCGTGCACCCCCGGCCCGATCAGCGGCACATCCGGCCCGACGACGTGCTGAAGCTGGCCGAGCTGGTCCGCCAGTACCCGGGCATCGAGCTGAACATCGAGGGCAACCCGTTCGCGGGGCCCCGGGACGACGGCTATCCCGGCTTCGACGCCCTGGTGGATGGGGCACGCCCGCACCAGGCGACCCTGGTGCCGGACACCGACAACCAGCTCACCTCCGATCACGGCTGGGACCTCAGCGGCGACAACAGCCGTTTGCAGGCGGCCATCGCCCGCTACCAGGATCTGGGGGCGCGGGTGAGTCTGTTCATGGACCCGGTGGCCGAGCAGATCGACGGCGCCAAGGCCTGCGGCGCCGATCGCATCGAGCTCTACACCGGCCCCTTTGCCGAGGAGGTGTGGGCCCGGGGGATCGACCACCCGGACAGCCTGGCCATGCTCGAGCGCTACCGGAAGGCGGCCCGCCACGCCGTGAGCATCGGCCTAGGCGTCAATGCGGGGCACGACCTCGACCTGACGAATCTGCCCCTGTTCCGCCGCATTCACGAGGTGGCGGAAGTATCCATCGGCCACGCGCTCATCAGCGACGCGCTGAACATGGGGCTCGAGACGGCGGTGAGGCGCTACCTGGCCGCGCTGAAGGAGGATTGAGCGGATGAAGAAGCACCAGAGCTGCCGGCCCGTCCGGCACGCCGCCCGGATCGCCCTCTTGTGCACGCTGCTCGCCGGCACCGCTCCGGCGCTGGCCGGCGACGAGGTGCCCCGGGTGCGCCTCGCCACCACCCTGGGGGACATCGACCTGGAGCTCCTGCCGGAGCAGGCGCCGCGAACCGTCGAGAACTTTCTCGAGCTGGTGGACCAGGGCTTCTACGACGGTTTGATCTTCCACCGGGTGCTGGCCAACTTCGTGATTCAGGCGGGGGGCTACGACGCCGACATGAACTACCGGGAGCCGCCGGGCACCGTGCCCAACGAATCGTTCAACGGCTTGCGCAACCGCAAGGGCACCGTGGCCATGGCGCGTCAGTCGGACCCGGACTCCGCGAACGCCCAGTTCTACATCAACGTCAACGACAACGCCCACTTAGACGCCCAGCCGGGGCAGCCGGGGTACACGGTGTTCGGCCGCGTGGTCGACGGCATGGACGTGGTCACGGAGATCGAGCTGACGGACACCCACGTGGCCCACGGCATGGCCGGCGTGCCCGAGACTCCGGTGGTGATCGAGGCGGTCCGCCGCCTCTAGCGCCCGCACGGCGCCTGCGGGCTGCCGTTCACAGAGCTCGGTACGGGCAGGTATGATGGCGGGCTTTTAGCGGACATCGCCATGAGGACCCTGTTCATCGCCGCAGTGAGCGCCCTGTTCTTCGCCGCGCTCGTCACCGAGCTCACCCGACGCCTGTGGCCCGATGATTACTTCGCCCTGCTGCTGCTCACCTTCGTCGCCTTGTTGCTGTCGGGGCTTCTCAATCTGCGCCTCGCCGGTCTGTTCCCGGCCGCGACTGCGCAACGCCCCGCCCCCCGCGGCGAGCGCCGCGAGCCCGCCCGGGAACGCGGCACACGCGCCGGCAGGGGCGGTAACGGCCGCGGCCGGGCGCCGGCCAAAGCACAACGGCCACGCCCCGAGCCCGCCCCCGCGAGCGCCGGACCGAGGGAGTCCGGCACGGTGAAGTGGTTCAACCGCACCAAGGGATTCGGCTTCGTGATTCGCGAGTCCGGCGAAGAGATCTTCGTGCACCAGCGCTCCATTCGCGCCACCGGCGACGGCGACCAGCGCCGGCGCCCGGCCCTGCACGACGGCCAGAAAGTCACCTTCGTGGTGGCGGACCGGGAGAAGGGCCTGCAGGCGGAAGACGTGGTACCGGCCGACCAGGACTGATCCGATGAACCTCAAGCGTCTGCTCAACGAGCGCCTGGGGGCCGCCCTCGAGGCGGTTCTCGGCGAACCCGCGCCCCCGGTGGTGCAGCCCGCCGCGCGAGCGGAGTTCGGTGACTACCAGGCCAACGGCGTGATGGGCGCGGCGAAACGCGCCCGGCGCAATCCCCGGGACCTGGCGCAGGCCGTGACGGAGCGCGCCGACCTGGACGACCTGGCGGGACGGGTGGAGATCGCCGGCCCCGGCTTCATCAACATCACCCTGGGCGAAGACTTCCTCGCCCGCGCCGTCGCCGAAGCCCCGCTGACGGAGGCGGCGCCGCAGCGCCAGACGGTGGTGGTGGATTACTCCAGCCCCAACCTGGCCAAGGAGATGCACGTCGGCCACCTGCGCAGCACCATCATCGGCGATGCGCTGGCCCGGGTGCTCGAGGCCCTGGGTCACCGGGTGATTCGCCAGAACCACGTGGGCGACTGGGGTACCCAGTTCGGCATGCTGCTGGCGTTTCTCGAGGAAACCGGCTCCGACTCCGACCTGCTGGGCGATCTCGAGACCTTCTATCGTGCCGCCAAAGCCCGGTTCGACGGCGACCCCGAGTTCGCCGAGCGCAGCCGCCGCATGGTGGTGGGCCTGCAGCGGGGGGAGCCGGAAGCGCGGCAGCGCTGGCAGCGCTTCATCGACATCTCGCTGTCCCACTGCCAGCAGGTCTACGACCGCCTCGACGTCACCCTGGCCGCGGAGCACGTGAAGGCGGAGAGCGCCTACAACGACGACCTGGCGGCGGTGGTGGACGACCTGGACCGGCAGGGGCTGCTGCAGGAGTCCGAAGGCGCACGCTGCGTGTTCCTCGACGAGTTCCGCGGCAAGGACGGCGAGGTGCTGCCGCTGATCGTGCAGAAGTCCGATGGCGGCTACCTGTACGCCACCACGGACCTGGCGGCCGTGCGCCACCGGGCCCGGGACCTCGAGGCGGACCGTGTGCTCTACCTCACGGACGCCCGCCAGAGTCTGCACTTCCGCCAGGTGTTCGCGGTGGCCGAGCGCGCAGGCTTCACCCGCCCCGGCATGCGCCTGGAGCACCACCCCTTCGGCGCCATGCTCGGCACCGACGGCAAGCCGTTCCGCACCCGCGAGGGCGAGGTGGTGAAGCTCACCCGGCTGCTCGACGAAGCGGAGGCGCGGGCTTTTGCCCTGGTCACCGAGAAGAATCCGGAGCTGCCGGAAGAGGAACGGCGGCGGATCGCCCACGTGGTGGGCATCGGCGCCGTGAAGTACGCCGACCTGTCGAAGAACCGAACCAGCGACTACGTGTTCGACTGGGAGCAGATGCTCTCCTTCGACGGCAACACCGCGCCCTATCTGCAGTACGCCTACACCCGGATCCGGAGCATCTTCCGCCGCGGTGAGGTGGACGAAGCCGCGCTCGGCGGCGAGATCGTTCTGCAGGCGGGCGAGGAGCACGCGCTCGCGGTGGCCCTGCTGCGCTTTCAGGAGACCCTGGAGCAGGTGGCGGAGGACGGGTTTCCGCACTATCTGTGCGGCTACCTCTACGACCTGGCCACCCTGTTCATGCGCTTCTACGAGGGCTGCCCCATCCTGAGCGCCGAGCCGCCCCTGCGGGAGAGCCGGCTGCTGCTGTGCCGGCGCACGGGCGAGACCCTGAAGACGGGCCTGGTATTGCTGGGCATCGAAACGGTGGAGCGGATGTAGATCAGCGCCCGCGTCAATCCACCCACCGGGCCGCACCGAAGCCGGTGCGCCCGAAGCCGTTGCCGTTGTAGATCATGAACAGCTGACCGCTGTGGTCGATCACGTGCGGGTAGCACAGCATCTGCGCGTCCCAGCCGTCGCTGGACACGTCGATGCCTGCCCGACCGTCCAGGCGCCTCCACTGGATGCCGTCCGCCGATTCAGCGTACCCGATCCGATAGCTGCGCGCCGGGTCGGTCCGGTAGTTTCGTGCGTGACGGTGGGAATACCACATGCGGTACCCGTTCAGGTCACGGAGCACGCTCGCCTTCACCAGCCCGCCCTCATCGGCGGAGGCGTAATCGATGGCCACGGTGCCTTCCCGAACCCAGTTGATGCCGTCGGACGACTCCGCGTACTTGATGTTGTAGAAGGGCTCCGGGCGACCGTCGATCACCTCCCACTTCGTGCAGGAAAGATACCAGTTCTTCCAGGTCCCACCCTCCACCAGCACACAGGAGGTGCCCGTGAAGTAAGGCTCCACGACCGTCGGGCTGAAGATGGGGCCGGTGGAATACTTGCGGAAGGTTCTGCCGCCATCCTCGGAGACGGCGAGGCCGATGGAGTTGTGGTAAGGGACGGTGTTACGCACCGTCCAACCGATGTAGTAAAGATACTTCCGCTGGTCGTAGTCGACGACCCAGGATGGCATGACCCCGCAATCGTCGAAGGTGCCGATTTCCCCGAGCGGGAGAATCGGCTCGGGATGCACGTAAAGAACCCGAGTGGGATTGCCCGCCTGGACCTCGATGAAACTCGTGTGGGTGCGGCTTTCGCCGTCTCGCGTGCCGTAGTAGATCCGCCACCGCGACTCGCCGCTGGCATCCACCACCGGAACCTGCGCGTGGGACACGTTCCAGCCCTGCTCTGCCGCCGGACAGAAGACGTGGCCGAGTTTCTGCCAGGGCATACTGCCTCCCCGAAAACGACTGCGCCCGTTCCCGATTCAGATCGAGGCAACGTTGACCCAATGCTGGCGGGCCATCATTGCCGCACCTCAATGGACACGGCAGCGAGCAGCGCCGCGTGTGCTACGGTGGTGTCAGCGTCAGTTGTATCGACGGTTAAATGTGAAGTCAGAGCCTCCGACGCACCCGCAGCGGGCACCGGCCGGCGATTCCGGTTACCAGAGTCGAGACTACGCCGCTGCTTTTCAAGAGATCGGCACGCCTCATGAGCTACGGCACAGCGGCGGGTGGCTGCTTGTCCGACCCGTGCCGGGGACCGACCTGCAGGATCTCATGGGCCCTTACCCGCTGTTCTCCTGTCGCGACTGGTCCGCCCTGCGCGAGGACATCGAGGCGGCGGCGGAGCGCTTCGTCTGCGTTCACCTGGTCACCGACCCGTTCGGAAACTACGCGGCCGAGGATTTAGGGCGATGCTTCCCCGACGTGTGCCGGCCGTTCAAGCAACACGTGGTCGTCGACCTGCAGCGCTCACCTCCGTCCAGCGTCTCCGGGCACCACCGCCGTTACGCCGGCAAGGCCCTCAGGGAACTGCGGGTGGAGGTCTGCCATGAGCCCGCGTCCGACCTCGCAACCTGGGTCGATCTTTACGGCAACCTGATGTCCCGGCGGGGGATACGCGGACTTGCCACCTTCTCGGAGGAGAGTTTCGCCCGCCAGCTTCGCGTCCCAGGGCTGGTAGCCATGCGCGCCACGCAGGGAGATGTCGTCGTGGGCATGGTGCTGTGGTACCTGCGCGGATCCGTCGGCTACTACCATCTGGGCGCATGCAGCGAACGCGGCTACCGAAGTTGGGCATCGTTCGGCATCTTCTGGACGGCCATCGAGTACTTCTCCGGACGTCTCGAGTGGTTGGACCTCGGCGGCGCGGCAGGTGCTCGAGGGTGTGCCGACGACGGTTTGTGGCGCTTCAAATCGGGGTGGTCCAGGACGACGCGAACCGCGTACCTTTGTGGGCGGGTTCTCGACCGCGGCGCCTACCGCAGGCTAACCATAGCGAGGCCCCTCGATGGGGGTTACTTCCCAGCCTACCGCGCAGGGGAGTTCGAATAGCTCGGAAAGCGATCCGATCAACAAGGGAGGTGCGAGATGGCCAAGGTAGTGCTGTTCGGGCTGCGCGACATCGCATCGCTCGCCCACTTCTACCTGACGCACGACAGCAAGCATGAGGTCGTTGGGTTCACGGTCAACGAAGCCTATCTGCCGAAGGAACGGCAGTTCGAGGGTAAGCCGGTGGTTGCGTTCGAAGAAGTCACCGCGCACTACCCGCCGGGCGACTTCAGCTTTTTCGCGCCCATGTCCGAACGGAAGATGAATCGGCAGCGGGCGGAGATCTATCAGCAGGCGAAGAATCTGGGGTACCCGTTCATTAGCTATGTGAGCTCCCGCGCCACCGTATTTCCCGAGGCGCGCATCGGCGAGAACTGCTTCATTCTCGAAGACAACACCATTCAGCCGTTCACCCCCATCGGTGACGACGTGGTTCTCTGGAGCGGCAACCACATCGGCCACCACGGCCTGATCAAGGACCACGTGTTCTTCACGTCTCAGGTGACGCTCTCCGGCCATTGCATCGTGGAGCCGTACTGCTTCTTCGGGGTCAACTCGACCATTCGCGACGGCACCCATCTTGCTGAGGGCACCCTGGTGGCCATGTCCGCCTGCATCGTCAAAGACACGGACCCGTGGGGGGTCTACATGGGCATTCCCGCCGGCAAAGGGTCGAAGAGCAGCCGGGACGTCGACCTATGAGTTGCATCCGCACGGCTCTTGCAGCAGCTCACGTCTCGAGCAATGCCCGGGCGACGAGGAAGTAGACCAGCAGCCCGCTGGCGTCGACGATGGTGGTGACGAAAGGGGCGCTCACGACCGCCGGGTCCACCCCCAGCCGCTGGGCCGCCAGGGGCATCAGCGATCCCACCACGGCGGCCAGCGTGCACACCACCACCATGGTCAGGGCCACCACCGTGGCCATCTCCCAACCGAACACGGCGCCGACCACCAGGAACGCTGCGGCCGCCAGGGTGGCGCCCATGAGCGTGCCCACCCCCGCTTCCCGCAGCCCGACCCGGAAGAAATCGCCGGCGCGCACGTCGTCGATGGCCACGGCCCGGACGATGGTGGTGGCGGACTGGGCGCCGGTGTTGCCGCCGATGCCGATCAACAGCGGAATGAACAGGGCCAGGGATACCACCCGCTCCAGGGTGGTCTCGAACGCCGCCAGCACGTTCACGGTGAGGATGGCGGCGAGCGCCAGCAGCGACAGCCACACCACCCGGCTCTTCACCAGTTCCAAGGTCGACACCGAAAAGTAGGGCCGGCGCAACGGCTCCGCGGCGCCGGTGCGCGCCACGTCCTCGGTCTCCTCCATGCGCAGCACGTCCATGGCATCGTCCACGGTGACGACGCCCACCAGCCGGTCGCCGGCCTCCACCACGGCCACCGCCAGCAGATCCGCGTCCTGAATGTAGCGGGCGACCACTTCCTGGTCGACGTCCACCGGGAACGCGTCCGGGCGCGGCTCGCACACCTCGGTGATACGGTCGCCGAGCTCCGCCATCACCAGGTCCTCCAGGGTCACGGCGCCCTGGAAGCGCATGTCCCCATCGACCATGGGCAGGTAGTAGACGGTCTCCGCCTCAGGCCCCTGGCGGCGCACCTCGGACAATGCCTCGGCCACGGACATGTCGGGGCGCAGAGCGACGAAGTGCGGGCTCATGATCCGCCCGGCGCTCTCGGGCGGGTACTGGAACAGCAGGGTGGTGGCGCTCCGGTCGGACGCCGACAGCAGGCCGAGGAGCCGCTCTGCGCTCGGGGCCGGCAATTCGCCCAGCACCCGGACCCGGTCGTCCGGTTCCAGGGCCCGGAACAGGTGCCCGGCGGCGTCAGTGTCCATGGCGTCCAGCATCTGCGCCTGAACCACCGGCTCGAGTCGGCAGAACACGTCGAGCACGCGTTTCGGGTCGAGCGCGTCGAGCACAGCCTCGCGCCGGCCGGGCTCGGCCCGGTCCACCTCGGCGGCGATCTCCACGGGCCCGGACGCTTCCGTCCAGGCGCGAAGCTCCTCTCCATCGTCGGCTGGCACCGGACTGCCTCTGGCCATGCTCCGCCCTCCATCGCCGCCGGGTGGTCGGTGAAACGCAAGCCTAGCCCACGGCGAACGGCGGGCAAAGCATAGGGGGAATGTGGGTCAGAGGTTCGCCGCGGCGGCCCAGGGCGGCTCAGGGCGGGGCCATGGGGCCCCGGGCGGGGGGCGGCCCCGGGCGGGGCCGCTTTGGCCCCGCGCTGGGGGAGGGATCAGGTCCGGGCGAGCTGGGGCATGGAGTAGCTGCGGATCTCCTCGACGAAGTCCTTCAGCGCCTGGATGCCGGAGGCTTCGGCGTCCAGACACCAGGCCTTGAGCTCGTTCAGGAGCTCCTCGGCGCCGTGGCTGCGCTTGGTCCACACCGCCTGAAGACGCTGCTTGAACTCGTAGATGGTCTGCAGCTTGGGGCTGGTGTCGAGCAACTCGACGATCTGATCCTTGCCCGCTTCGTCCACCAGGGAGTCGTCACGGCACAGCGCCCGCTTGGCGGTGCGCACCACGCTGCGGCGGACGTTGCCGGCGCGGGCCAGCTCCTGCTCCACCAGCGGCGATACCACGTCCTCGGCGTACTTGGCCATCACCCGGAAGCGGTCGTTGAGCACCGCCCAGGCAGTATCCGCGTCCAGCACCCGCTTGCCCGGCACCTTGGCCACCACGGGGCCGGTGCTGCGGGCCTTGGCCAGGCCCAGCATCTCGAACAGTCGGATGTACAGCCAGCCGATGTCGAACTCCCAGGACTTCTGCGACAGCTTCGCGGAGTTCGGATAGGTGTGGTGGTTGTTGTGCAGCTCTTCGCCGCCGATGAGGATGCCCCAGGGCAGGATGTTGCGGGAGGCGTCGTGGCACTCGAAGTTGCGATACCCCCAGTAGTGGCCGATGCCGTTGATCACCCCGGCGGCGAACACCGGGATCCACAGCATCTGCACCGCCCAGACCGACAGGCCGACGACCCCGAACAGGGCCACGTTGGCCACCAGCAGCAGGCTCACCCCGAGGACGGTGAAACGGGAATAGACGTTACGCTCCACCCAGTCGTCCGGGGTGCCGGCGCCGAAGCGCTCCAGGGTCTCGGGTACCGCGGCGGCCCGATACACCTCGGCGCCTTCCCAGAAGATCTTCTTGATGCCTTGAGTCTGCGGACTGTGGGGGTCGTCCTCGGTCTCGCAGGTGGCGTGGTGCTTGCGGTGAATGGCCGTCCACTCCTTGGTGTTCATGCCCGTGGTCAACCACAGCCAGAACCGGAAGAAGTGCTTCAGAACGGGATGCAGCTCCACCGCCCGGTGAGCCGAATGGCGGTGCAGGTACACGGTCACCCCGACGATGGTGATGTGGGTGACGACGAGGGTGTAGATGACGAGTTGGAGGGCGGAAAGTTGCCAGAGCCCGTTGCTGAGCCAATCGAGAATCGCAGTCACTATCAGGAATCTCCTTGCAGCGGTATCACCGCCGGTAACAGAAGGTTGCGTCGCAACCCGTTGCTCCGCAACCCGTCGCGCGGCATTGTGACAACTGCATCCGGAAAAAACTACCGTAGAGACCCGCGGATGCCGGCGTCATTGATTGGAGTTAACAAACCGTGAAAAGTTTAGTAGCAACCCGCAATCGGTCCTGTGACAGGGGTCGAAAGCCGAGGACACCGGCCCCGCAGTCAGTGAAGTAGAGGCAAGATGTATACCACTCTCATTACCGCCGACGAGCTCGCCCGCGATCCCGCGGCCTTCCGAATCCTCGACTGCCGGGCGCGGCTCGGCGACCCGGATTTCGGCCCCCGGGCCTACGCGGAAGGGCACATCCCCGGCGCCTGTTACGCCAGCCTCGACGACGATTTCGCCGCCGCCCCGGGCGACGGCGGCCGTCACCCGCTGCCGGAACCGGAGCGACTGCGCGACCGGTTCCGCGACTGGGGCGTGAACGACGACGATCAGATCGTGGTGTACGACGACGCCGGCGGCGCCTTCGCCGCCCGGGCCTGGTGGTGCGCCCGCTGGCTGGGACACGAGGCGGTGGCGGTGCTGGACGGCGGGCTGCCGGCCTGGTCCGGGCCGCTCGGCCGCGAGACCCCCGCGCCTCGACGGGGCGACTTCAGCATCCGGCCCTCCCTCACCCGTACCGTGGACGCCGACACCCTGCTGCAACGGCTGCCCGGCGCCCACCTGGTGGATGCGCGCAGTCAGGAGCGATTCGACGGACGCGAGGAGCCCGTGGACCCGGTTGCGGGGCACATTCCCGGCGCCGTCTGCCGGCCTTTTCAGGGGAACCTGACGGCCTCGGGGCGGTTTCAGCCACCCGAGGCGCTGGCCCGGCGGTTCGCCGGCCTGCCGGACGACGTGATCTGCTACTGCGGCTCGGGGGTGACGGCCGCCCACAACGTGCTGGCCATGAAGATCGCCGGACGCCCGGAGCCCGTGCTCTACCCGGGAAGCTGGAGCGAGTGGATCCGCGACCCGAACCGGCCCCGGGAGCCCTGAATCGGCCATGGAGCGCGCCTTAGCTCCGGGCTCGGTGGTGGCACCGGCCCGGGTCCGTTACCTGAACGACCAGCCCTACTCCCTCGACTACGAGGACATCTACCACGCTGCCGACGGCGATGCCGAGGTGCGGCGGGTGTTCCTCGAGCCCTGCGGCCTCGAGGCGCTCGCCCGGCAGCACGGCGCCCGGGGCGACGGGCCGCGCAACCTGCTGCGGGTGGGGGAACTGGGCTTCGGCTCGGGCTACAACTTCGTCCTCGCCGCCGAGACGTGCCTCGCCGCCGGCGCACGCCTGCACTTCGTCTCCTTCGAGGCGAGCCCCATCGACGCCGGGGATTTCGCCGCCATCGCCGCCCACCGGGCCCCGGCCCATCCCCTGTACCGGGAGCTGGCCGCCGCCTACCCGCCGCGCATCCGCGGCTGGCACCGGCGCTACCTGGCTGGCGGCCGCATCAGCCTGTCGCTGTGGTGGGGGGACGCGGAGTCGGGCCTCGCGGACATGAGCGGGCGCCAGCGCCAGCCCCTGGACGCCTGGTTCCTTGACGGCTTCGCGCCGGACCGGAATCCGGAGCTGTGGCAGCCCGCCCTGTTCGAGCACCTGGCGGCCCTTTCCACCCGCGGCACCCGGGTGGCCACGTTCACCGCCGCCGGGCGGGTGCGCCGGGGGCTCATGGCCGCCGGCTTCGCCATGCGCCGGGTCGACCAGCGCCCGCACAAGCGCGAGAGCCTGGCCGGCACCTTCGAACGCCCCGGGCTCGCCGGGTTCGCGCCCCCGGCGGAGGTGCTGGTGGCCGGCGGCGGCCTCGCCGGAGCCAGCGCGGCCTGGCATCTGGCACGGGCGGGATGCCGGCTGCGCGTGCTGGAGCCGGAGGAGGCAGCGCATCCGCCAGCCTCCGCCATTCCGGCCACGGTGCTGCACGGGCGTCTGCTGGCGGACGGCAGCGACCGGGCCGCCCTGCGCGCGCTGGCCTACCTCTACGCCGCCGACCTGCTGCGGGATCTGCCGGGGTTCCGCGGCGGCGGCGTGCTGCAGCTCGGCGGCGGCACTCAGGACGACGCCAAGCTGCGCCGTCTCGAGGATTGCTACCGGCCGGCGGGGGAATGGCTGCGCTGGCTCGACGGCGACGAGGCCACGGCGCTGGCCGGCTGGCCGGTGGCGACGGGGGGCCTGTACTTTCCCGCAGGCGGCGTGGTGGACCTGCCGGCCCTGGTGCGCGGGTTGCTGGCCCGGCCCGAGATCGACGTCCGCCGGGAACGGCTGAGCGCGATCCCGAGCGACGTGCCGGTGGTGCTGGCCTGTGGTGCGGCCACCCGGGACCTTCCCCCGGCGCGCTACCTGGAGCTCGCGCCGGTGCAGGGGCAGCTCGACGTGGTGGAGCTCGCTCCGGTACCCAAGCTGCCCCTGGTGGGGCGCGGTTATCTGGTGCCGGAAGGCCGCGGCGTCGCTGCCGGCGCCACCTACGAGCATCGTCCGTGGGATCCCGCGGAGGCGAGCCGTGCGAATCTCGCCCAGCTCGAAGGGCTGCCCTACGTGTGGCGCGGCCGCCACCGCGGCACCCGCACCGTGAGCTCCGACCGCACGCCCGTAGCCGGTCGGCTCTACGACCCGGAGGGTTCGCCGTATCCGGAGCTCTACGTCAGCACCGGCCACGGCTCCCAGGGCAACGTGGGAGCCCACATCGGCGCCGCGGTGGTGGCGGCCCTGATCACCGGCGATTGCCCGCCGCTGCCCCGCGAGCTGGAGGCGACGCTGTCACCGCTGCGCTTCCGCGAGCGCCAGGCGCGCCGCGGCTATCGCCACGGCGCGACGCCCTAGAGCGCGAACTCCCGCACGTTCATCACGTGCTCGACGCCGCGCAGCGCGTCCAGGGTCGCCTGGTCCAGGGATTCCTTGACGTCGATGAGGTTGTAGGCCACCTCGCCCCGGCTCTTGTTGATCATGTCCACCACGTTGATCTGCCGCTCGGCGAGCACGGACGTCACCCGGTTCAGCACGCCGGGCACATTGCGGTTGGTCACCGCCAGCCGGTGCCCGCCCACGGGCTCGAGCAGCACGGTGGGGAAATTGACCGAGTTGCGGATGTTGCCCGTGCGGAGGAACTCCACGAGCTGGTCCGCGGCCATCACCGCGCAGTTCTCCTCCGCTTCCTCCGTGCTGGCGCCGAGGTGCGGGGTGAGCAGCACCCGGGGATGATTGGTGAGCTCCGGGACGGGAAAGTCCGCCACGTAGCGGGCGATGCGGCCGTCGTCCAGGGCGGCCCGCAAAGCGTGGGTATCGACGATGGGCTGGCGGGCGAAGTTCAGCAGCACGCTGCCGGGACGGAACACGCTGAGGGTGCTCTCGTTGATCATGCCTTCCGTGTCCGGCAGCAGGGGCACGTGCAGGGTCACGTAATCGGCCCGGGCGAACAGGCTCTGCAGGTTCTCCATGCGCCGCACCTCCGCAGGCAGCCGCCAGGCCGCGTCCACGGAGATGGCGGGATCGTAGCCGAGCACGTCCATCCCCAGATCCAGGGCCGCCCGCGCCACCAGGGAGCCGATGGCGCCGAGGCCCACCACCCCGAGGCTGCGGCCCTTGAGCTCCCGGCCCTTGAAGCGCTTCTTCTCCGCCTCCACCAGGGCGTTGAGCTCGGCCTCGTCGTTCACGGCGGAAAGCTCGCGCACGTAGGCGATGCCGCCCACCACGTCCCGGGAGGCCAGCAGCAGCCCGGTGAGCACCAGCTCCTTCACCGAGTTGGCGTTGGCGCCGGGGGTGTTGAACACCACCACGCCACGCTCGGTGCAGGCCTCCACCGGCACGTTGTTCACCCCTGCGCCGGCGCGGGCGATGGCGCGCAGGCCCGGACCGAGCTCGTCGACCCCGAGCTTGTGGCTGCGCAGCAGGATCGCGTGCGGGTCCGGGGTGTTCTCCGTCACCTCGAAAGTTCCCTGGGGAAACCGCTCGAGGCCTCTGGCGGCGATGTGGTTGTAGGTGCGGACGGTGTACATGCGAATCCTGGTGTTCCCCGGGGAGCCGCGTATGGTACTCAGCCTCGGGCGGCCCGTTCCAGTTCGGCGTAGATCGCGGCAGCCGGGTCCCGCGCCTGTAGCTCCGCCTGAAACACCGCGAGGCGCCGGCGGACCTCCGGCAGCGCGGCCTGGAGCTTCATCACCTCGGCCACCAGGGTCCCGGCGTCGAGCCGTTCCTCCGGCAGCACCCGAGAATATCCCTCGCCGCGCGCGTACTCGGCGTTTTCGAGCTGATCCCCCCGGCTGACCCGCGCCGACAGCGGCACCAGCAGGTTGGGCTTGCCCAGGGCGAGCAGCTCGAACAGGGTGTTGGCGCCCGCCCGGGAGACCACCAGATCCGCGGCGGCCAGCAGATCGCCCCACTCCTCGGTGACGTATTCGTATGGCTGGTAGCCGGGCGCTCGCCGCTCCGCCAGCTTGCCGGGCCCGCGCACGTGCACCACCACGAAGTGCTCGAGCAACTGCGGCAGCGCCTCGTCCACCGCCCGGTTCAGCACGTCCGCGCCGAGGCTGCCGCCCGTGACCAGCAGCACCGGGCGATCCGCCGGAGCCCGGAGCAGCTCCCGGCCGCGGCCGGCGTCGCCGGCGGCGAGCGCCGGGCGCAGAGGCGTGCCGGTGACCACGCGCCGCCCGCGCAGCCGGGGCGCCGGGGTCTGGGCGAAGGTCACGCAGAGGGTCCGCACGAAGGGCAGCGCCAGGCGATTGGCGAGCCCGGGCGAGAAATCCGACTCGTGGGCGACCACGGGTATCCGCCGCAGCCAGGCCGCCAGTACCACCGGCAGGCTGACGAAGCCGCCCTTGGAGAACACCACGTCGGGACGGAGCCGGCCCAACAGTCGATGGGCCTGCCACACCCCCGCCACCACCCGGAACAGATCGGTGACGTTCTCGGCGGAGAGGTAGCGGCGCAGCTTGCCTGCGGGGATGCCGTAGTAGCTCACCTCCTCGTTCGACAGCAGCCGCGCCTCCAGCCCGGAGCGGCTGCCGATGAAGCTCACCCGCGCCCCCGCCGCCCGGGCCCGGTCCATCACCGGAATCGCCGGCAGCACGTGGCCCGCGGTGCCGCCGCCGGTGCAGACCAGGTGTCTCACAACCCGAGCACCTGCTTGACCAGCGGCACCGTGACCCGCCGCTGCTCCGCCATGGCCGCCTCGTCCAGGCGATCGAGCTGCGCGAGCAGGACCGGCAGATCCCGCGCGCTCCTGGACATCCAGAAATCCAGCACCGCGCCGCTCAGCTCGAGCCCCCGGCCCCGCGCCCGGCGCTGCAGCAACAGCGCCTTGTCCGCGTCGCCGAGCTCCCGCAGCCCGTACGCCGCGAGACCCCGCAGCCGGGAGGCGAGGTCCGGATAGCAGAACCGCAGGCCGCCCGCCGGCGTTGCGGCGCTCACCAGGAGCCGCCCGCCCGCCTGCTGCAGGGCCTGATACAGGGCCAGGAGCGCCACCTCGGCGTCGGCATCGCCGATCCAGGCATCCACGTCGTCCAGGGCCACCAGGAACAGGGCTTCGAGCCCCTCGAGCAGCCCGGGCTTCACGTCCGGGTCGGAGAGCGGCAGGTAGATCGCGCCCCGCTGGCCATGACGGTGACACGCGGCCTGCAGCAGGTGGGTGCGGCCGGTTCCGGGGGCGCCGTGGAGGAAGTAGCCGCGAAACCCCTGCTCCTCGTCCAGCCGCTCCAGCCGGCGCACCAGCTCGGCGTTGTCGCCGGCGACGAAATCGTCGAAGCGCAGCCGCGACGACAGCGGAAACTTCAGCGCGAGCTGGCGCGCCTCGGTGCGCGACCGCGAGCCCTGGCGGCGGCCGGCGGGGGTCACGAGCGCGCTTCGCGCCAGGCCCGCAGGCCCCAGGTGGCCACGTAATCGACCCCGGAGCTCACACCCAGAGCCGCCAGCACGTAGAAGCCGTAGGGATCCACCAGGGCCCCGGCGAGGCGGCTCACGGTGCCGAAGTCGCACAGCCACAACAACAGCAGCAGGGCCGCCGCGATCTGCGCCGCCGTGTTGGCCTTGCTGAGATACGTAGGGGCGAATTCGATGCGGCCGAGCAGCAACCGGTAGGCGGCAGCGCCGGACATGATCACGAGGTCCCGGCCCAGGACGATGATCGCCACCCACACCGGCAACAGCCCCTGCACCGCGAAGATCACAAACATGGCGGCGACGAGCAGCTTGTCGGCCACCGGGTCCATGGCGGCGCCGAACCGGCTCACCGCATCGAAGTGACGGGCGATCCAGCCGTCCACCGCATCCGAAGCCCCGGCCACGCTCATCAGGATCAGCGCCTCCACGTAGCGCGCCTCCCACAGCAGCCAGGCGCACGGCAGCACCAGCACGATCCGCATCACCGTGATGACGTTGGGAATGTGCTTCAGCACGATGGCGTCAGCGCCTCTGCCAGACCAGCTGCAGGGCCGCCCCGGGGATCTCGTTCAGGCGATCGGGGAACAGGCGCCGGTCCAGCGCGAACAGCTCCAGGAGCTGCTCGGGATCGGCCGGGGTGATGAGCGACACGCCGAGGCGGTCGCCGGACACGGAGGAGACCATCACCTCCTCCACGAACTCGAGGCTGCCGAAGTAGCGCAGCAGCTCGGCGTAGTCCTTGGCGTCGTGAACGGCGCTGATGGCGAGATCCAGCCGACGCAGGCCCCGGTCCAGCACGGCGTAGCGCGCCGCCAGCTCGTCCGCCACCAGATCCGCCGCCGCCCGGCCCAGCACGTCGGGTTCGCCGGCCTCGAGATCCCGGGACACCACGTCGTCGTCGACCCAGAGCTCGAGGCTCGCCGTCCAGCGCTGATCCGCCGAGCGCTGCAGCCGCCCCACCAGCAGCACCTCGGCGCCGTATCGCGCCGAGGCCGGTTGCAGCACCTGGCTCAACCGGCCCCACACCGCCGCGGGCTCCACGGCGAGCTGATCCGCCAGATCCATGATGGGCAGCCGCAGCGGCACCCCGCGTTCCCGGGCCCGCTCCTCCAGCCCCTCCATCAGCGGGTGATCCGCACCGGCGCCGAGGATGGAACGCTCGCCGCGCTCGTCCTCCATCACAACCCAACCCATCACCGTGGGCCGGTTCGAGCGCCAGATGGGCAGGCGCGCCTCGCGCACCAGATCCAGCACGGCCCGGGGCACGAACTGCAGGCGCAGGCGCAGCCCGTCGCCCTCCTCGGCCTCCTCGAAGCGGAACTGGTTGTAATACAGGTCGGGGGCCGCCAGCGCCCCGGCCACCGTCTCGTTGCGCGGCACGCTGGCGAGGCCGGTGAGGCGGGAGAGCAACTGCGCCAGCGCACGGCCAGCGGCGTCCAGGCGCGCCGCCGACGACTGATCCTCCACGGGCACCGCCACCTCGTAGAGCCAGGGCACCTCGTCCGCCCGGGCCGCCGGCGCGGCCGCCAGCGCGGCGAGCAGCACGGCCCAGAGCACCCGCAACGTCCGCGTGAATGATGAGTTGTACTGTGCTTGCGGCACCCGACTTCGCCTGTGAAAACCACCCGCAAGTTTACCCAAATTACCGCGGGCGGGTTTGGTAAACTCGCGCTCCCGAACCAGCCCAGGCAACGGAGGCATCACTTGAGCAAGGGCCTGACCTACCGCGACGCCGGCGTCGACATCGAGGCCGGCGAGGAGCTGGTGCGGCGCATCGCACCGGCGGCGCAGGCCACCCGCCGCCCGGAGCTGCTGTCCGGCCTCGGCGGCTTCGCCGCGCTCGCCACCCTGCCCAGCAAATACGCGGAGCCGGTGCTGGTCACCGGCACCGACGGCGTGGGAACCAAGCTCAAGCTCGCCATCGACCACGACCGTCACGACGCCGTGGGTCAGGACCTGGTGGCCATGTGCGTCAACGACGTGCTGGTGACCGGGGCTGAGCCGTTCCTGTTTCTCGACTACTACGCCACCGGCGCCCTGGACGTGGACGTGGCCGAGCGGGTGATCAAGGGCATCGCCCGGGGCTGCGAGCTGGCCGGCTGCGCGCTGGTGGGCGGCGAGACGGCGGAGATGCCCGGGTTCTACGCCAAGGGCGACTACGACCTGGCGGGCTTCTGCATCGGCGTGGTGGAGCGCAGCCGCATCGTCGACGGCAGCCGGCTCGCCGCCGGCGACGTGCTCATCGGCCTGCCCAGCAGCGGCCCGCATTCCAACGGCTTCTCCCTCATCCGCCGGCTGCTCGACGACCGGGCGCTGACCCCGGACCCGTCCCTGCTGGACGCGCTCATGGCCCCCACCCGCATCTACGCGAAGACCGTGCTGGCACTGCTCGAGACCCATCCCGTTCACGCCATGGCCCACATCACCGGCGGCGGGCTGCTGGAGAACCTGCCCCGCATCTTCCCCGGGGAAGGACTGGCCGCACTGGTCGATCTGGACGCCTGGCAGCGCCCGGCACTGTTCGACTGGCTTCAGCAGGCGGGACGGATCGACGAGGACGAAATGCTCAGGACCTTCAACTGCGGCATCGGCTTCGTCCTGGCGGTGCCGGCGGAGACCGCCGACGCGGTCATGAATACGCTGGCCGACGCGGGCGAGGCGCCGGCGCGGATCGGCCGCATCGTCGCCGCGGACACCACGCCCGCCCCCAGCGAGCGGCTGATTCCCGCCTGATCTTTTGCGCATCGATAATGTGGCCGCCGCGGAATCGCCCCAGGATTCCGCAACCTCGAACAGGGAGATTGCGGCCATGCGAGTGCAGGAGTTGATGCGCGAAGATGTGGTGGTGTGCACCCCCAACGACAACCTGCGCGACGTCGCGCGCAAGCTGTGGGATCACGACTGCGGCGCTCTGCCGGTGTGCGAATCCGACGGCGGCCGCCGGATCGTCGGCATGATCACCGACCGGGACATCTGCATGCACGCGTGCTTCGAAGACCGGCCCTTGAGCCAGCTCTGGGCGCGCAACGCCATGACCCCCGAGGCCCTCACGTGCGGCCCCGACGACTCCCTGGCGGACGCGGAACGCATCATGCGGGAAGCGCAGGTGCGCCGCCTGCCCGTGCAGGACGGCAGCGGCAATCTGGTGGGCTTCATCTCGCTGGCGGATCTCGCCGAGGAAGCCGGCCGCGAGCGCGGCTGGTCGCGGCGTCAGATCGAGGAAGCGGAGATCGGCGACACCCTCACGGCCATCTGCGAGCCGCATCATCATGGGCAGGTGGGGGCGCAAGCGTAGATCGCTGCAGCGATCGCTGTCCGCTATCCGTTTTCCGCTATCCGCTAGAGCGGAATCGCCAGATTCTCGCGAGATCGCTCCAGCGGACAGCGGATGGCGGACAGCGGATGGCGAATTTCACGCCTTCGGCAACGTCACCCCCCGCTGCCCCTGATACTTGCCGCCCCGATCCTTGTAGGTGACCTCGCAGCGCTCGTCGGACTCGAAGAACAGCATCTGGGCCACCCCCTCGTTGGCGTAGATCTTCGCCGGCAGGGTGGTGGTGTTGGAGAACTCCAGGGTGACGTGCCCTTCCCACTCGGGCTCGAGGGGGGTGACGTTGACGATGATGCCGCAGCGGGCGTAGGTGGATTTCCCCACGCACAGGGTGAGCACGTTCTCGGGGATGCGGAAGTACTCCACGGTGCTCGCCAGCGCGAAGGAGTTGGGGGGAATGATGCAGACGTCGCCGCTGACGTCGACGAAGCTGCGCTCGTCGAAGCCCTTGGGGTCCACGGTGGCGGAATTGATGTTGGTGAACACCTTGAACTCGGACGAGCAGCGCACGTCGTAGCCGTAGCTCGAGGTGCCGTAGGAGATCACCCGCTCGCCGCCTACGTAGCGAACCTGCTGCTCCTCGAACGGCTCGATCATGCCACGGGCCGCCATCTCCCGGATCCACCGGTCGGACTTGATGGTCATAGTCAGGCTTCCAGATACAAGAGAACGTCAGTCGTCGGACATGGAGATCTCGACGGTGCCGGCGCTGGCCGCGGGGCCGTTCAGCCGCCACAGCTCCGCCGCCATGTGGCGCGCCGCATCGCGGTACAGCGCGGCGATGTCGCCCTCCGGGTCCCGGGCCACCGTCGGGGTGCCGCCGTCCGCCTGCTCGCGGATCTCCATGGTCAGGGGCAGCCGGCCGAGCAGCGGCGTGGCGAACTCCGCGGCGATGCGCTCGCCGCCGCCGCTGCCGAAGACGGCGCTCTCGTGCCCGCACTCGGGGCAACGGAACGCCGACATGTTCTCGATGACGCCGAGCACCGGAATGTCCACCTTGCGGAACATCTCGATGCCCTTCTTCGCGTCGATGAGGGCGATGTCCTGGGGCGTGGTGACGATCACGGCCCCGGCCACGGGCACCCGCTGGGAGAGGGTGAGCTGGATGTCGCCGGTGCCCGGCGGCATGTCGACGATGAGGTAGTCGAGGTCGTCCCACAGGGTCTGGCCGAGAAGCTGCTGCAGGGCGCCGGAGACCATGGGCCCCCGCCACACCATGGGCGTGCTCTCGGTGACGAGAAAGCTCATGGACATGGCCTGAATGCCGTGGGCCTTGATGGGCACGAAGAATTTCTCGTCCTTCACCTGGGGCCGGCGCCCCGCCGGCACGCCGAGCATCATGCCCTGGCTCGGGCCGTAGATGTCCGCGTCCAGCAGGCCCACCCGGGCGCCCTCGCGATCGAGGGCCAGCGCCAGGTTCACCGCGGTGGTGGACTTGCCCACGCCGCCCTTGCCCGACGCCACCGCGATGATGTGCTTGATGCGGCCGGGTGTGCCGGGGGTGCTCCGCCCCTCCGGAGGCCGGAACTCCAGATCCAGATCGATGTGGTCGGTGCCGAGGAAGGCGGCGAGCCGCTCCGCCAGCGCCGCGCGCATCCCCGCGGCCGGATACCCGAGCGTCACCGCCACCCGGTTGCCGTCCACCCGAACCCGGGCGCCCAGGTCCTGCCAGGGCACGTCGAGGTACGGGTCGGGGAACTGTTCGATCCTCATCTTTCTCCTGCTCGGGGCGCGGCCGGCAACGCCGGTGGGATGGGCGAAAACCGCGCATTATAGGCGAGTTCCCGGTATAGTCGCGCTTTTCCCGGTACCTGGCAAACCGCGGGGCGATCGCCTGTCTTTCCCGACCGGCGGAGCGTGCCCGCCCAAGACACGAGCCATGACACGTCGCATTCTGGTAACCAGCGCGCTGCCCAACGCCAACGGCGCCATTCACCTCGGCCACCTGCTGGAGCACATCCAGACGGACATCTGGGTGCGGTTCCAGCGCATGCGCGGCCACCCGGTGGTGTACGTGTGCGCGGACGACACCCACGGCACCGCCACCATGCTCAAGGCCGAGCAGGAAGGGGTGGAACCGGAGGCGCTCATCGAGCGGATCCGCCAGGAACACGCCCGGGATTTTCAGGGCTTCCTGGTGGGCCACGACAACTACTACTCCACCCACTCGGAGGAGAACCGCTACTACTCGGAGCTCATCTACGAGCGGCTGAAGGACGCGGGGCTCATCTTCACCCGTCAGGTGACCCAGCTCTACGATCCGGAGCGGCGCATGTTTCTCGCCGACCGCTTCGTCAAGGGCACCTGTCCCCGCTGCAAAGCCCCGGATCAGTACGGCGACAACTGCGAGGTCTGCGGCGCCACCTACGACGCCACCGAGCTCGGCGAGCCCCGCTCGCTGATCTCCGGAGCCACGCCGGTGCTCCGTGAGTCGGAGCACTACTTCTTCGACCTGCCGAAATACGCCGACTTCCTGCGCGAGTGGCTGAGGAGCGGCCACGTGCAGCCGGAGGTGGCGAACAAGCTGCAGGAATGGCTGGATGCGGGCCTGAAGCCCTGGGACATCTCCCGGGACTCACCCTACTTCGGCTTCCTGATCCCGGGCACCGAGGACAAGTACTTCTATGTCTGGATGGACGCGCCCATCGGCTATCTGGCGAGCTTCCGCAACTACGCCGACGCCCGCAACGACGTAGCCTTCGACGACTACTGGCGGCCCGACAGCGACGCCGAGGTACACCACTTCATCGGCAAGGACATCGTCAACTTCCACGCCCTGTTCTGGCCGTCGGTGCTGGACGGCGCCGGCTTCCGCACGCCGACCCGCATCCACACCCACGGCTTCGTCACCGTGGACGGCACCAAGATGTCCAAGTCCCGGGGCACCTTCATCAACGCCGCCACGTATCTCGCGCACCTCGAGCCCGAGTACCTGCGCTACTACTTCGCCGCCAAGCTGAACGGCACGGTGGACGACATCGACATCAACCTGAGCGACTTCGTCAGCCGGGTGAACTCCGACCTCGTCGGCAAGGTGGTGAACATCGCCAGCCGCTGTGCCGGCTTCATCACCAAGCACTTCGACGGCCGCCTGGCGGCGGAGCTCGACGAGCCCGAGCTGTGGCAGCGCTGCGTCGCCGCCGCGGACGATATCGCCGAGCACTACGAGAAGGGCGACACCGCCCGGGCGGTGCGCGAGGTCACCGCGCTGGCGGACCAGGCGAACCAGTACATCGCCGCGCACGCGCCGTGGACGCTCATCAAGGAGCCAGGTCAGGAGGCCCGGGTGCAGGCCATCTGCAGTCAGGGCATCGAGGTGTTCCGGGTGCTGATGATCTACCTGAAGCCCATCCTGCCCCAGCTCGCCGCCGACGCCGAGAAGTTCCTGCAGGTGGAGCCGCTCTCCTGGCAGGATCTCGCGGCGCCGTTGCTGAATCACCGCATCGCCCCGTTCAAGGCGCTGTTCGCCCGCATGGAGAAGGAGGCCGTGGACCGCATGGTGGAGGATTCCCGAGAGCCCGCCGCCGAGCCGGCGGCGAAGACCGGCGCCGAGCCCGCGGCAGCAACCGCGGCGGCTCAGCCGACCATCAGCATCGACGATTTCGCCAAGGTCGAGCTCAAGGTGGCCCGGGTGAGCGCGGCCGAGGCCGTGGAGGGCGCCGACAAGCTGCTGCGCCTGGAGCTCGATCTCGGCGGCGAGCAGCGTCAGGTGTTCGCCGGCATCAAGTCCGCCTACGCGCCGGAAGACCTGGTGGGCCGGCTGGTGGTGGTGGTGGCGAACCTGGCTCCCCGTACCATGCGCTTCGGCGTTTCCGAAGGCATGGTGCTGGCCGCCGGACCCGGCGGCAAGGAGGTATTCCTGCTCAGCCCGGACAGCGGCGCGGAACCGGGCATGATCGTGCGCTGAACCGTCATGGGCGAGCTGGGACTGATCCTCGTCGGGGCGGCGCTGGTGAACAATTTCGTCCTGGTGCAGTTCCTCGGGCTCTGTCCGTTCATGGGCGTCACCCGCCAGTACCAGCCGGCGTTGGCCATGGGACTCGCCACCGCCTTCGTGCTCACCGTGTCGGCGGCCCTGTCACACGTGCTCTATCGCTGGGTGCTGGTGCCGCTGGACCTCACGTTCCTGCGCATCGTGGTGTTCATCGTGGTGATCGCCAGCGTCGTGCAGCTCACGGAGCGGGTTCTCCGCGCCGGCCATCCCCTGCTCTACGAGGTGCTGGGGCTCTACCTGCCGCTGATCACCTCCAACTGCGCCGTGCTGGCGGTGGCGCTCCTGGCGGTGGGTCAGGAGCTCGGCTTCGTGGAGACCGTGGTCTACGGGCTGGGCGCGGCAGCCGGCTTCAGCCTGGTGATGGTGCTGTTCGCCGCGCTGCGGGAACGCCTGCAGCACGCCCCCGTGCCGGCGCCTTTCCGCGGGGTGCCCGTGGCGCTGATCACCGCCGGCATCCTCTCTCTCGGCTTCATGGGTTTCGCGGGGCTCGCCGACTGATGGCGGAGGCGTTGACCCTCGTCGGCGTGCTCTCCGCCCTCGGCGGCGCGGTGGCGGCGGCACTGGCCTGGGCGGACCGGCGCCTGGTGGCGGACGATACCGGCGTGGTGGACGCCATCGACGCCCTCCTGCCCCAGACCCAGTGCGCCCAGTGCGGCTATCCCGGGTGCCGCCCCTACGCCGAGGCCGTGGCCCGGGGCGAGGCGCTGAACCTCTGCCCGCCGGGGGGGCCGGAGACCCAGCAGGCGTTGGCGCGGCTGCTGGACCGGGAGCCCGGGCCGCCGCCGGCGGAGCCCCCCGCCCAGGTGGCGCGCATCGACGAGTCCGCCTGCATCGGCTGCTTCCGCTGCGTGGAAGCCTGTCCCGTGGATGCCATCGTCGGCGCGCCCCAGCTCATGCACACGGTGCTGACGGAAGGCTGCACCGGTTGCGAGCTGTGCCTGCCGCCCTGCCCCATGGACTGCATCGATCTGCTCCCGGTGGCCGAGCCGCTCCGCCCGCGGCCGGCGCGCATCCTGGCGCGGCGCCGCAGCCGCGAGCCGGAGGCACCGGAGCTGCCGTGCATCCGCTGCGGCGCCTGCGTGGACGCCTGTCCGGAGGATCTGCTGCCTCAGGAACTGCACTGGTACTGCCGGGATGGGGCCTGGGACGCGGCGGCAGAACGGGGCCTGGACCGCTGCATCGAGTGCGGACGCTGCAATCAGGTGTGTCCGAGCAACATCGACCTGCTCCGCGGCTTCACGCGGGGCCGCCAGGCTCTGGCCGACCAGGCTCGGGCGGCCCGGGAGGCGGAAGCGGCCCGGGAGCGCCACGAACGGCATCTGGCCCGGCAGGCCGCCCGGGCCGAGGCCTGGGAGGCCCGCCGGCGACAGCGGCTGGAAGACGGCCGGCAGCGTCCATGGCTGCGCTGAGCACCCAGCGGGTGATGGCCACGGTGCTGGTGGCCCTGCTCCCGGGCACCCTGGCGCTTTGCGAGGTAGTCTCGTGGGCCTATCTGCCCCGGCTCGCCTTCGCCGGCGTCCTGGGGCTCGCCGTGGAAGCCGCCGCATTGGCGCTGCAGGGACGGCCGCTGCGCCCCGCCCTGGAGGACGGCAGCACCCTGGTGACCTGCGCCCTGCTCACCCTGGCGATGCCGCCCGGCACCAGCCTCGCCGTGCTGGCCGCGGCCGTAGCCGCCGCCGTGGGTCTCGGCAAGCACGTCTACGGCGGGCTCGGCGCCAACCCCTTCAACCCGGCGGTGGTGGGCTACGCCGTGGCCCTGGTGTCGTTTCCGGCGGCCATGGCGCACTGGCCGGCGCCCCTGGACGGCGTCACCGCCGCCACCGCGCTGACCACCTTCCGCCACCGCGAGGGTCAGACGGTGGCGGAGATCTGGTCGACGGAGAACGGTTTCGGCACCCTGGGCGGCTACGGCTGGGAATGGATCAACGCCGCCTTTCTGCTGGGCGGCGTGCTGCTCATCGCCCGAGGCATCGTGGCGTGGCGGGTGCCGGCGGCGCTGCTCGGCACCCTGGGCGCGCTGGCGCTCCTCGGCTACGATGCCGGCAGCTCGCGGAGCTTCGGCTCGCCGCTGTTCCACTACTTCTCCGGCGGCACCCTGCTCGCCGCCTTCTTCTTCGCCACGGATCCGGTGACCCATCCGGCGACGCCGCGGGGCCAGCTCGTGTACGGCGGCCTCATCGCCGCGGTCGCCTACCTGGTGCGCAGCTTCGGCAACTATCCCGACGGGCTGGCATTCGGGATTCTGCTGGCCAATGCCGCCACGCCCTACCTGGACCGCCGGCTGGTGGCGACCCATGGCTGAGAGCGTCCGTGCCATCGTTCTCTTTCTGCTGCTGGTGACCGCCTGCGCCGGCCTGATCGCCGCCACCGCCAGCCTCACCCGGGAGCGCATCGAGGCGAACCGCCAGCGCCAGTTTCTCGCCATGGTCAGCGAGCTGACGGGAAACCCCGCCCCGGACACCGTGCGCTGGCACGGCGACGTCGCTCACCTCTGCGACGGCACCATGCTGCTGCGCGGCTCCGTCTCCGGCTACGGGGGTCCCATCCGCTGGCTGGCCGCCGCCGCGGACGGGCCCCACCCGATGCTGACCGGAGTGCGGATCACCGCCCACCAGGAGACGCCGGGCATCGCCGACTTTCTGAACCAGCCCCGATCCGGGTGGCTGGCGCGGCTCCGGGGACGCGACGCCCGGGGCATCGAGGCGCTCGACGGCGTGAGCGGCGCCACCATCACAAGCCGGGCCCTGCGGCGCAGCCTGGCCGCCGCGCTGCGCCGCCCGGAGCTCACCGGCTCGGAGTGCCCGTCGTGAGCCGGGCCGGTCTCGCCGCAACCTTCACCGCCGGCGTCACCACGCGCAATCCCGCGTGGGGACAACTGCTGGGACTGTGCCCGCTGCTCGCCGTGAGCACCACCACCGCCCATGCGCTCGCCCTGGCCCTGGCCAGCGCCGGCGTACTGGTGGGCTCCAACGTCAGCATCGCCGCGGTGCGGCGCTGGATTCCGCACTTCGTCCGCCTGCCCGCCTTCGTGCTGGTGGTCGCAACCTTCACCACCTGCGCCGTGCTGCTGCTCGAGGCGTACGCCTACGAGGTGTACCTGCGCATCGCGCTGTTCGTGCAGATCATCGTCACCAACTGCATGATTCTGGCGCGGGCGGAAACCTTCGCCAGCCGCCAGCCGGTGCTGCCGTCGTTGCTCGACGCGCTCGGCACCGCCAGCGGCTTCGCCATCGCCCTGGTCAGCCTCGGCATGGTGCGCGAGGCCGTGGGGCATGGCACCCTGTTCGCCGGGATGGATGCGCTGCTCGGCCCCGCTGCCCGGGACTGGGAGCTGACCCTGCCCGGAGACCTTCCGGGCTTTCTGCTCGCCACCCTGCCGCCGGGGGCGTTCATCGTGGCGGGCCTCATGCTGGCCGCCGGCAATGCCATCAGAACGAGAAAACGAACATGAACGACGAGACGCGCCGCCAGATCTTCGAGCGTCTGCAGGCCGCCAATCCCAAGCCCACCACGGAGCTCCGGTACACCACCCCCTTCGAGCTGCTGGTGGCCGTGATGCTCTCGGCCCAGGCCACCGACGTGAGCGTGAACAAGGCCACCGAAGCCCTGTTCGCCCGGGCCGACACGCCCCAGGCCATGCTCGAGCTCGGCGTCGACGGGCTGAAGCGCTACATCCAGAGCATCGGCCTGTTCAACACCAAGGCAGCCAACGTCATCCGCACCTGCGAGATACTGGTGGAGTGTCACGGCGGCCGGGTTCCCGAGAGCCGGGAAGCCCTGGAGGCCCTGCCCGGCGTCGGCCGCAAGACCGCCAACGTGGTGCTGAACACCGCGTTCGGCCATCCCACCATCGCCGTGGACACCCACATCTTCCGGGTCTGCAACCGCACGGGGCTCGCCCCCGGAAAGACGGTGCAGAAAGTGGAAGCAGAGCTCGAGCGGGTGGTGCCGGACGAATACAAGCACGACGCCCACCACTGGCTGATCCTGCACGGGCGCTACGTGTGCCTGGCGCGAAAGCCCCGGTGCGGGGCGTGCCTGATCGAGGACCTCTGCGAGTACCCGGACAAGACGGAGAGCTGACCGGCGTCTCCTAGAGGTCCACCAGCTCCACCTCATCCACCGGGTGGCCCAGGAAGTACTGCCCAACGCGGCGAAACCGCTCCCGCCCGTCGGTGGCGAGCAGGGTGATCCCCGGCGCCCGCCGGCCCGAGGCGGAGGGCACGCGTCCGGCGGCAAGCTCGGCGGCCACCGCCCGGGCGGTGGTGGCGGCGGAGTCCACCACGGTCACCGGAACGTCGCAGCGAGCCAGCAGCCGCTCGAGAACCGGCTCGAACACCGGGAAATGGGTGCACCCCAGAAGCAGGGTGGCGCCCCCGGGCGCCCGTGACGGCGCGAGCAGGCCGCGCAGGTACTCCTCGAGGGCGAGCTCCACCAGCGGGCCGGCATGGCGGCCCTCTTCCGCCAGGGTGACCAGCAGCGGGCACGGCCGCGCCCGGACCTCCATGCGGGGCTGCAGGCGCAGCAGGGCGCGCTGATAGGCGCCACCCCGAACCGTGCTTTCCGTGGCGAGGACGGCCACCCGGCCGGCGCCGGCCGCGGCCGCGGCAGCGGCCCCGGGCTCGACCACGCCGAACACGGGCAATGGCGCGTAGCGGCTCTGCAAGGCGTCGAGGGCGACCGCCGATGCGGTGTTGCACGCCACCACCAGGGCCTTCGCGCCCCGCTCCACGAGAATGCGCGCCGCCTGCACCGCGTAACGCTGCACCGTGGCGGGACTCTTGGTGCCGTAG
Organism: Pseudomonadales bacterium; assembly: GCA_041686955.1. Lineage (GTDB taxonomy): Bacteria > Pseudomonadota > Gammaproteobacteria > Pseudomonadales > Azotimanducaceae > UBA7803. Next base: position 54,978 of record JAWLCV010000014.1, read on the forward strand.
GGAAGCCGGGCGGTGTCGCCGAGATAGAGGAACGCCTCGTCCGGCAGCGCCGAGCGCAGCGCGCGCAGCACGGTGAGGCCGCCCATGCCGGAGTCGAACACGCCGATGGGAGCGCCGCCGTCCCGCGGCTGGCTGGCGCCGCTCACCGCGTCAGGAGCGGCGGAAGAGATCGCGGACGAAGCTGCTGCGCTTTCGCGACGACGGACGCTGCTCGGCGATCACCGGCGGCGGCTTGGGCGCGGCGGGCTTGGCGCTCTCAGGGGCTGCGCCTTCCCGGCGGGTCCGCAGCTCGCGGATCTTCTTCTCGATGAGCAGGTCTTCCTTGCGCTTCTGCGCCATGGCGGCGGCGATGTCCACCCCGCAGCGGGCGCAATGGCTCGACTCGAGCTGCAGGTGGCCGCAACGCGGGCACTCCACGTGGGCAGCGGTGATGTCCTTCAGGGTGTGCTCGTTCTGGCCCTCGAGGCGCAGGGCGTCCTTGTCGATCTGCGCGGCGAGGGAGCGCGGCGCACCCAGGGATTTGATCCGGCAGATGGCCCCCAGCTCACCCAGGCGCTGCTGGAACGCCCGGGCTTCGTCCTCGTGGAGCTGACTGCGCAGCACCACCGTGCGGCCGGAAAACAGCGTTCTCGCCTTGCGGTCGTCGATGCCGAGCTCGCGGGCCAGCCTGGCCCGCACCGAATCGAGGTCGCTATTCCGATCGATCTCGCCGCTGAACAGCACCTGATAGTCGCTCATGGTCGTCCTTCGACTCTGTCGTCCTTTGGTCTACGAAAGCTTCCGCCCCCGCTTGGCGCCCAGGCGCAACCGCAACGCGTTCAGGCGGATGAATCCAGCTGCATCGGCCTGATCATACGCGCCCCGATCGTCCTCGAACGTGACCACGTGCGCATCGTAGAGACTGTCTTCCGGAGACGTGCGCCCCGTCACCGCCACCGACCCCTTGTACAGCTTCAGCCGCACCCGGCCGTTCACCGGCTGCTGGGATTCGTCGATGAGCGCCTGCAGCACCCGCCGCTCCGGCGACCACCAGTAGCCGTTGTAGATGAGCTCCGCGTAGCGCGGCATGAGCTCGTCCTTCAGGTGGGCCACCTCCCGGTCGAGGGTGATGGACTCGATGGCGCGGTGGGCCTTCAGCAGAATGGTGCCGCCGGGGGTCTCGTAACAGCCCCGGGACTTCATGCCGACGAAGCGGTTCTCCACCAGATCGCTGCGGCCGATGCCGTGGGCGCCGCCGAGCTCGTTCAAGCGGGTGAGCAGCGCCGCCGGCGACAGCGCCTCGCCGTCCACGGCCACGGGATCGCCGTGGCGGAACTCGATCTCGACCACCTGGGGGCGGTCCGGAGCCTTCTCCGGCGATACCGTCCAGCGCCACATGCTCTCCTCGGGCTCCTGCCAGGGATCCTCCAGGTTGTCGCCCTCGTAGGAGATGTGCAGCAGGTTCGCGTCCATGGAGTACGGCGACTTCTCGCCCCGCTTGGCGTCCACGGGAATCTGGTGCTGCTCGCAGAAGGTCATGAGCGCTTCCCGGGAGTTCAGGTCCCACTCGCGCCACGGGGCGATGACCTTGATGTCCGGCTCCAGGGCATAGGCGCCGAGCTCGAAGCGCACCTGGTCGTTGCCCTTGCCGGTGGCGCCGTGGGCGATGGCGTCGGCGCCGGTTTCCCGGGCGATCTCCACCAGGCGCTTGGCGATCAGCGGCCGGGCGATGCTGGTGCCGAGCAGGTACTCGCCCTCGTAGAGGGTGTTGGCGCGGAACATGGGAAACACGAAATCACGCACGAACTCCTCGCGCAGATCCTCGATGTAGATCTCCTTGACCCCCATGGCGCTCGCCTTGGCCCGGGCCGGCTCCACCTCCTCGCCCTGGCCGAGATCGGCGGTGAAGGTCACCACCTCGGCACTGTACGTTTCCTGCAGCCAGCGACAGATCACCGACGTATCCAGCCCGCCGGAGTATGCAAGAACGACCTTGTTTGCCACGGAATTCCTCTCGGCCTCGCAGAATGGGGCGGCCATGGTACAGCCGCGGAGCGCCCGCCGGTAGGGTCGGAGAAGCCATGGGCTATCAGCTTTCAGCGGTCGGCAAGAGGCAGATCGCCGGCGGTTGGGAGGACGTCTCTGTCCGAGGGCGGTTCGCTGGTGGCGGTGCTCCAGTTCCGCTCCAGGCGGACGGTGGTCCGGCGATTCTCGGCGCGGCCGGCGGGATCGTCGTTGTCCGCCACCGGATACTGAGGGCCGTGGTAGCGCACCACCAGCCGCTCCTCCGGCACCCCACAATCCCGCAGGAACGCTGCCACGGCCTCGGCCCGGCGCCGGGACAGTTCCAGGTTGCCGCGGGGCGTGCCCCGGCTGTCGCTGTGGCCGTCCACGTAGACGCGGCTCACCTCCGCATCGGCGCGCACGTACTCCGCCACCTGGCGCAGGCGCGCCCGATCGGCCGGAGACAGAAGCGCGGCGCCGGACGCGTGCTCGATACGGGTGCGCTCGAAGGCGGACCAGCCCTGGGCCGCGGCCCCGCGCAGGCAGCGGGCGAACGCCTCGTAGCGCGGCCGCAGATGAACGTTGGCGATGGGCACGTCCACCTCGCCGCCGTACCAGGCGGCGTGCTGCAGGTGCGCCTCGAAGCCCTGGTAGAGGGCCATCAGCACCCGGGTGGCCAGCGGCTCGCCGATGAGCACGCCGCTGCCCGCCCGCTGCCGGACCTCGCCCAGGGCCTCCCGGTGAGGGTGCTCCGGATGCCACGGCGGCGCCACCCGGTACAGGGTCACCGGGCCGTCGGCGAACACCCGCCGATGTCCCAGCACCTCGAGGCGCACGGCGCCGCCGGGCGAGCCGACGAAGCGCACGGTGCCGTAATCGCGCACCGCCTGCTCGAGCACGCACAGGCCGCTGGTCTCCCGGAACGTCCACGGCTGTGCCGCCGCGGGCGCCGGCGGCTCGCCGCGGGCGACCCCGGCCGCCACCGCGAGGGTGAACAGAATCAATGCGCGCACCTGGAATCCAATCTGGGTCTCACCTGGGGTTGTCGGCAGGCGATCCCGGATCTTTACCCTGTGATATGGTGCGCCGATGGTCATGTCCCGACGATTTCGCGGCTATCTGCCGGTGGTGGTGGATCTGGAAACGGGCGGTTTCGACCCCGAGACCAACCCCATTCTCGAGATCGCCGCGGTGCAGGTTCGCTTCGAAGACGGCCGGCTGCTGCCCGGCGAGCGCTGGCATCGGGCCGTGCACCCGTATCCGGGGGGCGTGCTGAACCCGGCGGCGCTGAAGGTCACCGGTATCGATCCGACGGACCCGCGCCGGGATGCCGTGGCCGAGGCCGAGGCGCTGCGGGAGCTGTTCCGCCAGGTGCGCCGGGCCATCAAGCGGGAGGGCTGCCAGCGCGCCATCCTGGTGGCCCACAACGCCGCCTTCGACCAGCAGTTCATCAACCGGGCCCTGACCCGCACCCAGGTCAAGCGCAACCCGTTTCACCCGTTCAGCTTCATCGACACCGCCTCGCTGGCGGCAGTGACCTACGGCCACACCGTGCTCAGTGAAGCCTGCGCCCGGGCCGACATCAGTTTCGACCGGGAACGGGCTCACAACGCGCTCTACGATGCGGAGCGCACGGCCGAGTTGTTCTGCGCGGTGGTGAACGCCTGGGACGCGCGGGCTGCGCCCATCTGACCCGCGCGGGGCGGTTCAGGCTTGGGTTTCGTCGTCGCTGTCGTCGGCCTGGGCCTTCTCCGCCACCGACTTGATGAGGCTCTGCAGCTCGCCGCTTTCGTACATTTCCCTGACGATGTCACAGCCGCCGACGAGCTCGCCTTCGACGTAGAGCTGGGGGAACGTGGGCCAGTCCGAGTACTTGGGCAGGTTGGCGCGGATCTCGGGATGAGCGAGCACGTCCACATAGGCGAACCGCTCGCCGCAGGCGGCCAGGCACTGAACCGTCTGCGCGGAGAACCCGCACTGGGGCGCCGCCGGAGATCCCTTCATGTAGAGGATGATGGGATTGCTCTCGATCTGCTCCCGGATGGTGTCGAGGATGTCTTCGCTCATGCGAAACTCCGGTGAACCTGATTGAAGTGGGGCATCGCATTCTACAGACTGGCCGCGGCAGCGCCTAGGCCGCCTGGGGCCGGGCCGGACAGTGGAGACGTCATGGGATACGGGCAGGAGTCATTCGACGGGGTCATCGACCGACGCGGAACCTGGAGCAGCAAATGGGAGAAATACGCCGGCCGCGACGTCCTGCCCTTCTGGGTCGCCGACATGGATTTCGCCATGCCGGAGTTCATCCGCGACGCCGTGCGGGCGCGCCTGGATCACGAGATTCTGGGGTACACCCGCACCCCGGCGCCACTGGTGGAAGCCTTTCAGGGGTGGCTCCTGCGGCTGTACGGCTGGTCGGTGCCCGAGGAGTGGCTGGTGTGGCTTCCGGGGGTGGTCACGGGCTTCAATCTGGCGGCCCGGGCGGCCGCGGAGCCGGGCGGCTCCGTGGTCATCCCCACGCCCGTCTACTACCCCTTCCTGGACGTGCCGCGAAACGCCGACCAGCAGGGCATCCACGTCCCCCTGGTGCGCGACGGCCGGCGCTGGGTGATGGATCTCGACGCCCTCGACGCGGCGATCCAGCCCCACTCGCGCATTCTGCTGCTGTCGAACCCGCAGAATCCCACGGGGCGGGCGTACACCCGTGAGGAGCTCGAAGGCCTGGCGGAGCTGTGCCTGCGCCACGATCTGCTGCTGTGCTCCGACGAGATCCACTGCCAGCTCATTCTCTCGGAAAGCGCCAGTCATACCCCGGTGGCCATGCTGTCGCCGGAGATCGCGGAGCGCACCATCAGCCTCTACGCCGCCACCAAGACCTACAACATCCCCGGGCTCTCCTGCGGGGTGGCGGTCATCCCGGACTCGGCGCTGCGGACGAAGTTCAAGCGCGCCCAGGCGGGGCTCGTGCCGAGCGTCGGGCCGCTGGAGCTCGCGGCTTCCCAGGCGGCGTTCGCCGACACCGGGTCCTGGGTGCCGGCGCTGCTCGAGTACCTGCGCGGCAACCACCAGCGTCTGCAGGACGTGGTCGGCCCGCGGATGACCCCGGTGGAGGCCACGTACCTGGCCTGGATCGATCTCACCGACCTGGAGCTCGACCGGCCCGGGGCCTTCCTCGAGGAGTTCGGCGTGGGCCTTTCCGACGGCGCCGCCTTCGGCGGCGACGGCTTCGTGCGCTTCAACTTCGCCTGCCCGCGCAGCCTGCTCGACGAGGGGCTGCGGCGCCTGGCCGAGGGCCTGGCGGCCGCGGAAAAGCGTTGATATCCCTTTCGCCGTGAAGTACGATCCGCCGCTTTTCCAGGCAGCGCTGCGCTGCCTTTCGTCGTTCTGGGGCACCGGCTGACTCATCGAGCGAGCCCCAGTGGGGGGACTGGCATGACCCATCTGATGACGACCTACAAGCGCCAGGACGTCGCTTTCGTCCGTGGCTCCGGGGTGTGGATCGAAGACACCCGAGGCAAACGTTACCTCGACGCCCTGACGGGCCTGGCCGTGTGCGGCCTGGGTCATGCTCACCCGCGCGTCACCCGCGCCATCAGCGAGCAGGCAGGCAACCTGCTGCACACGTCGAACCTGTACCAGGTACCGGAGCAGGAGCGGCTGGCGGACCGGCTGTGCGCCCTCTCCGGCATGGACCGGGTGTTCTTCTGCAACAGCGGCGCGGAAGCCAACGAAGCGGCCATCAAGATCGCGCGCCTCAACGGTCACCGCCGCGGCTTCGTGAAGCCCACCATCATCGTCATGGAAGGCAGCTTCCACGGCCGCACCATGGCCACCCTCACCGCCACCGGCAACCGCAAGGTGCAGGCCGGATTCGAGCCCCTGCTCACCGGCTTCGTGCGGGCGCCGTACGACGATCTGGACGCCATCCGCCAGATCGCCGCCAACGCCAACGAGGTCATCGCCATTCTGGTGGAACCGGTGCTGGGTGAAGGCGGCATCGTCATTCCCGACGACGGCTACCTGGCGAGTTTGAGGGAGATCTGCGACGCCGAGCAGTGGCTTTTGATGCTCGACGAGGTGCAGACGGGCAACGGCCGCACCGGCGCGTTCTTCGCCTATCAGCACACCGGCGTGCTGCCGGACGTGGTTACCACCGCCAAGGGGCTGGGCAACGGCGTGCCCATCGGCGCCTGCCTGGCCCGCGGCGAAGCGGCGGAGGTTTTCGCCCCCGGCAACCACGGCTCCACCTTCGGCGGCAATCCCCTCGCCTGCGCCGCCGCCCACGCGGTGCTCGACGCCATGGAGGAAGACGGCCTGATCCGTCGCGCCGCGGAGCTGGGAGAGCGGATCCTCGGCGGGCTGCGCGACCGGCTGAAGGGCAGCAACATGGTGCGCGACATTCGCGGCAAGGGGCTGATGATCGGCATCGAGACCGGCGAACCCTGCGCCCATCTGGTGGAAGCCGGCCTCGAGGCAGGCATCCTCATCAACGTCACCCGAGACAACGTGGTGCGGCTGTTGCCGGCCCTCACCATGACCGACGAAGAGGCCGACGAGCTCGTGGACCGTGTGGTCCGCGTCATCGGCGACTGATCTTCGTCTCTACTCCGCCTCCTCTAGGTAACCGCCATGACCGACAAGCGTGATTTCCTCTCGTTGCTCGATTTTTCAACCGAGGAACTGGAGCACCTGATCCGCCACGCCCGGGAACTGAAGGTCATGCGCCAGGAGCGGCGGCCGCACCGCCCGCTGGAAGGCCGCACTCTGGCCATGATTTTCCAGCAGAACAGCACCCGCACCCGGGTCGGCTTCGAGGCCGGCATGACCCAGCTCGGCGGCCACGCCATCGTGCTGAGCCCCAATGACACCCAGCTCGGCCGCGGCGAGCCCATCGAGGACACGGCACGGGTGCTCTCCGGCATGGTGGACGCGGTGGTGATCCGCACCCGCAGCCACGAGGACGTCTGCCGGTTCGCCGCCACCGCCTCGGTTCCGGTGATCAACGCCATGACCTCCCGCTTCCACCCCTGCCAGCTCCTCGCCGACGTGCAGACCTTCGAGGAGGTCCGCGGGCCCATCGCCGGCCGCACCGTCGCCTTCGTCGGCGACGGCTACAACATGTGCAACTCCTACATCAACGCCGCGCGGCAGTGGGGCTTTCAGCTCAAGATCGCCTGCCCCGAGGGCTACCGCCCCGACCCCGAGCTGCTCGCGAGCTGCAACGAGGCGAGCCTGGTGGAAACAGCCCGGGAGGCGGTCGAGAACGCCGACCTGGTGGTCACCGACGTCTGGTCGTCCATGGGCCACGAGGAGGAGGCCGCCCGGCGCCGGCAGGCATTCGCCCCTTTCCAGGTCACCGAGTCGCTGCTGGACGCCGCTTCCCCGGACGTGCTGTTCATGCACTGCCTGCCTGCCCATCGCGGCGAGGAGGTCACGGACGAGGTGATGGACGATCCGCGGTCGGTGGTGTGGCAGGAGGCGGGGAACCGGCTGCACTCGCAGAAGGCGCTGCTCGAGTTTCTGCTGGGCTGATCGGCCGGCTTCGCGAGCTTCTGCGCGGTTGACTGTTGGTACTGGCCCGCGGTCGGGCGGGGAAGCGAATCGGTCGGGATCGCGGGGCCGATACGAACCCGCAGCCGGCGCCGCTCGAGGGGTTACGGCCGGAGCTGCTCCAGCCGGCAGGGCCGGTCGATGTGGTAGCCCTGCACGTAGTCCACGCCGATCTCCTTGAGCCGTTCGAGCACCGCGTCGCTCTCCACGAACTCGGCGATGGTCTGCTTGCCCATGTAGTGGCCGATCTCGTTGATGGAGCGCACCACCGCGTAGTCACCGGGATTCTCCGCGATGTCCCTGACGAACACGCCGTCGATCTTCACGTAATCCACGGGCAGGTTGCGGAGGTACGAGTACGACGAAAGGCCCGTGCCGAAATCGTCCAGCGAGAACCGGCAGCCGATGATCTTCATGCGGTTCATGAACTCCCGGGCGTTGTCCAGGTTGGCGATGGCCGCGGTCTCGGTGATCTCGAAGCACACCTTGCTGGTGGGGGCCTGGGTGCGGGAGAACTGATCGAGCACGAAGTCCGGGAAGGTTTCGTCGTTGACGCTGTGGCCCGAGACGTTGATGGCGAAGCCGCCGAAGCGGTTCAGCTCCTCACGATGCTCGGACATCCACTGGAACACCCGCTCGATGACCCAGCGGTCGATGGCCGTCATGCGCTGGTAGGTCTCGGCGGCCAGGATGAAGTCCGCCGGCGGCATGGTGTCGCCCATCTCGTCCACCATGGTGAGGAGGATCTCGAAGTGGGACTCCAGCGGGTTCTCGCGTCCCGTGGGCGCGATGCGCTGACAGTTGAGCAGCAGGCGGTCCTCGGAGAGCGCCTTGTCGAGCTGGGTGACCCACTCCATGATGCCGTGGCGGTTGCGGATCACCGTGTCGCCCAGCTCGTACTCCTGAACCCGGTTGCGCCCGGCGTCCTTGGCGGCGTAGCACGCTTCGTCGGCGTACTGCATGGCCACGTCCACGCTCTCGGTGGTGGGGTCGATGAAAACCAGCCCCATGCTGGCCGACAGCGTATACATGCGCCCGTCCCACTCGAAACGCTGGCCGCGGATGGCGTTCAGCAGCGCGTCGGCGAGCTCACGGGCGTCGGCGGTGGTGACGCTCTCCACCAGCACGCCGAACTCGTCGCCGCCGAGCCGCGCCACCCGGGCCTCTTGACCCGCGAGCTCGCGGGTGAGGGTATCGGCGATGAGCTTCAGCAGCTCGTCCCCGGCGGTGTGGCCGCTGGTGTTGTTGACGATCTTGAACTGATCCAGATCGAGATACAGCAGCGCGTGCTGCTCGCCGCTGGCCCGGGCCGCCGCGATGGTGCGGCTCACCTCGCGCTCGAACTCCTTGCGGTTCATCAGCGCCGTCAGGTCGTCGTGGGAGGCCTGGTAGGCGAGCTGGTGATGCATGTTCTCCAGCATGCGCTGTGACGCCCGCTCCATGAGCGGCAGATCGAAGTCGTCCAGCAGGGTGATGCGGCCCTGGTGCAGTCCCTCGGTCATCTCCTGCAGGGTCAGCTCGCGGATCCTCACACCCTTGCGGTTCACCAGCACGAACGAGCCGGCATCGTCGCCGACGAAGGCGACGGTGAGAATGAGCGGCCGCCCTTCGCGGTCGCTGGTGGCGAGCCACTCGCCCACCTGGATGCGCCGGGCCCGGTCGAGGGCCTTGCTCCAGCTCTGCTGCACCGACTCGTCGTCCGCGTCGATGCGCGGCTCCACTTCGTGCAGCAGACCTTCCAGGCCGAGGGCCGCGGCCACGCCGTCCTCGGGCACCTCGACGTAGCGCACCGGCGCCCGCTTGCCGGCGGTGTCGCCGACCAGCACGTCGGACAGGGCCATGATCAGCGGCGTGCGCTTGCTGGGGTCGAAGGAGATGCTGTTCAGCCCTTCCACCACCCGCTTCAGCAACGTCTCGGGCTGCAGGTGCGCGGAGCTGCCCGGGGCGATCTCGCCGGTGAGCTGGCCCATGAGCTGATCGAGCAGACCGAGCTGGTCGCGCCACTCGTTGGAGTCCGGGCCGCGCCGCAGGTGGGTGTGAACCAGCAGGTTGCGCCAGCCAGGGTTCAGCAGTTTCAGCACCAGCTCCGGCACGTCGCGGCCGCCGATGCGCGGCTGCATCTCGCGGAGAACCGCCCGGCGGGCCCGGGCCAGCTTCTGCTGACCTTCGGAGGCCCTGACGGTGCGCTCGACGTTGCCCCGGTAGGTCTGAACCTGGCGATCCACCAGCGGGTTCAGCTCGTCCACCACCTCGCTGAAGACTTCCGGGTTCTTGTCGTATTCCCGGATCACCCGCTGCAGCAGCTCGTCCACCCGCCGGCCGACTTCGCGGTCGATGCCGTCGCGGACGTCCTGAGCGTTGCCCAGGCGGGCGAGCTGGTTGAGCATGAGCACGGCGCTGTGGGGGCGGCCGGACTCCTGGCGCAGGAAGTGGGGGTCCTGGGCTGCCAGCTTGTTGAGGGTGATCTCCAGGCGGCGGATCCACTCCCGGATGCCCTGGGTGAGGTAGTGGTCCGACTCCAGGGAGCGCACCAGGCCTTCCATCACGTCCAGGGTGTCGTAGTCTTCCTCGCGGAAGCCCTTGCGGTCGCCGTGGCGGCTCTTCAGGATCTCGATCAGCCGCGGCTTCAGGCGCTGATCGGTGAGCGGCGCATCACCCAGCTCCGCCTCGATCTCCGAGAGCGCCTGGAGAATGTCCGAGCTTCTGAAAGTCTGATCAGCGCCGGCCCCCGGCGGGGCCAGCAGGTCGTCGGCGGCCTGGCCGCGCAGCGCGCGGGTGCGGCGGCTGAGATCGAGCAGGCTGCGCGCCGTGGAGTACGCCTGCACCGGCCCGCCGGCGAGCGGCACGAACGGATTGTGGTCGGCGCGCATGGCGGTGCCGCCGAAGGCGTCCGCGGCCATGGCGGCTTCCCGCACCGCCGCATCCATGCCCTGATAGGCGTCCGGCTCCAGCCGCACGCCCGAAGGCGAACGGCGGACGGCCGAGCGCGCCAGGCTCTCGCGGATCTCGCTGGTGCTGGGGAACGCGCCGCTCTCGGCGAAGAGCTGGCCGAGCGCCGTGTAGAGGTTGCTCAGCATGGGCAGCAGGGCGCGCTCGAAGTAGCGGAAGAAGTCCTGGCGAACCTGCCGGCGCAGGTCCAGGGGCTTCAGCGCATCGTCGAAGGCCCAGGCAATCACCGCCGGTCCCACCGGCACGGCGTCCTTGTGGGTCCACGGCTTGGCCACCAGGCCGAGCTGGGCGCGCATGTCGAGAAGCTGCTCGGAAAAACGGTTCTCCGCCTTGGAGATCACCTCGGCCACGGCCAGCCAGGCCTCGAATTTCTCCGTGTCGACGAGCTGGAGCTTGCCGCCTTCTCCGGATTCCCGGCGGCGCCGCTTCTCCAGAACTTCTTCCAGCGGCGTCACCCGATCGAGCTGACGCAGCACCTCACGGCGGAAGCTTTCCTTGATGCGCGCCTGGTGCTTCTCGAGCTGATCGAGGCCCTCCAGGTACATCATCTGCACCGCGTTGGTGCCGGCATCGCGGGCGCTGACCAGAAGCTCCTTGCCGGCGATGTCGCAGAAGCGGTCGCCGATGCGCGTGAGCATTCCTTCCAGCACCTCGCGCACCCGGCTCCGGACCTGCTCTGCCTGAGTCTCGGAGATGCGGCGGTCGCGCAGCAGCGCCGCGGGAATCTCGGCGGTGGCGGGGCCCGCGGCGGTTCCGCGGGGGGTGGCAGCGGCGGACGCGGCAGCATCGCCGCCATCGGATGCGGGTTCCGCAGATCGCGCCGCCGGCGGCTTCTTCTCCTCCGCCGCCGGCTCCGGCGCCATCATTCCGGAGGCCACGCCGAACTCGATGAGCGCGTCGAAAGCGCCTCGGGGAAGTCCCTGATCGAACATCACCCCGATGCCGTGACCGTTCTCGAGCACCCGGGCGATGGTGGCCTGGGTACGGAAGTGCTGCTGTCCCGTGGGGGTCGGCACCGAGAAGTGCACGGCGATGGCATCGCCCCGCTTCGGGTCGGCGCCGGTGGCCGCCAGCGAGCGCGAGACGCCGGAGCCGGTGAGCAGCATGCCCTGCTCACAGAAATCACGGACGGTGCACAGCCAGGACCGCCCCTGGGCGGGATGCACGAGCGCCGACAACGAGATGGGCTGTCTGCTGTAGCGTCGCCGGTTCAACTCTGGCAGGGTCCCTCTGCGGTTGGCCGGGACATTAACGCATCTGTTGGGTCAGGTCACGTGACCGTCAGCCCAGAACGATCCTGTCACGCCCCGACGACTTGGCCTGGTACAGCGCCCGGTCTGCGCGCTGGATCACGTCTTCCACACTCTCCCCCGGGCGGAACTCGGCGATGCCCACGGAAACGGTGAGGCGGTACTCCGGGTGCTGCGGAACCACCTCCAGGGTGCGGGTGCGGTCGCCCAGCCGGCCGGCCACCCGGCGCGCCTCCTCCTCGTCCGCGTCCACCAGCACCAGCAGAAACTCCTCGCCGCCGAAACGGGCGACGAAATCCACCGACCGCACCACCTGATCCGCCAGGGCACCGAAGTCGCGCAGCACGTCGTCGCCGCGCTGGTGGCCGAAGCGGTCGTTGATGCGCTTGAAGTGATCCAGGTCGCAGTAGCACAGGGTGAAACCCACGTGGCCCCGGTCTGCCAGCGCCTTCTGACGCGCCAGCACGTCCATGATGTAGCGCCGGTTGTAGAGCCCGGTGAGGTCGTCGCGCATGGCCAGATCCGCCAGCTTCTGCATGGCGGTGTCCAGGCGGTGGCGGCGGCGCTCGAAGGCGTTACGCAGCGCGGTGACCTCGCTGGCCATGAAGAACATGGCCAGCAGCATCACCGAGAACGCGAGCATGAGCCGGCCCTCGGCGGGGGCCTCGTCCTCGAAGGTGGAGAGCAGCGCCAGGCTGCCGAGCACGTATCCGACCCAGGTGACCGCCGTGACCACCGCCACCTGCCGGCGGTTCAAGTGCAGGGCCGCGTACAGCACGCCGAACAGCGGGACGGTGAGCAGCAGCAACCGAAGCTCCGGGGCCACGAACAGCGACGACGCGACCACCCCCAGGTTCAGCCACAGCGCCTTGACCATGGTGAGCGCGCCGGCGCCGAAGCGCCCCACCGGGTGATCCATGGCCATCAGCACCGCGAGCCCCAGCACCCACGCCACCAGCAGCAGGTAGAGCTCTCCCACCAGCTCGCCGGCCAGGGGCCGGGCCATGAGCGCGCAGGCCAGCCCGTACGCGACCACCGCACCCAGTACCGCCGCAGCTCGGGCGGGTCTCAACGTGACCAGGTTCCTGACTGAAGACAACGTTATCCAACCATGGATGACCAGCGAGCATTCTATCGGCATCGAATCGTGACCGAGATCACCTTCCGTGGTGCCGTTGTAATGGAAATGTCATGGGGCTGCTCCGGGCAGGATCGGCAGATTGAGCTAGTTTTACCTGGTCGCCCCCCCGGCCTCCGGCACGGCGGGCCGAAGCCGACCGACACCGCATGGGAGCAGTATGCGCATCAACATGCCGATCACCGACGAGGAGTACGTGCTCGGCGAGGACGAGCAGATCGTCTCGCGAACCAACCGCCACGGCCGCATCACCTACGTCAACAACGCCTTCTGCCGGGCCTCCGGGTTCGCCCGGGAGGAGCTTCTCGGGCAGCCGCAGAACATCGTGCGCCACCCGGACATGCCCGAGGAGGCGTTCGCCGATCTCTGGGCCACCATCGAGCAGGGCAAGCCCTGGTCGGGGCTGGTCAAGAACCGGCGCAAGAACGGCGGCTTCTACTGGGTGCACGCCAACGTCACCCCGCTGGTGGAGGACGGCGCCATCACCGGCTACATGTCCGTGCGCACGCGGCCCGGCACCGAGGCCATTCGCGCCGCGTCGGACGTCTACGAGCGGATCCGCCGGGGCGAACCCTTGCGGCTCGAGGAAGGCCGCGTGGTGGAACGCGGCCCCCGGGCGTTGATCCGGCGGGCCATGAGTGCCTCGTTCGACGTGCGCTGCTGGCTCACCGCCGCCGCCTTCACCCTGCTCTTCGCGGCGATCACGGTGCTGGCGCTGACCCAGGCGCCGGGCAAGGCGCGCGGCGCCATCCTGCTGCTCGCCACGCTGGGGATGGCTGCGAGCGTCGGCTTCGGCCTCTGGTGCGCGGGCGCCCTCACCCGGCCGCTGCGCAGCGCCCTCGGCAAGGCGCGCCTGTTGGTGGGCGGCGACCTGCATCAGGAGTTCGAGACGTTCGGCGACCCGGAGCTCGCGCGCCTGTTCGCCGAGATCAACCAGGTCAAGCGCAACCTGCTCGGGGTGCTGAAAGACGTGCAGATGCGCGCCATCCAGGTGGACGCCGCCGCCGGCGAGATCGCCGCCGGCAACCGGGAGCTCTCCACGCGCACCGAGCGCCAGGCCGCCAGCCTGCACGTCACCTCCTCCTCCATGGAGGAGCTGAACGCCACGGTCCGCCAGAACAGCGACAACGCCCGCCAGGCCAGCGAGCTGGCCGCCCGGGCGTCCGCCATCGCCCGGGACGGCGGCCAGGTGATGCACCAGGTGGCGAGCACCATGGAAGGGATCTCCGACTCGGCCAAGGAGATGGCGGGCTTCATCGGCCTCATCGACACCATCGCGTTCCAGACCAACATGCTGGCGCTGAATGCCGCGGTGGAAGCCGCCCGGGCCGGCGAGCAGGGCCGCGGCTTCGCCGTGGTGGCCAACGAGGTGGGCGAGCTGGCGCGCCGCTGCGCCGGTGCCGCCCGGGAGATCCGCCGGCTGATCGAGGATTCCCTGGAGCGGGTGGAATCTGGCACCACCATGACCACGCGAGCCACCGAGACCGCCGCGGAGGTGGCGGCCGCCGTGCAGCAGGTGACGGACATCATGGCGGAGATCGCCGCGGCCTCCGTGCAGCAGAGCGCCGGCATCGACCAGGTGAACACCGCGGTGGCGCACCTGGATCAGGTGACCCGGGAGAACGAGACCCTGGTGGAGCAGCTCGCCGGCGCCGCCGCCAGCCTGGAGAAACAGACCCAGCAGGTTCACGACGCCATGGCCACCTTCCGCATGGACGGCCGTGACCGCGCGCGGGCCAGCCGCGCGCCCCGCGGCCCGGCACGCCCGCAGAGCGCCGGGCGGAGCGAAGCGCCGGCTCAGCGCGAGGCGGCCGCCGCCTGAACCCGCGCCGGCGCCTTCACAGGGCCCGGCGCACGGCCTGACGCCACCCTTCCAGCAGGCGTTCGCGGGCTTCCGGCTCCATGGCGGGCAGGAATTCCCGCTCGAGACGCCACAGCGCCCCGCCTTTCAGGTCATCCACCAGCCCGGCGCCGAGAGCCGCCAGGGTGGCGGCTCCCAGGGCTGTGGTCTCGGTGACCGCCGGCCGTTCCACCGGACAGCCGGTGACGTCGGCGAGGAACTGACACAGCCAGTCGTTGACCACCATGCCGCCGTCCACCCGCAAGCGCTCCACCCGCGCGCCGTCGGCGGCCATGGCGGCCAGCAGCTCCTCGGTCTGGTAGGCCACGCTGCACAGAGTGGCGGTGATGAGCTGATCGCGGCTGGTGTCCAAGGTCAGGCCGACGATGGTGCCGCGGGATTCCGGGCTCCAGTGGGGCGCCCCCAGGCCGGTGAAGGCGGGCACCACGTACACGCCGCCGGTATCGCCCCCCACCCGGCGGGCCGCCGCTTCCGTCTCCGCCGCCGATTCGATGAGCCCCAACCGGTCGCGCAGCCACTTCACCGCCACGCCAGCGGAGAAAATGCTGCCTTCCAGCGCATAGGTGGTGATGCCGTTCAGCCTGTAGGCCACCGTGCTGAGGAGCTGGTGGCGCGACGTCAGCCGCTCCGTGCCCGTGTTGGTGACGGCGAAACAGCCGGTGCCGTACGTGCTCTTGCTCATCCCCGGCTCGAAGCAGCTCTGGCCGATGAGCGCCGCGTGCTGGTCTCCCGCCACCCCGAAGATAGGAATCTCCGCGCCGAACCAGCGGGCCTCGGCGCGGCCGAAGTCGGCGGCGCTGTCCCGCACGTCCGGCAGCATGGACTCGGGGACGTCGAAGTAGCGAAGCAGCTCGGCGCTCCAGCGTTGGTTGCCGATGTCGAAGAGCTGAGTGCGGGAGGCGTTGGTGGCGTCGGTGGCGTGGACGGCGCCGCCGGTGAGCCGCCAGATCAGGAAGCTGTCTACCGTGCCGAAGCACAACTCGCCGCGGGCAGCCCGCGCCCGCAGCCCGGGCACGTTGTCCAGAAGCCAGGCCAGCTTGGTGCTGGAAAAGTAGGGATCCAGCACCAGGCCGGTCTCCCGCGCCACCAGATCCGCCAGGCCGTCGCGGCGCATGGCCTCGCAGCGTTCGGCGGTCCGCCGGTCCTGCCAGACGATGGCGTTGTGCACGCACTCCCCGGTGGCACGATCCCACACCAGGGTGGTCTCCCGCTGGTTGGTGATGCCGATGGCGTCCACCTCGTCGGCGCCTATCCCGGCCGCGGCGAGGGCGGCATGACCGGCGGCGAGGGTGGTGTACCACAGCACCTCCGGGTCCTGCTCCACCCAGCCGCCGGCGGGGAACACCATGTCGAACGGCTCCTGGCCGACCCCCAGCACCCGGCCCTCGAGATCGAACAGAATGGCCCGGGAACTGGAGGTTCCCTGGTCGATGGCCATGATCAGGCCCATGTCGGCTCCCCCGGCGGCTCGCACTCGGGGCAATATATCGGGGCCGCGCGGAGGACGCGAGGGCACCGCCGAAGTTGTCCACAGGGCGTCCACAGGACCGCCCCCGCGGCGCACCGGATATCCACAGGTTGCTCTTATTGCAATGCACCGGGCACCGCAGTATCTTGTGTGCCGTTGGGGAAACAACCCAATATGTTGGGATTCGAGCCAAAAACCAGGCAATTCGCCTGTCGGATCCGTTTGTGCAGATCGACCGCCCGTACATCGACCGACGCATGCACGAGAACGACCACAGCCCCGTCCGGCACAGCGCTTTCAGCCAGCGCGAGCCCACCGGCGGGCGAGGGTCCGCCACCGAATATCCGCACCGTGACACCAGCCGCCGCGGCCTCCCCGCCGGCCGGCGCAGCGTCGCGGCGTGGCGGGGGCGTGAAGCAGCGTAGCCGTTGACGCGGGGCTCGAGCCCGGCGAAGCGAACTGGAACGCGAGTACGTCTGGAGGGGGCGCGTTTCGACGCGACCTGATCAACA
>JAWLCV010000015.1:0-24519 GCA_041686955.1 Pseudomonadales bacterium
CGAACGCTCGAGATCACGTCCAGCGCATCGTCCCTCCGGCTCTTGTAGACCTCGAGAATCAGAGCCCTGTCCCCGTTGAACCACACCTGCTGCTCGTCGTGCTCATGGGCTTCGACGAGAGTCGCTATATCGCGGATTCGCAGCTCACCACCCGCCCGGGCAGCGATCACCACCAATTCTCCGAGCTCGTTCAGCCGGCGGCTCTGGCTCGTGAACCTGAGCTGAACATCAACGTCGGGGGTCTCGAGCGTGCCTACCGGCATGTCCACGTTTTGCCGCCGAACTGCCTGGGCGATGTCTTCCACGCCCAGGCCATACTGACGCAGAAGGTCCAGCGACACCTCGATCTGCCACTGCCGTTGGGACAAACCCTGGGTCACCACGTCCGCCACACCAGGTAACGCCAGCAGCCGATCCTTCAGGTCATCGCCCAACGTCTCGAGGTGTGTGAATGGCATGTCGCCCGACACCGCCACGGCCACGACCAGGTCGGAGCGATGCAGTTCGCGGATGACGGGATCCTCGGCCTGAGCGGGCAGATCCGAAATGGCTTCGATTTCGGTCCGGATGTCATCGAGGAACCGTCCCATGTCACCATCCGGTGACATGGTGGCCGTCGCGCTCGCCAGGCTGTCGCGAGCGGTACAGCTGAATTCGGACATGAAATCCACGCCGATGAGAACGTTGCCCAGGCGTTGGCAGATGGCCTCCTCCACATCGGCGGCCGCGGCACCTCGATATTCGATGGTGATGCTGACCTCGGGAACCCGGTACTCGGGGAACGTCTCCCGCGTCAGCGTGGGAGCCGACAAGGCACCAATCGCCAGCAATAGAACGAGCAGGAGATTGCTGGCCGTGGGATGACCAGCGAACCAGCTGATCACGGCTGGCGTCCTGCCGCGCGTTCGGCCAACTCGAGCTGAGCGTTCTGATCGTGATGGACGTGGAGCCGCATCTCCTCGACCGCCGGCACCAGGTCATCGAGTATGACGCGGTCGCCGGCCCTCAAACCGCCGGTCACGACCGCCAGATCCCGCTGAACCAGACCCAGCTCCACCGGCTGCCTTCGCAGCCGATCGCCCTCGGCTGCCAGAAACACGTTGCCCTGATGCACCGCTGACATCGGAACAACCAGTTGCGGATCGCCGGAGGGCCTACTCATGTGCGCCTCTACGAACATACCCGCAACCAGCGGGGGCCGAACGGGCGGTCGAGCGCCGCGGTATGGCTCGTCCACCGCCAGCACGACCTGCACCGTCCGGGTGCGCGGGTCGATACCACTGGCAACGCGGTCGATGCGCGCCTTCCAGCTGACATCCGGATCCGCCGTGAGCATCAAACGGGCGTCAACGGCACCGAAATCGAGCCGCGCCCCCAGATCTAGGTCACCGCCGTTCGGCAGGTCCCCGGTGGCCACCAGCAGTTGCCGAAGCTCCCGAATCTGCACCTGGACCGCCACCTCGGCAGCTTCGATACCATCGGCCTCCACCAGGGTTTGGCCTACACCTACCTGCTGATGCAGTTCCACTTCAGCCTGGTGAACTCGCACGGTATAGGGGGCGGCGATGACCGTGTCCTCGAGATCCTGCCGGGCGCGCTCCAAGGCGGCCATGTTTCTCGACAACAGCGCGGCAAGGTTCTCATGACGCGTCGGCATCAAACGCAGTTGGTTCTCGAGTGACACCACCGCCTGGCGTTGCTGAAGCGTTGCACGGGTTTGCTCGTCCAGGCGTGTGGCCGACAGGGCATCGCGTCTGGCCAGAGTCCGGGCGCGCTCGAGCTCCCGTTCCGCCAGCGCCAGGCGGTCGCGCTCGAGCGTGAGCAGCGCCCCGATGTTCTCCTCTTCCTGCTCCAGACTGCGAATCTCCGTCCGGGAGAGAGCGGCGTCGGCCTCAGCCGCGGCCACCGCCAGCTTGTAGCGGGTCGGATCGATCTCCAGCAATCGGGTTCCTGCCGCGATGATCCTACCGCTTTCCAACCGGTCATCACGGTAGACGACGCGACCGCTGACGTTGGCCACCGCCCGCCAGCGCCGCGCAGGCTGCGCCGCGCCGAAGCCCCTCACCTGAATCGCGAAGGGCAGCCGCGACGCCTCGATTACACGGACCGCACGGACGCTCTCGGCGCCGGCTTGACGATCCGGCCCCTGTCTCAACAAAAGCATCGCCGCCACGAATGCGGAACCTATCAGCAATACCAGAAGGACAGGCAACCACCGCAGTTTCCACGGCAACTGGTACGCGGCGGAGCGGAGGCGGGTGAACACGGGATTACTCACTTACTTTCTGCCGAATCAGCCGGGGCCAGCAGAGGCTGGAGGAAGTTCCACATCTGATCTGCCATCACGTCGAGCGAGAGCGAGAAGTCGGTGAGTGACCAGCGGAGGACCAAGCCCTGAATCAGGGCTATCAACATGTCCGCGATCATTTCCGCGTCCACATCATCGCGAAACTCGCCCCGCTCGATGCCTTCTTCGATAACGCGGCGGACCTCGACCGTGTAGCGGCTCATGATTCCGAGAACGATCCGCTTCAGGTGCGGACTTTCAAGATGAAGCCTGTCCGACAGCAAGAGCCGGGGAATCCCCTTATGCCGGCCGATGAATGCGAGGTGCCGTCGAATCAGCAGCCGGAGCCTGAGCGGTGGAGGCTCCCCACTGGTGAGCACATCGCGCAGCGCAACGAACAACGAGTCGCCAATCCATTCCAGCGCGCTGGCGAAGATTTCGTCCCGGCTTCGAAAATGGCGGAACACGGTCGCCTGCGCGATTCCCACCCGGTCGGCAATAGCCTGCGTCGTCGCGTCACGAGAACCCTTCTCCGCGGCGATATCGAGCGCCGCATGGATGATCTCCTCTCGGCGTTGAACGTGAGATTTTCGCACGGGGTACTACGTGAGTGATTAATCGCTCACATATAGTGCGCGCCTGGAACACAGGCGTCAAGGCGGGCCGGTCGGGAATGGGCGCGTCAGCCGAAACGCGACGATGAGGACGGGACGGAGGTCAACCGACAGGAGTCACTGCAATGATGGCAGCGCCCCAACCGACTCCAACAGCTCGGGCAGGGCGGCGTTGAACTCGTCCGGCGCTTCGAAGGGCACGTTGTGCGCCGTGTCGAACCACTTCAACTTCTTGACCGGCGCGGAAAGCCGCTCGAAGTATTCTGCCGCCAGGCGCGAATCCACCTGCCGGTCGTGACGTCCGAGCAGGAACACGACGGGTACCTCGACGGACGTCACGCGCCTGCGGAGATCGAGCTCGAGTAGCTCGTCGTTCATCGCCCTGAGCGAGCGGTCGTTGCCCTGGATCATGCGCGGCAGTTCCCAGGGCATCACGTAACCGTTCAGGGTCCCGCGCATCAGCAGCAACAACAGGTTCGGCCGGTCGCGCCAGTATCCGCCGTAGCGCTCGACGAATCGCTGCACGGCGATCTCGCTTCGTGCCGTGTACGGTGGCGGTCCGATCCCTTCGATCCTGGCCAGGGCGCGGGATTCGCCGCGCCGCAGCGCCTCGCGCTTAACGAACTCGTACTGCGAACGCTGCCGGTCGACCTCGGAGGTCATCTGCCCCACCCCCACGAACGCGGCCACCTGCTCCGGACGCGCCTGGGCGTACAGCAGACCCAGCGCGCTGCCCCACGAGTGGCCGACCAGGATCACCCGATCCTTGCCGAACTCGAGCCGGAGATGCTCGACCACCGCATGGAGATCCGCCAGATGACGAGCGATGGTCAGCCGGTCCGGGTTGGCCTCGGCATCGTAGGACCGCGCCGTGCCGCGCTGGTCCAGGTAGACGACCAGGAACCGTTCCTCGAGCGGCGAGTTGTACAGTCTGAACAGCGGGCGCTCGGCGCCTCCCGGGCCGCCATGCAGCCAGATCAGCAGCGGAGCGTCCTCGTGCTCGCCGCGAACCAGCATGTAGAGACCAGCGCCGTCCACCGGCAGAACGTGCTCGTACTCCACCGCCGGGCCGTCGGTCAGAGACGCACAGCCCGTCAGCGCGAGGGCGAAAACGAGTATCCAGCCGTTCACGGTTTCTTCCGTGGCTTGCCGTACCGGCTGCAACCTAATACGCTACTGACCCTTGGTCAATACCCGGATCGCCATGCCCCACTCCGCGCGACGCCGCCGTCTCACGCCCGAGCAGCGTCGCATCGAACTGCTCGAGGCGGGAGAGCGCGTGGTTCGCCGGATGGGGGTGGGGGCTCGAGTGGAAGACGTCGTGCTCGCCGCCAACGCATCCAAAGGCACGTTCTACGTCTACTTCGAGACGTGGGAGGCATTTCTGCTTGCGCTGCGGGACCGTGCGTTCGAAGTACTCCAGGCGCGATTCGAGACTTTCTGTCGGGGATGCACGAACTGGCAGGAACTCATCGGCGGCCTCCCCGCACTGTTCATCGATCTGACCCTGTCGCTGGAAGGCCTGCACGCCGCCGCATTCCACGGGCCGGTGGCGCAGGTTCCCGTGAAAAATCGCCGCTTCGACGTGCGATTCCGTCTGGGTGAACTGATCCAACACGGCATGGTAGCCGGGGCGTTGCACGCACCCGACATTCCCATGACGACCCAGTACGTGTTCGCGCTTCTCCACGAAGCCGCCGATCTGGTCGAGAGTGGACAGGACCAGGACAAGGCTGCATCGACGCTTCGCGCGCTCCTGCTGACTGCGCTGCGTGTCGAACCGGTCGGCCTCGAGGCATCAGATCTCGAAGGTTGAATTCCTCGGGGATGCCAGCCGAGCCCGACCCGTTTCCATCGCGCCGACCTGCGCACTGCGGCAGCCGACCAACGAAATTGGAGCTCTTCCCCCGTCGGACGTTTTCTGCCACAGTGTGTAACGGTTGGACCAAGCCAATGATTGCACGCTCTCGCAGAAGGAGATTTGCCTGGACCAGCCGGGCCCTGGCTGTGTTCGTGCTGGCGACGATCGCGAACGCGCTGCAACCGTGCGCCATGGCGATGCAGCCGACCTCCCATCCCGATTGCCTTCATTGCTCCGAATCCGACGATCCCCCGCGTCCGCACGCGCTGCCCTGTGATTCGCACACCAGCGACGACTGCATGGTGGAGAGCCCGTTTCAGGCCGAGCTCCGCACCGCCAAGCTCGATGCTGTGGAAAATCCGGATCATGCTCACATCGCCGCCGCCATGCCGGTGGTGGATTCCGTCGCGACGAGATGTCCAGCACCACCTGCGGCGCGCAACCCCGCCCTACGCTCCACGAGCGGCCCCCCGCTCAACGTCTGGTTCTGCAGCTATCTGAATTAGCGCTCCATCACGCCGGTTCGAACGGGTCCCCCATCCGACCACGTGAGGAGTCGCGCATGCGCTTCAGTCCCGCCCCGAAAATCCTTCACATACTATCGGTGCACCGAGTGTCCGCCCTGCTGATCGTTGGAGGAGCCGTCGCCCACGACGTCACCGGCGCCGAGACCGCCGCCGCACCGTTGAGCCTCGACGCCGCCGTGACGATGGCAGAGCAAAGGAACCCGGGGCTGGCGCGACTGCGCGCCGATGCGGCGGCCATGGACGCGGTGCCGCCCCAGCGAGGTGCGCTGCCAGACCCGGTGCTGTCCCTGAATGCCGCCAATCTCCCCACCGACACGTTCGATCTGGATCAGGAGCCCATGACTCAAATCCAGCTCAGCATCACTCAGTCGCTACCGTTCCCGGGCAAGCGAAGGTTGCGCCGAAGCGTCGCCGAGCACGCAGCCGCCGCAGCCCACCACCGGTACGCCGAAGGGCGATTGGCCCTGGTGGCCGACGTGCGGGCGGGTTGGTGGACGCTGTTTCAGCTCGACCGCGCCGTCGAAATCGTCACCCGCAACCAGCGACTGATGCGGGATTTCGTAGAGATCGCCCACACCCGGTATCGGGTGGGTGATGGGCTGCAGCAGGACGTGCTGCTCGCCCAGCTCGAGCAGTCCCGGCTGGCCGAACGCCAGCTGGGGCTCGAGGGCCGCCGCCGCGCCGCCGCGGCGCGCCTGAACGCGTTGCTCGACCGGCCCGGCTACGAACGCCTGCGCCTGGCCGATGCGCCACCCAACGACCGGCTTCCGGATCTACCCCCTACCGCCACCCTCATCACCCGGGCCCATGCAGCCAGGCCGCTGCTCGAGACGCAACGCACGCTGCTCGACGCCGCCGACTCGCAGCTGGATCTCACCCGGAGGGAAGCGTACCCCGACCTCCGGGTGGGGGCTGGATACGGCTACCGCCGCGGCCGGGATCCGCTGCGAGACGAGCCACGCCCGGACTTCTTCAGCGTAATGCTCAGCATCGACCTCCCCCTGCACTACCGCAGCAAGCAGGGAAAAGCCATCGAGCAGCGGATGGACGAACGCAGTGGGCAGCGCCTGGCTCTCGACGATGCGCTGCGGACCGTGGAGGGGGAAATCACCGCCCACTGCGCCGACTACGAGGCCGCGCGGCGGAAGGCGCTGCTGCTCCGGGACACCATTGTCCCTCAAGCGCAGCAAACCGTTTCTTCCATGCTCGCCGGTTATCAAGTGAACAAGGTGGATTTCCTCAACGTCATCAGCGCCCAGATCACGCTCTACAACGCGCAGATCGACTACTACTCCGCCCTGGCCGAAGCCAAACAAACGTTGGCACGGCTTGCGTCGGTGGTGGGGACGGAGGCCTTGTATGAGTAGCTCCTCGAAAACTGTACTGGCCACCGCGGTGATCGCCGTGTTGGTGGCAGCGGGATTCGGGTACTGGGTCGGTCATGCTCGGGGTCCTGCCGCGCCCCCCGCCGGCGAGCAGGCGGAGCCACTGTTCTACCGCCACCCGATGAACCCGGAAATCACCTCGGACGTGCCGGCGAAAGACGAGATGGGCATGGACTACGTTCCCGTGTATGCCGGCGATCGGCCGGACGAGGCGCCGGGGACGGTACGTATTGATCCGGTGGTGACCCAGAACATCGGCGTTCGCACCGCCGTCGCCCAGCGTCGCGACATTGCTCGATCCATACGTACCGTCGGACGTATAGCTTACGACGAGCAGAGAATCGTCCGCCTGCACCCGAAGACCGACGGTTGGATCGAGGAGCTTTGGGTGGACACCACCGGTCAACCCGTCGAGGCGGACGACATTCTGCTGGCGATCTACTCGCCACAGCTGGTGACCGCTCAGCAGGAGTATCTGGTTGCGCTGCAGAACCTGGAAACCCTGGGCAGCGGCGCCCGGTCGCTGGCGGCCACCGCTCTGGAACGCCTGCGCTTTCTGGATGTGCCCGCGCATCAGATCGACGACCTGCGCGAGACCGGCGAGGTGAAGCGGCGCCTGCACATTCACGCGCCCGACGGGGGTGTGGTGGTGAACGTTGGCGCCCGCCGGGGCGCCTACGTCACCCCGGGCACCGAGCTCTACCTCATCGCGGATCTGAGGCGGGTCTGGGTGCTGGTGGACATCTACCAGCAGGAGCTGCCGTGGGTTCGGGTGGGAGACCGGGCGGAGATGGAAGTCGTCGGCATTCCCGGCGAAACCTTCGCGGGCACGCTGGCCTACGTCTATCCCTACGCCGAGGCAGACACCCGCACCGTCAAGGCGCGGCTGGAGTTCGCCAACGACGATCTGCGACTGCGGCCCGACATGTTCGTCAACGTAACCGTGCACGCCCAGGCGAAAAACGACGTGGTCGCCATCCCGCGCGAGGCCGTGATCCGCAGCGGTGTGCGCGAGCAGGTGTTCGTCGTACGGGAACCGGGGCGTTTCGAGCCCCGGGAAGTGCGGCTCGGCATCAGCAGCGGCGGTTGGACCGAGATCAAAAGCGGCCTGGTCCCAGGCGAGCAGGTGGTGACTTCGGCCCAGTTCCTCATCGACTCGGAATCGAAGCTGCGCGAGGCGACTGCCAAAATGCAGGAGGTGAGCGGTGATCCGCCGCCTCGTTGATCTCGCGCTCGGAAACCCGTTCCTGGTGCTGGGTGCAACGATTCTTGCGGTGGGGGTCGGGGCGTGGGCCGTGCGCTCCATGCCGCTGGATGCCATCCCCGACCTCTCGGACGTGCAGGTCATCGTCTTCACCGAGTATCCGGGACAGGCCCCGCAGGTGGTGGAGGATCAGGTCACCTATCCGCTCACCACCGCGCTGCTCGCGGTGCCCAACGCCCGGGTGGTACGTGGCTATTCCTTCTTCGGCTTGTCGTTCGTCTACGTGATCTTCAACGACGACACGGACCTCTACTGGGCGCGCTCCCGGGTCCTCGAGTACCTCAACTACGCGAGCGGCCGGCTGCCGGACGGGATCACCCCGACCCTGGGTCCGGATGCCACCGGAGTCGGCTGGATCTACGAGTACGCCCTGGTGGATCGCACCGGCCAGCGGGACCTGGCGGAGCTCCGATCGTTGCAGGACTGGTACCTGCGATACCCCCTTCAGACCGTGCCGGGGGTGGCCGAGGTGGCCTCCATCGGCGGTTACGTCAAGCAATACCAGGTGGAGGTCGACCCCAATGCCCTGGCGGCCTACGACATCCCGCTGTCCGCGGTCCGCCAGGCCATCATGCGCTCCAATCGCGACGTCGGCGGCCGGGTGGTGGAGATGGCGGAGACGGAGTACATGGTGCGGGGCCTGGGTTATCTCAGGAATCTCGAGGATCTTCGCCAGATCGCGGTCGGCGTGGATGCTCGGGGCACGCCCGTGCGTATCGCCGACGTGGCGCACGTGGGGCTGGGTCCGGAGCTGCGCCGCGGCGTGGCCGAGCTGGACGGTGAAGGCGAGGTGGCCGGGGGCGTGGTGGTGATGCGGTACGGCGAGAACGCCCTGCGCACCATCGAAGGCGTTCGCGCCAGGCTCGCCTCCCTGGCCCGCGGGCTGCCGGAGGGGGTGGAGATCGTGCCCGTCTACGACCGCGGCGCGCTGATCGAGCGGGCCGTCGACAACCTGGCGGACACGCTGCTGCTCGAGCTGGCGCTGGTGGCCCTGGTGTGCGCGGCGTTCCTGCTGCACCTGCGCTCTGCGCTGGTGGCCGTGGTGGCCCTGCCGGTGGGCATCCTGCTGGCGCTCGTGGTCATGCGACTGCAAGGCATCACCGCCAACATCATGTCCCTCGGCGGCATCGCGATCGCCATCGGCGCCATGGTGGACGGGCCCATCGTGCTCGTCGAGAACGCCCACCGGCACCTGGCCTCGGCCCGAGCCCGTCACGGGGAAGCACTGACCCCGGCAGAGCGCTGGAGCGCCATCGGCGCCGCGGCCCGGGAAGTGGCACCGGCTCTGTTCTTCTCGCTCCTGGTCATCGTGGTCGCGTTCTTCGCCGTGTTCACCCTGGAAGCCCAGGAGGGGCGGCTGTTCAAACCGTTGGCGTTCACCAGCAGCTATGCCATGGCCGCGGCCGCGCTGCTGGCGGTCACCCTGGTGCCCCTGCTCACCGGCTACTTCGTCCGAGGCCGGATCGTCGCCGAGCACCGTAATCCGCTGACCCGTGGCCTGGGCGCTCTCCACGCTCCGGTTCTCAACCGCCTGCTGCGCTGGCGGATCCCGACCCTGGCGGGTGCGGTGGTGCTGCTGGTTCTGACGGCCTACCCGGTGTCCCGGCTGGGCTCCGAGTTCATGCCGCCGCTGGACGAGGGCGACATCCTCTACATGCCCACCACGTTTCCCGGGGTGTCCATCACCAAGGCCCGGGAGCTGCTCCAACAGACCGACCGGATCCTGCGCACGTTTCCGGAGGTGGCGACCGTCTTCGGGAAAGTTGGGCGCGCGGACACCGCCACCGACCCGGCCCCGCTGTCCATGATCGAAACCATCGTTCAGCTCAAGGCGCGAGAGGCCTGGCCCGATCCCGGCAAGACCACCCGGGAGCTGATGGCGGAGATGGACCGCGCCATCCAATTCCCGGGCCTAGCCAACGCCTGGACCATGCCCATCAAGACCCGGCTCGACATGCTCTCCACTGGAATCAAGACCCCTGTGGGCATCAAGATCAGCGGGCCGGATCTCCGGGAGCTGCAGCGGATCGCCGAGGATGTGGAGGTGGCCATGAAGTCCCTGCCGGACACCCTCTCCGCTTTCGCCGACCGGGCCGTCGGCGGTTATTTCCTGGATTTCGACATTCGCCGGGACGCGGTGGCCCGCTACGGCCTGACGGTGGGTGACGTCCAGGACGTAGTGATGTCTGCCATCGGCGGAATGAACGTGACCGAGACCGTGGAGGGCCTCGAGCGGTATCCCGTCAACGTGCGCTACCCGCGCGAGCTCCGGGACGATCCCGAGCAGCTGCGCCGGGTGCTGATCGCCACCCCCACGGGCGCTCAGATCCCCCTGGGGCAGGTGGCGGACATCACCCTGCGCCGCGGGGCACCGTCGATCAAGACCGAAGGCGCCCGGCCCAACGCATGGGTCTACGTGGATCTGGAGTCCAGCGACGTGGGGGGCTTCGTGGCGCAGGCGCGCCGGGCTCTGGCGGACCAGGTCGAGGTACCAGCCGGCTACACGGTGAGCTGGTCCGGCCAGTACGAGTACATGGAGCGGGCGGCCGAGCGCCTGAGGGTGGTCATCCCGCTGACCCTGGCGCTGATCTTCGTACTGCTCTACTTCAACTTCGGCAACCTGATCGCGCCGAGTCTGGTCATGCTGTCCGTGCCGTTCGCGCTGGTGGGCGGTTTCTGGCTGATTCACTGGTACGGATTCAATCTCTCGGTAGCCGTCGCCGTGGGCTTCATCGCTCTAGCGGGGGTGGCGGTGGAGACGGGCGTGCTCGTGCTCACCTTCATCCAGGACGCGGTGAACGAACGCCGGGCCGCCAGTCGGCAGGCCTTCGATCGCGGTGAGGCCGCCTCCGCGCGGCTCTGCCGAGAGCAGATCGTGGAAGCCGTACGAGAGGGCACGGCGCGCCGGGTGCGGCCGGTGGCCATGACCGCCACGTCAACCATCGCCGGGCTGTTGCCCATCATGCTCGGAACGGGAACCGGCTCGGACGTGATGCAGCGCATCGCCGCGCCCATGGTGGGCGGGATGATCACCACCGCCATCCTCTGCCTGCTGGTTCTGCCGGTGGTGTACTGCGCCTGGCTGTTGGCGTCCGAGCGGTGAAGCCGAACCGATACAGGCGTTGCGCGGCGAGAAGGTTCAGCGTTCGCGAAAAGCCTCGTTCAGTGTCTTACGCAGCGGTTTGAGCAGGTAGTCCATGAGGGAGCGCCGCCCGGTCTGAATGTTCACCTGGGCCGTCATGCCCGGAACGATCTGCAGACGTCGGCCGGTGGTGGTTCGCGGCGGTGAAGCGTCGGGCTTGATGCGTACGCGGTAGTACACCGCCGTGCCGTGCTCGGATTCCTCTTTCAGGGTATCGGCACTGACGTACACCACTTTTCCCGGTGCGGCGCCATAGACGGTGTAGTCGAACGGATCGAAGCGGATGTGGGCTGGAAGCCCGGAGGCTACGCGGGCGATGTCCACGGGACGCACCCGGCATTCGATCAGCAGCTCGTCGTCCACCGGCACGATCTGCATGAGCTCTTCGCCGGGACCGAGGACCCCGCCCACCGTGGTGACCCGGATGTTCTTCACGATCCCGGGAACCAGGGCCGTGAGCACGGTGTTCGCCTGCTCCTCGAGGCGGCGGATGAGCAACTGTTCCTTCTGGGCGATCTCGTCTTCTGCCCTGGTCAGCTCCAGACGGGCTTCCTCGAGGAAACGGTTGCGCCGGTTCACCAGCGCCGCCTCCGCCTCGTTCAGCCCGCGTTCCGCCCGCAGCAGCTCCGCGCCGCTGGCGTCGCCGGCGTCGTAGAGGTCCTGAACCAGCGCCAGCTCCCGGCCCGCCAGATCCCCCGCCACCCCCAGGGTGCGCAGCTCCTCGGAGAGGCCCGTACGCCGCTGCTCGAACAGCGCCCTCTCCACGGCGGCCATGTCCGGAGCCCGCTCCTCCAGGCCTTCCGGAAACGTCAGCGCTTCGCTGGAAACGACTTCGGCGCGCAGTCGTGCGACCTTGGCCTGGAGCGCGAACAGGCGCGCCTGGATTTCGCCGACGGTGGAGGCGAACCGCGTCTGATCCAGCCGCGCGAGCACTTGTCCCGGCGCCACCCGGTCACCTTCACGCACCAGCAACTCGCTCAACACACCACCATCCACGGACTGAATGACCTGAATCCGGCTACCGGTAATCACCTCGCCGTCGGCACGAGCCACCTCGTCGATCTCGAAGACGCTGGCCCAGACGACGAACAGGAGGACGGCGGCCACGAGCACGACGAGTATGGTGCCGTGGCGTCCGCGATGGGCCTGCTGCAGCCGCTCTATGCGCCGGCGACGGTGGCCGTCGAGATCATCAGCGCCGTCAAACGGCATCGGCGTTGCCTATGCGAATGGGGGGCCGTGGAGAGGGTTGTCTCGCCATCTGCGGCAATACTGCCTCCGGAGTGCCGTCCCGGACCACGCACCCCTGCTGCATGAGCAACACGCGGTTTACCAGGCGGCTCGCCAGCAGAGGCCGATGCGTGCTGACGACCAGGATGTCGGTCGGACCCAGTGAAGCCTCCAGAGCCTGCCACACGCGGTGCTCCATGTCCCGATCCAGCGAGGCCGTGGGCTCGTCCAGAAGCCACACGCGGGGCCCGCTCACGAACACCCGCGCCAGCGCCACGAGCTGTCGCTGACCGCCGGAAAGGCCTTCGCCGCCTTCGCTGATGGGACGGTCCATGCCGTGGGGGCTGCCCGCGGCGATGGTGTCGATGGCGAGCTGCCGGCTGACCTCGAGCACGCGGTCGTCGCTCGCCGTACCGCTCAAGCAGAGATTGCTGCGCAGTGTTCCCCGGAAGAGGTGAACCGATTGGGGCAGGAAGCCGATATGCGTGGCGACCACCAACGGGTCCGTCTCCCAGAGGTCCGCCCGTCCCAGCCGCACCCGGCCTTCGGTGGGGCGGTAGAGCCCCGCAAGCACCTTCAGAAGAGTGGATTTCCCCGAGCCGACCGGGCCCGCGAGCAGCACCCGATCTCCGGACTGCAGAAGCAATCCGTCGACGTCGAGCTGGCAGCTCGGCGAATCCGGGTACGAGAAGCGCACGCCTTCCAGAGCCATCTCTGCCGGTGCCTCATCCGGAACGAGCATGCGCTGGCCCGGGCGGCGCTCGGAACCGAGGGCGAGCACTTCGTGCACCATCGAGAGCGCCTGACGGACGTGCTGCCACTGCACCAGGTGCTGCACGCTCTGGGCGACCGGAGCGATCACCCGGCCGCCGAGGATGGTGCAGGCTATGAGTCCGCCCATGGTGAGCAGGCCCGCCTCGATCCGCCAGACGCCGACCACGACGGCCGAGACGTAGGCAAGGACGGAGAGACTGCTGGTGGTGACCGTGGACAGGCTGCTGATCGCCCGTTGCTGGATGCCGTAGCGGTTGATGCTGGCGGTGATTTCCTGCCATTCCCGGGCGAAGCGCCAGCCGGCGTTGTTCGCGCGAACCGACTCCGCGCCACGGATGCTGTCGACCAGAAGTCCCTGGCGCTCGTTGCTCCGGGAGAGCTGTTCGCCGAGTAGCCCCCCCAGCCGGCGCTGGGTGACGAGGCCGAGCGCCAGCGCCGCCGGCAGCAGCAGGACATAGACCCACGCAACGGTGCCGCCGATGACGGCAATGAAGGCCACGAACATGAGCACGAACGGCAGATCCACCAGGGCGAATACCACGGTGGCGGAAAAGAACTGACGCACCGCATCCAGGCTCCCGACCTGGGCGGCCAGCGTCCCGAGACGACGCGGCCGGGCGTCCAGTTGCACGTGCAGCAGGTGCTCGAAGACGTGCTGCGAGAGCCGCTGATCCACGGCGCAGGCGAGGCTGTCGAGGATACGCGAGCGGATGATCTTGAGCGTCCAGTCGAGGATGACCACGACCGCCATCCCGGCGACCAGCGTGGTCAAGGTGGCGTACGCCAGGGTGGGCACGACGCGGTCGTAGACCTGCATGGCGAACAGGGACGTAGCAATGCCGATCAGGTTGACCAGGCACGTGGCGACGGCCACCTTCCACAGCCATCCCCGTTCCCGAAACAACTCTTTCCAGACCCGGCGAGCCGCCAGATTGCGGGACAGCGATGGGCCCTGCCCCCGATCGCCCGGCGCGGCACGGGACGCCATCGGCGGACGCCGGATCCAGAGGACCTGCGCGCCGTCGAGCTCCGCACTCGTGACCGGCCACTGCACCCCGTCGCTACCCGTCACGAGCAATCCCCTCGCCGGGTCGTCGCTGGCCAGGTACCAACCGTCCCCACGACGCACCAGTGCCGGCAGGCGACGCGGGTCGAAGCTCCGCCAGGGCAGCAGCATCGGCGCCAGCTCGCTCTCTGCCGTCGCGGTCAGCACCTGATGCAACCACTCGGCGGGTGAATGCGGCCCGGGCCCGACGCGCTCGCCGGCCACGCGCAGTCGCGTCGCGTCGTAGGGAATGCCCAACGCATCGAGCAGCCGCTCGACCAGCGGCAGGCTCGGGTGACCGTGGTCCGGGTCGAGCTGCTCAGCCACGGTCCCGCCCCTCGAGGCCCGCCAAGGCGTCCAGACCGCCGAGTCTGGCCAGGAGCCGCAGGGAATGGATCTGCCATTCCATCTGCGCCTGCATCAGTTGGCGCCTTTGCTCGAACAGTTCCCGCTGCATGTTCATGAGATCCAGCCAGCTCTTGGCGCCGCTTTCGTACTGGCGCCGGTAGGACGCCAGCAGGGATTCGAGGTCGCCGAGCGACATTGTCTGCAAATCGATCAGCTCGGCCTGCAGGCGGCGGTCGCGCTGCAGACCTTGGAGCTCCCGCCTCAACTGCACCTTGGCCGCGGCCAGCTCCTGCACCGCGGCGTGACGGCTGGCGACGGCCTCTCCCCTTCGCCCCCGGGCCGCCAGACCGAGACCTTCGAGGGACGCCTCGAACACCACGCTGACCTGACTGTCGTCGCGCAGCCCCGGCTGGTCGTAGAACCGGTCCGCCTGCACGTAGATCGTCGGCATGGACGACGTCCGTGCCCGATCCACCTCCGCCTCGACCTGCTCCAGCCGGTGCTGCTTGAAGCGAATCTCAGCGCTGTTGGCCAGAGCCGTTTCGATGAGGCCTTCGAACCGGTCGAGCTCGAGCAGCTCTGCGGGAACCGGTTGGTCTGCGTCGAGGGCAGCTTGAGTCAGCGCGCCGAGATCCTCCCGCGCCGCCTCCCATTCGCTCTGGGCACGCTCGAGCTGCGCTCGAGCCTGGGCCAGCCGGGTGGCTGCCAGGCGGGAGTCCGCGCTCGTGGCGAGTTGCCCCTCCACCCGGCGCCGTATCTGGTCGAGCAGCTCACGGTGCTCAGCGACGTTCTGCCGGGCGATGTCGATGAGATCATGGCTGCCCCGCACGGTGGCGTACGCCACGGCGGTGTCTTCGAGCAGTTGCCGCAGCACCCGCAGCAGGTCAGCGCGCTCCGTACTCACCTCCGCGTTGGCCACCGCAATGCTGTCGTCGATGCGGCCGAAGGCCCAGATCGGCTGGCGGAGGCGCAGCACGGCGGGATTCGACAGATCGTAGCCTTCGAGCGCCGAGCGGTCCGTCTGCGCATACTGGGCGGCCTGGGCGGAGAGCGTCGGGTAGCGCTGACTGCGGGCTCCATTCGCCGCATGACGCCTCGCTTCCACTTCCGCGCGCTGACCGGCCACGGCCGGGTGATTGCGCAACGTCGCCTGCAGGGCGCCGGCGAGCCCTTCGGCAAGCCCGTCGGCGAGCCCTTCGGCCGCGGACGCCGTCGCGGCAACCGCGCAAAGCAGACAGGTGGCGAGCGCGCGGGGCCCGAAGTTGCGGACGTGAAACTCGGTCATGTGGCTTCCCCGGACAGGAACAGATAGTCGAGGCACGCGCCCGGCTTCTCCCCGCCGTGCCCCTCCCGGTGAAACGCGGCCTCGATCCCGCGGCCATCGTCAACCGAAGCGGCATCCTGGCCGCGGCCGTCCAGGCGGTAGGCCCGGACCAATTCGCTGCGCCAGTGGCGGTTCCATGGACACCGCTCGACCGCCTGCTCCATCAGGGAGATCCCGTCGCCGCGGTGGCCCTTGCACAGGCAGATCAGGCCCAGCATGAAGCGCGCGGCGGCGTGCTCGGGCAGGTGGCGGAGCAGCAGCTCGAAGCGGTACTCCGCCGCATCGAGATCGCCCCGGCGGTAGTGGTCCACCCCGATGTTCAGCCACCCGGGCTCCGGCAAGGTGACCATCTCGATGGGGTCCCAGGTAATCCTGCGGTTGGTGCCGGCGATCAGCGGCTTCAAATGTCGCCGGTGCGGCCGCCACCGGCCTTTCGAGCTGGTGTAGAGGGGCTGGCGAACCTGCCAGACACTGGCGGTCCTGACAGGGCGCTCCAGGGCGTCGAACCGGAGCACCTGAGGCTCCCAGCCGACGCCGATGTAATCCAGCATGCGGCGGGCGCTGGCCTCCGGATCATCCACAACGTCTTCGTACCGGATCTCGAGAATTTCACCGGGGAACAGCCGCTGCCAGTGGTGCATGAGCAGGTTGTGGTCCGCGAGCTGCTCGCCGATCCACTCGAGATCGTAGGCGAACCCCATGGCGCCGTGCTTGCTGGCAAAGTCGAGAAAGTAGTTGGAGACGGCGACGTCGCGGGGATCGCGGCGCACGGAAACGATCTTCGCTCGGGGAAACAGCAACTTGATCAGGCCGATGTTCTCGAAGTTGTGCGGCAGCTTGTCCACCACGTGCGCCGCGTCGGGGGCAAGATCCCTCAGCTCATTCAGGAGGTCCTCGGCAACGCCCCGGGCCACGGCCGGATCGAGGTCGTCCACGCAATCCGGGTAGCCGCGCCCCGAACCGGTTCGGCGTTCCCAGCGCTCGAGCCCGGCGATCACCCGGGGGATCGTGCCCAGCTCGCCGGCGCCGTGGATCCGGCTGTGGCCGGCCATCATCTGCTCCACCAGGGTGGTGCCCGAGCGGGGCATGCCGACGACGAACACCGGCAGATCCGATTCGTGCCCCGAGCCGGGACGGTGGTCATAGAGTGCCCTCGAGAACGCATGCCGGATGCGCGCGCACCGCTGACGGTGGGCCCTCGGGTCGTAGCAGAGCAGCCGGCGGACGGCGGCATTGCCCTCGGCGGCGAGAGCGAAGGCCCTTTCGTAATCCTCCCGCTTCTCCCACGCGGCGGCGAGCTGAAACAGCAAGCCGGCGTGCACCGAGCCTTCGGCGCTCGGGGTGCGTGCAAGTCGCTCGAGACGATCGAGGGTATCTTCGTCGTCGGGAAAGCGCCGCGCGTGGAAGAGCGCACCGTGGCCGCGCACCGGGTCGACGGCCTTGGCCCGTTCGAACAGCGCCACCGCCTCGTCGAGGCGCCCGACCTGCAACAGGAGCTGGCCCAGCCCGTGCAGCGCGTCGACCATCCGTGGCTGTTGCTCCAACGCCTGCCGAAAGCGCCGCTCGGCGCCCTGGCGATCCCCCTCGTGGGCCTCCACTTCGGCGAGCGCGAGCTCGACCCGCAGCGTGAGCTCACCGAGGTCGTGGGGCTGCGCGCCCATCTCCCCGGCGGCGCCGGGGTTTGGACCGGCGCGGGTGGCCAGCCGGTGCCGGGCCCGCTCCACGGCCTCTCTGGCCAGAGCGCCATTCCACGGCAGCGCCATAGACGACAGCCGTATCCACAGCAACTCGGTCGCCGCGTCCCGGGCCTCCGCAAGCTCGATGGCCCGGCGCAGCAGCGCCACGGCGTGTTGCGCGCGCCCCTGGAGATGCGCCAGGTCGGCGAGCTGGAGCCAGAACGCCCGGTGTTCCGGGCAACCGCGCAACCCGACGCGCAGCCACTCCTCCGCCTGGGCGTGGCGATCGCGGGCGGCCAGGCGCTCCGCCAGACCGCACACCAGGTCGCACCAGTCCGCTTCGCCGGCCACGTCCCGCTCGACCTCGACCCAGGCCTCGGCTGCGTCGAACCGCTCCAGAGCCAGCCAAAGATCGAGTTGCAGACACCGCAGCTGCTGGCTGTGGACACGACGCTGGTGCTCCGGCCACTCCTCCCACTCCTTCGACCAGAACGCCCACGCGGCCCGCAGACACCCATCCATGTCGGCCAGACGGCCTTCGTCCCGATACAGCCGCAGCAGATTCAGGTACGCGGCCAGGCTCGGCTGCAGAGCAAGGCTGCGCTCGTACAGCGCCAGGGCCTCCCCGCAGCGTCCCTGCTGCAGTCGGCACCCGGCCAGACGAGCCAACAGCGCGGCGCGGTCGCCCGCCGCCTCGGGGGCCACCTCCCTCTGCGTCGCTTCCAGAATGGCGACGGAGCGCTCCCACTCGCCCAGCGCCATGTGAGCTGCCGCCAGATCGAGGCGCGCGGCGACCTCCAGCCGTTCGCCATGTATGGACGCCAGCCGGCGGCGCGCCGCGGAACCGTCACCGAGGTGGACCTCCGCCAGGGCCAGAAGCACCTGTACCCCCGGGTCAAGGGGATCGGCGTCCAGGCAGGCCTCGCGCAGACTCGAGTAGCTGTGTTGCTCCGCCAGTCGACGGAGCACGGTCAATGCCGCCATGATCGCGCCCGATCAGATCACACCAGTCCCTGCGACGTCAGAATGCCGGCCGGCAAGTTGGTGAAGTACATGGTGCTCGTCCGTCCGCCCTGCCGCCCGAGGAAGGCTCCCGGCAACGGCGTGTCGAACAGCGCCACGCTGGCCGTGTCGCCTGCGTGGTAGCGAGTGAACGTTCCGTGATGCGCCAGAGCCGCGGCGGTCTCGAACACCGTTTCCCACTGGACCGCCGTCGACTCCACCGAAACCCGATCGACGGAAAACAGCGGGCCGCGAACCGCGTCGCCATTGCCCACGAGGATGACTCGATCATCGCTGCCGAGACCTTCGGTGCCGCTCCAGGTTCCCCAGGTTCCGGGACCGCCTCCCGAGGTACTGAGCGTCTCGTCGTTGCTGTCGACCCGGATGTAGATGTCGTAGCTCACACCGCTGTCGAAGGTTCGGCCACTGTGATCGGAGCTCGACCCCAAAAGCAGGTCGAACACCACGATGGAGGTATCGACGGAGGTATCCACGTCGTCCGGGGCATCGCCCTGCGTCTCGAAGTCGAGCGTGGTGCTGTCGCTGATTCCCGCATACGGATTGCCCGCCCGGTCGGTGAACGCGCCGGCGTCGATCCGGACACTGTAGGTGCTCTGGCCGTTCAGATCGGAGGCGGGGTCGATGGTGACCTGGTTGGCGCTGACGCCGACCTGGGAGCCGTCTGTGACGTCGATGGCACGGGTGTCGCTGCCGTCGCTGACGGTGACGGCGCCGCTGCCGACCTGCATGTCCTCGTTGAACGTCAGCACGATGTCCTGGTCGAGAGGGACATCGTCTGCATCGTCCGCCGGCGCGCTGGAGGACAAGGTCGGGGCCGCGGTATCGACGACGAAGGCCGGATCGGCGGGGGCCTCGCCGTGACGGAGATCCGCCGCGTTGCCCGAGCCATCCGTCATCGCGCCGCCGTTCAACTCCAACGCGTTGGGCGGGATGCGGATACCGTCGCTGTCGTCGTCGCCCGCCTGAATCGTGTACTCGAATATCAGGCTGGTGCTGCCGCTTCCGGAGCCGTAACTCGCGAAGGCTGTGTCGTCGCCGATGTTCAACGCGATGCGCGGCGTGCCGCCGGAGGTATCGACGATCGTGCTCTCGCTCATCGTCACCGCGACGCGCACCGTGTCGCCAGCATTGAGGATGCCGTTCTGGCTCCCCTCGGCACCGAGCGCCAGGCCTACGACCGTTGGCGGGACCGCATCGCCGCCGTCACCGCCATCATCACCGTCGTCGTCGTCATCGTTGTCATCGTCGTCATCGTCGTCATCGTCGTCATCGTCATCGTCGTCGTCATCGCCATCGTCATCGCCATCGTCGAGATCGTTGATCGCCAGGGAGACCGCCTGCTCGCTGCTGTTGCCGGCGGCATCCGTCGCCACCACGGTGAAGTCGTAGCGGGACTGCGTCTCGAAATCCGGGTCCTCGATGAGGGTGACGGCGCCGGTGTTCCGGTTGATGTCGAAGTCGTCCGCGTCGTCCCCGGGGGCGAGACTGTAGATCGTCCTGCCGGTGCTGATGTCACCGTCGTCCGTACTGGTCACCGTGTAGACCACCTGACGGGGGCCGCTGTTCTCGTCCACGTCCGGCGCCGTTGCGCCGGACGTGATGGTGGGCGCGACCTCGTCCAGATCCCTGATGGCCAGTGAGACGTCCTGGGTGCTGCTGTTGCCGTCGCTGTCGGTCGCCACGACGGTGAAGGCATAACTCGACTGGGTCTCGTGATCGGGGTCCTCGACCAGGGTCACCGCCCCGGTGGCGGCATCGATCCGGAACTCCGCGGCGTCGCCGCTTTGCTCGAGGCTCCAGGTCACCTCGCCGCTGGCGTCGGCGTCGTACACCACCTGGCCGGGCCCGCTGTTCTCATCGACAGGCGCGGCCGTGGCCCCGGAGGTGATGCGGGGGGCCGCCTCGTCCATGTCTCTGATGGCCAGGGAGACCGTTTGCCTGCTGCTGTTGCCCGCCGCATCGGTGGCCGCCACCGTGAAGCTGTAGCTGGCTTTCTCCTCGTAATCCGGATTACCGAGCAGGGTCACGGCGCCCGTATCGGTGTCGATACTGAACGCGTCGGCGTCACCGCCATCGGCCAGGGACCACGTCACCGCGCCTTCGTCAGTGGCGGTGGCCCTGTAGACCACCTGACCGCCGCCGCTGTTCTCTGCAATCTCTGGGGCGGTGTCGCCCGACGTGATCTGCGGCGCGGTGGTATCGGCGTCATCAACGTCCCCGCCGGTGTCCCCGCCGGTGTCCCCGCCGCTGTCCGCCGCCCCGTCGCTCCCACTGCCTCCGCCGCCGCCCGCGGCGACGGCGAGCCCCAAACCCCCAAGAGCCAACCCGCCCCAGAGCAGCGGAGAGCCACCGGCTGCGCCCCCGCCCTGGGGGGCACCGGCTGCGCCCCCGCCCTGAGCGGCGCCGCCGGCGCTGGCGTCGCCGTCGCCAGGCTCGGCTGACCAGACCACCTGGACGCCGTCGGGCGAGCCACTCTGCACGGGAGAATCCGGGGTGAGCGGTGGACCGGCGAAAGCGCCCGCGCCACCGGCGACGTCGGTCGTGGGGTGAAAGGCCACGTCCCGGGTGACGAAGAACTGCTCCAGGACCAGCACCTCGGCCTCATCCACGTGGAGGGCCAGGTCTTCGCCCCGACGCTCTGCCACCAGCGTCCCCGGCGCCTCGTAATCGCTACGGTCGATCAGCGTGTAGTGCTCGCCCGCGCCGGCGAGCATGCGTTGCGGGACCTCGTCGAGGGGAATCCACTCCACCGTGCCGTCGGCCAGGCGCCGGGTCAGGACGAAACTGGACCCCCCCGCCTGGCTACTCATTGCTCACCGAGCCTGGAAACGTGCACGTAAGCTGAACCCATGATCCGGATGCTCGTCGCTCTTCTCTATTGCAGCCGGCCACCCCCACTGCTCGTGGCCGCTCACGGCTTTGCAAATCCCTTGCCAGAAACGCCCGCAGCCAACACCGAACCCGCGGCCGCCACCCCGGCAGCTCGTCGATCACCGCGCTTCCGAGCCGGTCAGCCGCTGCTGGTAGTCGAGCTCGCTCCGCAGGCCGGCAATCAGCTCGGCCGGAGCGCCAGCGTCCGCCGCGGCCCGCAAAGACCTATCGGCGTCCTCCAGCGCGCCGCGCGCGAGCTCGGCGAGGGCGCGGTTGATCAATTGCTGGCGCACCGACTCCAGCCCGATTCTGGCTTCCGCGGATCCCGGGTTCTGCGCCAGCACCCGGCTGTACAACGTGTAGGCGCTCGCGTGTGCAGGGGTGGCCAGGCGGCCCTGCGCCAGGGCCAGGTCAGCCGCGATCCGATCCCGCCGCAGCTCCAGCTCCGCGGCCAGCGCCCGCACAGCCCGGCCGGTCTCCTCGAGCTCCGCAACCACTGGGGGATCCGGCTGCTGCTCACCCCTCGGTGCACCCACGGTCGCCTCCGCGACGCGGGCGCTCCGTTCGCTCCGGGGCAGCGACCGTCGCTGCACGGGCGGCACCACCACCGGCGCGATGGCCCGCGCGGGCTCGGATTGCGGTTCCGGCAATGCGCCCGGCACCCGCCCCGCGGCCCTCTCTTCGGATTCGCGATGCGGGAGCGCGCCCGGCGCAGGAGGCGACGACGCGGACGCTGACAGCGGGGCCCCGCCGACGGGGGTGGGCGGTTCGGTCACGGTGCCCTCCCGCATCACCGGATGCAGCAGCGCCGTGCCGATGCCGGCCAACGACATCAACACCGCCAGCAGCGGAATGGGCATCCGGTACCGGCGCCTGCCGGTTCGTGCCGCGCGCGGGCGCAGTCCACCCGATGCCGCCCTCTGCGGCCCCCCAGGGCCCGCTGGTGTGGGCGGCCGCAAAACACGAACCTTGACGAGGTTCCCGGGCACCGGTTCGGTGAAGTCGGTGCCGAGCCGCACGAGGTTGTGAGGCAGATGGAGCTCCGCCCAGCGATGGCGCGGCAAGGTCTCACGGCTGCCACGCGACCCTTCGGCGGCTTCCAACCGGTAGCCGCGGACTCCACGGAGCAACAGCTCGCCCTCGTCCGCCACATCCAGCTCGAGCTGCGCGTGCGCCGGATCGAAACAGAGCACGCCCGCCGGACTCTCTCCGAGGCTCATGCCCGGCCGCACCCGCACCACCACTTCGCCGTGGCAGGCGATCAGGAACCACGCTCTCGCGTTTTCGTTGGCCGGCGGCCCCGTCGCGGGGGTATCGCGGACAACGATCTCGGGCACGCTGTGGGAACTGGACATGACGGTTGATCGGAGTTCCGGATGCTCCGCCCCCTCGTTGCAACCGGTTTTGCAACTAATGTGCCACGGCCCGGTAGCCACCGCGCGGCGCGCGGGAGCGCGGTGTCCGCTGCGACCCCGGACCCTCAGCTAGCTAAATCCTTTAGACTTCTCTACCGACCCGCTCGATCAGCCACGGAGACGTTCATGCCCGCCGAACCCGCACTACCGCCATACGCCCCCACGATCCCGAACATGCTCGGGCATGCGGCCCGCCACTATGGAGATCAGGAGTTGCTGGTGCGCGGCGCCGACCGCCTGACGTTCGCAGAGTTGGAGCGACGGTCCCTCGCCGCGGCGCGAGCCCTGGTAGCGGCCGGCGTCGGCAAAGGCAGCCATGTGGGCGTGCTGCTGCCCAACGGCCCGGAGTTCGCCGTGGCATTCATGGCCGCGGCGCGCATCGGTGCGGTGGTGATTCCCATGAGCACCCTGTACCAGGCACGGGAACTCGGGTGGGTACTGAACCACGCGGACATCGACACGCTGATCATTGCTCCGTCCTACCTGCACCACGACTACCTGGCGCGGCTCGAGCAGGCCCTGCCAGCCCTGGCCGGCCAGAGCGGCGAGCGGCTTCTCCTGGAGGAAGCGCCTCATCTGCGCCGTGTCTATGTCTGGGCCGACGCCGTGCCCCCATGGGCCCGGAGCGCCGGCGCGCTGCTCGACGGCGACGCTGCCGTCGGCGAGGGCCTGGTACGCGCCATGGAAGCGGCCGTCACCCCGGCGGATCACGCCTTCATGATCTACACCTCCGGCAGCACCGCGGAGCCCAAGGGCGTGGTGCACGCCCACGGCAACAGCGTGCGCCACTCTTACCAGATGGCGACGGTGTACGCGCTGCCGAAGCCCGGCGAGCGTGTGCTGTCGTCGCGACCGTTCTTCTGGATCGCGGGCCTGTCGGCCACGCTCTTCTACGCCATGCACGGCGGCTTCTGCCTGGTGATCCCCGACGGCCCCGAGCCGACGAGCTACCTGCGCCTCATGGAGGCGGAGCGCGCCGACTTCGTCACCGGCAGCGCCCCCTCGTTCGCAGCCATCATCAAACAGGCGACCGCCGACGACAGCGCTCTGTCGCTGGTGCAGATCGTCACCGACTACGCCGGGGTGGTGGACCGGACGGCGACGCCGCCGCGCTTCGTCTGCGATCGCCTCGAGGCACTGATCTCTGCCGCCGAGGCCGAGCGCACACGGTCGCGCATGCCGAGCATCTACGGCATGACCGAAACCACCAGTGCCTACGTGTCCCTGCCCGCACCGGAACGTGTGCCCGAGGACAGGGTCGGCGCCAACGGCAAACCGGCGCCCGGCGCGTTCGTGCGTATCGTCGACCCGGAAACCCGCGCTCCGCTGCCCCCCGGCGAGCCCGGCGAGTTGCTCGCCGGCGGCTACTCGCTCATGGCGGGGCTCTACAAGCGCGAGCGCCACGAAACCTTCCTCGGCGAGGTCCTCTACCCCACCGGGGACATGTGCAAGGTGGACGAGGAAGGCTGGGTGACCTTCGTCACCCGTCTCTCGGAGATGATCAAGATCAGCGGCGCCAACGTGGCGCCGCTGGAGGTGGAGAGCCTGCTCAATGCCCGCGAGGCCATCCGCGAGAGTGCCGTGGTCGGGGTCGAGCGCGACCGCCGCACCGAGCTCGTGGCCGCCGTGGTCCTCCACGAGGGCGCAAGCCTCGACGAGCAGGCGCTGATCGCCGAGCTCAAGGGCGAGCTGTCTTCGTTCAAGGTGCCGAAGCGCATCGTCGTCATGACGGA